>NZ_CAMQSF010000017.1 GCF_947036865.1 uncultured Caulobacter sp. | reverse complement strand
CGGGCGCCTCGGTCACCGTCGGCGGGCGCGGCGTCGTCGCCGGTCCGGACGGCCGCTTCGAGGTGACGGGCCTGCCGGCCGGCGCGGCCCAGGTGCGGGTCGCCTATGTCGGTTACGCCGCCTCCAGCACCGCCGTCACGCTCACCGACGCCCAGCCGGCCGAGCTCGAGGTGACCCTCGCCGCCCAGGATCAGGTGGCCGAGGTGGTGATCACCGGCCAGCGCGCCGCCGAGCGCCGGGCCCTGCAGGTCAAGAAGGTCGCCAACAACTTCGTCGAGTCGCTGTACGCCAACGACGTGGGCAAGCTGCCCGACCAGAACGTGGCCGAGGCCGTGCGCCGCCTGCCGGGCCTCACCGTCGCCAACGACCAGGGCGAAGGCCGCTACGTGATCATCCGCGGCGTCGACCCGCGCTACGCCAACGTCACGGTCAACGGCCAGACGGCCGCCGCGCCGGAGCCCGACAACCGCCAGGTCAAGCTGGACGACATTCCCTCGTCGCTGATCGGCCAGGTGTCGGTGATCAAGAGCCTGACGGCCGACCTCGACGCCAACGCCATCGCCGGCGCCGTCGACATCGTCACCCTGTCGGCCTTCGACCGCAAAGGGACCTTCGGCAGCGCCCGCGCCGCCTACGGCCAGTTCGACCTGAACGACAAGCACCCCTACGAGGGCGACCTGACCCTGGGCGGCACGTTCGGCCCCGACAAGTCGTTCGGCGCGGTGCTGTCGGCCAACTATTCCAAGCGCCCGATCGAGTCGCAGAACGTGGCCGGCGCGTCGTGGACCACGGCGAACGGCAATCCGATCCCGGCCGACTTCGACCTGCGCGACTATAACCTCGTGCGCGAGCGCACGGGCTTCGTCGGCAATTTCGACTGGCGTCCGAACGACGACGTGCAGCTGTATCTGCGCACCCAGTACGCCAAGTTCACCGACCACGAGACGCGCGACCGCTTCCGCTTCCCGATCGCCGGCGCGATCGTTTCGACCTCGCCGACCGCCGGCACGTTCAGCAAGGCCCCCGGCACGCGCTATGTCCGTAGCCGTAACGAGGACGACAACACCAAGACCGTCTCGGTCGGCGGCAAGTTCAATGTCGGGACGGGCAAGCTCTCGATCGACGCCGCCTACAGCCGCGCCGAGAAGACCGACCCGCTGCGCAGCGAATTCCAGTTCGCCAGCGGCAAGAGCCTGAGCGGGTCGTACGACCTCTCGGACGTGCTGTTCGTGGTGAAGCCGGACGCGATCGCGCTGGATCCGGCCCAGTTCGTCTTCAAGAGCGTCAGCTATGACCGTCGCGAGGCCGTCGAGACCCTGAAGCAGGGCCGCGCCGACTACACCCTGCCGCTGGCGGCGATCGGCGAGGGCAGCAGCCTGAAGTTCGGCGTCAAGCTGACGGACCGCGAAAAGACCAACGACCGCACCTACCAGACCTATGATCCGGGCGCCCTGGCCTTCAATCTGGCCGCGCTGAACCCGTCGAGCCTGCCCTCGACCTATGACGGCCGCTACACGTTCGGTCCCAAGGTCAGCTACGCCGCGGCGCAGGCCTTCGTGACCGCCAACCCGACGGCCATCAAGCTGAACGCGTCCAAGTCGCTCAGCACCGACCTGCTCAGCGACTACGGCGTGTCGGAAAAGATCTGGGCCGGCTACGCCATGGCCACCCTGAAGCTCGGCCGCGTGACCCTGGTCCCCGGCCTGCGGGTCGAGAACACCGACGGCGACTACACGGCCAAGACCTTCAACAGCGCCACCGCCACGCGCGGCGCCGACACGACCGGCTCGAACAAGTACACGAACTGGTTCCCGAGCCTGAACGCCAAGATGGACGTCACCGACCGCCTGGTGCTGCGCGCCGCGGCGACCACGGCGATCGGCCGCGCCGACTACACCCAGCTGGCCCCGGCCATCACGGTCGACACCACGGCCAACACGGTCACCACCGGAAACCCGAACCTGAAGCCGCTGACCTCGACCAACCTCGACGCCGGCGTCGAATACTACCTGCCCGGCCAGGGCGTGCTGTCGGGCGCGGTGTTCTTCAAGGACATCCAGGACCCGATCTTCACGCGCGGCCTGCTGAACCAGGCCGGGACCTATGGCGGCGTGGCCCTGACCGGCGCCACCGTCACCACCCCGCTGAACGCCACCAAGGCCTATGTCGCCGGCGTGGAAATGAACCTTCAGTCGCAGCTGACCTTCCTGCCCGGCGCGCTGAACGGCTTCGGCGTCGGGGTCAATCTGGCCCTGATCGACTCGTCGATCCGCGGCGTCCCCGGTCGCCTGCAAAGCCTGCCGCTGGTCCAGCAATCGAAGACGGTGGGCACCGCCCAGCTGTTCTACGAAAAGCACGGCCTGACGGCGCGCGTCGCCTACTCGTACCGCTCGAAGTTCCTGTACACGATCGGCGCCGACGCCAATTCGGACATCTACTGGGACAAGCACGGCCAGGTCGACGCCCGCATCGCCTATGCGTTCGGCGACAAGGCCCGCAGCGCCACCATCTTCCTGGAGGGCGCGAACCTGAACGACGAACCCTGGCGCACCTTCGCTGGCCAGAAGGACCATCTGGGCGAGAACGAGCGCTACGGCCGCACCTTCCGCACGGGCGTGCAGCTGAGCTTCTAAGTCGCTGATTTGTAAAGATTTTCTAGGCGATCCAAGACTTGAGAGGCGGCGTCCTAACAGGCGCCGCCTTTTTCGTTCCCGAGAATAAGGCGAGAAGATGGCCAATTGCGGCGTCATTAAGGCGTCATAAAGGCGTCATTGAGGCCCAACAAACCGCCGTTATGGGCTCCCCCCAACACAAAACCGAGCGCCGCCCACCGCGACGGCGAAAAGGGGATAGTCATGACGATCCGCCACCAAGCGGCGCTGCTGCGCCGCGCCAGCCTCGTTTCCCTGATGCTGATCGCCGCCGGGGCGGCCCGGGCGGACGAGACGGCCAAGACGGACGCCACCTCGGTCAGCGACGTCATCGTCACCGCCCGCCGCCCGCTGGCCGAAAGCCAGGCCGCGGCCATGCAGGTCCAGAAGAACTCCGACTCGCTGGTCAGCGTGCTGTCGGCCGACGCGATCGGCGACCTGCCCGACCAGAACATCGCCTTCGCCGTCGGCCGCCTGCCGGGCGTCGGCGTCGAGCGCGACCAGGGCCAGGCCCGCTACATCAACCTGCGCGGCGCGCCGGTCTACTGGACCACGCTGTCGTTCGACGGCCTCAGCGTCGTCAGCCCCGAGGGCCGCGCCACCCGCTTCGACAACATCCCCTCGGCGATCGCCAGCCTGGTGACCGTCGAAAAGGCCATCGTGCCGTCGATGCCGGGCGACACGGTCGCCGGCAATGTCGACATCCGCACCCGCCGCGCCTTCGACTACAAGGGCCAGAAGATCACCGGCAAGCTGGGCGTGGGCCGGGTCAAGCTGGGCGGCGGCGACGAGATCGACAGCAGCCTGGTCTATTCGAACATCTTCGCCGACAAGCTGGGCGTCGTCGCCCAGGGCTCGTACTACTCGCGCGAAATGGCGACCGACAACTGGGAGACCGATCCCTATCTGTCGAACACGGTCGACCCGAACAAGCACTTCGCCCGCGAGCACGAGAACAAGCACTATCGCCTGACCCGCGAGAATATCTCGGCCTCGATCCGCGTCGACTACAAGTTCGACGAGAACAACTCGATCTTCGCCAGCACGATCAACACCTATTATCACGACGACGAGCTGCGCGATAACTTCATCTTCCGTCTCGATCAGGGCACGGACGCCGCCGGAAACGGCTATACCAGCGCGGCCTATATCAACGCCGCCGATCCGGTCGCGGGCACGGTCTATGGCGCGCGGATCACCGGGCGCATCGACTACCGCGACTCCAAGGAAGCCATGTCCACCAACACGGTGGGCGGCGAGCACCGCTGGAACAAGCTGGGCGCGTCCTGGCGGCTGAACTACACCTACACCCAGGACGGTCGCGACACGCCCGTGACCATGAACTTCCAGAGCCCGTCGACCTTCACGCTGCGCCCGACCGTCGAATACGACTTCCGCAACGGCGACGTGAACACGGTGCGTCTCTATCAGACCGGCGGCCTGACCAACGCCCGGCTGAAGGGCGCGCAGGTCACCAATATCGAGGACTTCCAGTTCCCGCTGACCAGCGCCGGCATGCTGAAGGGCGGCGACTTCACGGCCGCCTACACCGCCAAGGCCGACTTCGACTATGAGAGCGAGCTGTTCGGCCGCGAGACCAAGTTCAAGTTCGGCGGCCTGTGGACCGATCGCACCAAGAAGTCGCGCGAGAGCAGCTTCACCCGCCCCTATTCGGGCGCCGGCGCGCCCCTGTGGGGCCAGTTCGCCACCAACATCGGCTATCTGGGCAGCCAGAACCTGAACTACACCTTCCGCTATACGAACAAGGACTACACGACGGCCTTCGTGAAGGACCTGGTGACGACGGGCCAGGCGACCAAGAACGACACCACCGGCAACTACTGGCGCGTGGGCGAGACGATCACCGCCGGCTACGCCATGGCCACGACCCGGTTCGACTGGGGCACGATCGTCTACGGCGCGCGCGTCGAGCACATCGAGAACGAAGGCCAGGCCTATGTGAACTTCCCGGCCTCGGGGACCACGCCGGCGGGCCTGCGCCTGGTCAAGGTGAAGAGCGACGACACGCTGTACTATCCCAGCGCCCACCTGAACTGGAACCTGCGCGACGACCTGAAGCTGCGCGTCGGCCTCACCACCTCGGCCTCGCGCGCCGATTTCGACGACCTGCGTCCGAACTTCACGTTCAGCGACGCCAACCAGACGATTTCGGGCGGCAACCCCAACGCCAAGCCCGAGCGTCAGGTCGGCCTCGACACCTATCTGGAATGGTACGCCGACCGCGAGACCTTCGTCTCGGCCGGGGTGTTCTACAAGGACCTGAAGGACGTGCTGGTCCAGACCTCGAAGGTGTTCGCCGACACGTCGCTGAACAGCAACGGCGTCGACCGCTCGGGCTATGCCTTCACCAGCATCGGCAACGCCGGGGCGGGTCATATCCAGGGTCTGGAAGTCTTCTACAGCGGCACGGCCCAGAAGTTCGTCACGTCGCACGGCCTGCCGGACTGGATGGGCGGCTTCGAGACGCGCCTGTCGGGGACCTGGACCTCGTCGAAGGTCACCCTGCCGTCGGTGGGCGGCGTGCCGGCCCGCACCATCTCGGTGCTGGGCACCTCGGACGCGGTCTACAACGTCCAGGCCATCTACGAGAAATATGGCCTGACCCTGCGTCTGGCCTATCAGTACCGCACGCCCTGGGGCCAGTCGGTCGGCACGTACCGCGTCATCAATGGCGGCGTCTACGCCACCGACAACGGCGACATCTACTGGGACAGCGACCAGGAGGTCGACTTCTCGGCGCGCTACCAGGTCAACAAGCACCTGGAAGTGTTCTTCGACGCCAGCAACATCACCAATGACGGCGCCCGCCGTTACGGCGACCAGAAGCGCTATCCGATCGAGTACGAGAAGTTCGGCCCCCGCTATGTCGGCGGCGTGCGCTTCAACTTCTAATCGGCGCAAACACCCCGCGCCCACTGCCTCCCCGGTCCGCCGGGGAGGCTTCTCTTTTTTGGGGCGAGGCAATGGAATTCAACGCTCTAACCGTGTCATCCCGGCTCTACGCTACGCTTCAGCCGGGATGACACGGCAAAGCAGGGCTGAGCGCGAACCCCTACCGCCGTCCCGCCGGTCGCTCCAGCCAGTGGCGCAGGGCGCCGTTGACCGCGCCCGGGGCCTCCATCGGCGTCATGTGCCCGGCGTTGGGGATCACCACCAGGTGCGTGCAGCCGATCGCCCAGGCCATCTCGCGATGGCCGGCGGCGGGCGTGATCTGGTCGTTTTCGCCGACGATGATCAGCAGCGGGACGCGCAGCGCCTTCAGCGCCGCCTCGCCGTCCTCGCGCTCCAGGCTGTTCTGGCGCAGGAAGACCTCGCGCCCCAGGCGCTGGGTCATGTCGACGATGCGCGTGGTCAGGGCCGCATCCTCGAGGCGCGAGGCGTCGACATACGACTTCATGATCGTCTGGCCGATGCCCAGGAAGGTCCCGCCCTTGGCGGCGGCCTTGTTCAGCGCCCGGCGCTGGGCGGCGCGCTCGGGCGTGTCGACCCGGATCGAAGTGTCCAGCAGGGCCAGCCGCTCGATCCGCTCCGGCGCCAGCCGCGCGATCTCCTGGGCCACGTAGCCGCCCATCGAGAACCCGGCCAGGGCGAAGCTCGGCTCGGCGCGCGCCAGCACGTGTTCGGCCATCTCGCGGATCGTGGCGTAGGGCGTCAGGTCCGGAACCCAGATCCGCGCGACGTCGGAAAGACCGCTGATCTGGTCCCGCCACAGCCCGGCGTCGTTCAGCAGGCCGGGGAGGAGGATCAGCTGGGGAAGGGGGGAGGGCATGGTCGCGCTCATAACCTATAAAGCTCCGTCATTCCCGCCCTTGTGGCGGGAACCCCTGGTTCAGCTGACACGTGAGATGCAAGCGGACCGCCAGCGGTCCGCCCCTCCCGCCCTTGCGGCGGACAGAGGGGTTCCCGCCACAAGGGCGGGAATGACGGTGTGGTTGGAATGGGCGCCAAACAAAAAAGGGCGCCCCGAGGAGCGCCCTTTCGTCAAAGCGGTGAGCCGAAGCCTCAGGCCTCGACCATGTTCTTGGCGATGGCCGCCTCGCGCATGGTCTTCTGCAGCTTTTCGAACGCGCGGACCTCGATCTGGCGGACCCGTTCGCGGCTGACGCCGTACTGGGCGGCCAGTTCTTCCAGGGTGGTCGGCTCGTCCTTCAGGCGGCGTTCGGTCAGGATGTGGCGCTCGCGGTCGGTCAGCTCGACCATCGCCTCTTCCAGAAGCGACATCCGCAGCGACTTTTCCTCGTCCTCGGCGACGCGGGTCTCCTGGGAGACCTGCTCCTCGTCGGCCAGCCAGTCCTGCCACTCGCTCTCGCCGTCGGCGCGCAGCGGCGCGTTCAGCGACGCGTCGGGGCCCGACAGGCGGCGGTTCATCGAGATGACCTCGCTGTCCAGCACGCCCAGCTTGGTGGCGATGGCGCTGACCTGGTCGGGGTGCAGATCGCCCTCCTGGAAGGCGGCGATCTGGCTCTTGGCCTTGCGCAGGTTGAAGAACAGCTTCTTCTGGGCGGCGGTGGTGCCCATCTTCACCAGCGACCACGAGCGCAGGATGTATTCCTGGATCGAGGCGCGGATCCACCACATGGCGTAGGTGGCCAGGCGGAAGCCCTTCTCGGGCTCGAACTTCTTGACGGCCTGCATCAGGCCGACATTGCCCTCGGAGATCACCTCGCCGATCGGCAGGCCATAGCCGCGATAGCCCATGGCGATCTTGGCCACGAGGCGCAGGTGGCTGGTGACCATCTTGTGGGCCGCTTGCGGGTCCTGATGCTCCTTCCAGCGCTGGGCGAGCATGAACTCCTCGTCCTTGCTCAGCATCGGGAACTTGCGGATCTCGGTGAGATAACGCGACAAGCCGCCGTCCGGCGACATCACCGATAGGGTATTCACGGCCATCTTATTCTATCCCCTTGCGTGCGGATCCGCTGGCCAATCGCGCGCGATCATCCCCACACGGGGAACAAGATAGGTCGCGGAACGCCGGTTGAAAGGGTGGTAACGCATTTGTAATGTCCGAGTTGCGCGCTCGGATATTTTTCAGGCGGGCGCCGACAGGGGCGCCTGGTCGTCCTCGGTTTCGGGCAGGGGGCGATCGAGGGCCAGCAACGACGGCATCCACAGCGCCAAGGCCGACAGGATGATAGGCGCGATCGCGAGCCACTTGAGGCCGTCGGCATAGCCTCCCGCCGCCTTGTGCGCCATGCCGAGGATCAACGGGCCAGAGAAGGCGCCGAACTGGGCGAGCGTATTGACGCCGGCGATGGCGACGCCCAGCCGCGCGCCGTGCAGGTAGCGGGCGGGCAGGGCGGGCTGCAGGCCTTGTGTGAACATCATGAAGGTATAGAACGACAGATAGCCGCCGATCGCGACGGGAGCCGATCGCTCCGCCCCCATCACAAGGAGCGCCGAGGCGAGGCCTAACGCGGCGAGCGCCAACCAGGCGAAGCGATGCCGGCTGTGGTCCAGAACCCAGCCCCCCAACGGCAAGGCCGCCATACCGATCAGGCCCGTTGCGGAGACCAGGGCGGCGATCTGGTCTGGCTTTAAGGCGAAGGCCTCCTTGAGCGCAATCGGGCCTGTAGACGCCATCGCGGAGTTGGCGATAAAGGTCACGGCCATCGCCGCGCCGAACACCAGGACTCGCAGATCGAGAAGCATGCGGAACAGGGCGCCGAAGCCATGTTCCTCGGGGTGGGCCCGCGCCGCGTTCGTCAGCCAATCGGCCTCATCGCGGCTCAGCCAGCGGGCCTTGGCCGGCGAATCGGGCAGAAGCGCCACCAAGGCCAGGCCCAGAGCGACCGAGGGCAGCCCTTCCAGAATGAACATCCACTGCCAGCCGCGCAGGCCCGCTAGGCCGTCCAACTGCATCAGGAGGGCGGCGAGCGCGCCCATCACCAGATTGCCCACGGGAAAAGCGAGATAGAAGGCGCTGATCGCCCGGCCCCGGCGTTCGGGCGGGTACCAGGTCGACACGAAATAGATCGCGGTCGGGAAGAAGCCGGCTTCGGCGGCGCCGATCAGCATGCGCAGGCCGTAGAACTGCCAAGGCTCGCGCACCGCGGCCATGGCGGTGGAAAGCAAACCCCAGGTGATCATGATGCGCACGATCCAGCGCTTGGCGCCGATCCGCAGCATCATCAGGTTCGCTGGGACTTCGAGCAGGGCGTAGGTGATGAAGAAGGCGCTTGCCCCGGCGGCGTAGACCGCGGCGCTGAACTTCAGATCATCGTTCATCTGCAACGCCGCCAGACCGATATTGCTGCGGTCGATCAGCGCAACGATGTAGGCCAGGCCAACCAGCGGCAGAATGCGCCAGCTCACGCGTCGGAAAAGGCGCGCCTGCGCCGCGGCGTCGGTCGTCATCTTGAGGCCCCCCAGCCCAAGTCCCGTGACCGTCGCACGATACCGCGACCGACGGTGTGATAAATCGCACGCGACGAGAATTCGCGCCGGGAAGCTCGCGGATTGAGCAATGCGCCGAGCGTCGCCATACTCGCCGCGACATTCCGCCGGGAGCTCGCCGCATGTTTCGCCTCATCTTCCGCGTTCTGGTCGCCGCCGCGGGTCTGTGGCTGGCGGCGCGCATCGTGCCGGGCGTCACCGCCGACGGCTGGAAGACCTTGCTGATCGCCGGCTTCCTGTTGGGGATCGTCAACGCCGTCGTGCGGCCGGTGGTGACTCTGCTGACCTTCCCGCTGACGATCGTGACCCTGGGCCTGTTCCTGCTGGTGGTGAACGCCGCGATGATCGGGCTGGTCGCGTGGCTGCTGGACGGGCTGGCGGTTCACGGCCTGCTGGCGGGGGTCGAGGCGGCGATCGTCACCGGCGTGGTCAGCTGGGTCGGCCACCTGGCCGTGGGCGACGCCCGCCGCGAGCGCGAATAGAGAACCCGGGCGCGCCACGCGTCCTTTCAGGTCAAACGCCGGCCAGGCGCCTGGAATGTAAACACCGGCGCAAACATTGTGACGGCGCCGTGAAGTTTTCGCGAAATGCCGTTACCTCAATGCCGGTATTAGCACCTCGTTAGCCGGGAAATGGTCCTTCATTCGCCGCGAGTGGAGGCGTAACCATGTTCACCCTGCGGGACACCGTTTCCCCCCTGACGCCCGCGCGGCAGGAGGATCTCGGCAAGGCGCTGTACGACCGATTCCGCGAGGAGCCGGACACCCTGATCGTACCCGTGGTCGACGACGATCACCGCCCGATCGGCCTGGTCGAACGCAACGCCTTCTTCCTGCGCATGGCCGCCGAGTACGGCCGCGCCCTCTACGCCAACCGTCCGATCTCGACGCTGATGGACCGCGAGCCGCTGGTCGTCGACGCCGACATGGAGCTGGCGGCGTTCACCACCGACAGCCTTTCCTATCGCGCCTCGGACCTGCTGCGCGGCTTCATCGTCACCGAGGGCGGCCGCTATATCGGCGTCGGCACGGTGCTGGGCCTGCTGCAGGCCGCCAACGAAACCAACCGCCGCGGCGTCGAGGCCCTGGCCACCGCCAAGGCCGAGGTCGAGCGCGCCCAGACCTTCATGACCGCCATCGTCGAGGCCATGCCCGCCATGGTGTTCGTCAAGCGCGCCGACGACCACAGCTATGTCCTGCTGAACCGCGCGGGCGAGAAGACCCTGGGCTTCAGCCGCGACCAGGTGATCGGCAAGACCGACGCCGACATCCACGACGCCGAGCTGGCCGCCCTCTATGTCGAGCGCGACCGCGAGGTGCTGCAGTCGGGCGAGGTGAGGGTCGTCGAGGAAGACCACGTGCCGCGCCAGGACGGCAGCATGGCGATCCTCCGCACCAAGAAGATCGCGATCCTCAACGCCGAGGGCGAGCCCGAATACCTGCTGGGCGTCTCCGAGGACATCGCCGAGCGCAAGCGGGCCGAGGCCCAGATCGCGCGTCTGGCCCATTACGATCCCCTGACCGAGCTGCCCAACCGGGTGCTGTTCCAGAAGCATCTGTCCGAGGCCCTGGCCCGCCGAGCGCGCGATGGCCAGCAGCTGGCGGTGCACTTCATCGACCTGGACCGCTTCAAGACCGTCAACGACACGCTGGGCCACCCGCTGGGCGACGCCCTGCTGCGCGTCGCGGCCGAGCGCCTGCGCGGCTGCGTGCGCGAGGGCGACACCGTGGCCCGACTGGGAGGCGACGAGTTCGCCGTGGTCCAGACCGGTCTGAAGGACATGACGGGCGCCACCCGCCTGGCCAGCCGCATCGTCGAAGCCATGTCCGCGCCGTTCGATCTTCAGGGCCATCAGGTGGTGATCGGCGCCAGCGTCGGCGTCTCGGTCGCGCCCTCGGACGGCGAGGACGCCGACGAGCTGCTGAAGAAGGCCGACATGGCCCTGTACCGCGCCAAGGCCGACGGGCGCGGCGCCTTCCACTTCTTCGAACGCGCCATGGACGAGCAGCTGCAGGCGCGTCGCGCGCTGGAGCTGGATCTGCGCCGCGCGCTGCAGGCCGGCGAGTTCGAGCTGTTCTATCAGCCGCTCTACAATCTGGGCGACGAGCGGGTGACCGGCTGCGAGGCCCTGCTGCGCTGGCGCCATCCGGAGCGGGGCATGGTCTCGCCGGCCGACTTCATTCCGCTGGCCGAGGAGATCGGCCTGATCGTCCCGCTGGGCGAGTGGGTGCTGCGCAACGCCTGCGCCGAGGCCGCCCTGTGGCCGGACCACGTGCGACTGGCCGTCAACCTGTCGCCGGCCCAGTTCCGCGACCGGGGCCTGGTGCGCACCGTCGTCTCGGCCCTGGCCGCCTCGGGCCTGCCGGCCCAGCGCCTGGAGCTGGAGATCACCGAGTCGGTCCTGCTGCAGGACAGCCAGGCCAACATGACCATGCTGCACGACCTGAAGGCCCTGGGCGTGCGCATCTCGATGGACGACTTCGGCACGGGCTACAGCTCGCTGAGCTATCTGCGCAGCTTCCCGTTCGACAAGATCAAGATCGACCAGACCTTCGTCCGCGACATCCTGCACGACAGCGACGCCCTGGCTATCATCAAGGCGGTGCTGGACCTGGGCGCGTCGATGGGCGTCGTGACCACGGCCGAGGGCGTCGAAACCCAGGCCCAGCTGGACGCCCTGCGCGGCCAGGGCTGCGCCGAGATCCAAGGCTACTTCATCAGCCGCCCGGCCCCGGCGGCCGAGATCGCCCGGATGCTGGGGGTGGAGCCTCTCGCGAGCCCGGCTCAAGCCGTAACGGTGCTGACGCCCGAAGCCAAAGGCTTGTCCACGCCCCAGGCTGAAGACTTGGACCGCGCCGCGTCCTAGAGCCTGTTTAACTGGCTTTTCGAGGCCTGCCGCCCAATTTGCCATTGGCGCGGGCGGCGGCGGCCTTGCGTTCGCTCCGAACGCGTCCGCCTTCCTGACCCAGTCGCGACGCCATCCACGCCTTGGAGCCGAACACGCCGTCCACCAAAGCAGGAATATACAGATCGGCGTCGCAGCCCGGGAAGTACAGGCCCATGCCCGCGCCGACGACCTCGATATCCGCCAGCTGCTGGGGCGCGGCCTCCGCGAGGGCCTGGGTCAAGCTCGGCGGGAAGCTGAAGAACGCCCCATTCCCGAAGGCGATCTCGACGAGATCTCGAACAGCGTCATAGCGCGCCGACACCGCCCGAGGCCGCGTGGCGATCAGCGCTTCACCTCGCGCCGTCGCCGCTTCGATCTCCTCATCGGTAATCGCCATGCACGCGTTTCCATTCGGCGCAGAGCATTTCGAGGTTCGCCTCGACCTGCTCGATGATGGGCCGCAGCTCCCGCGCCAGGAAGCCGTGGTTCTCTCGAAGGGTCACGGGTCCGTGCGGAAGGGGCGCGTCCTGGCAGTCGAGCAGCAGGACAGCGGCTTGCTCGACGCCCACGACGTGCACATGGCTAGGACGGTGGTCTTCCGAATAGATGACGACCCGGACCTTACCGTGGCGCAAGAGCGTGACCATGCCGAGACTACCAAAAACCCAAGCGTTTGGGAATGGTAGGCCATTTTCGGCCCGCAAGCGCGAAGAAAGCCCGTTAAGGTTGTTAATTTAGGCGATTCGCCTCAAGGCCGCACCCAGGTCCTCGACCATCTCCGGCGTCGTGGCCCAGGAGCACATGAAGCGCACCGTCCCGTCCAGGAACCGGTAGACGAACCAGCCCTCGCCGCGCAGGCGTTCCAGGGCGGGCTCGTCCATCTCGACGAACAGCCCGTTGGCCTCGACCGGATGGCGGATCGGGAAGGGCATCAGCGCGGCCAGCTTGCGCGCCATGGCGTTGGCGTGGGCGGCGCGGGCGGCCCAGGGCCCCGTCCCACCGTCCTCGCCCAGCAGACCCAGCCACGGCGCGGCCAGGAACCGGCCCTTGCTGACCAGCTGGCCGGCGTGCTTGAGCCGGGCGTCGAGGCGGCGGGCGTGGTCCGGGTTCAGGAACACCACGGCCTCGGTGGGGGTGGAGCCGGCCTTGGTCCCGCCGATGACGAGGACGTCGACGCCCAGCTTCGCGACGCTCTTCAGGTCGAAGCCGGCCGCGACCGCGTTGGCCAGCCGCGCGCCGTCCAGGTGGACGCCGTAGCCCTTGGCCTTGACCGGGGCGATCAGCGACCGGAGATGCGCTTCCGTATAGACCGTGCCGTACTCGGTGGCGGTGGTCAGGGACAGGGCCGCGGCGGGCTGGTTGTACGACACCTCGGGGCGAGCCAAGGCGGCCTCCAGTCCGGGCAGGTCGATCCGGCCCGAGGCGCCGGGCAGGCCGATCAGGCCGACGCCCTGGCCAAAGAACCCCGGCGCGCCGGTCTCGTCGGTGCAGATATGGGCGTGCTCGTGCGCCAGCACCGCTTCGTGCGGTTGGGCCAGCAAGGTGAGGGCGAAGGCGTTGGCGGCCGTGCCCGAGGCGGTGAACCGCACCTCGGCGTCGGCGTCCAGCAGGGCGCGGATCCGGTCGGCGGCGGCCTTGCTGACATGGTCGGTCCCGTAACCCGAGGCGACGCCGGCGTTGGCGGCGACCAGGGCCTCCATGACTTCCGGCATGGCGCCGGCGACATTGTCGGAGGCGAAATCGTAGCGGGCCATGGGTCCTCGACGGGCAAGCTTTCGGAGGGCCGATCCGATGCCACGCCAAGGCGCCTCCGTCCATATCCCCTCCCCCTCGATGGGGGAGGGGCAGGGGTGGGGGTGATGCGGCGTTTGAAGCCGTGCTCAGACCGACCTCAGTGGTTCACCCCCATCCCCGACCCTTCCCCCATCAAGGGGGAAGGGGGCGCGCTTTAGAGTTCTCTAGCCCAGGCCCTCACGTCCTCGACGAACAGCCCCGGCTCCTCCATCGCCGCGAAGTGGCCGCCGCGCGGCATCTCGCTCCAGCGGGTGATGTTGTACGCGCGGTCGGCCCACGAGCGGGGCGGGGGCTTGTAGATGCTCTCGCCCGGGAAGTTGGCGAAGGCGGTCGGGGTCTCGCAGCGCTGGCCCTCGGCCAGCACCGGGCCGCCTTCCTCCAGCATGGCGCGATAGTACCAGGCGCCGGTCGTGAAGGACCCCGTCATCACGTAGATCATCACGTTGGTCAGCAACTGGTCGCGACTGAACACCCGCTCGAAGGGCTTCTCGGACAAGTCGGCCCAGTCATGGAAGCGCTCCAGGATCCAGGCGGCCTGGCCGACCGGGTTGCTGGCGCCCAGCCAGGCGACCGACTGCGGCTTGCTGGCCTGCAGGCGGAAATAGGCCCCCCAGAGATCCATCTGGGCGCCGAAGCCGGTGATCCAGGCGATCTCCTCGGGCGTGGTCGGCGGGCCGGCGGGGCGCAGGCCGATCATGTTCAGGTGGATGGCCTTGACGTGGGCGGCCTGGTCGAGGCCCAGCCACGAGGTCACGAGCCCGCCCCAGTCGCCGCCTTGGGCCAGATAGCTCGAATAGCCGAGCTCGCGGGTCATCAGCGTGTCGAACAGGCGCGCCGTGGCCCGCTGGCCCAGCGGGCGCTTCGGCTTGCCCGAGAAGCCGAAGCCCGGCAGCGACGGGATGACGAGGTCGAAGGCGTCGGCCGGATCGCCGCCGTGGCGCGACGGGAAGGCCAGGGGCTCGATGGCGTCCCAGAACTCGAAGTGGCTGCCCGGCCAGCCGTGGCTGATCAGCAGGGGCCGCCGCCCGCCCGCCTCGCCGACCACGTGGACGAAATGGATGTCGAGATCCTCGATCGTCGCGGTGAACTGCGGGAAGCGGTTCAGGTTGGCCTGGGCGGCGGCGATGTCGAAGCCGTCCGTCCAGTAGGCGCGGATCTCGCGGAGGAAGTCGGCGTCGCAGCCATAGGCCCAGCCGCCGCCCGCTTGTCCGGTTTCTGGCGCGGGGGGGAAGTCGTAGGCGCGAACCTGGGCCAGCACCTTGTCGATGGCCTCGCGGCTCCAGTTGACCTCGAACGGCGTCGGCATGGCGGCTCTCCCGTGTTTTGCGGGAGGGTCGGCTTCTTTCCCCGAGGGAGGTCAAATCAAACTGTGTCATCCCGGCCGGAGCGTAGCGGAGAGCCGGGACCCAGGGGCCGCAAGCACAGCGCTCTTTCACCCCCTGGGTCCCGGATAGCCTCTGCGAGGCTTCCGGGATGACACGGGATTTTGGACCTCAAGCCGCCGCCGCCGCCACTCTCGCCCGCACCTTCGGCCAAAGGATATTCACCGCCAAGCCCGTCAGCACCAGCGCCGCGGCGATCAGCTTCCAGGCCGGCAGGCCCTCGTGCAGCAAAAGGGCCGAGGCGCCCATGCCGAAGACGGGCACCAGGAGGGCCATCGGCGTGATCGTCGCGGCCGGATGGCGGGCCAGCAGCCAGCCCCAGGCGGCGTAGCCGAACATCGTGTTGCCCACCGCCTGCCAGGCGACGGCGGCCCAGGTCGCCGCGTCCGCGCCCGTCACGCCCTTGACGATGGCCGGCCAGCCCTCCAGCCACAGCGACATGGCGAAAAGCGGCGGGATCGAGAACAGGCTCGCCCAGACCACATAGCCCAGCATGTTCACCGGCCCGGCTTGGCGCGCGACGATGTTGCCGCCCGACCAACTGGCGGCCGCCAGCAGCACCAGCAAGACGCCCAGCGGCGTGGCCGAGCCGCCGCCGTGCGCGGCGATCAGCAGGATGCCCGAGGCGGCCAGCAGCAGGGCCACGATCTGGAAGCCGCGCACCTGCTCCTTGCTGATCGCCATGGCCATGCCGATGGTGAAGAACACCTGGGTCTGCACCACCAGTGACGCCAGGCCCGGCGAGATGTGGCCCTTCATGGCCACGAACAGCAGGCCAAACTGCCCGGCCCCGATCAGCACGCCATAGGCGGCGAGGTTCTTCCACGGAACGGCCGGCCGCTTGACGAAGAACGCCATCGGCAGCAGCACCAGCGTGAAGCGCAGGGTGGCGAACAGCAGCGGCGGCAGGTGGTTGAGGCCGATCCGGATGACGACGAAGTTCGTCCCCCAGACGGCCACCACGGCCAGGGCCAGCAGCAGGTGGCGCAGAGGCAGGGGCGCGTGGGTCATGACCGCTCCGTTCGTCCGGGATCACGGTCCGGCTTGCCCCCTGGCTGGCCGCGCCGCAATCGAAACATTGTCCCGATGACAATGCGCCGGGCGCGCCTCGAACGCTTGTTTGACGGCATCGCGCCCGCCGCCTAGCTTGGCGGCTCACGGGGAGAAGACGCCATGGCCTGGGATCTGCTGGTCGCCAAGACCGATCTGCGCCGGACGGAGATCCGCGAGGTCGAGCCGCCGCCGCTGGCCGACGGCCAGGCGCGCCTGGCGATCGAGAGCTTCGCCCTGACCGCCAACAACATCACCTACGCCGTGTTCGGCGAGGCGATGCGCTACTGGGACTTCTTCCCGGCCCCAGACGGCTTTGGCCGCGTGCCGGTCTGGGGCTATGCCCGGGTCGAGGCCTCGGCCCATCCGGACCTGGCCGTCGGCCAGCGGTTCTACGGCTATTGGCCGATGTCCACCCACCTGACCGTGGAGGCCAAGGCCAGCAAGGGCGGCTTCACCGACGTCGCGCCGCACCGCCTGCCGCTGCCGGTGGTCTACAACCAGTACCAGTCGGTCGGGGCCGAGGACGCGTCGGAGGCCTATCGCGCCCTGCTGCAGCCGCTGTTCGTCACCTCGTTCCTGATCGACGACCAGCTGGACGAGGCCGGCTTCCACGGCGCGGCCCGCGTGATCCTGTCCAGCGCCTCGTCCAAGACCGCGATCGCCCTGGCGGCCCTGTTGAAGCGGCGCGGGGCGGTGAAGGTCGTCGGCCTGACCTCGCCGCGCAACCAGGCGTTCGTCGAGGGCCTCGGCTTCTATGACGAGGTGGTGCTCTACGACGATATCGCCGGAGCGGCGATCGACGGCGGCGCGGTGTTCGTCGACTTCGCCGGCGACAGCGCCGTGCTCGGCGCGGTGCACCACCGGTTCGGCGACGCCCTGAAGGCCTCGATCCTGGTCGGCGGCACCCACTGGGAGGTCCCGCGCGTCCAGGCGGCGCTGCCCGGCCCCAAGCCCGCCTTCTTCTTCGCCCCCGACCGCATCGCCAAGCGCCGGACCGACTGGGCGCCGGGCGAGTTCGAAACCCGCTACGGCGCGGCCTGGACCCCCTTCGCCGCCGACGCGCCGCGCTGGCTGAAGGTGCGGGACGGGCAGGGGCCGGACGCCATCCGCGCGGCCTATCTGGAACAGGTCGATGGCGGGACGGCGGCGGATGTGGGGATGGTGCTGCGGCCGTAGCGGCGACTCTCAGTCCTGGGCGTCGCGGGCCAGCAGCGCGCCTTCAGCCGGATAGACCGCTTCGAACCGGTCCAAGGCCCGGCTCCAGGCGAACGCCGGGGGCGACAGCCACAGCGTCAGCTCGCGCAGCAGGCGGTGATGCCGATGGAGATCCCAGTGCAGGATCGGCTCGTGATGGGCGACCCGGTTGCGCAGCAGCCGGATCTGAGTGAGCGGTCGCGAGAAGTCCTTGCGCGTCAAACCCTTGCCCTCGCGGACGGCGATGAACCGCAAGGTCGAACGCCAGAGGTCCTCGTAGGCGGGACTGAACATCGCCGTCCAGAAGCTGAAGCTGAGGGCCGCCACGACCCGGCCCGCCGTTGTGTCCTTGCCCTCGGCTTCCAGGTCGCGGATCGCCTCGGCGACCTGGGCTCGCTGGAGCGGCGCTTTGATCAGGTCGGCGTCCTGGAACCAGCGCTCGCCGTGCTTGGCCGCCATCACGGTGTGGATGCGATTACGCAGACTGACTTCCAGGGTCTGGAGCGCGATGTAGAGCGCCTCGGACACTCGGGTGTTGAGCGTGTAGAGGTCCAAGGCCCGCTCGCGATCCCCGCCGGCCCAGGCGACATAGCGGCCGAACCGCTCAAGCGAGAGCGCCGTTTCCATGTCGTCGATCCGCGCCATGGCTCAGCCCATTCTTGCAAGGCGGCGGGGTTTCATCTATCTTTCCCCTCGGACACCCCGGTTTCGCCTCTGCGTCAGCATGCGGCCGGGGTAATTCGTCTTCAGGCCCGGCGCCCGCTCGCGCGCTGAATTCGACCGACCGGCCACCCGCTTCTCGGAATTACTCTAGGTTGTTATCGCGCGACTTTTCAACGAAGAAGTCCGCGCGCGACGCGCGTCGTCGATGCCTGCGTCCGAATCCACCTAAAATGGACCGTCTCTACGCGGCCGCCTGGTCGAGGTCGTCCAGACCGACGTCCAGCAAGGTCCGCAGCGCCGCGGCGCCGTCGGGCGTCAGGCGGGCGGCGCGGCCCTTGGGCTCCAGCGCCAGCCAGCCGCGCGCGACCATCGCGTTCAACAGCGCCACGCCTAGAGGACCGGCCAGGTGATGGCGGCGCTCGGTCCAGTCCAGGCACTGGCGCGCGACGCCGCGCGGCGACCGCAGCCCGTCGAGCCCGACGCCCAGCGCCTCGAACCAGTCGCGGCCTTCGGGCGTGACCGCGTAGCGCTTGTCCTGTTCCGGGCGGATCAGGTCGCGGGCGACCAGGGCCTCGCAGACCCTCACGCCCAGCCGTCCGGCCAGATGTCCGTAGCAGCAGCGGGCGTCGCGCAAGGCGCGGGCCTTGGGCGAGCGGGGAACCGCCAGGGAGCGGACGGGGGCGGCCAGCACCGCCAGCGCCTCCAGCGCGTGCGCCACCTCGGACGAGGCCAGGCGATAATAGCGGTGACGCCCCTCGCGCTCGACGGCCAGCAGTCCGCCGTCGACCAGCCTGGCCAGGTGGTTGCTGGCGGCCTGGGCGGTGACGCCGGCGGCCCAGGCCAGGGCGCTGGCCGGCTGGGCGCGGCCGTCCATCAGCGCCTGCAGCATGGCGGCGCGGGTCGGCTCGCCGATCAGGGCGGCGGGGGAGGCGATATTGGCGTCCATCGACGGCATCCTAGACCCATCGCGCTCGGAATGGTTCATCGACGCGTGTAGCAATCGGGCCGCGCGGCGGGTCAAACCGGGGCATGAGCACCGCGTCTTCCCGCCTGGCCTGGATCACGGCCGCCGCCAGCTTCGGCTTCCTGGTCACCCAGCTGGACGTGACCATCGTCAATGTCGCGCTCGACGCCCTGGGCCGAGCGCTGGGCGCGCGGACGGCGGCGCTGCAATGGGTGGTGGACGCCTATGTGCTGGCGCTGGCGGCGATGCTGCTGTCGGCGGGCGCGATCGGCGATCGGGTCGGGCCCAAGCGGGCGTTCATCGCGGGGCTCGTGCTGTTCGGCCTGGCCTCGGCGGCCTGCGGCCTCGCGACGAGCCCGGCGGCCCTGATCGGCGGGCGGGTGGCCCAGGGCGCGGCCGGCGCGTTGTTGATCCCGCCGTCCCTGGCCCTGATCGCCCACGCCGCCCATGGCGACGACAAGAAGCGCGCCGCCGCCGTGGGCTGGTGGACCGCCGCCGGCGGGGTGTCGATCGCCGCCGGACCGGTGCTGGGCGGCCTGCTGGTGGAGAGTCTCGGCTGGCGCTGGGTGTTCTTCGTCAACCTGCCGCTCTGCGCGATCGGCGCCGCCCTGACGGCCATCGTCGCGCCCACGACGCCGCCCAGGCCCAAGGTCCCGTTCGATGCGCCCGGCCAGGCCCTGGCCGTCGCCGCCGTCACCCTGCTGGTCGGTGGGCTGATCGAGGGCGGCCATCGGGGCTGGAGCGGCGCGCCGACCGCCTGCCTGATCGCGGGCGTGGCCCTGGCCTTGGTCTTCGGGCTGTACGAGCGCCAAGCCCCGCACCCGGCCATGCCGCCGGCCGTGTTCCGCCGGCGTCCGGCCTGGACGGCGGTGGTCGTCGGCTCGACCCTGAACTTCACCTATTACGGCCTGATCTTCGTGCTGGGACTCTATCTGTCGCGAGCGCTGGGCTGGAGCCCATCGCGGGCGCGCCTGGCCTTCCTGCCGCTGACGGCGACCTTCGTCGTCTCGAACCTCTTGAGCGGCGCTCTGGTCGCGCGGCTGGGCGCGGGGGCGGTCACCGCCGGCGGGGTGCTGATCGCGGCCTGCGGCTACGCCCTGACCGCGCGGCTGGGCGCGGCGAGCGGCTTTCTCGACATGCTGCCGGGCTTCGCCTTGATCCCCGGCGGCATGGGCCTGGCCATCCCCGCCCTGACCAGCGGCCTGCTGGCCAGCGTCGACCGGTCCGAGGCCGGCGCGGCGTCGGGGACGCTCAACGCCTGCCGCCAGGTCGGCGGCGCGGCGGGGGTGGCGATCTTCGGGGCGCTGGCGGGGGCGGACCTGGTGACGGGGTTGCGCGCGTCGGGCTTGGTCGCGGCCGTCATGCTGGTCGCGGCGGCGGTCATTCTCCTTCTCCCCTTGCGGGAGAAGGTGGCGCGCAGCGCCGGATGAGGGGTTGAAAGGCTTTTCCGGCGACGGCGCGACCCCTCACCCGCCCCCCGGCTTTGGCCGGGGCCACCCGCAAGGGGAGAGGGGAAGACGAAAACGCCCGCCCCGATCTCCCGGGACGGGCGCTTCAATTTCAAATCTCAATCCAGGCTCAACGCACCAGCGAGCCGTGGCACTGCTTGAACTTCTTGCCCGAGCCGCAGGGGCAGGGGGCGTTGCGGCTGGTGCGTTCCCAGTCGTGCGGCAGGGCGGTGACCGGCAGAGCCTCGCGCTGTTCCGGCGACAGGCCGTCCGGGATGGCGCCGGCCACGGCGACGTTCTCGCCGGTCAGCGGGTCGAGGTGCACCTCGACCAGGTTGTCCAGCGACTGGGTCGGCATTTCCGGCTCGGCATAGGCGATCTCGACCGTCATCAGCCAGCGGGTGGTGTTGCTGCGCAGATCGCCCAAGAGCTTCTCGAACAGCGAGAAGGCCTCGGTCTTGTACTCGTTCAGCGGATCGCGCTGGCCATAGCCCCGCAGGCCGATGACGTTGCGCAGGTGGTCCAGGTGCATCAGGTGCTCGCGCCACTGCAGATCGATCATCTGCAGCAGGAAGTTCTTCTCGACCGAGCGCATCTGCTCGGGCGTGATGATCTCCTCGCGCTGGGCGGCGTAGGCGTCGGCCGCCTTGACGATGCGGTCCTTGATCTCCTCGTCGGCGATGCCCTCCTCGGCGGCCCACTCGGCGATCGGCAGGTCCAGGCCCAGGATCGACTTGACCCGCTCGGTCAGGCCCTCGACGTCCCACTGCTCGGCATAGGCCTTGGGCGGCAGGTGGCGGGCGACCAGGTCGTCGATCGTGTCGTGACGCATCTCGACGATGATCTCGGAGAGGTCGTCGCTCTCCATGAACTCCTGGCGCTGCTCGAACACGGCCTTGCGCTGGTCGTTGACGACGTCGTCGTACTTCAGGAGGTTCTTGCGGATTTCGTAGTTGCGCTGCTCGACGCGCTTCTGGGCCGTGGCGATGGCGTTATTCAGCCACTTGTGGGTGATGGCCTCGCCTTCCTGGACGCCGAAGGTGCGCATGATCGCGTCCAGGCGCTCGCCGGCGAAGATGCGCAGCAGATCGTCCTCGCACGACAGGAAGAACTTGGACCGGCCCGGGTCGCCCTGACGGCCGGTGCGGCCGCGCAGTTGGTTGTCGATGCGGCGGCTTTCGTGGCGCTCGGTGCCCAGCACGAACAGGCCGCCGGCTTCCAGGGCCTGCTTCTTGCGGTCGGCGATCTCGGCCTCGATGCGGGCGCGCTCCTCGGCCTCGTCCTCGGCGGTGATCTCCAGGCCCATGCCGCGCTGTTGCTGGCGCCAGTTGGAGAGGCGCATGTCGATGCTGCCGCCCAGCTGGATGTCGGTGCCGCGGCCGGCCATGTTGGTGGCGATGGTCACCGCGCCGGGCACGCCGGCGTCGGCGACGATCACGGCTTCCTGCTCGTGGAAGCGGGCGTTCAGCACCTGGTGCGGGATGCCCTTCTGCTTCTTGCCGCCGTTCTCGAACGTGTAGCTCGACAAGAGCTTGGATAGCTCCTCGGACTTCTCGATCGACACGGTGCCGACCAGGATCGGCTGGCCGCGCACGTGGCAGTCGGCGATCTGCTTGAGGATGGCCTCGTTTTTCTCGCGCTCGGTGCGATAGACCTCGTCGTCGTCGTCGATGCGCTGGATCGGCCGGTTGGTCGGGATCTCCGACACGCTCATCTTGTAGATGTCGTCGAATTCCTGCGCCTCGGTCGAGGCCGTGCCGGTCATGCCCGACAGCTTCTTGTAGAGGCGGAAGTAGTTCTGGATGGTCACCGAGGCCAGGGTCTGGTTCTCGGGCTGGATGTCGGCGCCTTCCTTGGCCTCGATGGCCTGGTGCAGGCCTTCCGACAGGCGGCGGCCGGTCATCATGCGGCCGGTGAACTCGTCGATCAGGATCACCTCGCCGCCCTTGACGATGTAGTCCTTGTCGCGCGTGTAGAGCACGTTGGCCCGCAGGGCCTGGTTGACGTGGTGCACCACCGAGACGTTGGCCGCGTCATAGAGGCCCGCCGAGTCCTCGGCCAGGTGGCCGCCGGCGATCAGGATCTCCTCGATCCGCTCCTGGCCGTCCTCGGTCAGGATGACCTGACGCTGCTTCTCGTCGTGGTCGTAGGTCCCCTTGTCCTTGATCAGCTCCTTCACGAGCAGATCGATGGTCTTGTAGAACTCGCTGCGGTCCTCGGTCGGGCCCGAGATGATCAGCGGGGTGCGGGCCTCGTCGATCAGGATCGAGTCCACCTCGTCGACGATCGCGAAGTTGTGGCCGCGCTGGACCATCTCGTCGACGCTGTAGACCAGGTTGTCGCGCAGATAGTCGAAGCCGAACTCGTTGTTGGTGCCGTAGGTGATGTCGGCGCGATAGGCGCGCTGGCGCTCGCCCTGCGACAGGCCGTTGACGATCACGCCGTAGCTGAGGCCCAGGAAGTTGTAGATCTGGCCCATCCAGTCGGCGTCGCGGCGGGCCAGGTAGTCGTTGACCGTGATGACGTGGACGCCCTTGCCTTCCAGGGCGTTCAGATAGGTCGGCAGGGTGGCGACCAGGGTCTTGCCCTCGCCGGTCCGCATTTCCGAGATGCCCGAGAAGTGCAGCACCATGCCGCCGACCATCTGGACGTCGAAGTGGCGCATGCCCAGCACGCGCTTGGAGGCCTCGCGCACCGTGGCGAAGGCTTCGTTCAGGATGTCGTCGAGAGTCTCGCCCTTTTCGAGGCGCGCCTTGAACTCGGCCGTCTTGCCTTTCAGGGCCTCGTCCGACAGCGCGGCGTATTCGGACTCGTAGGCGTTGATCTTCGCCACGCGCGCGGCCAGAGTCTTGACCTTGCGTTCGTTGGAAGAGCCGAAGAGCTTTTTGGCGAGACCAAGCATGAAGAGGAAATCCGGAGCGTTTATTTATGAGGCCGGCGCAAAGGCTTTGGCGGCCTTGACTACGGGGTTTTTCGGGGCGCGCGGAGCGACGGAAAAACCGCTCGACTTGCACGCGCGCGAGACTTAAGCACCGGTCAAAGACCTGTCAACGCGATGGGTTTTTCTATTCCCACAACGCTGGACGGAAAACGGGTAACGCGCATGGCGGGTTCGCAAGGCCGGGCACGGGGCGGGCAAGGCGGGTTCTTCTCCCTCGGCGGCGTCGGTCTGGCGGTGGCGGTCGCGCTTCTGCTGGCGGCGTGCGGCCAGAATAAGGTCGCCGAGAAGCCGCCCGAGCCCGGCGACACCGCCGTGGCCCGCGTCAATGGCCAGGTGATCTGGGCCAGCGACGTCAAGCGCGAGGCCGTGGCCCAGGGCCTGATCAGCGAGGGCGAGCCGCTGGACATCTCCAGCGAGGTGTTCCGCCAGCGCCTGGACGAGGTGATCGACCAGAAGCTGCTGGCCGCCGAGGCCGCCAAGCGCAAGCTGGACAAGGATCCGATCGCCCAGCGCCGCCTCGCCGCCGCGCGCGAGCGGATCCTGGGCGACATGCTGGTCGAGGGCGTGGTCGAGAAGGCCGTCACCGAGGACGCCATCCGCAAGCTCTACGCCGAGCAGCAGAAGCTCTCCAAGCGCTCGGAGGAGATCCGCGCCCGCCAGATCATCGTCGGCAACCAGGCCGAGGCCGAGAGCCTCAAGAAGCTGCTGGCCACCGGCGCCTCGTTCGACGCCCTGGCCATGGAGCGCTCGACCGACCAAGCCACCAAGTTCAACGGCGGGGATCTCGGCTATTTCACCCTGGACGTGATGCCCGAGCCCTATGGCGCGGCGTTGAAGGACGCCCAGAAGGGCCAGCTGGTCGGACCGTTCGCGGCCGAGGGCGGCTGGGTCCTCGTCAAGGTCGAGGACAAGCGCACCGAGGAGCCGATCACGCTGGAGGCCGCGCGTCCCCAGATCGTGCGCTTCCTGACCTATGACCAGGTGCGCGACATTCTCGAGAAGCTGCGCGGCTCGGCCAAGGTCGAGATGCTGATCGGCAAGCCTCAGGAGGCGACCGGCGCGACCGGCGCCCAGGAGCCGGCTTCCGCGCCGCCCGAGCTGCAGGGCGGCGCGCCGGCCTCGGCCCCGCCTCAACCGCCGTCCGCCCAACCCGCCCCACCCGCGAAAAAATAGACCAGCAAGAGCGGCCGTCATGACCAAGACCTCCAAGACTTCCGGCCAGACTCCCGCCGCGAAGGCGCAAGACGCCGCGCCGAACCCGGTGGCGGCCGCCGGCGCCGCGATCGAGCGCGCCCTGGTCGATCCGCTGGCCTCGGCCCTGAAGCGCGCCGGCCTGCGCCGCGCCCAGAAGTCCGCCGGCGAGGGCGCGCCGACCGCGCCCGCCCCGCCGGCCAAGGCCCCCTCGGCCGCGCCGGGCAAGCCCGGCCTGGCCGTCTCGCCCCTGGCCGTGCCGTTCCCGACCATTCCGCCGATCCCCGGCGTCGAGATCGCCACCGGCCGCGCCGGTTTCTACAAGCACGAGCGCGAGGACCTGCTCCTGATGAGCTTCGCCGAGGGCACCTCGGCGGCGGGCGTCTTCACCCGGCACGGCGTCGGCTCGGCGCCGGTGGACTGGTGCAAGCGGCAGCTGGCCGCCACCGGCGGCGCGGACGTGCGGGCCCTGGTGGTCAACGCCGGCTGCGCCAACAGCTTCACCGGCAAGCCCGGCGCGGACGCGGTTCGCCGGGTCGCCACCGCCGTCGGCAAGCGCCTGGACTGCCGCCAGCGCGACGTGATGATGGCCTCGACCGGCGTCATCGGCGTGATCCTGGACGACAGCAAGATCACCGCCCGCCTGCCCGAGGTCGAAAGCCGCCTGAAGGCCGACGCCTGGGCCGAGGCCGGCCGGGCGATCATGACCACCGACACCTTCCCGAAGGGCGCTTACGCCACCGCCATGATCGACGGCGTCGAGGTCAAGATCGCCGGCATCTGCAAGGGCTCGGGGATGATCGCGCCCGACATGGCGACGATGCTGGCCTTCGTGGCCACCGACGCGGCGATCGCCCCGGCCGCGCTGCAGACCCTGGTCAGCCTCTACACGCGCACGACCTTCAACTGCGTGACCGTGGACGGCGACCGCTCGACCAACGACACCCTGCTGCTGTTCGCCACCGGCCAGTCGGGCGCGCCGAAGATCCACCGCGCCGGCGACAAGCGTCTGGCCGACTTCCGCGACAAGCTGGAGCACGTGCTGCTGGATCTGGCCTTGCAGCTGGTCCGCGACGGCGAGGGGGCGACCAAGTTCGTCAAGATCACCGTCAACGGCGCCGAGAGCCCGGCCAGCGCCCGCAAGATCGCCCGCACCATCGCCGAGAGCCCGCTGGTCAAGACCGCCTTCGCCGGCGAGGACGCCAACTGGGGCCGCATCGTCATGGCCGTCGGCCGCGCCGACGAGCCGGTCGCGCGCGAGAAGATCAGCGTCAAGTTCGGCGACCTCTACGCCGCCCGCGACGGCCTGATCTCGCCCGAATACGACGAGGCCAAGATGAGCGCCTACGTCAAGAACCAGGAGTTCGAGGTCTCGGTGGACGTCGGCGTCGGCAAGGGCTCGGCCACGGTGTGGACCTGCGACCTGACCAAGCAGTACGTGGCGATCAACGGGGATTACCGGAGCTAGGGGGCGGGCGGCTGCCGCTCTACACGTCGTCATCCCGCGCTTCATGCGCGGGACCCATTTTTCCGCCGCAAGGGCGGGCGGAATAACGCGCTCACGTGTAAGCTGACCCATGGGTCCCGCGCATGACGCGCGGGATGACGACGCGGAAATGCTTTAGCCGGACTGGACCCATGACCACCCTGACCCCCGACCAGGAAGCCGCCCTGCTGGCCGAGCTCGCCGCCGCCTGCCGCGAGGCCGGCTATGTCGTCGAGGCGATCGACCGGGGCCTGGAGGTCTCCGGCGGCGAGGAGGAGGGGGCCTTCTATCTGCTGCCGGATCACGGCTGGCTGCAGGCGCGCTGCCTGGTGCTGGACCCCGAGGACCTGGACGAGGCGCGCGACCTGACCGCCCTGTTCGAGACCGTGGCCCGCGCGCAGTTCCGCCTGATCGGCTGCCGCTTCGGCTTCGACCCGGGGTCGGGCCTGTGGCTGATCGAGGATCTCTATCCCGGCTTCGAGGCCGGCAAGGTTCCGGCGGTGCTGGAGCAGCTGTCGTTCGTCTGGGACGCGCTGGAGGACCTGTTCGAAACCGCGCTGTCGGGAACCGTCCCCGGCGAGGACGCCTTCGACGCGGCCTTTGACCTGGAGGCGGCGACGCCGCCGAACTGACGGGTTATCGGTCGGAACCGACGGCCAAGCTTCTCGTTCCTGCTGCGTATTCCACGGAGGGTGTCACGATGGGTCGTAGGCTTCGGATGGCGGTCGGCGCGGCGCTGCTGCTGCTGGCGGCCGGGTCGGCGCGGGCCCAGGTCAAGCCGCCCGAGAAGCCGGACGAGCCCGCGGGCCGCTGGAGCGAGGCGCGCAAGAAGGCGGTCGACATCGGTTCGCAGCCGGCGCGCGACGTGGGCATCGCCAAGCGCGAGATCCCGCCGATCCTGGAGAAGGCCTTCGAGGACCCCTACAGCCTGAAGGGTCTGAAGACCTGCAAGGCCCTGGCCGCCGAGGTCACGGGCCTCAACGCCGTGCTGGGTCCCGACTACGGGACCGTCAACGCGTACGAGGAAAGCCGCGCCGGCAAGCTGGCAGAGGCCGGCGGCTCGGCGCTGGTCAACAGCATCATCCCGTTCCGCGGCCTGGTCCGCGAGGTCACCGGCGCGGCGCCGGCCGATCGCCGGATGAACGCCGCCGTCGACGCGGGCCTGGCCCGCCGCGGCTTCCTGCGCGGCGTGCACCTGAAACAGGGCTGCAAGACGCGGTTTTAGGGGGCTGGCCTCAAAAGCGTTTTCACTCCCTTAGCCTTGTCATCCCGGCCGCAGCGTAGCGGAGAGCCGGGACCCAGGAGCCAAGGGCGGTGCGTCGGCCCCTGGGTCCCGGATAGCCTCCGCGAGGCTTCCGGGATGACACGGAGAGGTGTGCGGACGCCCTACAGCGTGCTCATGTCGATCACGAAGCGATACCGCACGTCGCTCCTGTGCATGCGCTGGTAGGCCTCGTTGATCTGGTCGATCGCGATGGTCTCGATCTCGGCGACGATGTTGTTCTCGCCGCAGAAGTCGAGCATCTCCTGGGTCTCCTTGATCGAGCCGATCATCGAGCCGGCCAGGGTGCGGCGGCCGGGGATCAGGGCGAAGGCGTTCAGCGGCACCGGCTCCTCCGGCGCGCCCACCAGGACCATGGTTCCGTCCACCTTCAGCAGCGCCAGGTAAGCGCCCCAGTCGATGCCGGCCGAGACGGTGCAGATGATCAGGTCGAAGGTGTCGGCCAGGGTCTCGAAGGTCCTGGGGTCGTTGGTGGCGTGGTAGTGGTCGGCGCCCAGGCGCAGGCCGTCGGCCTGCTTGGACAGGGTCTGGCTCAGCACCGTCACCTCGGCGCCCATCGCGTGGGCCAGCTTGACGCCCATGTGGCCGAGGCCGCCCATGCCCAGGATCGCGACCTTCTTGCCGGGACCCGCGTTCCAGTGGCGCAGCGGCGAATAGAGCGTGATGCCGGCGCACAGCAGCGGCGCGGCGGCGTCCAGCGGCAGGTTCTCGGGGATCGACAGGACGTAGTCGTCCTTGACCACGATGTGATCGGAATAGCCACCGTAGGTCGGGACGTCCGAGCCCGGCTCGAAGCCGCTGTAGGTCAGGACGAGGCCCGGCTGGTACTGCTCGCGATCCAGATCGCGGGCGGCCTTGCAGTTGACGCAGCTGTCGACGAAGCAGCCGACGCCCACATGGTCGCCTTCCTTGAAGCGGGTGACCTTCGACCCGACGGCGGTGACCACGCCGGCGATCTCGTGGCCGGGGACGATCGGATAGACGCTCTGACCCCAGCCGTTGTCGACCATGTGGATGTCGGAGTGGCAGACGCCGCAGTACTTGATGGCGATGACGACGTCGTCGTCGTTGGGCTCGCGGCGCTCGAAGCTGAACGGGGCGAGGGGGGCGCCGGCGGCGGGCGCGGCATAACCTTTGGCGGCAGCCATGCGGAGAAATCCTTGAGTTCGGGGAGGTGCGTTCGGGGAGGATCGAACGCTCCGGGTTCTGCCACGTCACGGCCGCTTCGCGTTAGGCGGATCCTGCGAAGCTCTTGCACGATCCTCCAGAGCGCGGCGCGAAAGGACGCCTCAGCGATCGAACGCGACGAACGACACGACGTTGCCGTCGGGATCGCGGACGTGGAAGTCCAGGCCGCCCCAGGGCTGACGGACCAGGCGCTGGGGGAAGTCCGCCCCGCGCGTCTCGAACTCGGCGAACAGAGCCTCGACCGCGGTGGTCTCGATCGTCGCCAGGATCAGCGACGGCTCTCGCGCGGCCAGGGCGGCGAAGTTCGGCGCATGGACGTGGCGCAGATGCAGGCAGGCCCCGTCGCGCGACACCGCGCCGTAGAACGGCGGCTCGCCATGCAGAAAGTCGACGGCGAACCCCAGGACGTCGCGCCAGAAATGGGCCGCGCGCGTGACGTCGCGCACGAAGAGGATCGGCGTGGCGCTGGCGAGGCGGGCGGCGACGGGCTCGGACATGGCGCGAGCAGGCCTCGGGGCCGGGCCGCTGTCAATGCGCGGCCCGACTTCGTGGTCAGGCGGCCCGAGCGGCGGCCTGTTCGACCCGGCCGTGACGGAACCGCGCGACCAGTTCGCCCAATTGCTGGGCCTCGCTCGCCAGGTTGTGGCTGGCGGCGTTGGTCTGCTCCACCATGGCGGCGTTCTGCTGGGTCACCTGGTCCATCTGATTGACGGCCGTATTGACCTCGGCCAGGCCGGTGGCCTGCTCGCGCGCCGAGGACGAGATCGTCGCCACCAGCTCGTCGATGTGGGCCGCCTGGCGCGTCACCGTCTCCAGGGCGCCGCCGGCGCGGTCGATGAGCTCGACGCCGTCTTCGACATTGCGCGACGAGTCGCTGATCAGGGTCTTGATCTCCTTGGCCGCCTCGGCCGAGCGCTGGGCCAGGGCCCGGACCTCCTGGGCCACGACCGCGAAGCCCCTGCCGGCCTCGCCGGCGCGAGCCGCCTCGACGCCGGCGTTCAGCGCCAGCAGATTGGTCTGGAAGGCGATCTCGTCGATCACCCCGACGATCTGGCCGATCTCTTGGGACGAGGCCTCGATCTTGCGCATCGCGTCGATGGCGTTGGCGACGACCTGGCGCGATTGTTCCGTCGACTCGCGGCTGGAGGCCACCGCGCGGCGCGCCTCCTCGGCCCCTTGAGCGGTCTGGCGCACCGTGGCCGTGATCTCGTCCAGGGCGGCGGCCGTCTCCTCGATCCGGGCGGCTTGCTGTTCGGTCCGGCGGGACAGGTCGTCGGCGGCGGCCGTGATCTCGCCGGAGCCGGCGCGCACGGCCTGAGCGCAGTGGGCCAGCACGCCGACCGTGCGCTCGAGGCCGCCGATCGCGGTGTTGAAATCGTGGCGCAGGGCCTCGAAGGTCGGCGGGAAGCTGTCGTTGATCCGCCAGGTCAGGTCACCGGCGGACAGCCGCGAGAGGCCGTCGGCCAGGGCGCTCATCACGCGCTCGCGCTCGGCGGCGTCCTGGCGGCGGGCGGCCTCGCGCTCGCCGCGCTCGCCTTCGGCGCGCTGGCGCTCCTCTTCCTCGCGCCGGCGGGCGTTCTGGCGATCGACGAGGGCGTCGCGGAAGACCCCGACCGAACGCGCCATGGCGCCGATCTCGTCGCCCCGCGCGCGGAACGGCGGCTCGGCCGCGTAGTCGCCGGCGGCCAGGCCGTCCATATAGGTCGTCATCTTGCGGACGGGGTCGATCAGCAAGCGCGATCCGTACCACAGGGCGGCGAGCGTGGCGGCCATGACGGCGACGCCGGCCGCCAGCATGATCGCCAGGGCGCTGTTGGCCCCCGCCAGCACCGCCGACATCGGCGCTTCGATGACGACGTGCCAGGTGTCGGCGACGCCCGGCAGGGCCGCCGGCGCGACGGCGCGAAGCATCTTGCCCTGGGGGCCGTCCACGACCGCCTCGGCGAAGCCGGTCTTGTCGGCCTCGGCGATCAGGCGCAGCAGGGCCTTGTCGTCGACGGCCGCGCCGAGCTTGGTCTTGTCGGCGTTGGCCACCCAGACGCCGCCGCCGCCGATGATCGAGGCTCGGCCCGTGCCGAACGGACGCAGGGTCTCGGTGCGCTTGACCAGATCGGTGAGGGCCACGTCGGTGGTCACGACCCCGATCGGCCGTCCCGCCCGGCGGACGATCGACACCGCCGAGGTCATCAGGATCTTCTCGCCGTTGACGGGATAGAGATAGGCGGGCGTGACCTGGTCGCGGTTCTCGCGCATCGGCTTGGTGTACCAGGCGTCGATCCCGGCGTCGGCGGTCATCACCAGCTTGTCGAGGCCGATCGTCCGCTGCGGCGTCCACGAGTAGTACGGCACGAACCGTCCGGCGGCGTCCGACATCGGGTGATTGGTGAAGGCCGCGTCCCGGCCGTCCAGGGCGTTGGCGTCAAACACCGGCGTCATGCCGACGAACTGGGGGTTGGCCTGGATCATGTGCTTGACCAACTCGCCGACCTGATCGCGGTCCACCCGCGCCGGATCCCGCGCCAGGGACTCCACCGCCGACGCGCCGGACTGGGCGTTCTTGATGGCCAGGCCGACTTCCCGGCCCACCCGTTGACCATAAGCGTCCAGCAGGGCGCGAGCCTGGGCCGTCGCCTGCCGATGCGCGTCGGCCTGGATCACCGCCCAGCCGGACACCGTGATGCCCAGCCCCATCGCCATCAAGAGTACGCCGACAGCAATGACCAAGGTGATGCGAAGAGACTTAGGTCGCGCGCCAGTCACGGTCATGGTCCTCGAAGTTGAGGTTAAAGGATTCAATGGACTGGTGAACGAAGACTAACCCGCCCTGGGGAGCGGCCGCGACCGACTGTCGCATCCATCCCGCGCGCGTCGCTCGCGATCGGCGAGCAGGGATTGCGCGAGCGGCTCCAATCACGTTGAGTAGGGTTGAGTAAGGGGAGATGGCGTGACGGAAGCGTTGATTGTGCGTGGGCTGAACAAGACGTTCGCCAAGCCCGCGGTGACGGACCTGGACCTGACGGTTCACGCGGGGGAGCTCTACGCGCTGCTGGGCCCCAACGGAGCCGGCAAGACCACGACCTTGCGGATGGTGGCGGGGCTGACCCAGCCGGACAAGGGCGAGGTGTCGATCTTCGGCGTCGACGCCCGCAAGGATCCGGCGGCGGCCAAGGCCCTGCTGGCCTGGGCGCCCGACGAGGCGATGATCTACGACAAGCTGACGCCGCTCGAATACCTGGAGTTCGTCGCCGGCCTCTGGAACGTCGAGCCCAAGGCCGCCAAGACCCGGGCCGAGGAGTTGCTGGCCACCCTGGGCCTGATCAGCGAGGCGCGGCGCCGCTGCGAGGGCTTCTCGCGCGGCATGAAGCAGAAGGTCGCCCTGGCCGGCGCGCTGATCCACGACCCCAAGCTCCTGATCCTGGACGAGCCGCTGACAGGCCTCGACGCCGCCGCCGCCCGCCTGGTCAAGGACATGCTGCAAGCCCGGGTCGACGCCGGCGGCACGGTGATCCTGACCACCCACATCCTCGAGGTCGCCGAGCGGATGGCCGACCGGATCGGCATCATCGCCGGCGGTCGCCTGCTGGCCGAGGGCACGCTGGAGGAGCTGCGCAACCGCGCCGGCGAGGCCAGCGGCCGGACGCTGGAAGACGTCTTCCTGCAACTGACGTCGGACGCCTCGTCCGAGGGGGCGCGGGCGTGAGCCTGCCGTTCAAGCCCGCCAGCACGCCGTGGCTGCTGGCCCACGAGCTGCGCCTGGCTTGGCGCGGCGTCTGGTCGAAGCGCGCCTCGCGCGGGGTCGGCTCGCTCATCGCCTTCGCGATCCTGGGCGGTATGATGCTGATCGGCGGGATCGCCGCCGGCCTGGGTCTGCGCGGCCACCAGATTCCGGTCATCCCGCTGTCGGTCGCGATCAGCGATCTGGTCCTGGCGGTGATCATGACCCTGATGCTGTCGACGACCCTGGCCGCCTCGGCCGACGCGCTCTACGAGCGCGGGGACCTCGACTTGCTGTTTTCGTCGCCCCTGACGCCGCGCAAGGTGCTGTTCGTGCGCGCCCTGGCCATGGCGGTCAACGCGGGTCTCTTCTTCATGGTCCCGGCGGTGCTGCTGGTGACGCCGTCGATCGTTCTGGGGCATCCCGCCTGGGCCGGTCTGTTCGTGCTGCTGGCCGCCGCGTCGCTGGCGGCCTCGGGCGTGGGCCTGCTGCTGGCCATGGCGCTGTTCGCGCTGATCGGCCCGCGTCGCACGCGGACCGTGGCCCAGGTGATGGCGGCGCTGATCGGCGCGGCCTTCTTCCTGGCCAGCCAGTATCGCAACCTGATGGGCCGCCAGGCCAGCGAGACCCTGTTCGCCCGGGTCGCCAAGGAGGCCAGCCACGGGGCGTTCAAGCCGCCGCCCTTCGCCGACATTCCCCTGCGCGCGGCCCTGGGCCAGCCGCTGCCGCTGCTGATCGTGGCCGCGATCGGCCTGGGCCTCTTCCTCTTCGCCGCCCAGACCCTGGGCCGCCGCTTCGCGGACGCGGCCGCCGCCACCGCCGGGGCCGAGACCCGCAAGGCGGCCAAGGGCCCGACCCGCGCCTTCGCCGCCGGCGCGTTCCAGGCGACGGTGCGCAAGGAGCTGCGCCTGGTCGCGCGCGACGCGGCGCTGCTGTCGCAAGTGCTGCTGAGGGTGCTCTACATGCTGCCCCTGGCCTTCGTGCTGGCCCGCAACGCCGCGCACATGCCGGCCTGGGCCCTGGCCGGTCCGGCCGCGGCCGTCACCTTCCTGGCGGGCCAGGTGGCCGGAAGCCTGGCCTGGATCACCATCTCGGCCGAGGACACGCCCGACCTCCTGGCCATCTCGCCGACCCCGATCGGCGTGCTGAATCGCGCCAAGCTGACGGCGGCCCTCGTTCCGGTGGCGTTGTTGCTGGCCATTCCGATCGCCGTGATGGCGTGGTTCGCGCCCCTGGCCGCGTTCTGGGCCGCGCTGGGCGCGGGTCTGGCCGCCTGGAGCGCGGGCCTGATCAATGTTTGGCGCCAGAAGCCCGGCAAGCGCGCCGACTTCCGCCGCCGGCGCGGCGGGTCGGTGCTGACGGCGCTCGCCGAGACGATGATCACCCTGCTGATCGGCGTCGCCACGGGCCTGGCGGTGGCCGGCCTGCTGGCCTGGGCGCCGCTGCCGTTGATCGTCGCGGGCGCGCTGATGATGGCTCTGCGCCGCACGGACGAGCAGATCGCCCAGGCCCTGCGGGCGGCGTCGGTTTAGGCCTCCAGCAGCGCCCGGATTCGGCAGACCACGCCCTCGGGCTGGAAGTCGATCGTCGCCGAGCCGGAGAGCTCGGCGGCCAAGCCGCGCTCGATCAGGCGCGAGCCGAAGCCGCGGTCGCTGGGCGCGGCGACAGGGGGGCCGCCCCTTTCGGTCCAGGTCAGGTCCAGCCGGACCGGCCCCGCGTCGGGGGCCAGAGCCCAGGCGATGGCGACCTCGCCCTCCGGGGTCGAGAGGGCGCCGTATTTCATGGCGTTGGTGGCCAGTTCGTGCAGGGCCATCGACAGGGACAGGGCCGTCTTGGGGGACAGACGCACCGACGGGCCCGACAGGGTGAAACGATCGACGCCCCCGTGCAGTGTCGCGACGCGGTCGACCACGTCCTGCAGGTCGGCGCCTTCCCAGTTCTCGCGGGTCAGCAGGTCGTGCGCCTCGGCCAGGGCGACGACGCGGTTGGAGAACGCCTCGCGCGCCTCGTCCATCGAGCGCTGGCCGTTGAAGCTCTGCGACGCGATGGCCTGGATCGTGGCCAGGCTGTTCTTCACGCGGTGGTTCAGCTCGTTGACCAGCAGGCGCAAGTGCAGCTCGGCCCGCTTGCGGTCGGTGATGTTGACCACGGCGCCGACGAAGCGGTGCGCGCGGCCGTCGTCGCCGAAGAACACCTTGCCCTTCACGGCCAGCCAGCGTTCGACATGATCGTCGCGGCCCGTGGCCCGGAACTCCACCGCGTAGTCGGCCCTGACGGCGGGATCCATGGCCTGGCGCGTGGCCTCGCGCACCCGGGCCTCGTCGCCGGGATGGATCAGCGAGAAGGCCGTCTCGATGTCCACCGGTTCGCCGGCCGGCAGACCGAACATCGGGTAGCAGCGCTCGGACCAGGTCAGGGCGCCGGTGTCGACGTCCAGATCCCAGGTGCCGACATCGGCGGCGTCGACGGCCTGGCGCAGGGTCTCTTCCTGCCGCAGCAGGTGATTGACCGCTTCGCGGCGGTCGGTGACGTCGGAGATCACGCCGACGAAGCGCAAGGGCTGGCCGTCCTCGAAGAAGGTTCGCCCGAACGCCTCGACCCAGCGCAAGGCGCCGTCGGTGCGGCGATGGATGCGGTATTCCAGATTGATCGTGCCGGGGCCGGCCGGATCCAGAACCATCGCCACGGCCCCCGTGACCATGCCGCGATCGTCCGGATGGATCAGTTGGTCGAGCAGCTCCCAGGTCGGCTCGTCGTCGGGCCGCAGCCCGAAGATGTCGCGCGCCCGCTGGTCCCAGAACCGCGCGCCGGCGGTGGGGCTGTGATCCCAGCGGCCGAGGCCAGCGGCCTGGGCGGCCAAATCCAGGCCCAGCCGCGCCTGGGCCAACTCCACCTCGACCTGCTTGCGCTCGGTGATGTCGACGACCACGCCGGTGTTGCGCAGCGGCTGGCCGTCGTCGTCCAGATAGGCGCGGCCCCGGGTGTAGATCCAGCGCTCGGCGCCGTTCGCCTGGACCAGACGATACTCGGCCGAGAACTCGGTCCCCGCCGCCGCCGCCTCCAGGGCGAGGTCGCGAACGCGGTCCCGGTCGTCGGGATGCAAGGCCGGCGTATAGGCCTGGACCGGCAGGCCGGCCTCGGCCAATTCCGGGGGGACGTTGTGCAGCTCGGCGTACCGGGCGTCGGCATAGACCTTGTTGGTCTTGATGTCCCACTCCCACGCGCCGACCACGCCGGCGGCCTGGCGGGCCATGTCGTAGCGTTCCTGGGTGGCGCGCAGCGTTCTCTCGGTCGCGACGGTCTCGGAGATCTCGACCGCCGTGACCAGGACGCCGCCGATGCCGTTCTCGGCGGTGTCGTCGGGGACCGGGCTGTAGCTGATCCGGAAGTAGCCGGTCTCCTGGCCGCCGCCGCGCGTGACCTTCAACGGCAGTTCGGCGAAGGCCAGCCCGCCGCTGGCCCCGCTCAGAATGTCCTGGTGGAAGGACCGGATCGAGGCCTGGAAGTCGGGCGAGGCCTGGTCCAGCCTCATGCCCAGGGCGGCGGGGTGCAGCGCGTGCAGGGCCGGCGCGTAGGCGTCGTTATAGATCAGCACCAGGTCGGGACCCCAGCGCAGGGCCATCGGGAAGTTCGTGGCCAGGATCATGTCCACGGCCATGCGCAGGGCGGGCGACCAGGCGTCTCGCGGGCCGATGGGCGTCGTCGACCAGTCGAACGCGCGCACGCGCTCGGCCATTTCGCCGCCGGCGATCCTGGTCAGCGCAGGCGCGGCGCGCGGCTTGCCCTCGCCCATGTCCTCCGGTCCCCCGTCCGGTCAGAGGACCGGCCCTGACCTCAGGTGAGCGCATCAATGGCGAGGATTCAAGCGCCGCCTTGAAGATTGGGTACGGCGCGGTGTCGCGGGCGCCGCTCCGGCGTCCGCGACCGCGGTCTTGATCGGACAGCTAGTCCAGCGGGGTCCAGCTCTTGGCCGCGGGGGCGGCTTGGCGCTTGGGGCCGCGGAACTGGTTTTGGGCGGGCGCGGCCTTCTTGGCCTGGCCGCGACCCTGATTCTGACCCTGGGCGGCCTGACCGCCGGACCGGTTGCGGTTGCGCTTGCGGCGCAGCTCGGACGGCACGTCGTTGCGCGGATCGGCCTTGCGCGGATCCACATGACGATCGGCCGGGACCAGCTTGTCGGCCACCGCGGCGGCCGCCGCCAGCTGCTTGTCGTTGCGGCGGTCGAAGGACGGGATCGTCTGGCGGGTGGCCTTCTGGATGTCCTTCAGCAGGCTGCGTTCGTCGTCGGCGCAGAAGCTGATGGCGATGCCGTCCTTGCCCTTGCGGGCGGTGCGGCCGATCCGGTGGACATAGGCCTCCGGCACGTTGGGCAGCTCGTAATTGATCACGTGGCTGACGTCGTTGACGTCGATGCCGCGCGCGGCGATGTCCGTCGCCACCAGGGCCCGCATCTCGCCGGCCTTGAAGGCGGCCAGGGCCCGCTCGCGCTGGCCTTGCGTCTTGTCGCCGTGGATCGAGGCGGCCTCGACGCCGGCGGCGTTCAGGTACTTGGCCACCCGGTCGGCGCCGCGCTTGGTGCGGGTGAAGACGATGGTGCGCGAGAAGCTGCTATCGGCGAACAGCTCGGCCAGCAGCGGACGCTTGCGCTGGGCCTCGATGAAAAGCACGCGCTGGTCGATGCGCTCGACCGTGGTGGCCTGCGGGGCCACCGAGACCTGCACCGGATCCTTCAGCAGCTCGCCGGCCAGCTTGCCGATCTCGCTGGGCATGGTGGCCGAGAAGAACAGGTTCTGGCGGTTCTTGGTCAGCTGGGCGGCGATCTTGCGGATCGGCACCACGAAGCCCAGGTCCAGCATCTGGTCGGCTTCGTCGAGGACGAAGATCTCCGTGCCCGAGACCGTAGCCGACTTCTCGGCCATGTGGTCCATCAGGCGGCCGGGCGTGGCGACCAGCACGTCGATGCCGCCGGCCAGGGCCTTCATCTGCGGGCCGTACTTCACGCCGCCATAGATGGTGTGGACCGACAGGCCCATGTGGACGGCGTAGGCCTTGAAGTTCTCGGCGATCTGGGTCGCCAGTTCGCGGGTGGGCGACAGCACCAGGCAGCGGAAGCCGCGGCGCGGCGCGGGTTTGCGGTCCTCGGCCAGGCGCTGCAGGATCGGCAGGGCGAAGGCGGCGGTCTTGCCGGTGCCCGTCTGGGCGATGCCCAGGAGGTCCTTGCCCTGCAGCACCACCGGGATCGCCTGGGCCTGGATCGGGGTCGGTTCCTTGTAGCCCTTCTCGGCCAGCGCCTTCAGCAGCGGCTTGGCCAGGCCAAGGTCGGAAAATTGAGTCACGTGTGTTGGTTCTTTCGTGCGCCGACGCGGCCCATGCGTTCTCGCACGGCGGCCCCTCGGCTATCGTTAGGGGAGCGCCCCGCGTGCACGGGCGATCGGGTGAGAAAAGCTCTCAAGGCGCTCGACAGGCTGGCCCGAAAACGGACCCTCACGCGGCTGGAGCGCCAATAGCGCCGAAGTGGCGCAACGCCGATATCGCTTGTTGCGGTGCGAAAGTCAAGGAAGGGGCAAGGCGATGCTCTCCTCCCCCTCTTGGGGGAGGGGGACCGGCGAAGCCGGTGGAGGGGGTTCAGCGCCGGCGCTGCTGACTCATGACCAACCCCCTCCGTCACGGCGCGCTTCGCGGCCGCGACACCTCCCCCAGGCGGGGGAGGAGAGGCGATCCGCCCTTGCGGTCCGCGGCGACAGAGGCCAAACCCGCCCCATGACCAAGCCCATCGTCCTCGTCGCCGCCGCCGCCTTGATCGATGTCGACGGCCGGGTGCTGATCTGCCAGCGGCCGAGGGGCAAGCAGCTGGCAGGCCTGTGGGAGTTTCCCGGCGGCAAGGTCGAGGCCGGCGAGACGCCCGAGGCCTGCCTGATCCGCGAGCTCGACGAGGAGCTGGGGATCAAGGTCGCCCAGGCCTGTCTCGCGCCGTTCGTTTTCGCGTCCCACTCTTACGAGTCTTTTCACCTCCTGATGCCACTCTATCTGCTCCGTCGCTGGGAGGGCCAGGTGACGCGCAGGGAGCACGAGGCGCTGGCATGGGTGAAACCGGACAAGCTCGCGGACTATCCGATGCCGCCCGCGGACGAGCCCCTGGTCGCCTGGCTGCGCGACGTGCTCTGAAGGCCTTCTGGGCTGATCAATCGGGCGCCACGGCCGTCGAGGTCGGCCTGTTCGTGGTCCTGATCTCGATCGCCATCATCAGCGCCCTGAACCTGGTCAGCGGCGGCATCAAGACCGCCTTCACCAAGACCGCCACGACGCTGAGCGGCACCTAACCGGCCTTATCCCCCGCCGGCTGCTCCTGGACCCCCAGGGCGTCGGCCAGCCGCATCTTGGCCGAGCCCGGCCGCAGCGGCTTCTGCTGGCTCTCGTGCGGGGCCCAGCCGGTGACGGCGACGATCTCGAACGTCGCGGGCACGCGGCCGTCCGGCTCGGCGAAGCGCTCGACATAGAGCTCCATCGCCCGGAACAGCACGCGCCGCGTCAGCGGCTTGCGCGAGCGGTCCAGCAGCACGCTGGTCTCGCCCATGGCCCGCAGGTCCTGGAGCAGCTTCAGCGGGTGGGCGTAGCGCACCTTGACCCGATCGACATCGGCCACCGGCAGGGCGAAGCCGGCGCGCTGCAGCAGGCCCGCGGCGTCGATGGCGTCGGCGAACGGCGAGACCCGCATCGAGGCCCCGTCCGACAGCTCGGCCTCGGCCGCCAGCAGGCACTGGCGCAGCTCGGTCAGCGTCGCGCCGCCGAACAGCGCGCCGACGAACAGGCCGTCGGGCCGCAGGGCGCGGCGGATCTGGATCAGCGCGCCGACCAGGTCATTGGTCCAGTGCAGCGACAGGGTCGAGACCACCAGATCCAGCGTCGCGTCGCCGAACGGCAGGCGCTCCTCGTCGGCGACCACGCGCGGGCCCTCGCGTCCGGCCAGCATCCGTCCCGACAGGTCGGCCTCGATCAGGATGTCGAGATTGGCGCGGGCGTCGCTGTCGCTCAAGGCATTGAAAAAATGTCCGTTTCTGGCGCCGAGGTCGACGGCGACCGGAAAGCGTCGCAGGATGGTCTCCAGCCGCATGACCACGTCCTGCGCCGCCCGCGCCTTCAGAAAGTCGGCGGACGCGTAGTCGGGCGCAGCGCGGTCCAGGCGCTGGCGATGCAGGGCGCGGTCGAAGAGCAGGGGCGAGGCGGTCATGCGCGCGGAACATGGCGATTCCGGACCGATCTGGAAAGGCGGCCCGCGTCTTATGAGCCTCGGGCGGGATCTGCTGGACCTGATCCTGCCGCCGGCGACCCTGGACGGCGAGGCGGCGCTGAGCCGCGGCCTGTCCCCTCGCGCCTTCTCGAAGATCACCTTCCTGGACGATCCGGTCTGCGACGGCTGCGGCCTGGCCATGCCCTATGCCGAGGCGGCGCTGGACCGTTGTCCCGGCTGCCAGGCCAAGCCCAAGGCCTTCCAGCGGGCCCGCGCCGCCTGCGTCTATGACGAGCACTCGCGCGAGCTCGTTTTGAAGCTGAAGCATGCCGACCGCGCCGACCTGGCCGGCCTGTTCGCCCGCTGGCTGTCGCGCTCGGCCGCCGACCTGCTGGCCGAAGCCGAGGCGGTGGTTCCCGTGCCGGTCCACCGCGCCCGCCTGCTGCGCCGTCGCTACAACCAGGCCGCCGAGATCGCGAGGCCGCTGGCCCGCATGGCGGGGCTCGAGTATCTGCCCGACGCCCTGGTCCGCCGGCGCGACACCGACAGCCAGGGCGGCAAGTCCGCCTCGGGCCGGCGGCGCAACGTGGCCGCGGCCTTCGCCGTGCCCCCGTCCCGGCGGCGCCAGATCGAAGGTCGGCGGCTCGTCCTGATCGATGACGTTCTGACCACCGGCGCCACGGCCGAGGGCTGCGCGCGGGCGCTTCTGGCGGCCGGCGCGGCGGCCGTGAGCCTATCTGTCGTCGCGCGCGTTACAGAAACCCAGGCGCGCCCTATATAAGCTTCACCAAGGATTCCGAGTTCGAGCATGGCCCACGTCACCATCTACACCCGCCCCTTCTGCGGCTACTGCGCCCGCGCCCTGGCTCTCTTGAGCGAAAAGGGCGCCGACTTCACCGAGATCGAGGCCGGCATGGATCCCAAGCTGCGCCAGGAGATGATGGAGCGGTCGGGCCGCTCGACCTTCCCGCAGATCTTCGTCGGCGACCGGCACATCGGCGGCTGCGACGACATGATGGCTCTGGAGCGCGAGGGCAAGCTGGACGGCCTGCTCGCCGCATGACGACCAAGGGGGGCTTGAGAGTCGGTCTCGTCCAGACCCGCACGCCGGCGACCCACGCCGCGGCGCTGGACCATGTCGCGCCGCCGGTGCGCGAGGCGATCGGGCAGGGGGCCCAACTAGTGCTGACCCCCGAATGCACAAATGTCGTGCAGAGGGACCGCGCCAAGCTGCTGCCGGCCCTGACGGCGCTGGAGGACGACCCCGTCGTCCAGGGCCTGCGCGCCATCGCCGCCGAGACCGGGACCTGGATCGACATCGGCTCGGCTCTGGTGCGGCGCGAGGACGGCGAAGGCAAGGCCGCCAACCGCCAGGTGGTCATCGACCCCACCGGCGCGATCGTCGCGACCTACGACAAGCTGCACATGTTCGACGTCGACCTGCCCCCCAAGGACGGCAAGCCGGGCGAGACGGCGCGCGAGTCGTCGGCCTACGCGCCGGGCGAGCGGGCGGTGACGGTCGACACGCCCTGGGCCAGGCTCGGCCTGACCATCTGCTACGATGTGCGCTTTCCGGCCCTGCACCGCGCCCTGGCCCTGGCCGGCGCCACGGTGCTGACGGTTCCGGCCGCCTTCACCCGGCCGACCGGCGAGGCCCATTGGGAAGTGCTGCTGCGCGCCCGCGCCATCGAGACCGGCTCCTTCGTGCTGGCGCCCGCCCAGGGCGGCGTCCACGAGGACGGTCGCGGCACCTGGGGCCGCTCGATCGTGGTCGGTCCCTGGGGCGAGGTGATCGCCAGGCTTGACCACGACGCGCCGGGCGTGTTGATGGCCGACCTCGACCTGCCCGCTGCTTTGTCGGCGCGGGCGGCGATCCCGGCGCTCCAGAACGCCCGGTCTTTCGTCGGACCCTGACCACGACCAACCATGATCAAGTACGCGCTCCAGTGCGATCAGGCTCATCAATTCGAGGGCTGGTTCGGCTCGTCGGCGGACTATGACGACCAGGCCGCTCGGGGCCTCGTCGAATGCCCGGTATGCGGCTCGCACGGGGTGTCCAAGCAGATCATGGCCCCGGCCGTCACCGGCACCAAGGCTCAGCGCGCCGCCCCCGCCGTCGACGCCAAGACGCGCGAGATGATGATGACCGCCATGACCGAGGTCCGCCGCCACGTCGAGGACAATTTCGACTATGTCGGCGACGCCTTCGCCAAGGAGGCCCGCGCCATCCACGAGGGCAAGTCCGAGGAGCGCGGCATCTATGGCGAGGCCTCGCCGACCGAGGTCAAGGCGCTGATCGAGGACGGCGTGCGCGTGGCCCCGCTGCCGCCGGCCGCGCCGAAGAAGACGCAGGTGAACTGAGGGGGGCTCAGACGGCCCGGCGGCGGCCCGCTCGGATGGGGCGTTCCTGTTCGAAGGCGATCGCCAGTTCCGGCGCGCCGGCCCGGTTGCGCAGCACCTCCACCGAGATCGCGCAGTCGTAGGGCTCTCCGTTCTTGCGATAGTTCCGCAGCACTACCGCCGAATGATCGTTCTGGCGGATCGCCCTGGCCAAGGCCTTGCGCGAGGCAAGGCTGGTCTCCGCGCCCTGCAGCATCCGGGGCGAGCGCCCCACCATCTCCGCGCGCGCATAGCCGGTCATGCGCTGAGCCGCCGCGTTGGCGAACAGGATCGTCGGCCCCTCGTCGGAGAAGTTGGCGTCCGTCACGATGACAGCGATGTCGCTATCGGCATAGATCTTAACGAGGTGGTCCAGCATCGAGGTCTCCCGAGAGTCCATGGTGCCGCATCGCTAATTAATGTCTGATTAACTTCCCCGGAATGCGCACAAAACAAGGCTTTAGGTCGTAAAAGCCCGCGAAATGTAGCGCCCTCTACGTGTCAATTAGGCCTTTCTTTACGCTCCAGGCGCTCCAGTGGAGGCTCCACTCCATAACAGCGAGATCCCGACGTGGCGGACGTCAAGACGATCGAAGAGCGCCTGGGCTTCATGGGGCTGAACGCCCAGGCTCGCGCCCGCATCAAGGCCATCGGACCGACGATCCGAGCGCGCTTGAGCCAGGCTATGGACGGTTTCTATGCCAAGGTCCGAAACAACCCGGAGACGATCCGGTTCTTCCCGAACCAGGCGGCGATCGAACACGCCAAGCAGAAGCAGGTCGCCCACTGGGAGCGCATCCTGACGGGCGACTTCGATCAGGGCTATGTCAACGCGGTCACCGCGATCGGCGAGGTCCACGCCCGGATCGGTCTGGAACCGCGCTGGTACATCGGCGGCTACGCCGTGGTGGTCGAGAGCCTGATCGACGCGCTGGTCGAGGCGCGCTGGTCGCGGGGCTTCATGAGCAAGGGGGCTAGCCCCGCCGAGGTCTCCGCCGAGCTGGGCGCCCTGGTGAAGGCCGCGATGCTCGACATCGACTACGCGCTGTCGGTCTATCTGCACGCGGCCGAGGAGGCGCGGCGAAAGGCCGAGATCGAGGCGATCCGCACGGAGCGGGAGGCGATCGTCAAGAGCGTGGGCCATGCGCTGGCCGCGCTCAGCGAGGGGCTGCTGAACTACCGCCTGAACGACGACCTGCCCGCCGAATACGCCCAGCTGCGCGAAGACTTCAACGCCGCGATCCAGACGCTCGAGTCCACGATCAAGGGCATCGCCGGGGCCTCGACCAATGTCGAGCGCGGGTCGGTCGCGATCGCCCAGGCCTGCGAGGATCTGACCCATCGCACCGAGCGCCAGGCCGCCGACATCGTCAAGGCCGCCACCGCCATCGACGAGATCACCAAGGCGGTGAAGACCAGCGCTCAAGGCGCCAAGCAGGTCGCCGCTTCGGCCTCGGCCGCGCGGGGCAAGGCCGAGCTATCCAGCGACCTGGTCCGCGACGCGGTCTCGGCGATGGACGAGATCGAGAAGGGCGCGGGCCAGATCGCCCAGATCATCGGCGTCATCGACGAGATCGCGTTCCAGACCAATCTTCTGGCCCTGAACGCGGGCGTGGAGGCCGCGCGGGCCGGGGACGCGGGACGCGGCTTCGCGGTGGTGGCGTCCGAGGTTCGCGCCTTGGCCCAGCGCAGCGCCGAGGCCGCCAAGGAGATCAAGTCGGTGATCGCCCAGAGCACGATGCAGGTGACCCGCGGCGTCGAGCTGGTGGGGCGCACGGGAGAAGCGCTGATCGACATCACCGGCCAAATCTCCGAGATCGACACGCTGATCCAGGGGATCGCCGACGCCGCCTCCGGCCAGGCCGCCAATCTCGGCGACGTCAATGGCGCGATGACGCAGATGGACGCCACCACGCAGCAGAACGCGCAGCGCGTCTCCCAGGCGACGAGCGAGGCCGCCAGCCTTCGGCGCGGCGCGGGCGAACTGGCCGCTCTGGTGGCGGGCTTCGACACCGGCGGCGGCGCGGGCGAGACGGCGCGAAGGGCCGCCGCTTAGAGCCTGCCTGTCTCGAATGGACTCATTCGAAACGGATAAACAGGCTCGATTTCAAACCTTTAGAACGTGCTAGCCGCGAAAACCGCTCACACTTTCGGCTATCACGCTCTGGCCGCGCGTCGCCTTCGGGCGTTCGGCGGAGACCGCATGAAAAAGGGCGGCGGATCTTTCGATCCGCCGCCCTCGTTCGTCTCAAGAAGCTCTACGCCTTACCGATACCGGTACTCGTAGTGACACTTGCGCTTGCCCTTGCCGATCTCGTGACCGGCGACGGCGCCGACCGCGCCGCCCAGCAGCGTGCCTTCGGTGCGGGCGCCGTGGCCGGCGACGACGTTGCCCAGCAGGGCGCCCGACAGGCCGCCGATGATGGCGCCGTTCTTGGCCTTGGACTTGTCGCAGACCATCACGCGATAGCGGCGGCCTTGGGCGTCGGCGGCGGTGACGGCCACGCTGCTGACGGTGAATCCGACGACGGTGGCCAGGATGGCGGCTTTCAGATGGGCGCGCATGGCGAGCTCTCCGTTCTTACCCTGTTGAAATCCCTCGGCGTCTTAACGCCCAAGCTGGCGACGGGTTTCCCGCTGGTCGGATCCCCGACGCTCGAGCCTGGGCGCGAGCCGGGATCAGCTCTCGACGCGATAGCGGCCGTCGGCGTCGGGGCAGACGCGGACATAGCGCTGCTCGACGCGGCCGTTGTACTCGGTCGGGGCCGGGGCCAGGCGGCAGCGTTCGCCCGCGCTGGCGTAGCGGCCGTCGCTGTAGCGATAGGGCTGGGTCTGGTCGTAGGTGTAGTAGGCGCCGCGCGTGTCGCACTTGGCCGAGGCGTTGCCGACCGCCGCGCCGACGCCCGCGCCGACCAGGGCGCCCAGCACGGTGCCCTCGGGGCGCGCGTTGCGGGCCGCGACGTTCGAGCCCAGGGCCGCGCCGGCCAGGGCGCCGATCACGCCGCCGACCGTGGCGTTGCGCTTGGCGTCCTGACGGCAGGTGTCGACGCCGACATTGGCGTTGGTGTCGATGCTGTAGGCGCCGCCGGCATAGGGCGTGGCGTAACGGGCGCTCTCGCCCGGATTGCGACGGTCATAGGCGCCGGCGCCGTAGCGGCGGTCATAGTCGTCGCGGGCGGCGAAGTAGCGATCGCGGTCCCGCTCCCATTGGGCGCGGCCGGTGTCATAGCGCGTGTCGTAGCCCGAGGCCTGGCTGACGCCGCTGACCCGGAAGCGGTCGGCCTCGCCGGGATGGCGGCGGTCATAGGCGCCCTCGCCATAGCGGCGGTCATAGTCGTAGCGGGCGCGCTCGTAGCTGGCGCGGGCGCGCTCGAAATCGGCCTGCTCGCCGTAATAGGCGTTGCTGTCGCGATACTGGGCCACGCGGTAGCGGTCGGCGTAGCTGGGATAGCGGCGGTCATAGGCCCCGCGGCCGTAGCGGCGGTCGTATTCGTCGCGGGCCCGCAGGTAGTTGGCGCGATCGCGCTCGTAGGCGTCCTGGCGGTCCTGATACTCGGCGACGCGATCGTAATAGTTCGAGCGCTGCTGGTCGTAGGCGCTCAGGTTCCGCTGATAGGCCGAGTCCTGGGCGAAGGCGGGGGCGATCGCGCCGCACGCCACCGTCGCGGCCAGCATCGCGGCCAAGGTCTTGCAAGTCATGAGATGGTCTCCGTTCCCACGCGAACGGATCGACGTCCGACCCCCCGACGGTGGGTCGCCAATCCGGGTTCTTGTCCCTGGGATGGGAAAAGCTCCCGGCGCGGCGAAGTTCCCCGAAGGCCCGCGTTTCAGGCCTTGGTGACGGTCATCATGTAGTTGATGTCGGTGTCGGTCGAGCGGCTCCAGCGGCCGGTCAGAGGGCTGTAGCTGACGCCGAACGGGCCCTGCATCTCGACCGGCTCGCCGGCCAGGAAGGCGCGCAGCTCCTCGGGTTTCAGGAACTGGCGCCAGTCGTGCGTGCCCGCCGGCACCCAGCGCAGCACGTACTCGGCGCCGATCTTGGCCAGGGCCAGGGCCTTCAGCGTGCGGTTCAGGGTGGCCACGACCATCAGGCCGCCGGGCTTGAGCAGCTTGGAGCAGGTCCGCAGGAATTCGCCCGGATCGGCGACATGCTCGATGACCTCCATGGTCAGCACGACGTCGAACGGCCCCGCGCCCTCGGCCAGCAGCTGTTCGGCGGTGGCGGGGCGGTAGGCGATCTCCAGGCCCTGCTCGGCCGCGTGGGTGGCGGCGGTCTTGATGTTCTTCTCCGAGGCGTCGATGCCCGTGACCGAGAAGCCCAGCCGGGCCATCGGCTCGGACAGCAGGCCGCCGCCGCAGCCGATGTCGAGCAGGGACAGGTCCTCGAACGGCGCGCGGGCGGCGCCGTCGCGGCCGAAGCGCGTCAGGGCCTGCTCGCGGATGAAGGCCAGGCGGCAGGGATTGAACACGTGCAGCGGCGCGAACTTGCCCTTGGGATCCCACCATTCGGCGGCGATGGCCGAGAACCGCGCCACGTCGGCGGGGTCGATGCTCCAGGAGGGCGAGGCGGCGTCTGTCATGCGCGCTTGTTTAGAGGGATTTGGCCGCCGGCGCATCATCCTCGTCCCCCACGCCTACGTCGTCTTCACCGCGAAAACACCTACTCCGTTGGGCTGAGTTCACGTTGCGTGTGGAGGTTGGTCCGGATGGAAATCCTCGTCCTTCGACAGGCTCAGGATGAGGATTTTGTGCCCGCGGGGCCTATAGTCGTCCTCACCCTGAGCCTGTCGAAGGGCGAGGACGGCACTGAAGAGGCTATCAACACTCAAGGCTAAACCCGCCTGCCGTTTTCCCCGCGAAAGCGGGGACCCAGGCTGAGTCCGACGTCGCGGCGCGCGCGGGGGACTATGCCGCAAACTCGGCTTGGATCCCGCTTGCGCGGGGAAGACCGGAGTAGGTTTGATCGTCACAATCCTGGTCCAAGTTGCGACTTCGTCCGAGTCCGGGCTGATGGTTCCGCGCATGAAGCGTCTTTCGATCCTGGCCGCGCTGCTGGCCGCCGCTCCGGCCCTGGCCCAGGAGCCGAGCCTGAAGACGACCGAGGCGCGCCGCCTGGAAGCGCCCGAGGCCAATCAGGGCGTGGCGGTCGACAAGACCCACCTCTTCGCGATCGATAACGGGACCATCGCCCGCTACGACAAGGCGACCGCCGTCAAGCAGGCCGAGTGGAAGGGCGACCCCGTCCGCTTCAAGCACCTGAACGCCTGCCTGATCGTCGGCAAGGATCTGGTCTGCGCCGGCTCCAACTATCCCAGCGTGCCCCAGACCAGCTCGGTCGAGATCTTCGACCCGGTGAAAATGACCCACAAGCGCGTCGTGCCGCTGGGGCCGGGGACCGGGTCGCTGACCTGGGTCGATCGCCACGACGGCTTCTGGTGGGGGATGTTCGCCAATTACGACGCCAAGGGCGGCGAGCCCGGGCGCGACCATCGATGGACGACGCTGGTCAAGTTCGACGACCAGTGGCGGCGGGTCGGGGCGTGGCTGCTGCCCGCGCCGGTGCTAGAGCGCATGGCCCCCTACAGCAGCTCGGGCGGGGCGTTCGGCGACGACGGCCTGCTCTATGTCACCGGCCACGACCGGCCCGAGATGTACGCGCTGCGGGTCCCGACCGAGGGCGGGGCGACGCTGGACCTCGTCGCGACCCTGGCGATCCCGGTCGAGGGCCAGGCGATCGCGTGGGACCCCTATCAGCCGCGCGTGGTCTGGGGCGTCAACCGCGCCACCCGTCAGGTGGTGGCCTTCAAGCTTCCGCCGGTCCTGGACGATCACGCGGCGCGAAAATGATGCGATGACGCATTGCGGCGCCTGGACAACGCCGCTAGAAGGCGGCGGCTTGCGCGGGCGGGGGCGATGAGCCGGCTTCCGCGCAAGAATTGACCGGTTTTCGAGGTGGCAGGCACGTGTCTCGGTTGGTGATGAAGTTCGGCGGCACGTCGGTCGCCGACCTGGAGCGCATTCGCCGCGTGGCGCGCCTGGTCGCCGCCGAGGTCGCCACCGGCAAACAGGTGGCCGTGGTCGTCTCGGCCATGTCGGGCAAGACCAACGAGCTCGTCGCCTGGACCGACGGCGCCGGCCGCGCGGCCCAAGGCCTGCCGGAGTCGGACGACGAGTACGACGCCGTCGTCGCCTCGGGCGAGCAGGTGACCGCCGGCCTCCTGGCCATGACCCTGCGCAACATGGGCCACAAGGCCCGCTCGTTCCTGGGCTGGCAGGTGCCGATCCTGACCGACGCCGCCCACGGCCGCGCGCGGATCGAGGAGATCCCGCCGGAGAACCTCGAGGCCTGCTTCGCCAGCGGCGAGATCGCCGTGATCGCCGGCTTCCAGGGCGTGACCCCCGACCGCCGCATCACCACCCTGGGCCGGGGCGGCTCGGACACCTCGGCGGTGGCGATCGCCGCGGCGGTCAAGGGCGACTGCGACATCTATACCGACGTGGACGGCGTCTACACGACCGACCCGCGGATCGAGAGCAAGGCCAAGCGCCTGGCCAAGATCAGCTACGAAGAGATGCTTGAAATGGCCTCGCTGGGGGCCAAGGTGCTGCAGACCCGCTCGGTCGAGATGGCCATGGCCCATCGCGTGCCGGTGCGGGTGCTGTCGAGTTTCGTCGAACCCGGTGAAGCGCCGGGCCAAGGTACGATCGTCTGCGACGAGGAAGAAATCATGGAAAAGCGCATCGTCTCGGGCGTCGCCTACAGCCGCGACGAAGCCAAGATCACCCTGCTGGGGCTGCCCGACCATCCGGGCGTGTCCTCGCAGATCTTCGGCCGCCTGGCTGACGCCAATGTGAACGTGGACATGATCGTGCAGTCGCGCGCCCGCAGCGCCGACACCGCCAACATGGAGTTCACGGTCGGCAAGCGCGACGCCGCCCGCGCGGTCGAGATCGTCCAGGCCGCCCAGAAGGAGATCGGCTTCGAGGCCGTCGCGGTCAACGAGGACGTCGCCAAGGTCTCGGTGATCGGGGTCGGCATGCGCAGCCACGCCGGCGTCGCCCAGTCGATGTTCGCCGCCCTGGCCGAGAAGAACATCAACATCCAGGTCATCTCGACCTCGGAGATCAAGATCTCGGTGCTGATCGACGCGGCCTATACCGAGCTCGCCGTGCGGGCGCTGCACGCGGCGTACGGGCTGGACCAGCTGTAGTTCGCTGCGTCCTTCGAGGCTCGCCTTCGGCTCACGCCTCAGGATGAGGAATTCAGTACAGACGTCCTCATCCTGAGGTGCGCGCTCCTGAGCGTGCCTCGAAGGACGCACCCGTCTTCCGCAAGAAAACGTCGCGTTCGGACGTTATCAGGGCCGGAGCCCACGGAGCCCTCATGCCCGACGTCTTCAAGTTCGATCCCGAGGCCAAGACCGTCACCTTCCAGGGCGACGAGGGGCTGAAGGTCCTGTTCGACCTCCTGCTGCGCGCCAAGTTCGGCGACGGCTACGAGAAGCCGCTGCTGATCAGCCCGTGGCTGGCGGCCCTGCTCAAGCGCCTCGACCGGGTGGTCAACGACGCCGAGCCGCGCTTTCCGGAAAAGATCGGCCAGCCGATCTTCGACACCGACGACCTCTTGGCCATGGGCGACGCGGTGATCGAGGAGGGCCACACCGTCGGCTGGTGGTCGATGACCGAGGCCGAGCGCCGCGAATACCTGCGGGGCACCATCGCGGCGCCGCATCCGCTGACCGACCTGGAGGTCGAGTTCATCGAGAACGACATCGACGCGGCCCTGGAACAGGCCCGCCGCCTGGTGGCCGACGCGAGCCAGCCGCTGGCGATGCCGGGGCATGGTTGACGCCTAGATCCTCCCCCGATGGCGAGAGGATTTGCTAACACGTCTTCATGACCCCCTCCCGCAACCTCTTGCTCGGCCTGCTGTGCGGTGTGATCGCCGGCGCGTTCTGGGGCGGGGTGTTCCTGGCGCCGAGGCTGCTGGCCGATTTCACGCCGCTGCAGGCGACGGCCGGGCGGTACCTGGCCTACGGGCTGGCGGCGGGCGTGCTGCTGGTCCCGAGCTGGAAGGGCGTCATGGCCCGGATGGACGGGCGCGACTGGCGCGATCTCCTGCTGCTCAGCCTGCTGGGCAACCTCGTCTACTATGTCGGCCTTGCGGTGGCGGTGCAGACCGCCGGGGTCGCCCTGGCCTCGCTGGTCATCGGGCTGCTGCCCGTCACCATCACGCTGGTCGGGGCGCGGCCGGGAGAGGGGACGCCGTTGCGCCGGCTGATCTGGCCGCTGGCCCTAATCGTCGCCGGCGGGGTATGCATCAATCTCGACGCCTTCGCCGCCGCCGGTCGCGCGGGCGCGGGGCGGACGCTGGTCGGGCTGCTGGGCGCGCTGCTGGCCCTGGCCGTCTGGACCGCCTACGCCGTCTGGAACGCCCGGCGCCTGGCCGCCACGCCGAAGTTCACCAGCCACGAGTGGTCGCTGCTCACCGGCGTCGCCACGGGCCTGTTGTCGCTGGTCCTGGTGGTTCCGGCCTTCGCGGTCGCCGGCAAGGCGCACGCCGCCGGCGCCTGGGGCCTGTTCTGGGGCGTCAGCTTCGCGGTGGCGATCGGGGCCTCGGTGATCGGCAACGGTCTGTGGAACGCCGCCAGCCGGCTGCTGCCGCTCAGCCTCTCGGGCCAACTGATCGTGTTCGAGACGGTGTTCGCCCTGCTGTACGGCTTCCTGCACGAGGCCCGCTGGCCGCGCCCCCTGGAGAGCGCGGCCATGGTGCTGATGCTGGCTGGCGTATCTTGGTCGGCGCGGCTGCATAGGGCCTGATCGTCAAGCCGCCGCGCCGATCACCTTGGCGTCGTAGTGGTCGGCGTAGGCGTTCTCGATCGCCGGGATGATGTCGACGATGTGGAAGTAGTGATCCCAGAACGGCGTCTCGCGCAGGCCCTCGACGATCGCGCGATAGGCGGCCTGGTCGGCGGTCTCCCAGACCAGCACGTCCGAGACGCGGGCGTCGTAGAACTCGGCGTCGTAGAACCGCAGCTTGACGGCGGGCTGGGCCGTCAGCAACGGCTCGACATGGGCGTGGAAGAAGGCGAAGCGCTCCGGCGGCGGCAGGGCCAGCCAGGCGGGCGAGGTCCGCACCAGCATGAAGAGCGTCATGGTTTGAGGATCGGTGCTCATGTTCGTCTCCGGTCGCGGCCGTCATTGACCGCGCCACGAATGTGAGCTTTCCATCACATATGGCCTACTCGCATCCGGAGGGGCGGGGGCGGGACCCTCTGAGCCCGCGCAAACGCCCGCGCCAGAAGCGTTCGAGCGCCACGGTGGAGGTGATCCTGGACGGGGCGGCTCGCATTCTGGAGCGCGAGGGGCTGGAGCGTTTCAACACCAACGCCGTGGCCGCCGTCGCCGGTGTCAGTGTCGGTTCGCTGTACCAGTACTTCCCGGGCAAGGACGCGCTGATGGCCGCCCTGGTGCGCCGCGACGCCGGCCGCTTTTCCGCCGAGGTCGCCGCCGCGGTGGTCGAGCGGCCCGGCGAGGACTGGCGCGCGGCGGTGTCGCGGCTGATCGCCGTGGCCGTGGGCCATCAGCTGGATTTCCCCAATCTGGCGCGCATCCTGGACTTCGAGGAGGCGCGCCTGCCGCTGGACGACGAGACCGAGGCCGCCGAGCGGTCGATTCTGTCGGCGATCGTCGGCGTCCTGCGCCGCGGCGGCGGCGCGCTCGCCCATCTGGACCTGAGCCAAGCGGCGGCCGATCTCCTGCGCCTGACCCGCGCCTTGGTCGACGCCGAGGGCCGCGAGCGCGCGCCCGATCGCGAAAGCCTGTCGCGGCGGCTGGAACGGGCGGTGTTCGGCTATCTGACCTGGGACGCGGGCGCGGAGAGCGCGTGTCCGAACCTAAACGCCACCTGAACGACCGGTCCCGACCCCATTCAGACGCGGGGGCCTACAACCCCTATCAACGGAGATAGGAGCCCCGCCATGAACACCTTCGGCAAGATCACCAAGACCGTCCTGGCCGTCGCCGTCACCGGCGCGCTGGTCGCCCCCGCCACCGCCGCCTTCGCTGGCGAGAAGACCGATCGCGCCATCATCGGCGCGGTGCTCGGCGGCGTCGCCGGCGCGGCCCTGGGCCACGGCAAGGGCGACGCGGTCGCCATCGGCGCCGTCGCCGGCGCCGCCCTCGGCGCCACCACGGCCCGGGACAAGTATGACGACCGCCGCTACGGCTACGAGCACCGCTACGCGCCGCGCTACGACAACGGGCGCTACGACAACGGGCGCTACGCCTACGACGCCTACGGCCGCCGCTACGATCGCTACGACGCGCGCTATGACCGGTACGACAACCGCTATGACGCCCGTTACGACAACCGCTACGCCTACGGCTATCGCCGCTAAACGCCGCTGGAGTCCTGATCCCTCCTCTAGCGCGACCTGCGCCGCCCCGACCCCGGGGCGGCGCTTTTCCGCGCCTTCACACCTAATCGCCGTTCGGTTGACGCCAGCGGCTATCCCGCGAGCGGAATCTGCGCTAGCCCCCATCTAGAGGACGACGCCGTCTTAACCCCTCGCGCTTGAAGCTGGGCTAAGTCGGTTTCGGGAGAGGGAGCGCGTAAGGGCGTCATGGCCGCATCCGGCATCGCCGTTCGAGGACCACGCAGTCTGCTGCGGCAGATCCGCGAGGCCATGGCTGGCGGCGGACCCGCCCAGGCCAAGCTCGACATGGTGGTGCGCACCATCGCCATCTCGATGGTGGCCGAGGTCTGCTCGATCTATCTGCGCCGCGCTTCGGGCGATCTCGAGCTGTTCGCCACCGAGGGCCTGGCGCGCGAGGCGGTGCACGTCACCCGGCTGAAGCCAGGCGAGGGCCTGGTCGGCGAGACCATGCGCCTGGGCCGGCCGCTGAACCTGTCGGACGCCGCCAGCCACCCCTCGTTCTCGTACCGTCCGGAAACCGGCGAAGATCCCTATCACGCCTTCCTGGCCGTGCCGCTGCTGCGCGGCGGGCGGGCGATCGGCGTGCTGGTTGTCCAGAACCGCACCGAGCGGATCTATGACGAGGAGGAGGTCGAGGACCTCCAGATCATCGCCATGGTGCTGGCCGAGATGGTCAGCTCCAGCGAGCTTCTGGGCGCCGACGAGCTGAAGGACGTCGAGCTGGCGCCGCACAAGCCCGAGCGTCTGAAGGGCTCGCGCTTCGCCGAGGGTCTGGCCTATGGCGTGGCGGTGCTGCACGAGGCGCCGGTCGCGCCCGAGACCCTGCTGTCCGACGACGCCCTGGCCGAGGAAGCGCGGCTGAACTACGCCATCGAGCAGCTGCAGACCCAGATCGACGAGATGCTGGAGGGCCAGCACGGCCTGGTCGGCGCCTCCTACGAGGTGCTGGAGACCTATCGGCTGTTCGCCCACGACCGGGGCTGGAACCGGGGCCTGCAGGAGGCCGTGCGCTCGGGCCTGACCGCCGAGGCGGCGGTCGAGCGGGTCCGCTCCGAGCACCGCGCGCGGCTGGGCCAGGCGCGGGACCCCTATCTGCGCGAGCGGCTGCACGATCTGGAAGACCTGAACGACCGCCTGCTGCGCCACCTGTCGGGCGACGTGCATGCCGTGCGGGTGCTGCCCGACGACGCGATCCTGATCGCCCGGAACCTGGGTCCCGCCGACCTGCTGGAATACGACCGCACCAAGCTGAAGGGCATCCTCCTGGAGGAGGGCAGCGCCGCCAGCCACGCCGGCATCGTGGCCCGCGCGCTGGACATCCCCTGCGTCGGCCGCCTGGCCGGCCTGCGCGACCGGGTCAACGAGGGCGACCCCGTGGTCGTCGACGCCGAGACGCAGGAGGCTTGGCTGCGGCCGCGGCCCGACGTGGTCAAGGCGCTGAAGGCCCGGATGGAGGTCCGCGCCCAGCGCAAGGCCGAGTTCGCCCGCCTGCGCGACACCCCGCCGATCACCAAGGACGGGGCCAAGATCACGCTCCTGATGAACGCGGGCCTGGCCGTCGATCTCGACATCCTGGCCGAGACCGGCGCGGAGGGCATCGGCCTGTTCCGCACCGAGTTCCAGTTCATGGTGGCCGAGGAGCTGCCGCGTCTGGAGGCCCAGACCGCGCTCTACGAGAAGGTGCTGGAGGCCGCCAACGGCATGCCGGTCACCTTCCGCACGCTGGATCTCGGCGGCGACAAGCTGCTGCCGTACATGGAGCTGGAGCGCGAGGACAATCCGGCCCTGGGCTGGCGCGCGGTGCGCATGGGCCTGGACCGCCCGGCCCTGCTGCGCATGCAGATCCGCGCCCTGGTCAAGGCCGCCGCCGGCCGGCCGCTGCGGATCATGTTCCCGCTGGTGGCCAATGTGGACGAGTTCCGCGCCGCCCGCGCGTTCGTCGACCAGGAGGTGGCCTGGGCCCTGAAGCGCGGGCGTCCCGCGCCGGCCCGCCTGGACGTCGGGGCCATGGTCGAGGCGCCGTCGCTGCTGTGGCATCTCGACGCGCTTCTGCCGATGACCGACTTCGTCTCGGTCGGCACCAACGACCTGATGCAGTATCTGTTCGCGGCGGACCGGGGCAATCCGCGCGTCTCCGACCGCTACGACCCGTTGTCGCCGGCCGCGCTGCGGGCCCTTAAGACCATCCAGCAGGCCTGCGCCGACACCGGCACGCCGGTGTCCGTGTGCGGCGAGATGGCCGGCCGTCCCCTGGAGGCCTTCGCCCTGGTGGCCTTGGGGTTCGAGGGCCTGTCGATGCCGCCGGCCGGCATCGGTCCCGTCAAGCAGATGGTGCTGTCGCTGGATCGCGAGGCCGCCCGACGCAACGTCGAGGCGCTGCTGAAGGGCTCCGGCGGCTCGCTGCGCGGCGAGATCGAGACCTTGGCGCGCAAGCTTTACGTCGCCGTGTGACCAGAGCTTCGCCGTTAACCAAGCGTCACCGTTTAGTACATTGAATCCCGCTACTTAGTTTGATATTCAACAAGAGTTGTTAAGAACTCCGCGCGGACGCGGAGTGGGGGGAGCGTCGCGCTTCGCGCGCCGCGCGAATTGTGGGGGCGTTAAGTCGACATGCCGCTGGATACGGGCAACGTGAGGCGTTTGCATCTCGTCGCCGACGCCGATCGTGACGAAGCGCCGGTCGCCGTCTCCCAACCCTCGCTGGACGAGGGCGCCGACATCGGCATGGCCCTGAAGGCCGCCCGTGAATTCCGCGGCTTGACCACCCAGGACATCGCCGACGGCACGCGGATCCGTCAGGGCTATATCGAGGCCCTGGAGGACATGCGGCTCGAGGACCTGCCGTCGCGTCCGTTCACCATCGGCTATGTCCGCGCCTATGCGGCGCTGCTGGGCCTGGACGCCGAGGCGGCCGTCACCCGCTTCAAGAACGACGCGCCCGACGAGGGCGCCGAGCTGCGCGCGCCGGTCGGCGTGCGTCGCGAGCGCGACCCGCGCCTGGCCCTGATCCTGGCCGGCGGCCTCTTGGTGGTCGGCGCCATCCTGCTGTGGAACGTGGCCCAGCGCGCCATCGCCAAGGACGCGCCGCCGCCGCAGATCGCCCCGCCGGCCGCCTCGACCCAGGTCCAGGCGCACGCCAACAACAGCTCCGTCGCCCTGGGCGCGCCCCTGCCGGCGCCGGTCGAGTCGACGACGCCCGAGCCCTACAAGACTCCCGGTCTCGATGACGCCGCCGCCAACGGCGGTTCGGTGGACGCGGCGAACGTCGCGGCCAAGGCGCGTGAGGAGGCCGAGGCCAAGGCCGGCGCCGCCGCCGACGACTTCAAGCTCGGCGCGCCGTTCAAGGCGCGCGGCGCCGTGCTGGGCGCGACCCCGGCCGAGGCTTCCGGCGTCCTGCTGCAGGCCCGAAAGGCCACCGCCCTGACGGTGCGCGGCGCCGACGGCGCGATCTATCTGTCCCGCTGGTTCTCGGCCGGCGAGGCCTATCGCGCGCCGCGCACGCCCGGCCTGTCGGTCGAGGCGGCGGACGCCGGCGCGTTCGACGTCTATGTCGGCGGCGCCCTGAGCAGCCGCCTGCCGGGCGGCGTGCAGGTGGTCGCCAAGCTGATCCCGCCGCCCAAGGCCGCCGCGCCGGCCTCGCCCGCCGTCGCGCCGCCCCGCCCCTAGGCCGATCGACCCGGCCTTCGCCCGCGAAATCGCGGGCGATCAGCGGGAAGGACCCTTCAGTTCCGCGCCGGTAGGCTCTAAATTAGCGGCATGGCCGCTGACCACACCCACGTCCGTCCCTGGCGCCAGATCACGCGCCGCCCGTCGCGCAAGATCCGCGTCGGCTCCGTCGAGGTCGGCGGCGACGCGCCGATCTCGGTGCAGTCGATGACCAACACGCCCACCAGCGACGCCAAGGCGACGCTGGAGCAGATCCGTCAGTTGGAGGAGGCCGGCGCCGATATCGTCCGCGTCAGCTGTCCCGACGTCGAGAGCACGGCGGCGTTCAAGACCATCGCGCGGGAGGCCAAGGTCCCGCTCGTGGCCGACATCCACTTCCACTACAAGCGCGGCGTCGAGGCGGCGCAGGCCGGCGCGGCCTGCCTGCGGATCAATCCGGGCAATATCGGCTCGCCCGACCGCGTCCGCGAGGTCATCCAGGCCGCCCGCGACCACGGCTGCTCGATGCGGATCGGCGTCAACGCCGGCTCGCTCGAACGGGAACTCCTGGAAAAGTACGGCGAGCCGTGCCCCGAGGCGATGGTCGAGAGCGCGCTGAACCACGCCCGCATCCTGCAGGACCACGACTTCCACGAGTTCAAGATCTCGGTGAAGGCCTCCGACCCGTTCCTGACCGTCGCCGCCTACTACCAGCTGGCCGAGGCCATCGACTGCCCGCTGCACCTGGGCGTCACCGAGGCCGGGGCCACGCGCACGGGCACGGTGAAGAGCGCGATCGGCATCGGCTCGATGCTGTGGGCCGGCATCGGCGACACCATCCGCGTGTCGCTGGCCGCCGATCCGGTCGAGGAGGTCAAGGTCGGCTTCGACATCCTGAAGTCGCTGGGCCTGCGCCACCGGGGCGTCAACATCATCGCCTGCCCGTCCTGCGCGCGGCAGGGCTTCAACGTCATCAAGACCGTCGAGGCGCTGGAAGAGCGCCTAGCCCACATCGCCACGCCGATGTCGCTGTCGATCATCGGCTGCGTGGTCAACGGCCCCGGCGAGGCGCTGATGACCGACATCGGCTTCACCGGCGGCGGGGCCGGGGCGGGCATGGTCTACATGGCCGGCAAGCCCGACCACAAACAATCCAACGACGGGATGATCGATCACATCGTCGAACTCGTTGAGAAGAAGGCGGCCGAGATCCAGGCCGCGAAGGCCGCGGAGACCCTGGCGGCCGAATAGGGAGAGACACGTGATGCGAGGCTTGGCGAGAAGCTTGACGCTGGCGGCGATCCTGGCGGCGGCGGCGAGCGCGTCGGCCGCGCCGCGCGAACGGCTCTCCGGCGAGGCCGAGCTGGCCCAGCGCCTGGAAGGCCGCGTGGCCGGCAAGCCGGTCGCCTGCGTCAGCCTCAGCGACATCCAGGGCAGCGAGATCATCGAGGGCGTGGCGATCGTCTACCACTTGCCGGGCAACCAGCTCCTGGTGAACCGCCCGCGCGGCGGCGCTTCCTCGTTGCGCGAGGACGACGTGCTGCTGACCAAGACCTACGGCAACCAGCTCTGCGCGCCCGAGACGGTTCAGCTGCTCGACTCGATCTCGCACTTCCCGCGCGGCTTCGTCAGCCTGGGCCCGTTCGTGCCGTATTCCAAGGTCAAGCGCTGAGGCCGCGGCTTGGCGTCTCGGTCGCGCCTCTTGAACTGGACACGCGGCGCCCCATCTGTCATCCATGCGCGCTCGCCGCTCAAGCGTCCCCTGACGCAAGGCCGCGCTTCGCTCGGCCCGCGCCGTCAATGACCGCCCGGGGCGATTTCCCATCTTTCTATTGTTTTGGGCCCGCCAATTCGCCGGCCCCTGTTTGGAACTTCATGAAAACCGTTACCCACCGCGAGGCCGCCGTCCGGCCCGAGCCTCGCACCCAAACGCCGCGTCGCGTCGCGCTGTCGGCGGTTCGTCCGGCCCAGACCGACTGGGCCTGGCCCGGCATGACCCGCGCCGAGTTGCGCGCCGAGGTCATCGACCAGATCGGCTAACCCCCGATCAGCGCCGCCCGCTCGGCGGCCGTCAGCGGCCGCCAGCGGCCTTCGGGCATGTCGCCCAGGTCCAGCGGACCGATCCGCACGCGGAACAGGTCCACCACCTTCAGATCCACGAGCTCGCACATTCGGCGGATCTGCCGGTTGCGGCCCTCGCGCAGGACGAACTTCAGGCGCTGGTCGGAGATCACCTCGACGTCCGCCGGCCTGAGCTCGCGGCCATCCAATTCCAGACCGAAGCGCAGGAGCTCCAGCTTCTCTTCGGTCAGCTCGCCCATCACGGCGACGCGATATTCCTTTTCCAGGTCCGACTGAGGCCCGATCACGGCCTTGGCCACCACGCCGTCCTGCGACAGCAGGAGCAGGCCGCGCGAGTCCTTGTCCAGCCGTCCGACCGGCGGGATCAGGTCGCCCGATTGCGGGATCGCCACGCCCGCCGCGTCGCCCCATAGGTTCGCGCGGGTCAGCAGGCGCGCCGCCGGCGTCTGGCCAGGATCGGGCTGCGCCGAGACCACGCCGCGCGGCTTGTGGATCAGATAGGTCGGCGTGCCGTCGAGCTTGGCGGTGGCGCGGTCGGCCAGCGTCAGGGTCTGGCCCAGCTGGATCTTGCGGCCGACGTCCTCGACCACCGCGCCGTCGATCGACACCAGGCCGTCGGCGATCAGCTGCTCGGCCTCGCGGCGCGAGCACACGCCGCTCTGGGCCAGCCATTTATTGACCCGCTGGGGCTCGGCCTCGTCATAGGTGCGGGTCCAAGCCATGGCCTAGCTAAAGCTTTCTTCCAGGCTGGCCAGACGCTCGGCCTGGTCCTCGGCGATCAGCGGGTTGATCACGTCGTCCAGGGCGTCGCCCTCCATGATCCGCGACAGGTTGTAGAGGGTCAGGTTGATCCGGTGATCGGTCACCCGGCCTTGCGGGAAGTTGTAGGTGCGGATGCGTTCGGAGCGATCGCCGCTGCCGACCTGGCTCTTGCGGGCCTCGGAGCGGGCGCTGTCCAGCGCCTCGCGCTGCATGTCGTAGAGGCGCGCCTTCAGGTTCTTCATCGCCCGGGCGCGGTTCTGGTGCTGCGACTTTTCCGAGCTGGTCACCACCACGCCGGTCGGCAAGTGGGTGATGCGCACGGCCGAGTCGGTCTTGTTGACGTGCTGACCGCCCGCGCCCGACGAGCGGTAGGTGTCGATCCGCAGGTCGCTTTCCTTGATCTCGATCTCGACGTCCTCGGCCTCGGGCAGCACCGCGACCGTGGCGGCCGAGGTGTGGATGCGGCCTTGCGCCTCGGTGGCCGGCACGCGCTGCACCCGGTGCACGCCGCTCTCGAACTTCAGCCGGCCGAACACGCCGTCGCCGGTGATCGAGGCGACGATTTCCTTGAAGCCGCCCATTTCGCCTTCCGAGACGCTGTCGACCTCGACCCGCCAGCCGTGCAGCTGGGCGTAGCGCTGGTACATGCGGAAGAGGTCGCCCGCGAACAGCGCCGCCTCGTCGCCGCCGGTGCCCGCGCGCACTTCCAGAATGGCCGAGGCGTTCTCGTCCTTGTCCTTGGGCGCCAGCATCAGGGCCAGCTCGCGCTCCAGGACGGGCAGCTTCTCGTCGAGCGCGTCCATCTCGTCGCGGACCATGTCGGCCATTTCGGGATCGGCGGCCAGGGCGTCGAGCTCGGCGCGCTCGGCGGTCAGCTTGGCCAGGCGCTCGACGGCCTCGGCCACCGGCTTCAGCTCGGCGTGCTCCTTGGAGAGCTTGACGATCTCGCTCCCGTCGGTGGCCGCGCCCATGCGGGCCTCCACTTCGCGGAAACGGTCGAGAACCTGGTCGAGTCGGGCCTGGGGCAGTCGCAAGGGAAGTCGTCGCAAGGCTGGGAAGAACGGTCGGTCTCTGTAGAACCTTTCGGCTTCGGATGAAATCGTCGGCGCGGGATAAATGACGCGATACCGTCGGTCGAGGCGAACCCAAGTCGGGGACGAGGCGGGGGCGGCGTTAGGCCCAGCTTAGCCATTGCCTTTCAATCTCTTGGCCTTAGCTGCCCCCGCGCCTGGACCTTCGCGAGAGATGAAGCGCATCGAGACCCGGCTTTCCGCCCCGCTGATCGGCATGGGGCTGCTGACCGTCGCCGCCCTGCTGCTCATGCTGTTCATGATCGCCGGGCGCGTTGACGAAGGCGCGCTGAAGCACGACGAGGCGCTGGTCGCGCGCGGCCTGCAGGCGCGCACCGGCGACATCCAGCGTGTCATCTCGCCGCAGACGACCTGGGACGAGGCGGTCGAGCATCTGGACAACCGGTTCGATCCGGCCTGGGCGCGCGAGAACATCGGCGCCTATCTGCTGGGCCAGGCGGGCTTCGACCTGATCTTCATCGTCGACCAGCACGATCGGCCCTTGTACGCCGAGAAGGCGGGCCTGGAGACCTCGCCGGACGAGTATCAGCCTTACGCCGCCGACCTCGGCCCGGTGCTGGCCCAGCTGCGGGCCGCCGAGCGCGGGCTGGCGCGTCCCACCGGTCCGCGCGCCGACGGCGGCCTCGTGTCGCGCCCCGTTCAGGTGAGCGCGCTCGAAGATATCAACGGCGCCACCTATCTGATCACCGCCAGCCTGGTGCAGCCCGACTTCGGCAAGGCCTTGATCCGAAATCCCCGTGCGCCGGTGGTGGTCACCGCGCTGAAGATCGACGCCCTGTTCCTGGACAATCTGGCCAGCCGCTTCCTGCTGAAGGGCATCCACCTGCACCGGGGCGACGCCACCAACCAACCGAACGACGCCCATGTGCCGCTGCGCGACCTGTCCGGCCGGATCATCGCGACGCTGGACTGGGCGCCGGTGCATCCCGGCCAGCGCCTGCTGCGCAAGGCCGTGCTGCCGATCCTGCTGGTGGTCGGCGGCCTGGTCGTGGCCGTGGGCATCCTCGCGCGCCGCAGCCGCAAGATCGCCGAGGGCCTGATCGCGAGCGAGGCGCGGGCCAAGCACATGGCGCTTCACGACGCCCTCACCGGGCTCGCCAACCGCGTCCTGTTCGAGGAGCGCCTGCGTCAGGCCATAGACGGCCTCTCGCGGCGTCGCGGCGCGGTCGCCGTGCTGGCCATCGACCTGGATCGCTTCAAGGCGGTCAACGACACCCACGGACACGCCGCCGGCGACGAGCTGATCCAGATCGTGGCCAAGCGTCTGGCCGCCCTTTGTCGCGCCGGCGAGACGGTGGCGCGCCTGGGCGGCGACGAATTCGGCGTCGTGGCCGTCGATCTCGATCCGCGCGGCGCGGCGGCCGCGGCCGATCGCCTGGTGGCGGCCTTGAGCGCTCCGGTCGATCTGTCCTGCGGCACCGTCTTCGTCGGCGGCTCGATCGGCATCGCGCTGATCGACCATGCCGAGGCCCATGTCGGCGCCGTCGAAGCCGCGCGCCGGGCGGACGTGGCCATGTACCGGGCCAAGGAAGAGGGGCGCGGGCGCTACTGCTTCTTCGAGGCCGAGATGGACTCGGCGCTGAAGGCCCGGCGCGGCCTCGAGGCGGACCTGCGCGCGGCCTTGCGCGACGGCGGCGTCTGGGTGGCCTATCAGCCGCAGGTGGACGCGATCGGTCGGGTCGTCGCGGTCGAGGCCCTGGCTCGCTGGACCCACCCGACCAAGGGCGCCATCTCGCCGGCCGCCTTCGTGCCGCTGGCCGAGGACTGCGGCCTGATCGACGACCTGGGCCGCCTGATCATGCGCCGCGCCTTCGCCGACAGCCGTCGCTGGAAGGACCTGAAGGTGGCTGTCAATGTCTCGGTGTTGCAGATGCGGCAACCGGACTTCCCCGAACAGGTGGCGGAGATCCTGCGCGAGACCGGCGCCCACGCCCACGCCATCGAACTGGAGATCACCGAAGGCGCCCTGCTGGGCGACGACGAGGCCACGCACGACGCCATCAGCCGCCTGCGCAAGATGGGTTTCTCCCTGGCGCTCGACGACTTCGGCACCGGCTACAGCTCGCTGAGCTATCTGCGGCGCTATCCGATCGACAAGATCAAGATCGACCGCAGCTTCATCACGCCGCTGGGCGACGACAAGGAGGCCGGCGCGGTGGTCGCGGCGATCGTGCGCCTGGCCAAGGCCCTGCACTTGTCGGTGATCGCCGAGGGCGTCGAGACCGACGAGCAGCGTCAGCGGCTGAAGGACATCGGCTGCGCCCAGGCCCAGGGCTTCCTGTTCAGCGCGCCGGTGGCCGCCGACGCGATCGACGCGCTGGTCGCCGAAGGCGGCCGTGTCCGCCTCACCGCCGAGGCCTGAACACGGCCGGTGCGCGTCGCTGCTGACACTCATCGTCATCCGTAGCGATTGAAAACGCTTCGGCGGCCGCCCAACTTCCCGGGAGCTCGACCGGAGGGGTCGGGCTCAGCCAGGAAGCTTCCCATGTCCTTCTCCGTTCAACACGTGGCCGTCACGTCGATCTCGCGCGGCCTCGCGACGCTGTCGTCCCTGCTCGAAAAGGCCAAGGCCCACGCCGAGGCGACCGGGGTCGACCCCGACGCCTATGTCGAGGCGCGTCTGTTCGACGACATGCTGCCGCTGTCGGGCCAGATCCAGCGGGCCTCGGACGCGGCCAAGGGCGCGGTCGCCCGGCTGACCGGCGTGGCCGCCCCGGCCATGCCCGACGAGGAGAAGACCTTCGCCGAGCTGCAAGCGCGCGTCGCCAAGACCCTGGACTTCGTCCAGAGCGTGCCGGCCTCGGCCTATGACGGCGCCGAGGGCCGCGAGATCGTGATGACCCTGCCGACCTTCAGTCTCGGCTTTGACGGCGGTCAGTTCCTGCTGGAGTTCGCCCTGCCGAACTTCCAGTTCCACGTCGTGACCGCCTACGACATCCTGCGCCACAAGGGCGTGCCGCTGGGCAAGCGCGACTTCCTGAACATCCCGGCCGAACGGGTGCGGGCCGCGCCTAGCGCCGCCTGAACTCGGCGATCGGCGTCGAGGTCCGGGCCGCCAGGGCGGCCTTGGCCTCGGCGTCGGCCAGCATCGTCGCCTTCAGGAAGGTGACGCTGAGCGCCGCGGCGTCGGCGAAGGCGCTGGCCTTCGTGGCGTCGCGGCCGTGGGCCAGGCCGTGATCGACGTCCTTGCCGATCCAGGCGTACTTGTCGCCGGCCGGACTGGTCTCGAACGGCCGAAGATGGTCGTGCCAGTCGTCGAAATTGCCCTGCAGGACGTCCCTGTCGCCGGTGATCATCAGGAACGGCGGCGTCAGGGTGGCGTAGGCCGAGGGGCCGATCAGGCCGGGGATCAGCCCCGCGCTCGAGAAGCTCACCACCGCCTTCAGGTTCGGGTCCCGGGCGTGCAGCATGGCGTCGAGGGCGCCGCCCTCGATCATCGACATCAGCGAGCCGTAGGAATGGCCGGCGGCCGCCATCGGCAGGCCCGGCGCCGCCTGGGCGGCCCAGGCCCGCGTCGCGGCCAGGTCGGCGATCCGCAGCGGGAAGGCCGCCCGCAGATCATAGTCGGCGTGCTTGGGATGCTTCAGCGAGTCGACGTGCATCGGCTCGACCACCAGGAAACCCGCCTTGGCCCAGGCCTCGAACAGGCCCGGATAGGCGTCCGGCGCGCTGCCCGCGCCATGGGAGAAGACGATCACGCCCTTGGGCGCGTCCGGCCTGGCGACGGTCAGCTCGACGTCGCGGTCGCCGACCTTGATCGTCGTGGTCGTCAGGGCGGCGCGCGCCAGGGCGGGCGTCGCGGCGAAGGCCAGGCCAGCGGCCAGCACGCCGCGGCGGTTCATCGAAAGGTCAGTCATGGCGGCCTCGATTTCGGGTCACTCACGGTTTCCCGGATCGCGGCGACTGTCCAGCCTGGTTATCCGCGCGAGCGCGGCGTCGGGGCGCCGTGCCCCGCGACGGCCAGGTTCGGCGTCGAGGCGTTCGGCCGCTCGACCACCAGCGGATAGAGCGAGGCGACCAGCAGCAGCGCCATGACGATGTTGAAGGTCCGCAGGATCGCCGGCCGGTCGAGGAACGGCCGCAGGCCCTGGCCAAAGCCGGCCCAGGCGGCGCTGCACGGCGCGCCGACCAGCATGAAGGTTCCCGCCAGCAGCGGCACGACCGTCCAGCCGCCCCCTTCCGGCGCGTAGGTGGTCGCCGCGCCCAGCGCCATGGCCCAGGCCTTGGGATTGACCCACTGGAAGGCCGCGGCCTGGGCGAAGGTCATCGGCTTGGCGCCCACGGCCCTGTCGCTGATCGAGGTCGAGGTCCCGATCTTCCACGCCAGCCACAGCATGTAGGCCCCGCCAACCCAGCGCAGGATCTCGTGCAGCACCGGATAGGCGCGAAACACCCCGCCCAGCCCAAGTCCCATCGCCAGCACCATGAAGCCCAGGCCCGCGCTGATCCCCAGGATGTGCAGGATCGTGCGGCGGAAGCCGAAGTTCGCGCCCGAAGCCAGCAGCATCATGTTGTTCGGGCCCGGCGTGCCGGCGGTGGCGAAGCAGAACAGCACGTAGGCGAGCAGCAGCTGGGAGGTCATCTCGGGCTCCTTCGACCGGAATGTCACCGTGATGATTTCGATTGTATCGAGAGTCAAAGCCGCATATTGTCATGATGACAATATTGGAGATGTCGCGTGTCCAGCCCCTGGACCCCTGTCGTGCCCGAAGGCTCCGCGCCGCTGTACGAGCGGCTGGTGGCGGCCCTGCGCGCCGATATCGCGTCCGGAGCGCTGGCGGCGGGAACGCGCCTGCCGCCGCAGCGCGACCTGGCCTATCGCCTGGGCGTCGGCCTTGGCACGGTGACCCGCGCCTATGTCGAGGCCGAGAAGGCGGGGCTGGTCAGCGCCCATGTCGGGCGCGGCAGCTTCGTCAACGCGCCGGCCGAGCATCGGCCGTACGGGCGCGAAGGGCCGATCAACCTAGCTCAGAACATCGCGCCGGCCGGCCCCGCGGCCACCCGGATCGCCGAGGCCCTGGCGCGGCTGCGGCGGCGGCCGGACCTCCTGGAGCATCTGGCCTACGCCCCGGCGGCGGGCCACGAGGCCCAGCGGCGGGCCGGGGCCAAGTGGCTGGCCATGACCGGCGGCTTCGCGGGCGCGGACTGGCGGCGGATCGTCTGTTGCGGCGGCGCCCAGCAGGGCCTGGCCTTCGCCACGGCCGCCGTCGCGCGGGCCGGCGACACCGTGCTGTGCGAGGCCTCGACCTATGGCGGGGTCAAGGCGCTGGCGGCGCACGCGGGCTGGCGACTGAAGGGCGTGGCCATGGACGCCGAGGGCTTGGATCCCGACGCGCTGGAGGCCGCCATCCGCGCGACCGGGGCGCGCGTGCTGTCGACCATTCCCACCCTGCAGAACCCCACGGGCCGGATCATGAGTCTGGCCCGTCGCCAGGCGATCGTGGTCATCGCCCGCCGGCATGACCTGACCATCGTCGAGGACGACGTCTATGGCGTTTATGTGCCGAACGCCCCGCCGCCGCTCGCCTTGCTGGCCCCGGAGCGGACCTTCCATGTGACCAGCGTCTCCAAGACCCTCGGGCCCGGTCTGCGGGCCGGCTTTCTGGTCGCGCCCACGGCGGAGGCTTTCGAACGCGTGCTGAGCGCGGTCGGCGCCACCACCTACGCCCCTTCCGGCTTCGGCGGGCTGGTCGCCACCCAGTGGATCGAGGACGGCGCGGCCGAGACCATCGTCGCCGAGGTCCGCGCCGAGGCGGCCGCGCGCCTGGCCATCGCCCGCGAGGTCCTGGGCGAGGCCATCGAGACGCCGCGCTCCGACACGGCCCCGCACGTCTGGCTGCCGATGGGCGAACTGGCGGCCGAGCGCTTGTCCGGCCGGGCCCTGCGCGGCGGGGCCGAGGTCACGCCGCCGGACGCTCCCGGCGTCGAGCCCGGCCTGGAGTCCGGCGTGCGCGTCTGCCTGGGCGCCGTCGCCGACCAGCAGACCCTGCGGCGGGGCCTGGAGATCGTCGCCGCCGCGCTCTCCAGCGAGGTCGGCGAGCGTTCGCGGGCGGTGATCTAGGGGAATTTCCGGCCCCCAGGCGTCAAGGTGCGCACCCCGGCTCGAGGCAAGACGGTCGACGCAATCGGCGCTATGCTGTCCGGGTGACGCCAATAGGAGTCCCCATGGCCGCTAACCGGGCCCTGATAGAGAAGATTAACGCCCTGCCTTCGGAACGCCTGTCCGAAGTGGAGGACTTCGTGGATTTCATCCACCAGCGCGATCAGGATCGCGCGATCACGCGCGCGGCGATGGCGGCCAGCGGTCCCGCCTTCGCCGAGGTGTGGAGCAACCCCGAGGATGACGTCTACGATGATCTCTGAGGTCGCTTCCCTCGACTTCGCACACGTCGTCCTCGTCCCGTTCCCCTTTACCAGTCAGGCGGCTTCCAAGCAGCGACCGGCGGTGGTCGTCTCTAGTCGCGCCTACAACATCGAGCGGCCCGATGTGATCATGATGGCGATCACGAGCCAGCTCAGACCTACACCGCTTGTTGGGGAGGTGTGGCTGAGACACTGGCAAGCGGCAGGTCTTCTTAAGCCCTCCGCGGTGAAGCCCGTTATAGCCACCCTCGAACAACGCTTGTTGATCCGTAGCCTAGGCGTCCTTAAAGCCGAGGATCAGCAAGCTTTGCGTCAGGCCCTTGAGCAAATCATAGGCTGACGGGGAGCGGCGCGTCCGTTGTTGATTGTACCCGCCTAAAGCGCCTTTTCCATCACCACGAAGGTCAGGTCGTCGCGCTGGGGCACGCCGAAGCGCTCGTCGCCATAGGGGAAGGGCTGGGTCTCGCCGGTCAGGCGATAGCCGCGACGCTGGTACCAGGCGATCAGGGTGTCGCGGACCGAGATGACGGTCATGCGCATCGTCTTGCCGCCGCGCGCCTTGGCGTGGGCCTCGCAGGCTTCGAGCATGGCGCGGCCCAGGCCGCCGTCCTGGCGCAGCGGCGAGACCGTGACCATGCCGACGTACCAGGCGTCGTCGCCCGCCGGCTCCAGCCAGGCGCAGGCATGGGGTTTTTCGCCGGGGGCGTCGCGGAAGGTCAGGATGGTCGCGCCGGGCGCGGCGGCGAGGTCGGCGCGAAGGGTCTCCTCGTCCGTGCGCTGACCGCCGAGCAGATAGCTTTCGCTGGTCCAGCCCTTGGTCGCCAGTTCGCCGCGATAGGCCGAGTTCACCAGGGCCGCGATGTCGGCGAGTTCGTCGTCCTTGTAGGCGGTCGGCAGCGGCATGAGGCTTCCTCGCGGGCGGGCGGCCGGAAGCTAGGAACGGTGGTCGGCGCCGACAAGCCGATTCCGGCCGTCAAGCCGAACAATGTTCACCGGCCGCGCGCCCGCCGCCAGGCCGCGCCGGCCAGGCGTCGCACGCCCTTGGCCTCGCGTCGCAGCATTTCCCAGGGATCGAAGGCGAGCCCCACCGTGTCGGCCATGGCCGCGCCGCGCGCGCCCATCGGCTGCTCCGGGCCGGTGGTGGAGTCGACGGCGGTCTGGTGCTCGATCTCGGCGTTCAGCTCGGCGCCGACCAGGATGGCCATGATCGAGAACCAGACCCAGACCATGAAGGCGATCACCGCGCCCAGCGGGCCATAGGCAACGTCGTAATGGGCGATGTTATTGACATAGACCGAAAAGCCCAGCGACCCCAGAAGCCAGGCCGCCGCGCCGAACACCGCCCCCATCCAGACCCAGCGCCAGCGGGCGCGGGCGCGGCTGGGGCCGAAGCGATAGAGCACGGCGAAGGCGAACGCGGTCATGGCCATCACGGTCAGCCAGCGCACCGGCGCGAGCAGCGGCTCCAGCGCCGACAGCCGCGCGAGCTTCAGCAGGACGGGCGTGGCGATCAGCACGCCCGCCACCGCGGCGGCGTAGATCAACGCGCACAGGGTAAAGCCGTAGGTCAGCAGGATGCGCGGGGCCAGCGGCCGCTTTTCCGTCTCGTCATAGGCCACGTTCAGCCCGTCGAAGAGGGCGCGCATGCTGGCGTTGGCGCTCCACACCGAGAGCAGCAGGCTGATCAGGAACGCCACGCCCAGCTTGCCGCTCTTCTGCTCGGCCAGCCGGGTCATCTGTTCGCCGACGATCTGGATGACGCTGGGCGGAAAGACCAGCGCCATGCCACGCAGCTGCTTTTCGACCTCGCCGACATCGGCGACCAGACCGTAGAGCGAGACGAAGGCGCCGATGGCCGGGATCAGGGCCAGCAGGGTGTAGAAGGTGACGCCCCCGGCGACGGCGGGCAGGCGATCGACGCTGATCTCCCGCGCCGTGCGCCAGGCGATGTCGCGCCAGCCCAGCGGCGGGATGGCCACGGGATGACGCGCCGCCCGGCCGCGCAGGGGCTCGGCGGTGTCGAATTCCGCCGGCGGCATGCGGCGGTCCTCGGAAAGACCCGGCGGATCGACGATGCGGGTCTCGGCCGTCTTCTTGCGCGGCAGCACCAGCGGCGCGGCCGCCAGCAGCACGATCCACGGCGCCAGGTGATAGGGCCGGGACTTCAGCCAAGTCAGGATCGGACGCCTCTTCGCGTCGGCCATGGTTACGCCCTCCTGGCCAGGAAACCCGGTCAGGCGGGCGGCGTTCCCGGAGCGTTCGACGCAAAGGTCGTCAGGGCAGGTGGCTGTCGAAGTCCACATTCCGATGCAGTATCCGAACGACCTCTATGAAGCCGTCCCGCCGTCGATAGAAAACAAGATGCGACCCGGCGCTGCGTTGTCGGTAACCGTCTGGTAGAGCGTCGTTGATGGGGCCAAGGTCCGGGTTTCTTGCGATCATCATGATCGTGGCTTCGATATCCCGCAGATAAGCGAGCGCGCGTCGCGGCCCCCACTTGGCCTTGGAGTAGATCCAGATTTCATCGAGGTCGCGCTTAGCCCTTGGCTTGAGCCGATAAGCGCTCACTCCTCAATGCCTTCTTCCTTTGCGCGTTCAGCAATAAAGGCGCCGATATCGAAGGCCTCGGCGACACCGCTTTGTTCGCCCTCGATGAGCGCCGCGCGCAGCCGGGCCAGCCGCGCTTCGCGGTCTTCCAGCAATCGCAAGCCCGCCCGAACCACCTCGCTCGCGGAGCCGTAGCGGCCCTTCTCGACCTGCTCGGCGATGAAGGCCTGAAAGTGCTCGCTGAGCACGATCGAGGTGTTCTTACTCATGACGCGCTCCGAATGATCCGATTTACCAAAATCTGGTACCTCATTCAATCTCGCCTCCCGGCGCGCGACGCGCTAAATGCCGGCCCATGACCCTGACCCTCGTCAAAGCCTGGACCGCCGCCAAGGATCGCCTGAAGGCCGTCGGCATCGATCAGCCCTCGATCGACGCCCGGCTGCTGTTGGAGGTGGCCGCCAATGTCACCCGCACCGAGATCGTCACCGATCCCTATCGCGACCTGACCGCCGAGCAGGAGGCGACGCTCGACCAGTTCCTGACGCGCCGCGAGCGCCGCGAGCCGGTCAGCCACATCATCGGCCGCAAGGGCTTCTGGAAGATCCTGCTGCAGGTGAACAAGAACGTCCTGACCCCGCGCCCCGAGACCGAGGTCATCGTCGACGAGGTGCTGAAGGCCTATCCGGAAAACATGGCCTTCTCGATGCTGGACCTGGGCGTCGGCTCGGGCACGATCCTCCTGGCGGTGCTGGCCGAGCGGCCGGCGGCCAAGGGGCTGGGCGTCGACGCCTCGTCCGAGGCCCTGGCCGTGGCGCGCGACAACGCCGCCAATCTCGACCTGAACAATCGCGCCGCCTTCCTGCACGGCGACTGGACGGCGGGCCTGGCCGACGCGAGCTTCGATCTGGTGGTCTCCAACCCGCCCTACATCCCGACGGCGGTGATCGATACCCTGGAGCCCGAGGTTCGCGACCACGAGCCGCGCTTCGCCCTGGACGGCGGCCCCGACGGGCTGGACGCCTATAGGCTGCTGGCGCCGGAGATCCTGCGCGTGCTGAAGGCCGGCGGCATGTTCGCCGTCGAGATCGGCTACGACCAGTCCCAGGCCGTCGAGGCGCTGTTCCGCGAGGCGGGCGCGCAGGGGGTTCGGACGGTCAAGGACCTGTCGACGCACGACCGCGTGGTGACCGGGGTGAAAAATCCCTTGGAAACCGGGGCGTGAACCGCTAGACGAGTCCTGTCTCCTTCCAGATCGCCGGGTGACGGGAAAAGCCAGCTTTGACGCGAAGGCGTCGGGCGCTGGCGAGGCTCCCCTGGCAGGCGCGCTCGGTTCGCCGATGGCCGCGCCGCAAGAGCAGGGCGGGGGCTCTACGGAAACCAGTGTCTCTGAAACGCACCCAGGGTTGGACCCGCCCAGAGACCAGCAAGGCCGGACGCGCCAGCGCAAGACTGACCTCCGGACAGGTTCAGAAGAGAACATGAGAGATTTCAAAGGCATGAAGCGCCAGCGCGGTCGCAACAATCGCGGCGGCAATGGCGGCAAGCCTCAGCAGCACAACGCCAACCGCGCGTTCGACTCGAACGGCCCCGAGGGCGTCAAGGTTCGCGGCGCGGCCCAGAGCGTCTACGAGAAGTACCAGCAGCTGGCGCGCGACGCCGCCTCGTCGGGCGACCGGGTTCTGGCCGAGAACTATCTGCAGCACGCCGAGCACTATTTCCGCGTCCTGCGGGCCATCCAGCCGAATCGGCCGGTGGCCGACATCATCGGCAAGGACGCCTACGCGGCCTACGAGATCGACTTCGAGGCCGAGCCGCCGGAGGAGCCCGAAGTCGCCGAGACGCCGGCCGAGAGCCAGGGCGAGGGCGGCGAGGGCGAGGGCGGCGAACCGCGCCGCGACCGCTTCGAGACCCGCGACCGCAACCGCGATCGCGATCGCGACCGCAACTTCGAGAACCGCGACCGTGATCGCAACCGCGACAACCGCGACGGCGAAGGCCGCCGCGACCGCTGGCGCGACCGCGACGACCGCGACCGCAATCGCGACGATCGCCCCCGGGACGATCGCCCGCGCGACGACCGGCCCCGCGAAGATCGTTTCCGCGACCGCGACGATCGTCCGCGCGAGGAGCGTCCGCGCGACGACCGCCCGGCCGCCGAAGGCGATCAGCCGCAGGGCGGCTTCCAGGGCGAAGGCGGCGAGTTCCGCGAGGGCCGCCGCCGCAATCGCGACCGCAACCGCGACCGGGACCGTGACTGGCAACCGCGCGGCGACCGCGACCCGCTGGCCGTGATCGAGCCGGAAGCCTCGCCCCTGACCGCCGAGGCGCCGGCCGAGAGCTCGCCGATGCTGCGCGGCCAGGACGGCGCCGTCAGCCATGCCCCCGCCTTCCTGGGCCGCAAGACCGAACGCGCCGCCGAAGCCGCGCCGGCCGCCGAGGCGCCGTCCGCCCCGCCGGAAGCCGAAGAGGTCAAGAAGCCCCGTCGCCGCCGCGCGCCGCGCAGCTTCGAGGCGGGCGAGGGCGCTCCGGCCGGTTCGGAATCCGAAGAGGCCTGATCGTCCGACATCGGTCGATCAGCGAAGGGGAGCCGTGCTCGCGGCTCCCTTTTTCGTTGTGTCCCCAAGGTGGGGAAGCGGACTCAACTCCCGATAGGCGGAGTGGGCCGGAATGAGTGGCCAACGCGTGGGTTCGGCGATACGGTCCGAGTCAGGGAAGGCCGGAGTCGTTGATGGCGGGAGCGCGTAAGACGACCGAAGGCGGGCGAGGCGCGTCCAAGTCGGCCGCGTCGGACGCCCGGTACAGGGCCATCGTCGATACCGCCGTCGACGCTATCGTGGTCATCGACGAGTCGGGCCGTATCGCGGCCTTCAACCCCGCCGCCGAGCGATTGTTTGGCTATGCGGCCGCCGAGATGGTCGGCCAAAACGTCAACCGGCTGATGCCCGAGCCCTATCACGGCGAGCATGACGCCTATCTCGAGCGCTATCGCCAGACGGGCGAGCGCCGGATCATCGGGATCGGTCGCGAGGTCAATGGCCGCCGTAGCGACGGCTCCACCTTTCCGCTGGAGCTCTCGATCGCCGAGTGGCGCGAGAACGGCAAGCGCTTCTTCACCGGCGTGATGCGCGACGTCACCGCGCGCAAGCGGGCCGACGAGTTGCAGCGCCTGATGATCAACGAGCTGAATCACCGGGTGAAGAACACCCTGGCCACGGTCCAGTCGGTCGCCGGACAGACCCTCCGCAACGCGGAAGGGCTGGAGGATGCGCGCGAGAACCTGACCATCCGCCTGCTGGCCCTGGCGCGAGGCCACGACATTCTGACGCGCGAGAGCTGGGACGGCGCGGAGCTTGTCGACATCGTCGACGCGGTGGTCTCGGCGCACGGCGAGCCCGGGCGCTTCGTGCTCGACGGTCCCGCGGTGCGCCTGGCGCCGAAGGCGACGCTGGCCTTGTCGATGGCGCTGCACGAATTGATGACGAACGCGGCGAAATATGGCGCGCTCTCCAACGAGGTCGGCCGGGTGCTGCTCACCTGGCGGCGGATCAAGGGCGAGACGGGCGAGGTGCTGCATCTGAAGTGGGAAGAAACCGATGGGCCTGTTGTTTCGCCCCCCAGTCGCCAGGGCTTTGGCAGCCGTCTCATTACCGGAGGCCTGGCCCGAGAGCTTGGCGGCGCCGTCACGCTCGACTACCTGGCTTCCGGCCTCGTCTGCGAGATCAACGCGCAGTTGGGACGAACCGGGGAGTCGAACCGGTTCATCCGAGGCGCGGCCTGAAATAAGGCGGATCCTCGTCGTCGAGGACGAGCTGTTCGTGGCCATGCTGGTCGAGGACCTGCTGTTCGATATGGGCTGCGAGATCGTCGGGCCGGCCGCGTCGGCGGGCGAGGCCTTGGCCGCCGCCAAGGCCGAGCAGTTCGATATCGCCCTGTTGGACGTCAATCTCGGCGACGGCGAGACCTCGTTCGAGACCGCCGAGGTCCTGCGCGCGCGCGGCGTGCCCTTCGCTTTCGTCACCGGCTATGGCGACCAGGGCGTGCGGCCGGACCTGCGAGACGCGCCCATCCTGTCCAAGCCGATCGACCCGCGCCAGCTGGCCCGGGTGATCAAGCAATTGGGCCAGGCCTGACGCGCGGCGCCGCTAAAGGCCACGTTTCGGTCCGACTTCCGCCATCGACCTCCGCGCTAGTGCCGCGACCGGGGGTTTAGAGGGGCGGGCGGTGCGGCGATCGCGTTGGGGAGTCGTGCTGGGCTCGGTGGCGGTCCACGCGCTGCTCGTCGTGCTGCTCGTGTTGGACCTGGATCCGGGACCCCCGCCGACCCCGCCGCCGGCCATCATCGTGTCTCTGGAGCGCCCGGAGGCGTCGCCCGATCCCGAGCGCCGCCGGCCGCCGCCGGCCGCGATCGCCAGGCCCCCGAGCGCCGCCCCGGCTGAACGCGCC
>NZ_CAMQSF010000016.1 GCF_947036865.1 uncultured Caulobacter sp. | reverse complement strand
TTTGGCGACCGGCGCCGCCGGCTTCTTGGCCGGCGCGGGCGAGGTCAGCAGCGACGGCTGCGGAGCCGTCGGGGCCGGCGCGTTGATCTGGGGCGCCGGAGCCTGGATAGCGCCCGGCTGGGCGGTCGAGGGCGCCGGGGTCGCGCCGACCGGCGGGGCGACCGGCGGCGGCGCGGCGTTCAGCGCCTTGGAGTCGAGGTTCTGGATGTCCAGGCGCTCGACGACCGAGCCGCCGGTGTTGGCGCGGCCCGTCAGGATCGTCAGGGTCAGGCTGATCAGCAGGAAGACCGAGAACAGGATCCAGGTGATGCGGGTCAACAGATCGCCGGCGCCGCGCGCGGTCATGAAGCTGGACGAACCGCCGCCCATGCCCAGCGCGCCGCCTTCCGAGCGCTGCAGCAGGACCACCCCGATCAGGCCGAGGCAGACGACGATATTGATGGCCAGCAGGACGCCGATGAGCATGACGAAGTTGTTCTCGATCCGGGCGCGGGCGAAATGCCGCGCGAAAAACGAAGCGGCCCCTCTATCACTAGAGGACGCTCCGCGCCATAGCTGGGAAGCGTGCTCCCGAACGCAACCCCCGCAGCCTTTCCGCCGGACCGCATGATCGTCGAGACCGAACGCCTGACTCTCGCCCCGCTGACGGTCGATGACGCGCCCCTGATCTATCCGTTCCTCAGCGACGCCGAGGTGATGGCCAATCTCGATCAGGAGCCGATCGAGGATCCGGACGAGGTCGCGGGCCAGGTCGCTGCCCAGGTCGAGGAGATGGCGGCCGGCGATGCGGCGTACTGGACCATTCGTCATACCGAGAGCGGCGCGTTCCTGGGCTATTGCGAGTTCATAGACCTGGACAAGCGTCAGTCGCGCGCCGAGATCCGCTTCGTGATCGATCACAAGAGCTGGGGCCAGGGCTTCGGGTCGGAGGCGGTCAACGCCCTGCTCGCCCAAGCCGCGGGCGACGGGCTCAAGAGCGTGGTCGCCAGTTCGCACGTGGGCGACAATCGCGCCGAAAAGCTGCTCAAGAAGCTCGGCTTTCAGGCCGAGGGCTATCTGAAGGGCGCCGTGCATCGCGACGGCGAGCGGCGTGATCGCCGTCTCTACGGCTTGCAGCTCTAAGCCGCGGCCGGGTGCGGCGATCGGTGCTGTCGACCAACTTGGTTAACAAAGGCATCTTCACCGTTAACCGTCGCGCTCCGAATCGGGCGCCGCCGGAACGGAGAACCCGATGCGCTCGCCCGCCGACATGGACATCGTCCAGATCGACATCAGCACCAAGTGTCACCTCGCCTGCTCCAACTGTACGCGACTGATCCCGCACCAGACCCAGCGCCGCGACATGGAGCTGGAAACCTTCGAGCGCTCGGTGAAGAGCATGGAAGGCTGGAACGGCCCCAACAAGCTCATCGGGGTGATCGCCGGCGAACCTACCCTGCACAGCAATTTCGAGCAGATCTCGCGGCGCTTCGCCGAGCTGTGGGGCGGACCCAACACCAATAACGGCAAGGCGCCGATCAAGGACTTCAACGACTTCGCGACCCAGCGCCTGTTCGACCGCTCGAACGGCCGCGGGCTGTGGACCAGTCTCGGGAACGGGTTCTACCGGAACTACGAGACCATCATGGAGGTCTACAGCCACTTCAACACCAACACCCACGAGACGGCCGGCCAACACCAGGCCCTGCTGATCTCGCGCAAGGACTACACCCAGGCCACCGGCATGTCGGACGCCGAGTGGGAGTACAATCGCGACAACTGCTGGGTTCAGAAGCTCTGGTCGGCGACGATCAACGACAAGGGCGCCTATTTCTGCGAAGTGGCCGGCGCGATCGACCGGCTGTATTTCGACGGCGCGCGCGCCTGGCCGGTCGAGCATGGCTGGTGGCAGCGCACGCCGGAAGACTTCAAGGACCAGCTGGACCTCTGCAACTATTGCGGCCTGGCCCAGCCCGGCCCATCGCAGCTGGATTTGCTGGACCGCGACATCATCTCGGCCGAGCACAAGGCGATCCTGAAGAAGCTGGGCAGCCCGGCGATCCGCAAGCGCGCCTACGAGATGTTCGACCCCGAGTTGCACATGCAGAAGCGCCAGGTCGAAACCCGCGACAACTACGTCGGCGAGGCCAGCTCGGGGCGGCGCGTCGGCATCGGTCACAACTCGACCAAGCCGCGCAAGCTGGCCTGCGTCCTGACCTCCGTGGGCTACGGCGACGACCTGGCCCTGACCCTGCCCAGCAACATGCGCGAGTTCGACGAGGTCATCGTCGTCACCTCCAGCGACGACGTGCGCACCCAGGAGGTGGTCAAGGAGAACGGCGCGACGCTGGTGATCTCCGATCGCTGCTTCGAGGACGACCACGCCTTCAACAAGGGCAAGATGCTGAACGACGGCCTGAAGGTGCTGAAGGACGCCGACTGGATCGTGTTCACCGACGCCGACATCATCATGCACGAAGGCTTCTACGAGCTGTTCATGGCGCACTCGTGGAACCCGGGCGTGCTCTATTTCACGACGCGGATCGACAGCCAGAAGGTCGAGGGCAAGGGCGAGCAGACCAATTTCGAGCCGAACGGCTATTTCCAGCTGTTCAACGCCCGCGCCTCGGCGATCCGCGACAAGTGGCCCAATATCGTCAACGAGAACTTCTGCTCGGCCGGCAGCGTCGACAGCTGGTTCTATCAGCAGTGGAAGCGCGAGAACCTGTTCGGCATCACGGACATTCCGGTCAAGCACATCGCCTCGGCGCGTCTGGGCGAGAACTGGAACGGCAAGCAGCAGCGGCCGCGCAAGTGGCGCCAGTTCGGCATCCTGACCGTCAACGGCTTCACATCGCTGGCGCCCGCCGACGCGGTGCCCGACACCATCCGCCTGACCGACACCCTGTTCGGCAACACGGTGACGCTGCGCAAGGACGAGCTTGACCAGCACGTTCAGCTCAGCCCCGAGGGCGGCATCATCTTCGCCGGGCAGGACGTGGGCCGCACCCACATCCACGTGGCCTATTTCGCGGACTGAGCTAGTCGGCGACTCCGCCGCGCAGCGGGTCCTCGCCGGTCAGCTCCTTGATATGGCGTCGCTGGCGGCGCACGCCGGCGGTCTGGTCCGCCGGGGGTTTGGGCGGCGCCTTTTCGGCCGGCGGCGATGGTGGCTTCGTCGTCATCGGAGCGCGCGCGTGACCAGTTGGGCGGCGCCGACGGTCAGGGCGTCCTCGACAAGTCCCGACGGCGTCTGGCCGAACCGACGCAGGGCGCGCATCCGGGCGTGGAACGTGACATAGGCGGCCGCCACCGCCGCGCCCGCGCCAAGGGCCGCGCCGAGATACCTCTGGCGCCGGGGCGACAACGCCGCGCCCGCGAGCCCGCCCGAGACCAGCCGCGCCAGGATCCCCGCCGGAACGATGCGATCGGGCGCCGAGGTCAGCTTGTCGCCCCAAAGCTCGCCCGCGGCGAGCGCCATGGCCCCGGCCGCGAACAGCGGGTGGCCCAGCCAGGACGGCGCGCCGTTGTCGCGCGGCAGCTGGCCCTCGCGCGCGGCCTCGCTGACCGCCGCCAGCGGCGTGATCGCCCGCGCGCCGGCCGAAAGACCAATGAGGATGGATCGAAGCATGGGCGTGTCCCGGCGGCGACGTTTACGCCGGAGGAAACGCCGCCCCCCTGCCCTTCGATCCCCCGCCTAGCTCTTCGCCAGCTTGGCCAGCACGCTCAGGATCTTCTCGGCCGCGTCGAGACGCTCGGCCGGCGTCTCCCACTCGCCCTTGACCACGACCTTCTGGTCCGGCCGGACCTTCCAGATCAGGCTGTTCTTGGCGACGTACTGCACCAGGCCCAGCGGATTGGCGAAATCGTCGTTGCGGAAGCTGGCCACCGCGCCCTTGGGGCCGACGTCGATCTTGGCGACATTGGCCTCGCGGCACAGGCCCTTGATGGCGACGACCTTCAGCAGGGAGTCGGTCTCGGGCGGCAGCGGGCCGAAGCGGTCGATCATCTCCGCGGCCAGGGCCTCGCGGTCCGCCGCCTTCTCCGCCTCGGACAGACGACGATACAGCGACAGACGCACGTTCAGATCCGGCACGTAGTCGTCCGGGATCATCACGGCCGCGCCGGTATTGATCTGCGGCGACCAGCCCCGGTCCTCCAGTAGGGCCTCCTGGCCCTGGCGCTGGCGCAGTTCGGCGACGGCGTCCTCCAGCATCTGCTGATACAGCTCGACGCCGATCTCCTTGATGTGACCGCTCTGCTCGTCGCCCAGCAGATTGCCGCCGCCCCGGATGTCGAGGTCGTGGCTGGCCAGCTGGAAGCCCGCGCCCAGGCTGTCCAGCGATTGCAGCACCTGCAGGCGCTTCTCGGCCGAGTGGGTCAGGGACTTCTCGACCGGCGTGGTCAGATAGGCGTAAGCGCGGGCCTTGGAGCGGCCGACGCGGCCCCGGATCTGATAGAGCTGGGCCAGGCCGAACATGTCGGCGCGATGGACGATCAGGGTGTTGGCCGACGGGATGTCGAGACCGCTCTCGACGATCGTCGTGGCGAGCAGCACGTCATATTGGCCCTCGTAGAAGGCCGTCATCACGTCCTCCAGCTGGGTCGCCGCCATCTGGCCGTGGCCGACGACGTACTTCACCTCGGGCACGTGGACTCGGAGGAACTTCTCGATCTCCTCCAGGTCCTTGATGCGCGGCACGACGTAGTAGGACTGGCCGCCGCGATACTTCTCGCGCAGCAGCGCCTCGCGCAGGGTCACCGGATCGAACGGGCTGATATAGGTCCGCACCGCGAGGCGATCGACCGGCGGGGTGGCGATGATCGACATCTCGCGGATGCCGCTGAGCGCCATCTGCAAGGTGCGCGGGATCGGCGTGGCGGTCAGGGTCAGCATGTGCACGTCGGCGCGAAGCTCCTTGAGCTTCTCCTTGTGCTTGACGCCGAAGTGCTGCTCCTCGTCGACGATGACCAGGCCCAGGTCCTTGAACGACACCTGCTTGGACAGGATGGCGTGGGTGCCGACCACGATCTCCAGGCTGCCGTCCGCCAGGCCCTCGCGGGTGTCGGCGGCTTCCTTGCCGGTGACGAGGCGCGACAGGCGCGTGACCTTGATCGGCCAGCCCTGGAAGCGGTCCTTGAAGGTCTTGTAGTGCTGGCGGGCCAGCAGCGTGGTGGGACAGACCACGGCCACCTGCTTGCCGCTCATCGCGACCACGAAGGCGGCGCGCAGGGCCACCTCGGTCTTGCCGAAACCGACGTCGCCGCAGATCAGGCGGTCCATCGGCTTGCCCGAGCCCAGATCCTCCAGCACGTCCTGGATGGCGCTGAGCTGGTCGTCGGTCTCTTCGTACGGGAAGCGGGCGCAGAACTCGTCGAACACGCCCTGCGGCGGATCGGTCTCCTCGACGGACTTCAGCTGGCGGGCGGCGGCGATCTGGATCAGGCCCTCGGCCATGACCCGCAGACGCTCGCGCGCCTTGGCCTTGCGGCCCTGCCAAGCGGCCCCGCCCAGCTTGTCCAGCTGGACGTTCTCGGCGTCGGCGGCGCCGTAACGCGTGAGCAGGTCGATGTTCTCGACGGGCAGATAGAGCTTGGCCTCGCCGCCATAGAGCAGGTCCAGGCAGTCGTGCGGCGCGCCTTGGACGTCGAGGGTCTTCAGACCCTCGTAGCGGCCGATGCCGTGGTCGATGTGGACCACGAGGTCGCCCGGCGTCAGGGCGCTGGCCTCGGCCAGGAAGTTGGCGGCGCGGCGCTTCTTGCGCGGACGCGCCAGGCGGTCGCCGAGGATGTCGGTCTCGGAGATGACCGCCAGGCTGTCGGTCTCGAAGCCATGGTCCAGCGGCAGCACGACCCGCTGCGGGACCTTCGGATCATTGGCCTTGGCCGCCTGCCAGTAGCCGGCGAACGGGATCTTCTTCAGGCCATGGTCGGACAGCATCGTCCCCAAGCGCTCGGAGGAGCCCTCGGACCACGAGGCGAACAGCACCCGCTTGCCCTCCGCGGCCAGCTTCTTGGCGTGATCGGCGGTGGCTTCGAACAGGTTGACGCTGTCCTGGGCCCGTTCGGCGGCGAAGACGCGGCCGAGCTTCGCGCCCATGTCCACGACATCCAGGCCCTGAGGCTGGAACGGCGTGAAGCGGCGGTGGGGGCGATCGGCGATTTCCCGCTCCCACTCCTCGACGGTCAGGTACAGCGCCTCGGGCGGCAGCGGGCGGTACGCGGACTTGCGGTCGGCGTGGGACCGGGCCTCATAGGCGTCCAGGATCATGGCCAGACGCTCGTCGCGGGCCTCGGTCGCCTGGTGGTCGACGCCGACCAGGGCGCCGGCCGGCAAGTAGTCGAACAGGCTGGCCATGCGCTCGTAGAACAGCGGGAGCCAGTGCTCGAGCCCGGCCCGGCGGCCGCCCTCGCTGACGGTGGCGTAGAGCGGGTCGTCGCCCGGCGCCCCGAACTCGACGACATAGCCCTTGCGGAACCGCGAAATGCCGTCCTCGTCCAGAAGCGCCTCGCTGACCGGCAGAAGGTCGATTTCCTTCAGCTGCTTGGTCGAGCGCTGGGTCTCCGGATCGAAGGCGCGGATGCTCTCCAGCGTGTCGCCGAACAGATCCAGGCGCACCGGCTCCTCGGCGGCGGGCGGATAGACGTCGATGACGCCGCCGCGAATGGCGAACTCGCCGCGCTCCGAGACCGTGGAGGCGCGGGCATAGCCGTTGACGGCGAAATAGCGCTCCAGGTCCTTGATATCGACGCTGTGGCCGACCTTGGCGCTGTAGCTGGCGCGCAGCAGCACGTCCTTGGTCGGCACGCGCTGCAGCAGGGCCGGCGCGGCGATGACCAGGATGGCGGGCTTCGTCTCGCCCAAGCCTCTGGCCAGGCGCGCCAGCGTCGCCATCCGCGTGGCCGAAACCCCGGACGACGGACCGATGCGGTCATAGGGCAGGCAATCCCACGACGGCAGCAGCACCGCCTCGACCTCGGGCGCGAAGAATTTCAGCGCCTCGACGAAGGCCCCGGCGCGGGCCGTGTCGCGGGCGACGAAGGCTGACAGGCCGCCCCGCGCGCGGGCGATATCGGCCATCACCAGCGCGTCGAAGCCCTCGGGCGCGCCGGCCAGGGTCAGGCCGCCGGCGGCCTTGGCGATCTGCTTTGCGTCATAGGCCATGGATTTAAGCGCCGTCTCCCGTCGGGCGCGAAGCGTGCGCCTCGAAGCGGAACGCGCGAATCATCGCCATGACGTCGGTCTCGAACGCTTCCGGCGTCGGCTCCTGCCCGACGATCCAGGCGTAGATCTCGCGATCGGACTGTTCGAGCAGGGTTTCCAGCGTGTCGAGCTGCTCGCCCGTCAGGCTCTGGCCGTGCGTGTCGGCGAACGGCCCCAGGATGAGGTCCGCTTCCCGGAAACCGCGATGCCAGGCGCGGAAACGAAGCCGCCGGAGGCGGGAGTCTGGGTCGATGGTCATGCGGGGGCGGATATAGAGCGGCGTCAGGGCTTGCGCCACTCCATGATCACACACCAGGGGACGCGCGGCGCGGCCCGCCGTCGACATTGCATCCGCCAGGATCCTTGGCGCGCCCCGCGGAGGCGCGCGAGCCGTCGTGGGTCATCTTCCGAATACCCCCTATCGCCTTGTGGTGATTGACTTTGCCGCCTTTCGGCCTATTTATCCCCAGCTTCGGAGCAGGTCTGGCGAATCCGCGCCGCCCGCTCGCCCAAGCACGGGCGGCTCCGGATCAGACCAGCGTGTAAATGACCGAATTTTCCGACCTCGGGCTCTCGCCCACGACCCTGCAGGCGGTCGCCGACACCGGCTATACCACCGCGACCCCGATTCAAGCCCAGGCCATTCCGGTCGCCCTCGCGGGCCAGGATGTCCTCGGCATCGCCCAGACGGGCACCGGCAAGACCGCCGCCTTCACCCTCCCCATGGTCGATCGGTTGGCCTCGGGCCGCGCCAAGGCTCGCATGCCTCGCGCTCTGGTTATCGCCCCGACCCGCGAACTGGCCGACCAGGTCGCCGCCAGCTTCGAAAAGTACGCCAAGGGCACCAAGCTCTCTTGGGCCCTGCTGATCGGCGGCGTCTCGTTCGGCGACCAGGAAAAGAAGCTGGATCGCGGCGTCGACGTGCTGATCGCCACGCCGGGCCGTCTGCTCGACCACTTCGAGCGCGGCAAGCTGCTGATGACCGGCGTGCAGATGATGGTGGTCGACGAGGCCGACCGCATGCTCGACATGGGCTTCATCCCCGACATCGAGCGCATCTTCAAGCTGACGCCGCCCAAGAAGCAGACGCTGTTCTTCTCGGCGACCATGCCGCCTGAGATCACGCGCCTGACCAAGCAGTTCCTCAAGGATCCGGTGCGGATCGAGGTGGCGCGGCCGGCGACGACCAACGCCAACATCAGCCAATTCCTGGTGCGGGTGCCCTCTTCCGATCCCAAGGCCAAGCGCCTGGCGCTGCGAGCGCTGATCGAGAAGGCCGGCATCGAGACCGGCATCGTGTTCTGCAACCGCAAGACCGAGGTCGATATCGTCGCTAAGTCGCTGAAGGTGCACGGCTTCGACGCCGCGCCGATCCACGGCGACCTCGACCAGACCCAGCGGATGAAGACCCTGGCCGACTTCCGCTCGGGTGCCCTGAAGATCCTGGTGGCCTCGGACGTCGCGGCCCGCGGCCTGGACATCCCGGCGGTGAGCCACGTCTTCAACTACGACGTTCCGCACCACGCCGACGACTATGTGCACCGCATCGGCCGCACCGGCCGCGCGGGTCGTTCGGGCATCACCTACATGCTGGTGACCCCCGCCGACGACAAGGGCTTCGACAAGGTCGTCAAGCTGATCGGCTCGACCCCGGACGAGGAGAAGCTCGAGCTCGACTACTCCAACGCCGTGACGGTGAAGCGCGAGGGCGACCGCGACCGCAAGCGCGGCGGCCGCGATCGCGGCGAGCGCGGCGAGCGCCCCGCGCGCGGTCGGAGCCGTCGTTCGGAAGAGGTCGCCGCCGAGGCTCCCGTCGAGACCGTCGAGGCCCAAGTCCCGGACGTTGTCGAGGAGCGCCCGACGCGCGAGCGCAAGCCGCGTCGCGAGCGCGAGCGCGAGCCCAAGGCCGCCGCGCCCGCCGAGGCCGAGCGCCCGGCCCGCTTCGAACGGCCCGAAAGGCCCGAACGCCCGGTGCGCGGCGTCCAGCCGATCCGCGACCGCGACGATGACGACCGCCGCGTGGTCGGCTTCGGCTCGGACATCCCTGCCTTCCTGGCCCGCCCGCCTCGGGGAACCGGCAAGACCTCGACCAAGGGCTGAGGTCCATCCGATCGGTACGCTCGAAAGCCCCGGCCCGCCGCCGGGGCTTTTGTTTTGACCGATATGCGAAATCGCCTAACGCTGCTATCCTACTAACGTTTTCGGCTCGATCGCGCCGGAGCGGCCGGTCGCGCCCAACAAGCAACGCTTGAAAATACGGGAGGACAGACCTTGGCCGCCATCGAACCCGACCTCGACAGACAAGAGATCCTCGTCGAGCACGAGAAGACCTATCACGCGTTCTCGGTGCTGCTGCGCTGGGCGATGCTGGCCCTGGCCGCCGGGATCAGCGGCCTGACGGTGTGGTTCGCCACGCCGGGCGGCTTCTGGGGCGGCCTCGTCGTCATCGCGATCGTCTGGGTGGCTGGCTACTACGGCATGGTCCGCCGTGAGGAGCAGCAGCCGCTGGACCCGTGGGTCCCGGGCCGCAAGGGCATCCTCTAACGCCTAAAGCGCGGCGTCGACGAAGGCCAGCAGGTCGTCCAGCGGCGGCTGGAAGGCGAACTTGAAGCCCCGGCGCAGCCGCGACAGCAGCGGCGCCGCGCGCGCCGCGCACGGCGAGGCGCAGACATAGCCACGCCACTCGACCCCGACCTGGCGGCAGGCCGCCCGGACCCACTGGCTGGTGAAGTTCAGGGGCTGGATTTCCACCACGCGGGCGTCGCGCGGCAGGAATACGGCGTTGGCCAGGGCCGCGCCGCTGGCGCCGACCACCACGTCGGCGTCGCGCATCAGCGCGACCTGCTCCGAAGCGCCCAGCGTCTCGGGCCGCACGATCGCGAAGCCCCGCGCCGCGAGGGCCTTCTCCAGGGCCGCTTCCCCGACCATGACCCGCATCGACTGCCCGCGCCGCGAGAGATAAACGCGCCGCGCGCCGCGTCCCGAGGGCGCCCGCTTCAGCACCCGCGCCGACAGATCGGCTAGCAGCCCGTTCGGGTGGTGCAGGAAGTGGTTCATGCTGGTGGCGAAGACGGCGCGCTTCAGACGCGCGACCGGCCCCTCGACCTCGCGGATCGTCACGTCGGGAAAGGCCAGGCTGGCCAGTTCCCGCTGCCACGCGGTCAGCGGCGGCGCGACGGGCGCGACGCCGCCCAGCAGGTCCGCCTGCTCCAGCGCCAGCAGCGACGGCAGGGCGTCGATGACGAAATGTCCGTAATTGAAGGTCGCGCCCCAGGGAACGAACACGGCTCCCGTATCGAGTTCGGGGGCCGAGACGGGCGGCGTGAAGCGCGTGGCGTTCCCGCCGACGCCGGGGATGGCGGAGAGATCGCCCGAGCCGTGCCGCGCCTCCCCGATGGTGGCGTCGTACAGCGCCCCGTCGGTTCCGATCAGGCCGCCGAAGCGCGGAAACCACCAAGCCTCGCCGATCGCGCAGAGCGCCGGGACATTGACCGGCGGCGCGGCGGCGATGTCATGCGGCCAGGCCTTGGCCTCGGGCCCGCCGACCCGGCCCAACGACGCGCCAGCCGAGGCGTCGTGCTCGGCGGCGAAGGCCACGCCCGCCTCCCCGCCGGCCAACCGCTCGCGCAGCGCCTCGACGGACAGCGGCGGAAGATCGCGGGCTTCGATGATCGGGCGCAGGGACAACGGCGCGGGCATGCGCCGCTTGGAGCACGCCCGCGCCGGCTTGGCTACTTCTTGATCTGTCCGGCCAGATACTTACGGATGCCCTCGCCGTATGGCGGGCGCAGGCCCAGCATCGGGGCGATGTCCTTCTTCAACTGCTGGAAGACGGCCTTGCGATGGCTGAACTCGCGGAAGCCGTCGTGACCGTGATAGGCGCCCATGCCGGCCGGGCCGACGCCGCCGAACGGCAGGTCCTCCTGGGCGACGTGGAAGATCACGTCGTTTACGGTGACCCCGCCGCTGGTGGTGCGCGCCAGCACGCGATCCTTCTCGGCCTCGTCGGTCCCGAACCAGTAGAGAGCCAGCGGCCGATCGTGAGCGTTCACATAGTCGACGGCCTCGTCGATGGTGTCATAGGCCTTGACCGGCAGCACCGGGCCGAAGATCTCCTCGCGCATCACGCTCATGTCGTCGGTGGGATCGATGATCAGCGTCGGGGCGATCTTTCGGTGCTCCTGCTGCGAAAGGTCCTCGCCGCCCGGATTGATCTCGACCACGCGCGCGCCCTTGGCCCGAGCGTCGTCGACATAGCCCTTGATGCGGTCGTAGTGCCGCTGGGCCACGACGGCGGTGTAGTCGGGATTGTCCTTGATGGTCGGGAAGTAGCGGCCGACGGCGGCCTTGGCCTCCTCCACGAACGTCTCGACCGACTCGCGCGGGGCCAGGACGTAGTCCGGCGCCAGGCAGATCTGGCCGGCGTTCAGGGTCTTGCCGTTCATGACGCGCGCCGCGGCGGTGGCGATGTCGGCGCCGCGCGACAGGATCACCGGGCTCTTGCCGCCCAGTTCCAGCGTCACCGGCACCAGGTTCTCGGCCGCCGCCCGCATCACGTGGCGCGCCACCGAGGTCGCCCCCGTGAAGACCAGGTGATCGAACGCCAGTCCGGCGAAGGCTTGGCCAACCTCGGGACCGCCGACGAAGACCGCGACCTCCTCCTCCGAGAACGCCTTGGCGAACATCGCCTTCATCAGGTCGGAGGTGGCGGGCGTGAATTCCGACGGCTTGATCATCGCCCGGTTGCCCGCCGCGAACACGCCGGCCAGCGGCGAGAAGGTCAGGTTGACCGGGAAGTTCCAGGGGCTGATCACGCCGACGACGCCCTTGGGCTGCCACTGGACGGTGGCCTTGGCGCCGAACAGGCCGAGGATCGCCGGCGTGGTCTTGCGCTTCTCGGGCTTCATCCACTTGGCCACGTGGTCGCGCGCGTGCTTCAGCGGTCCGATCGAGCCCGCGACATCCGTCAGCGCCGTGGCCTCGGGCGAGCGCGAGCCGAAATCGGCGTTCACGGCCCTGGCGATCTCGGCCTGATGGCCGACCAGCAGATCGATGCAGCGGTTCAGCCAATCGATCCGTGTTTCGACGCTGGGCGGGCCGTCGCGCAGGTGCGCGGCCTTCTGACGCCGCAGGACCTCGTTCATCGCCGCCTTGTGGGCTTCCTGGCCCAGGTTCGCCGGTGCGTTCATCCGCTCGCCTCCCTGTCGCGGCCCCTTTCTCGGCAAGGGGCTCAGCTTATCAACGATCACCATGAGGGAGGCGGCGTTCTGGCGCAAGAGAACGTCGTTCTTAACGCCTCGTAAGAACTCTCGGGCTTAAGGTCGCGCTCCAAGCGATCGGCGTTTCCGCGAGGGGCGACGCCGACGAGGGAAGAAGAACGATGTCCGACGTCGAAACCACTCTGCGCGGTCCCGAGGCGTACAAGATCGCCTCCCGCGCCCTGGAGCTCATGGAGCGGCACCAGGTCTGGCCGACCGCGTTGAACTTCGAACTCTGGACCCACTATGTGGCCGATCCCGACGGCGCCCTGGCGCGCGAGCTGACTCGCCTGATTTCCCTGGGCGAGCCGATGACCGAGCTGGTCAGCGAGGAGCTCGCCGCGGCCTATCTGCCCAAGGCCCGCCTGAACGAACAGATCCGCGACGCTGGCGACCTGCTGTCCAAGGAACTCGAGGCGGTCTCCAAGGCCATTCACAACGCCCAGAAATCCAACGCCGCCTTCGGCCGGGAATTGGCGGGCGCGACCAAGAGCCTGGACAAGTCGACCGATGTCGAGGCCATCAAGGCCGTGGTCGGCAATCTCGCCGAGGCGACCCGGCGGGTGCACAAGGAAAACAAGTCGCTGGAAACGCGCCTGGCCGAATCGACCGCCGAGGTCGAGCGCCTGCGCGAGCACCTGGAACAGGTTCGCCGCGACGCGACGACCGACGGCCTGACCAATCTGGCCAACCGCAAGGCCTTCGACGAGGAACTGGACCGCGCCTGCCAGGAAGCCGACGAAGGCGGCTCGACCATCTGCCTGGCCGTGCTCGATATCGACCATTTCAAGGGCTTCAACGACACCTGGGGCCACCAGACGGGCGATCAGGTGATCCGCTACGTCGCGTCGGTCATCGGCCGCGTCGCCGCCCCGCCGCGCTTCGCGGCGCGCTACGGCGGCGAGGAGTTCGCGATGATCTTCCCGCGCGAGGCCGCCTCGGCGGTCGCCTCGACCCTGGAAGAGATCCGCGTGGAGGTCTCCTCGCGCATGCTCAAGCGTCGCTCGACCAACGAGGACCTGGGCGCGATCACCATTTCGTCCGGCTTCGCCGAGCGCAAGCCGGGCGAGAGCGGCCATTCGATCATGGAACGCGCCGACGCGGCGCTTTACGCCTCCAAGCGCGGCGGCCGCAACCGCGTGACGGCGGCGGAATCGATGCCGGGCGCGGCCAACGCCGCCTGATCGACTTTAAGCGACGTCTTGAAGCCACGCCGCCGATCCTCGACCGGCGGCGTTTTGGCGCGCAGATTCCACTAGCCTTCCCAAGGGGCAGAGGCGCCTAGACTGCCGCCAAGCAACAAGGGAGGCCCTGGCCGTGGAGTATCAGAAGATCCGTGTCTCGACGGAGGGCGCCGTCGCCACCGTCACCCTCGCCGATCCGGCCACGCTGAACGCCGCCAGCCTGGAAATCGCCCGCGAACTGACCCACGCTTTCGCGTCGATCGCGGCGGGGAAGATCGAGGCGCGCGCGGTCATCCTGACCGGCGAAGGCCGCGGGTTCTGCTCGGGCGCCAATCTGTCGGGCGGCGGCGCCGCGGGGCGCGAACTGGACGTCGACGGCAAGCCGGACGCCGGCTCGGCGCTGGAGACGACCTACAACCCCTTGATCACGGCGCTGCGCGACTTTCCGCTGCCGATCGTGACGGCGATCAACGGTCCGGCGGCCGGGGTCGGCTGCTCGATCGCGCTGATGGGCGATATCGTGGTGGCGGCCGAGAGCGCCTATTTCCTGCAGGCCTTCCGCCGTATCGGCCTCGTGCCCGACGGCGGCTCGACCTACCTGCTGCCGCGCCTGATCGGCAAGGCGCGGGCGATGGAGATGATGCTGCTGGGCGACAAGGTCCCCGCCGCCACGGCGCTGCAATGGGGACTGATCAATCGCTGCGTTCCCGACGCCGAGTTGATGACGACCGCTCGGGCCCTGGCCCTGGAGCTCGCCAACGGCCCGGCCGCGCTGGGCGCGATCCGCAAGCTGGTCTGGGACAGCCTCGATAGCGACTGGACCGGCCAGCTGCACGCCGAGCGCAAGGCCCAGAAGTTCGCCGGCAAGACCGAGGACTTCATCGAGGGCGTCAGCGCCTTCCTCCAGAAGCGCGCGGCGGCGTTCAAGGGGCGGTAGCCTCGGGGCCAAGACCCCCGCCCTTCGACAAGCTCAGGGTGAGGGTCTGTACCGAAAGGCGTCGAAAGTCGTCCTCACCCTGAGCCTGTCGAAGGGCGAGGACGCTAGGCGGAGGCCTGTAGCGCGAGCAGCGTCGCCAGCGCCTCGTCGGCGCGAGCCAGCGGTACGAAGACATGGTCGTGGTTCAGGGCCGCGACCATGTTGCAGGCAATGCCGACCTTGGCGAGCGCGGTGGCCACGGCGGCGGTAAGGCCCACTCCGTCCAGCGCGGAATAGACGTTGAGGGTTATCATCGCCATCGGCGCGTCGACGGGAAAACCGGCCGTTCGAGCGGCGTCGCGCTCCAGGATCAGGCTGACGCCTTCGGCTTCGCGGAACATGGCCAGCGGCGCCAGCGCGGCCCAGTCGCGGTCGCCCGCCGCACAGAACACATAGGCTCCGGACTTCAGATCGGGCGTCATCCCGGCGACCATTTCACGAGCATCGCGAACGACTTGCGTCATGTTTGCGACGCGGCGAGATAGGGCTTGTAGCTCTTCTCCTCGACGATCTCCGAGCCAGCGGCTTCGTTGATCGCGCGCTTGATGGCGGCCCGCTTGTCGTTGTCGATATAGACCCGGCGGGCCAGGGCCACGAAATCCGGACCGAAGTCCTGGCGGCGCTCGCAATCACGCTTGCCGTCCTCGACGTCCCAAAGCGCGGCGTTGACGGCGGTCAGCGCCTCGGTCAGGCGGGCGATCTCGGGAGTATCCGGCAGGTGCTCGCGGGCCGTCGCTTCCAGCAGCGCCAGTTCCTTGCGGACATTGGCCTCCTTGGCCGGGTCGCCGATGCGCTGAGCCTTGACCCGCAGGATGGTGATCTTGTCGACCAGTTCGCCCGCCGAGATCGGCGCGAGGATGGACATTCAGGCGGCTCCGGAGACCAGCTTCTCGAGGGCGGCCCACGCCGCGTCGATCGGCAGGGCGCCCATGCCATCTCCGTAGTCCTCCGCGATCAGCATCTCAAGCCGATCGGCGGCCGGGCGGAACTTCAGCGCCTTGCGCCGGTCCTGCTGCAACGACAGCAGCGGCGCGCCGCCGGCGGCCAGCATGTGGCCAGGACCGGCGTCGTTGGCGACGGCCGCCGCCAGACGCCCGGCCAGGGCGATGACCAGCAAGGGCCCCTTCACGCCCTGGAAGGCGTCGACCCGGTTTCTCTCGGGCTGGAGCCCCTCGCGAACCTCGTGGGCGGCGATGGCAGCGTCCTCGGCCTCGTCGGGGCCGAACAGAAACACCGGCGTCCAGCCTCGCGCCGTCACGCGCCGAGCGAGCGCCAGATAGTTTTCCAGCGGCCAGCGCTTGTCCTGACCGCCGGCGCCGGGCGCGAGGCCGATATAGGTGGGACCGGACGGCAGCAGGGCCTCGGCGGCCTTGAGGGCGTCGGGGTGCGTGAGCGTGAGCGGCTTTGGAGCGCCCTGCCCGTCCGTCGCTAGCGCCAGCAGTCGCGCGAGGCGGTCGGTGACCGCGACCGGCCAATCGCGCGTCCGCGCCTGGCGGGCGGCGGAGACGAAGCGTCCCTTGGCGCCCCGCCGCGCGACGCCGCTGCGCCGCAGGTTTTCCTGGGTGTCGATGACAAGGTCGAACCTTCGGCCGCCGAAGGGCTTGCGCCACGGCAGGCTGTCCACCGCCGCCGCGCCATTGCCCCGGTCCAGGATCACCTCGTCGACATAGCCGGCGACGACGCTCTTCAGCGGACCTGTATAGACGGTGTCGCCCTTGGCCGCGCACCAGGTGATGCGGGCGTCTGGAAAGGCCGCGCGCAGGCCGGCGATGAAGGGCAGCTTGATCAGACCGTCGCCGATCACCTCGCCCATCGAATAGATCAGAACCGTCTGGACCATGGCATCGCTTAGGCCGCGCCGCGCCGCTCGGTCAACGCCGACCGCGCGCTGTCTTCCTCGCCCAACGCGCGCTAAGCTGGAGGTGGAGCGGCTAGAGACGGACCCGATGCGCAGCGCCTTGTTCAACGCCTATTACTGGGTCCTGTCGATCTTCTACGGCCTGTCGGCCGCCCTCGCCGCCCTGGCGCCGGGCCGCGAGGCGGTGACCTTCACCCTGAGGCTCTACAGCCGCCGGATGCTGTGGGCGCTGGATCGCCTCGCCGGCGTGAAGGTTCAGGTGAAGGGCCAGGAGCATCTGCCCGCCGGCCCTTGCATCATCGCCGCCAAGCACCACAGCTGGGGCGACGGCTTCGTGATGTTCGCCCACGTCGACAACCTGAGCTTCGTCACCGGCGACCATCTGGAGAAGTTTCCGCTGGTCGGCGCGATCCTGAAGAAGTTCGGCGCCATCGTCGTCGACAGCTGCGGCGGCCCGGAAGCGCGCGAGGCCCTGTCCAAGAGCGCCGCCCAGGTGGCGGCGGAGGGGCGGCGGATCCTGATCTATCCCGAGGGGCATCTGGCCGCGCCGGGCGAGCGGTTCCGCTACCGGACCGGCGTCTATTACATGAGCAAGGACTTCGGCTTGCCGGTCGTGCCCGTGGCGACGAACCTCGGCTGCTTCTGGCGGCAGCAGGAAGCGAAGAAGACGCCGGGGACGGCGACGGTGGAGTTCCTGCCGGCCCTGCCCCAGGGCCTGGAGAAAGACGCCTTCATGGCCGAGATGGAGCGGGTGATCGAAGGCCGCACCAACGAGTTGATCGCCCAGGCGCGTGGCGAGCCGGTGAAGCCGGCGGTTCTGGTCGAGTGGGATGGGCGGAAGAACGTGGTGGTGATGCCGAAGGTCGCTCCGTCTTCCCTTTTCCCATAGGGAGAAGGTGGTCCGAGGGACCGGATGAGGGGGTACAGCGGTGGACGGCGGGCCGACACGCCGTCAAATGGCGCCCCCTCACCCTGCCCTCTCCCCATGGGAGAGGGTTCAAGGCTAGACCTCGACCGGACACTCCGCCGGAACCGCCACGAAGGTCCCCTCGGTCCGACGCTTGGCGAAGTGGGTGTGGGCGCACGTGGAGGAGCACAGCAGGCCGGTGTCCGACCAGTAGAGCGGCGCGTCGTCCTCGTGCTTGAAGCTCGGCGCGCCCCAAGGCAGGCCGCATTCGACGCAGGATGGGGTTCTGGCCAGCATCAGTGTTCGCCTTCCATTTGGCCCTCGGCCGCCGGCTGAATCGTCACGCTCTCGCCGCAGCCGCAGGCGTCGGTCTCGTTCGGATTGTGGAACACGAACTTCGAGGACAGCTTGGTCACCTCGTAGTCGATCTCGGTGCCGATCAGGAACAGCACCGCCTTGGGCTCGATCAGGATGGTGACGCCCTTGTCCTCGACCACCTCGTCGATCGGGCCCTTCGTCTCGGCATATTCGAAGATATATTCCTGGCCCGCGCAGCCGCCGTTCTTTACCCCGACGCGAAGGCCGGCATAGGGCTTGTCGGCCTTGTCCATGATCTCTTTCACGCGCGCGGCCGCGGCGTCGGTCAGGGTGACGACCTTCGGGCGCGGGCGGCGAGGACGGGGCGAGACGGTGGCTTCCATGGCGTTCGAACTCCCTTTTTCCGACCTCCCCAACGAATGCCGGGGTCCAGATCCATCCGGAACGGCGCCGGGTTTCACCTGGGTCCCGGCATTCGCCGGGAAGATCGGAGGAAAGATACTAGAACATATTCAACTGCAGCTTGGCCTCGTCGCTCATGCGCGAGGGGTCCCACGGCGGATCGAACACGAGGTCGACGGTGCAGGACCTCAGGCCCGGGATCTCCATCACCGCGTCCTTGACCCAGCCCGGCATCTCGCCGGCCACCGGGCAGCCCGGCGCGGTCAGGGTCATGTCGATGGCCACGTCCTTGTCGTCGGAAACGTCGACCTTGTAGATCAAGCCGAGCTCATAGATGTCGACCGGGATCTCCGGGTCGAACACCGTCTTCAGCTTCTCGATCAGCTGGTCGGTCAGCCGATTGAGTTCGTCCTGGGAAAGGGCGGTGGCGGTCTCTGTCATGGCCTCAACCGAAGAAGCTGCGGGCCTTGGCCAGCGCGTCCACGAACGCGTCGGCCTCGGCCTCGGTGTTATATAGGGCGAAGGACGCGCGGGCGCTGGAGGTGACGCCAAAACGCCGCATCAGGGGCTCCGCGCAGTGCGTACCGGCCCGGACGGCGACGCCGTAGCGGTCCAGCACCTGGGCGATGTCGTGGGCGTGGGCGCCCTCGACCGTGAAGGACAGCACCGCGCCCTTGCCGGGGGCGTCACCCAGGATCCGCACGCCGTTGACGCCGCGCAGCCGCTCGGCGACGCGTTCGTAGAGGGCGTGCTCGTGGGCGAAGATGGCGTCGCGGTCCAGGCCGTTCAGCCACGCGATCGCCGCGCCCAGGCCCACGGCCTCCAGGATCGCCGGCGTGCCGGCCTCGAAGCGGTGCGGCGGATCGGCATAGGTGATCTTGTCGAGGCTGACCGTACCGATCATCTCGCCGCCGCCCTGGTAGGGCGGCAGGGCCGCCAGGCGCTCGGCCTTGCCATAGAGCACGCCGATCCCGGTGGGGCCGTACAGCTTGTGGCCGGAGAAGACGTAGAAATCGACGTCCAGGGCCTTTACGTCGACCTTGGCGTGGACCACGCCCTGGCAGCCGTCCAGCAGCACCGGCGCGCCGGCCGCGTGGGCCAGGCGGATGATCTCGGCGACGTCGTTGACCGTGCCCAGCACGTTCGACATGTGGGTGACGGCGACCATCTTGGTCTTCTCGGACAACAGGCCCTTGTAGGCCTCCATGTCCAGACGGCCGTCGTCCAGCACCGGGATGAACTTCAGGACCACGCCCTTGCGCTCACGCAGGAAGTGCCACGGCACGATGTTGGCGTGGTGCTCCATCTCCGAGAGCACGATCTCGTCGCCGGCGTTGAGCCCGAGGCCGAACGAGCTGGCGACCAGGTTCACCGCCTCGGTGGCGCTGCTGGTCCAGACGACCTCGTCGCGCTCGGCGTTGATAAAGCGAGCGACGGTTTCCCGCGCCTTTTCATAGGCTTCGGTCGTTTCGTTGGCGAGCGTGTGCAGGCCGCGATGGACGTTGGCGTAGGCGGTGCGGGCCAGGCCCGTCATGGCGTCCAGAACCACGTCGGGCTTCTGGGCGCTGGCGGCGCTGTCGAGATAAATCAACGGCTTGCCGTGAACTTCTCGCGCCAGGATCGGGAACTGGGCGCGGATCGCCTCGACATCGAAGCCCCTTCCCCCTTGCGGGGAAGGGGTTGGGGATGGGGGTGTCAGCGCGGCGTTGCTCACAGCTCGCTCCCCAGCTTGGCGGCGACCCAGGCGGCGGCGGCGTCGCGCGCGCCCTCGTGCTGGATACGCTCGATCACTTCGCCGACGAAGGCCACGGTCAGCATGGCCTTGGCCTCGGCCTCGGGAATGCCGCGCTGCTCGGCGTAGAACAGCACCTCGTCGTCCAGCGCGCCGATCGTGTTGCCGTGGGCGCAGGAGACGTCGTCGGCGAAGATCAAGAGTTCCGGCTTGGCGTCGATTTCGGCCTTATCGGACAGGATCAGGGCGTGATGGCCCATCCGCGCATCGGTCTGATCCGCGCCCTTTTCGACGACGATCCGGCCTTGGAACACGCCGCGCGCCTGGTCCGTCACCATGCCCTTCGTCAGCTGGCTGGTGACGCCTTCGAGGCCGCCGTGGGTGACGACGCTGGTCAGGTCGGCGTGACGCTGGGCGTCGAGCAGATAGGCGCCGTCGAGGCGGACCTCGGCGTGCGCGCCGGGGTGGCCGACGCGCGTCTCGATCCGCTGGCGACGCGCGCCGGAGGTCAGGATGGTCTGGGCGAACTTGGCGCCGGGGGCCAGGGCGACCTCGGCCGTGACGACATTGACCGCCTCGGCCTCGTCCTCGACCAGGACGATGCGTTCCAGCGACGCGCCCTCGCCCACGGCGATGTCGAGCATAACGTCGGAGACGTAAGCCCCGGCGCGACCTTCGTGGCTTTCCAGCAGAACGAGGCTCTCGCCTGGCTTCACGACCAGGGCGTGGCTGGCGCCCTGCGCGGCCTTGTCGGCCAGGGCGACGAAGCGCAGGGCCACGACGCCCGAGGCGGCGTCGGAGCCCACCACGCGGCGGCCGTTCACAAACACGGTCTCGGCGTCGGCCAGGCCCGCGAACGGCCCCGCCGGAACGGCGCCGTCATGGGCCGGGGCGGCCGGCGGCAGGGTCTTCAGCAGGCCGCGCAGATCCGTCCAGCGCCAGTCCTCGTCACGCCGCGACGGCAGCGCCGAGAGATCGCCGGTCTTGAGGGCGATCGAAAGGGTCAAGCCGCCGCTCCCACGATGCGGTCGTAGCCCTCGGCTTCCAGCCGCAGGGCCAGCTCCGGACCGCCCGAGGCGACGATGCGGCCGGCGGCCAGCACGTGGACCTTGTCGGGTTTGATGTGGTCCAGCAGGCGCTGATAGTGGGTGATGACCAGCATGCCGCGCTCGGGCGAGCGCAAGGCGTTGACGCCTTCCGAGACGATCTTCAGCGCGTCGATGTCGAGGCCGCTGTCGGTCTCGTCGAGGATGAGGAACTTCGGCGAAAGCATCGCCATTTGAAGGATTTCCATCCGCTTCTTCTCACCGCCCGAGAAGCCGACGTTCAGGCCGCGCTTGAGCATCTCGAAGTCGATCTTCAGAGACGCGGCCTTCTCCTTGGCCAGCTTCAGGAAGGCCGGGGCGGCGATCTCGTCCTCGCCCCGCGCGCGGCGCTGGGCGTTCAGGGCGGTGCGGATGAAGGTCAGGGCCGGAACGCCCGGAATTTCCAGCGGATATTGGAACGACAGAAAGAGGCCCTTTGCGGCCCGTTCATTGGGCTCCAGCGCCAGCAGATCGTCGCCGTTCAGGCTCGCCGAGCCCTCGGTGACCTCATAGCCGTCGCGGCCGGTCAGCACGTAGGACAGGGTCGACTTGCCGGCGCCGTTCGGGCCCATGATCGCGTGGACCTCGCCGGCCGGCACGTCCAGCGTGACACCCTTCAGGATCGGCTTGTCCTCGACGCGGGCGTGAAGGTTCTGGATCTTAAGCATGGGTCTCGTTGATTTTTCTGTATTCCGCCTCGCGGTCGGCGAAGGTGCCGGCGACGGCGATCTGGCCTTGGAGGGCGGCGTTCAAGAGCGGAAGATCCTCGGGCGGGATCCAGTATTCCTCGTGGCCCGGCGTGCCCGAAACCCTTTGCTCATACTGATCGAGGAACGCCTTGGCGACCTCGAACCGCACGATGTAGCCGCGCCGATAGGTCGTATGGGCCGCGTTCCAGTCACGGGCCAACTGGGCCGCGAAGGCCTCGTCGGTGACGGGGCGGAAGATGGGCTGGTCGATATCGTGCGGCGGAAAGGCTTTCCAATCCGCGGCGCGGATATCCTGCAGCTCCTCCAGGCCAACGGGCTGATAGAGGGTGACCGTGGTCATCCGACGCTGCCCTCCAGGCTGATCGCCACCAGCTTCTGGGCCTCGACGGCGAATTCCATGGGCAGTTGCTGCAGCACGTCCTTGACGAAGCCGTTGACCAGCAGGGCCACCGACTCCTCTTCCGAGAGTCCGCGCTGCTGGCAGTAGAACAGCTGGTCGTCCGACAGCCGCGTGGTGGTGGCCTCGTGTTCGAACACCGACTGGCCGTTGCGGGCCTCGATGTAGGGCACGGTGTGCGCCGCGCAGTCCTTGCCGATGAGCAAGGAGTCGCACTGGGTGAAGTTGCGCGCGCCCTTGGCCTTGGGGTGAGCCGAGACCAGGCCGCGATAGGTCGAGGTCGACTTGCCGGCGCTGATGCCCTTGGCGACGATCCGCGAGCGGGTGTTGGCGCCCAGGTGGATCATCTTGGTGCCGGTGTCGGCCTGCTGATGGCCGTTGGTCACCGCGATCGAGTAGAACTCGCCCGAGCTCCCCTCGCCGCGCAGCACGCAGGACGGATATTTCCAGGTGATGGCCGAGCCGGTTTCGACTTGGGTCCACGAGACTTTCGAGCGATCACCGCGACAGTCGGCGCGCTTGGTCACGAAGTTGTAGATGCCGCCCTTCCCGGTCTCGGGATCGCCCGGGTACCAGTTCTGGACGGTCGAATATTTGATCTCGGCGTCGTCCAGCAGGACGAGCTCGACCACGGCCGCGTGCAGCTGGTTCTCGTCACGCATCGGGGCCGTGCAGCCTTCCAGGTACGAGACGTAGGCGCCCTTGTCGGCGACGATCAGGGTGCGCTCGAACTGGCCGGAATCCTTGGCGTTGATCCGGAAATAGGTCGACAGCTCCATCGGGCAGCGCACGCCCGGCGGGACGTAGACGAACGAGCCGTCAGAGAAGACCGCGCTGTTGAGGCAGGCGAAATAGTTGTCCGAGGTCGGCACCACGCTGCCCAGGTATCGGCGAACCAGCTCCGGGTGTTCGCGGATCGCCTCGCTCATCGAGCAGAAGATGACGCCGGCCTCCGCCAGCTCCTTCTTGAAGGTGGTCACGACGCTGACGCTGTCGAACACGGCGTCGACAGCATAGCGCGGCGCGCCTTCGACGCCGGCCAGAACCGCCTGCTCCTTCAAGGGGATGCCGAGCTTTTCGTAGGTGGCCAAGAGCTCCGGATCGACCTCGTCCAGGCTCTTGGGGCCTTCCTTGGTCTTGGGCGCGGCGTAGTAGTAGGTGTCCTGGTAGTCGATCGGCGGATAGCTGACCTTGGCCCAGTCGGGCTCGTCCATCGCCAGCCAGCGGCGATAGGCGTCAAGCCGCCATTCCAGCATCCATTCCGGCTCGTCCTTCTTGGCCGAGATGAAGCGCACGATGTCCTCGGAGAGGCCCTTGGGGGCGAACTCCTGGTCGATTTCGGTCGTAAAGCCGTGCTCGTACTTCTCGAGCGCGGCGACGGTTTCGACGGTCTCTTTCACCGCGGCCATTACGCCACCTCCCGGCGCCGGGCGCCGATCCGCTTCCAGGCGGCGAGCCAGGCGTCGCCGCACTTGATCCAATCGTCTTCCGTACTCGCCCAGCCGCCGCTGATACGCAGGGCGAACGGGGCGAGATCGGCGCGGCCCATGGCTTCCACGACGCGGCTGGCCTTGACCTTGCCCGACGAGCAGGCGCTGCCGGCGCTGACCATGATCCCGGCCAGGTCCATGGTCATGACCTGGACCTCGGAGCCGAAGCCCTGGCCGGCGAAACACAGGGTTTGCGGCAGGCGTTCAACGCCTTCGCTCAGGACAATCGCGCCTTCCGCCTTCAGTCGCTCGGCCAGGGTGTCGCGCCATTGAGCCTGTTCGGCCATCGCGGCAAGGCCTTCCCGCCCCAACTTGGCGGCGACGCCGAAAGCGGCGATGCCGGCCACGTTCTCGGTGCCCGCCCGGCGGCCGCGCTCCTGACCGCCGCCATGCAGGCGGCGGGTGACGGTGGCGCGGGTCCCGGCGACCAGGGCGCCGACGCCCTGCGGCCCGCCCAGCTTGTGGGCCGACAGGGCCATGGTGTCCGCGCCCAGACCGGAGAAGTCGATGGCGATCTTGCCGGCGGCCTGGACGGCGTCGACATGCAGCCAGCCGTCGGCGGCCCGGACCAGGGCGGAGGCCTTATCCACAGGCTGGATGACGCCGGTCTCGTTGTTGGCCAGCATCAGGCAGACCAGGGTCTTGCCCGGCCTTTCAAGCGCTTGCGCCAGCCAGCCAAGGTCAGCGACGCCATGGCTGTCCACAGGCAGGACCTCGACCGGCAGGCCAGAGGCCTTGGCGGTCTCGGTCACCGCGTCATGCTCGATGGCGGAGAGGATGATGCGCTCGACGCCGGCGGCCTTGGCGCTGTCGATGGCCAGGGCGTTGGCCTCGGTGCCGCCGCTGACGAAGGTGACGGAGCCGGCGGGCACGCCGACCAAGGCGCCGACCTCGGCCCGGGCGCGCTCGACGACGTCGCGGGCGGCGCGGCCGGCGGCGTGGACCGACGAGGGGTTGGCCGGGCTCTCCAAGGCGCGCAGCAGCGCGTCCTTCGCCTCCGGCCGCAGCGGCGCGGTGGCGTTGTAGTCGAGATAGATCGAGGCGCGGGGCGTGCTCACTCGGCCGCGATCTCCAGAGGACGCGAGGGTCGCAGCTCGCCCGCCAGCACGTCGGCGACCGAGACGCTGGCCAGATAGCCGTGGATCTGGCGGCCCATCTCTTCCCACAGGCCATGGGTCATGCAGCGCTCGCCCCCGGCCATGCAGCCCTTGGCCTGGCCCTTGGTGAAGTTGCAGCGCGTGGCGCGCAGCGGCTCGTCGACCGCCAGCACGATGTCGGAAATGAAGGTCTCGGCCGAGGCCTTGGCCAGGCGATAGCCGCCGCCTGGCCCGCGGGCGCTGATCACCAGACCCTTGCGGCGCAGACGCGCGAACAGCTGCTCCAGATAGGACAGCGAGATCTGCTGGCGCGCGGCGATCTCGGCCAGGGCCACGGCGCGGCCCTCGCTCTCGTCCTGGCGCTTGGCCAGGTCGGTCATCGCCATGACCGCGTATCGCCCTTTGGTGCTCAGGCGCATGAGCCTTACCCCTTGCAGATTCCGCGCGCATCGGCTTTTGCGTGTGCTACAAGCCGCGACTTCGCGCGCGGGCCGTCGGCCCGCCGCGCGGTTGGCGATTTAGGAAGACCAAGCGCGGTGGTCAAGTATTCCGGGCCGGAAAAAGGCCGGATCCGGACCGCCGCCAGCGGAAAGGGACGATATGCCTGATGTGATTTTGACCGGCGCGTCCGGCCGGATCGAAGGTCGCTATTCGCCGGGCAAGACCGAAACGGCGCCGATCGCGCTGATCCTGCACCCGCACCCCAAGGCCGGCGGTCACATGAACCATCCGGTGGCGGTGCAGCTTTATCACCTGTTCATGAAGCGCGGCTTCGCCACCTTGCGCTTCAATTTCCGCGGCGTGGGCCGCAGCCAGGGCGAGTTCGACAGCGGCATCGGCGAGCTTGCCGACGCGGCGACGGCGCTGGACTGGCTGCAGACCAGCAATCCGGCCGCCAGCCAGACCTGGGTCGCCGGCTTCGACTTCGGCGCCTATATCGGCATGCAGCTCTTGATGCGTCGTCCCGAGACCGACGGCTTCATCTCGGTCTCGCCGCCGACCAACATGTACGATTTCAGCTTCCTGGCCCCCTGCCCGGCCTCGGGCCTGTTCCTTACCGGCTCGGCCGACACCATCACCCCGCCGGTCGAGGTGGAGCGCGTGGTCACCAAGCTGCGCACCCAGAAGGGCATCACGATCGACTACGAGGTCATCGACAAGGCGACGCACTTCTGGGCCGAGCATCTGCCCAGCGTCGAAAAGAGCGTCAGCGACTATTTGGATAAACGGCTGGCGGAAAACCCGATCTAGACGTTTCAGAAGGCCTCCCCTCCGGGAGGCCTTTTTCGTTGAACGATGCTCGCCTATATTTTCACCAATTGATGAATATCAAGCGAGGCGGTGATGCACTACGACATCGTCATCGTCGGCGGCGGCGCCGGCGGACTGGAACTGGCCTCGCGGCTGGGACGCCGCCTCGGCGGACGACACGGCAAGCGCCGGGTGCTGCTGATCGACCGCTCCAGCTTCCACATCTGGAAGCCGACCTTGCACGAAGTGGCGGCGGGGACCCTGGACGTCCATCAGGAGGGGATCTCCTATTCGATCCTGGGCCGCTCGAACGGCTTCAACTTCCTGCTCGGCGATCTGGCGACCTTCGATCCCGTCGCCAAGCGCCTGACCCTGAAGGCGATCACCGGCGAGGACGGCCAGGTGCTGGTCCCCGAGCGCGCCGTCAGCTTCACCTTCGGCGTGCTGGCGATCGGCTCGGGCTCGAACCTGTTCGGCACGCCGGGCGCAGAGCAGGCCCACCTGCTGGAGCGAACCGAGGACGCCGAAGCCTTTCACGCGCGGCTGCTGGCGGCGTTCACCAAGGCCTCGTTCGCCGAGGACCGGATCATGCGGGTCGCCATCGTCGGCGGCGGCGCGACCGGCGTCGAGCTGGCGGCCGAACTGATCGAGGCGCATCGGGAATTGCTGGGCAGCCTGGGCGACGAGCAGCGCTTCCGCCTGGACATCGCCGTCGTCGAGGCCGCGCCGCGCATTCTGAACGGCTTGCCGGCGAAGATCGCGGAAAAGGCGACGCTGGCCCTGGAGCGCAAGGGCGTGGCGGTCAAGACCGGCGCCAAGGTGCTGGCCGTGCATCCCGACCGCCTGGAGACCAGCCAGGGCGTGCTGCGCGCCGACCTGATCGTCTGGGCCGCCGGGATCAAGGCGGCCGAGGGCAACAAGGCCTTTGGCCTCGACATCAACGCCGGCAACCAGTTCGTGGTCAATGAGCGGCTGGAGACCTCGTCGCCCGACGTCTGGGCGCTGGGCGACTGCGCCGCCGCGCCGTGGAAGGACGGCAAGCTCGTTCCCGCGCGCGCCCAGGCGGCGCACCAGCAAGCCAGCTATCTGGAACGCGTGCTCGTCGCGCGCTTGAACCAGGGGCGAGTCGCCGCGCCGTTCGTCTATCGCGACTTCGGCTCGCTGGTGTCGCTGGGCGACCACAAGGGAGTCGGGGCGCTGATGGGCGGTCTGGGCGGGCCGAACTTCTTCATCGAGGGCCTGCTGGCCAAGTGGGCCTACATGTCGCTGCACCTGGACCACCACCGGGCGATCCTGGGCGTTTGGCGCACGGCGACCCTGGCCCTGGCGAGGCTGCTGCAAGAGCGTGTGTCTGGCCGCCTGAAGCTGCACTGAGATGAGCGACGGGATGGCGGGCCCGTCCTCGCCCTTCGACAAGCTCAGGGTGAGGACTATTCTGACCGCCCAGTCCCTAGAAAACCTCATCCTGAGCCTGTTGAAGGACGAGGTTTTCGGCTCCCCAGACTAAGGCTCTATGATCCGCCCTCCCGTCATCGGCGCCTTAACGCCGGTGGTGCCGGGAAAGCTGATCGGCAACCCGCGCGCCGTCCGCGCGGCGAGGTAGGCGAAGGCCTCGGCCTCGATGCTGTCGCCGCGCCAGCCGTAGTCCTCGGCGGTCCGAACCGGGATCGGGGCGCGCTCGGACAAGGCGCGCATGATCTGCGGATTGCGCCGGCCGCCGCCGCAGACGATCAGGGCGCTGGGCCGCGCGCCATGCTCGAAGGCCTTGATCACCGCCTCGGCGGTGAAGGCCACCAGGGTGGCGGCGGCGTCCTCGGCCGACAGCGGCTCCACTAGGTCCAGCGGGAAGTCGTAGCGGTCCAGCGACTTGGGCGCTGGGCCGGCGAAATAGTCGCTGGCGAGGAAGGCCTCGAGGATCGCCCGGTCGACCCGGCCGGCGGCGGCCAGGCGGCCGTTTTCGTCGAAACGCCCCAGACCCCGCTCCTGCAGCATCAGGTCGATCATGCCGTTCCCCGGACCGGTGTCGAAGGCCAGCAAGTCGTCGCCCTCGCCAATGAGCGTGATATTGGCGACGCCGCCGATGTTCAGCGCGGCCACCGGGGCGGCCAGGCCCGAGGCCCGGGCGCGGGCGGCGTGATAGATCGGGGCCAGAGGCGCGCCCTGCCCGCCCGCCGCGACATCGGCGGTGCGGAAGTCGAACGCCACGGGTCGGCCCGAGACCTTGGCCAGGCGCTCGGCGTCGAGCAACTGCACGGTCCGGCCGATCCGCTCCGGCGTCGGCCGCTCGTGCAGCACCGTCTGACCATGGACGCCCAGCAGGTCGAAGTCGTCCCAGGTCAGGCCGTGCTCGGCCAGGAAGCTCCCGGCGGCATGCAGGTGCTCGTCGGCGACGGCGCGAGCGGCCTCGGCGAAGATGTCGGGCGCGGGCTTGTCGCGGGGCCAGCCCCGGGCGACCTCGGTGGCGACCAGCAGCAGATCGCGCGTCTCATCGCGCAACTTGCGCTCGCCCGCCGGCCCGAAGGCCTGGATGTCCTCGCCGTCGGTTTCGAGCACCGCCATGTCGACCGCGTCGAGGGAGGTGCCGGTCATGAATCCCAGGATCTTCATGGCGACGTTGACTGCCACGCCCGCGAACCGCTAGCTAGGCCCATGATCGACGCCTTCGCCCTGGCCCGCCCCTATTACCGCCCGCTGCCATAGCGGGAGGCCGACCAGACACGTCGCTTAGCCCCCGCCTCGCCGGGGTCGTTTCCAATCAGTCGATCATGCGCTCCGGCCCTTCCCCGGAGTCCGAGAAATGAAGTCCTCACACACCGACCAAGCCGTGCTAGACGGCCCGCCAGCCCAAAAAGAGAGTCGATCCATGTCCGCCGCCTCGTCCTTCAAGTCGGAGTTCCTGCGAACCCTGGAGGCGCGCGGCTATATCCACCAGATCACCCATCCAGAGGAACTGGACGCCGCCGCGAGCACGGGCGTGATCACCGCCTATGTCGGCTTCGACGCCACGGCCTCGAGCCTGCACGTGGGTAATCTGATCTCGATCATGATGCTGCGCCGGCTGCAGCAGGCCGGCCACAAGCCGATCGTCCTGATGGGCGGCGGCACGACCAAGGTCGGAGATCCCTCGGGCAAGGACGAAAGCCGCAAGTTGCTGACCGAGGACGGCATCAAGGCCAATATCGCCAGCATCAAGGGCGTCTTCGCCAAGCTGCTGAAGTTCGGCGACGGCCCGACCGACGCGGTGATGGTCGACAACGACGAGTGGCTCAGCAAGCTGGGCTACATCGAGTTCCTGCGCGAATACGGCCGTCACTTCACGGTCAATCGCATGCTGACCTTCGACTCGGTCAAGCTGCGGCTCGATCGCGAGCAGCCGCTGACCTTCCTCGAATTCAACTACATGCTGATGCAGGCCACCGACTTCCTGGAGCTGAACCGTAAGTACGGCTGCGGGCTGCAGATGGGCGGCTCGGACCAGTGGGGCAACATCCTGAACGGGGTGGAGCTGATCCGGCGCGTCGACCAGAAGCCGGCGTTCGGCCTGACCACGCCGCTGCTGACCACGGCCTCGGGCGCCAAGATGGGCAAAACGGCCGCGGGCGCGGTGTGGCTGAACGCCGAGCAGCTGAGCCCCTACGACTACTGGCAGTTCTGGCGCAACACCGAGGACGCCGACGTCGGCCGGTTCCTGAAGCTATTCACCGACCTGCCGCTGGAACGCGTCGCCGAACTGGAGGCCCTGGAGGGCGCCCAGATCAACGAGGCCAAGAAGGTGCTGGCCGACGAGGCCACCCGCATGGTCCATGGCGACGAAGAGGCGCGCAAGGCCCGCGACGCGGCCGAGAAGGCGTTCGAGCAGGGCGCGCTGTCGGCGGACCTGCCGACCTTCGAACTGCCGGCCGCCGACCTGGAGGCCGGCGTGGTGCTGGCGGCCCTGTTCGCGGACGCGGGTCTGGCAAGCTCGCGCGGCGAGGCCCGTCGCCTGGCCCAGGGCGGGGGCGTGAAGGTCAACGACAAGGCCGAGCCCGACGCGAACCGGCTGATCACCTCGGCGGACCTCGTCGAGGGCGTGGTCAAGCTGGCCGCCGGCAAGAAGAAGATCGTGTTGGTGAAGCCTGTTTAGTTATGGGGTTGATTATGGTTCCGCCCCTGGCGTAGGCCAGGGGTCGGGACGACGGTTTCCCTAACGGACCTCAAGGACGCGTTCGATGCTGCAGCCCGGCGACAAGGCTCCCGATTTCGACCTTCCGACCGACACCGGCCGCGTCAGCCTGGCCGGCTTGAAGGGCAAGAACATCGTCCTTTACTTCTACCCGAAGGACGACACGGCCGGCTGCACGTCCGAGGCGCTGCAGTTCTCGTCCGAGGTCGAGGAGTTCCAGAAGCTGGGCGCGGTGATCGTGGGCGTCTCGAAGGACAGCGTCGCCTCGCACGCCAAGTTCCGCGCGAAGCACGACCTGACGATCGAGCTGGCGGCCGACCCCCTGGGCGATGTGGTCGAGACCTACGGCGCCTGGGTCGAAAAGAGCATGTACGGCCGCAAATACATGGGCATCGACCGCTCCACGTTCCTGATCGACCGCGAGGGCGTGATCCGCGAGGTGTGGCGCAAGGTGAAGGTGCCAGGCCACATCAAGGCGGTGATGACCGCCGCCAAGGCCCTGAAATAGCCAAAAGCCCGCGCGGGCGGTTTCGAAGTCATCGACACCGAGGTGTGGCGCCCGCGCCGCGATGTGTGGCCTTTTCGCGCGCTTTTCGCCATCCGAGTGGCGCGCGTGGTCAGGAATCATTAAGATTTGCGACGGACAATAATATTTCGTGACTCGCGCTCACTTCGGGCGCGAAGAGTCTTGCGCCTTTCCGCTTTCTTGTTGCATATCGCCGAGACCTGAAACGGGGGGTTTCTTGGGCGATGGCGATCACGCGCTTCAAGCGGCTGCGGCAATCTCTCGAGGCTCTTTTTCCTGAGCGCCACATCTATATCCGCTCGGGCGGCGAGATGCGGGGCTATGTGTTCTCCACCAACAAGCAGTTGCTGGGCGCCACCGTGGTCGCCGGCGCCGCGCTGTGGATGGGCGTCTGCACCGCCGCGATGATGGTCAACGCCCTGGCGGTCAGCTCGACCGACCAGCAGGTGATCAAGCAGAAGGCCTATTACGAGCGCCTGAACGCCGATCGGCAGGCGCGCCTGAACAGCGCCGTGGCTCAGTTGTCGGCCACCAACGGCTCTCTGGAGGAATTGGCCGCCTCGGTGGAGAAGCGTCACGCCGCCCTCGCCCTGCTGGTCTCCGATTTCAAGGGCGTGCCCGGCGCCGCCGACGCCTTGAAGGTGGCCAAGCCCCGCCTGCTGGCCGCCAGCCCCGTGCAGCGCATCCAGGCCACGCGGATGGATCAGGAGCGCCTGATCGACGCCGCCGAAAGCTTCGCCAAGAGCCGCGCCGATCGCCTGCGCCTGGCCATGCGGATGGCGGGTCTGGACGCCGGCAACTTCACCGGCCGCGGCGTTTCGCTGGGCGGTCCGCTGATCGAAGCCAAGGACCCCCGCGCCCTCGCCGCCGTCCTGGACGTCGACGAGGACTTCGCCAGCCGCATCCAGCACGCGGCCAACGACATGTCGGACATGCGCACCCTGGGCGCGGCGGCCCAGAAGCTGCCCTTCTATCGCCCGACCGGCAATCCGGCCCTGTCGTCGAGCTACGGCGTCCGTTTCGACCCGTTCACGCACCGGCCCGCCTTCCATTCGGGCCTGGATTTCCCTGGCTCCTTCTACACGCCGATCATGGCCACCGCGCCGGGCGTGGTGTCGTTCACCGGCGTGCGCTCGGGCTATGGCAACACGGTCGAGATCGACCACGGCAACGGCTTCAAGACCCGCTACGCCCACCTCGCCACGATCGGCGTTCGCGTCGGTCAGCGCGTGACCATCGGCACGCGGATCGCGGCCATGGGCTCGACCGGCCGCTCGACCGGCCCGCACCTGCACTACGAAGTCTGGGTCAATGGCAAGGCCCAAAACCCCAATCGCTTCTTGAAGGCTGGTGAGTATGTTCAGCAAGCAAGCTAAGTCCGGGTCCAAGACTCCGACGCGTATCGAACCCCTGCCCGCTCCGACCGCCGCCGCGGCGCCGGTCGAGGCCGCGCGACGCGGTCCGCCGAAGGTGGCGAGCCTGCTGTCCGCCGACCTGACCATCGAGGGCAGCGTCATCGGCGAGGGCGAGTTGCAGATCGACGGCGTGGTCAAGGGCGACGTCCGCGTCGGCCGCCTGACCGTCGGCGAGACCGGCCACATCGAAGGCGGCGTCTATGCCGAGGCGGTGGAGGTGCGCGGCCGCGTGGTCGGCGCGATCACCTCGAAGCAGGTCCGCCTCTATGGCACCTCGTATGTCGATGGCGACATCACCCACGAGCAGCTGGCCATGGAGACCGGCGCCTTCTTCCAGGGCCGCAGCTTGAAGTTCCAGCGTCCGACGGCTCCGGCCCAGCCGGCGCCGCATCCGGAGACCCTGGCGATCGCCCAGGCCAAGCCGGTCGCGGGCTGAGGCTTTCGCCCGTCAGCAGGACAACGCCCCGGAGCGATCCGGGGCGTTTTTCATTGGCTGTTCTAGCCTTGAGTACCGATGGCCTCTTAAGCGCCCGGCCTCGCCCTTCGTCAGGCTCAGGGCGAGGACGACTGTCGGCCCCGCGGGCGCGAAATCCTCATCCCAGGCTTGTCGAAGCATGTCCTCGGGCCGGCGCCGCGGCACCCGGGGAGACGAGGATTTCCATCCGGACCAGCCTCCACGCTCAACGTGAACACAGCCTTTTCATGTCAGCGGCTGCTCAGCACGAAGGTGTTGCCGTCCGGGTCCTTGAACTTCGCGAAGGTCCCCCAGGGCTGCTTCTGGGGCGGTCCTTCGAATTCGACGCCCTTCTCCGACAGCTTGCGATAGGCGTGCTCGACATCGTCGCAGGCCAAAGACCCGTTGAAGAACGTGACGATCCGGTCCTTGTGGCCTTCCGGCGTGAATAGCACAAGACCCGTCTCCGCGGCCGGAATGGCCAGCTCGATCCAGCGCTGCTGGCCCATCGGCTGGTCGGTGGCGACCCGGAGGCCGACCTTCTCGGTCCAGAAGGCCAGCGCCCGGTCCTGGTCGCTGACCGGGATGCCGACGAACTTCACCTTGCTGATCACGCTCATGGCGGTCCCCTCTTTGCGTATGCCGAGGGCGTAGCGCGGCGGCCTTGCGCGGGTGAAGTCGTGCAGGCATTGCTATAGTCATGACTGCGCAAAGCTATGTCGTCGACCGCTACGTGCTGGACACCCTGATGGCCGACCTCGTGGGCCACGATCACAGGCCGTCGTCATTCCTCGTCTACATGGCGATTCTGGCCGCCCACGCCGACGGCCGGGCCAGCTTCAGCCACGCGGAACTGGCCGAGCGCACCGGCCAGTCGCGGCGGACCGTGCAGAGCGCGGTGGAGAACCTCAAGCGTCGTGGATTGATCGACGTCAGCCGCCAGGGGCCGACGGAGGCGGCGACCTACGTCCCGCTGAGCCCGTGGCGGAAACCTCGCCCTTCGACAGGCTCAGGGTGAGGTTTCCGGTCCAGCGACGATCCTAAAGTCTCGGCCTAAGCTTCGGCCCCGTCGCGCGTGTGGCCCACGCGCTGGGCCAGGGACGCGCCCATGAAGGCGTCGAGATCGCCGTCCAGCACCCCTTGGGTGTCGGAGGTCTCGACATTGGTCCGCAGGTCCTTGACCATCTGGTAGGGCTGCAGGACGTAGCTGCGGATCTGGTGGCCCCAGCCGATGTCGGTCTTCTGATCCTCAAGCGCCTGCTGGGCCGCTTCGCGCTTCTGCAGCTCGGCCTCGTAAAGACGGGCGCGCAGCATCTTCCAGGCTTCCTCGCGGTTCTGGTGCTGCGAGCGGCCGGCTTGGCAGGCCACGGCGATGCCGGTGGGAATGTGCGTCAGACGGACGGCCGAGTCGGTCTTGTTGATGTGCTGACCGCCGGCGCCGGACGCGCGATAGGTGTCGGTCCGCACGTCGGACGGATTGATCTCGATCTCGATATTGTCGTCGACGACCGGATAGACCCAGGCCGAGGCGAACGAGGTGTGGCGGCGGGCGCTGCTGTCATAGGGGCTGATGCGCACCAGGCGGTGCACCCCGGCCTCGGTCTTCAGCCAGCCATAGGCGTTCTGGCCCTTGACCAGCAGCGTCGCCGACTTGATTCCAGCCTGGTCGCCGTCGGTCTCTTCGATCAGCTCGGTGGTCATGCCGTGGGCGTGGGCCCAGCGGGTGTACATGCGCAGCAGGATGCCCGCCCAGTCGCAGGACTCGGTGCCGCCGGCGCCGGAGTTGATTTCGACGTAACAGTCGTTGCCGTCGGCCTCGCCGGAGAGCAGGGCCTCGAGCTCGGCGCGACCGGCGCGCTCCTTGATCGCCTTCAGCTGGGCGCGGGCGTCGTTCAGCGAGTCCTCGTCGGACTCCATGTCGGCCAGCTCGGCGTAGTCGAGCGCGTCCTTCAGGTCGCGCTCGATCGACTGCACGGCCTCGACCTTGGCGGCCAGGTTGGCGCGCTCGCGCGACACCGCCTGGGCCTCGGACGGACGGTCCCACAGGGTCGGGTCCTCGACCCGGGCGTTCAGCTCATCGAGCTTGCGGAGAGCGACGTCCCAGTCAAAGACGCCTCCTGAGCAGTCCCACGGACTGCTCGATGTCGGCCGCGGCGGCCTCGACATCCGGTCGCATCACGTAACTCCGTGACAGTGTTGAAGGGCGCGGGAGATACCTTGCGTCGCTCTCCCGCGCAATGAGGGTCAGTAGAGGCCGCTGAGCGGATCCACCTTTTGGGCCGGCTTTCCAGGTTGCGCCTGCGGCGGCGGCGGTTGCGGCAGCCCCGGCGACAGACCGTTCGGGAAGGCGTCGCCATAGGGGATCGGTCCGGTCGGCGCCTCAAGCTTGGGCTCGGTTCCGGGCCGGAAGGCCTCGCGAATGCCGCGCACCAGCGCGAACTTGGCGTTCTTAGGCGGCTTGAAGTCGACGATCGGCTGGCCGACCAGCGCTTCCTTCATGAAGTCCATGAACACCGGCACGGCGTCGACGGCGCCGGTCTCGCCCTCGCCCAGCGACCGATTGTCGTCGAAGCCGACGAACACGCCGACGACCAGGTTCGGCGAATAGCCGACGAACCAGGCGCTGCGATACTCATTCGTGGTGCCGGTTTTGCCCGCCAGCGGCCGGCCGAGCGAGCTGACGGCGGCCGCGGTGCCGCGCTGGACCACGCCCTGCAACATGGAGGTGATCTGATAGGCGGTGATCGGGTCCATGACCTGATCGCCCGGCGCGGCGAACCGCGGGCTCTCGTCGCCGTTGAAGCCGGCGCCGCAGCGGTCGCAGTCGCGCTTGTCGGCGCGGAAGATCACCTTGCCCTCGCGGTCCTGCACGAGCTCGATCAGATGCGGATCGACGCGGCGACCGCCATTGACGAAGGCGGCGTAGGCGGCGGTCAGCTTGAACGGGGTCGTCTCGCCGGCGCCCAGCGCCATGGCCAGCACGGGATCCATGTCGCGCACGACCCCGGCGCGCTTGGCGAAGTCGACGATCTTCTTCATGCCCACGCCCTGGGCCAGGCGCACGGTCATGGCGTTGATCGACAGCTCCAGGCCCCTGCGCAGCGGCTGCGCCCCGTAGAACTCCTTGTGATAGTTCTCCGGGCTCCAGTCCTGGCCATTGGCGCCCTTCAGCGTGATGGCGCTGTCCACGACCACGCTGGCCGGCGTGTAGCCGTTCTCCAGCGCCGTGGCGTAGACGAACGGCTTGAACGACGAACCCGGCTGACGCATCGCCTGAGTGGCGCGGTTGAAGTTCGACAGCGAGTAGCTGTAGCCGCCCACCAGGGCGACGATGCGCCCCGTATAGGGCTCCATGGCCACCATGGCGCCGTTGACGGCCGGAATCTGCCGCAGGCGGTAGCCGGCGCTGGTCTTCTCGACAAAGACCAGGTCCCCGGCCTTCAGGCCCTTGCCGGCCCTGGCCCAGGCCATGTCCTCGCCGACGATCTGGCCTTCGCCCTCGTTCTTGACCAGGCGCACGCGGCCGTCGTTCGAGACGACCAGGGCGGCGCGCCAGCCGCCGCGCTCCGAGGGCGCGGCCTTGGCCAGGGCGGTCTTTTCCCAGTTCACGTCGGTGGCCTCGACGTGGCCCCACGCGCCGCGCCAGCCGTGGCGACGGTCGTACTTCTCCAGGCCGTCCATCAGCGCCGCGCGGGCGGCGGTCTGCAGGCGCGGGTCCAGGGTGGTGCGCATGTAGTAGCCGCCCTCGTTCAGGCGGGGGCCCAAGGTGGCCATGCCGCGCTGGCGGACCTCCTCGACGAAATAGTCGGCGTCGCGATAGGCCGCGCGCTTCGGCGCCGCCTGGACCACCAGGTCCTCGGTCTTGGCCTTGGCCACGTCTTCCTTGGAGACCCAGCCTTGCTCGGCCATCTGGTCCAGCACCCAGTTGCGCCGGGCCATGGCCTTGGCCTTGTTGCGGATCGGGTGATAGTTGTCGGGACCCTTGGGCAGCGAGGCCAGGAACGCGCACTGGGCCAGGGTCAGGTCCGGCAACGACTTGCCAAAATAGTTGTACGCGGCCGCGCCGACGCCGAAGGAGCGATAGCCCAGCCAGATTTCGTTGAGATACAGCTCCAGGATCTGCTGCTTGGTCAGCGACTGCTCCAGGCGGTGGGCCAGGATCGCTTCCTTGAACTTGCGGCCGACCGTGGCGTCGCTGGTCAGGAGGACGTTCTTGGCGACCTGCTGGGTGATGGTCGAACCGCCTTCCAGGCGGCGACCGCGCAGGGCGTTGCCGACGTTCTTCAGCATGGCGCGCGACAGACCCGAGACGTCCACGCCGCCGTGCTGGAAGAAGTTGCGGTCCTCGGCGGCCAGGAAGGCCTGGGCCAGCTGCGGCGGAATCTGATCGTAGGGAATGAAGATCCGGCGCTCCTTGGAGTACTCGCCGATCAGGGTGCCATCCCAGGCATAGACGCGCGTCGCGGTCGGCGGACGATAGTCCTGCAGTTCGCCGGCGTCGGGCATGTCGTGGAACAGCCAGGCGGCATAGATCGCGATCGCGAAGCCCGCGACCGCGATGGCCGACAGCACCGCCACGCCCGCGATGGCCATCCATCGTTCGGTGGGTTTCAGATCCACGCGACCTCCGCCGGGCGGAGCCCCTCGCCCGCCTTACACCCTTCACTAGATCGCCCGCCGCCGAACCGTAAGCGGTTTAGCGGCCACGCGCGTCGCGATGACGCACGAGCGATCTCCCTGTGATTAGAGCGACACGGTGAAAAGGGAAAGCAGGCTCGCGCGTCTTACGACTTGCGAACGTCGGCCGAGAAGTAGGCTTCGATGGAATCGGCCACGGCGTCGACCAGCCGGGCGCGACTGGCCTTCTTGGTCAGGAAGGCTTCGTCGTCGGGATTGGTGATGAAGCCCATCTCCAGCAGCACGGCGGGCACGTCGGGCGCGAGCAGGACGATGAAGCCCGCGTCGCGGTGGCTGCGGCGCAACAAGGTGGTCTCCTCGCCAACTCGATCCAGCAGCAGTTGGGCGAACGCGGCCGAGCGGTTCTTGGTGGCGCGCTGCGACAGATCCAGCAGGATCTGACTGACGGCGCGATCGCGGCTCGGCATGTTGGCCTTCATCAGCCAGTCGTTCTTGTCGAGGACCAAGCCGACGCGGTCCGTGCCTTTTTCCGACAGGGTGTAGACCGACGCGCCGCGCGTGCTGGTGTCCGGCCCGGAATCGGCGTGCATCGAGATGAACAGATCGGCGTCGGCGCGACGGGCGATCTGAACGCGGGATTCCAGCGGGATGAAGGTGTCGGTCTCGCGGGTCAGCACCACCTGGAAGCGGCCCGTGCGCTCCAGACGGGCCTTCAAGGCCTTCGCCGCCGCCAGGGTGACGTCCTTCTCATAGACATTGGCGCCGAGGGAGCCCGGATCCTTGCCGCCGTGTCCGGCGTCGATGACGATCACCTTCTTCAGGCGCAGCGGCGCGGCCTTGACCGACGCGCTGACCAGGGTCGCGCGCGCGGGCGGCGCCGGAACGACCGGCACGGGCTCGAGCGCGCGCAGATCGATGACATAGCGATAGGCGGTCGCGCCGTCGCCCGGCGGCAGCAGGAAGCGTCGGCGGACCTCGGCGCGGCCCGCCAGGTCCAGGCGCAGCCGCGCCCCGCCGGAGCCCTCGTCGATCACCCAGCGCTTGACCAGGCCCTGCCCCGAGCCCTGAAGCCCTCCGGAGACCACGACGTTCGGCAGGGCCATCACGAGGCGCTGGTCGGCCTGGCCGTCGGCCAGCAATTTGCCGGCGCTGGCGCGATCGAGGTCTATGACGACGCGGGTCTCCGTGCGGTCGCCGCCGAAGCGGACCTTCTGCACGCCCGCCGGCGCGGCTGGGCCCTGGGCCGTGGCCACGGCGACGCCAGCCAAGGTCAGGGCGCCCACGATCAGGACGGCCCGAACCCAGCCCATGCGCGCCAAACCGATAAGAACCCTACGCATCCCCGCCCGCGTGATCCGGAACTGGTGAACCGAACGTCAATATCGCTCGGGCCGGGTAGCGAAAGGGTTAAGTCGACATCGTCCGTCGAAAGCTTTTCTTTTGCGCGCCGATGTGGCTACAGTCCCGCCGCGCGCGAAGACCGTGATCGTCACGACTCCGCGCGGGCCGGCCGAGCTTGGGAAAGGGGTCGAGAACCTCTTCCGAAGCGGAGACGGCGGACTAGATAGTGTTCGAGACGCGGCCGATCGGGCGGGCAAGACGCCCGCCGAGACGCCGGGTCGCGGGGCCCGCGTCGGGCTCAAACGCCCTTCCGGCGACGACGCGCCATCCAATCCGCGCCTGGCGCGGTAGGGACAAACGAAACCTCAATGGGCTGCGCCGCACCCAACCGCCTTTGGCATCCGACCCTTCGCCACCGCTCCGGCGGCGCGATGACGGCCGGCGACGCGCGCGCCCTTCATTCAGATCGGCGACCGGGCCAAGCGCCCGCCGCGCGCCGTGGAGACTTCCTTTATGTCGAAGAAGATGCTGATCGACGCAGCACACGCCGAAGAGACGCGTGTGGTCGTCGTGGACGGAACCCGCGTTGAAGAATTCGATTTCGAGAGCCAGACCCGCAAACAGCTTCGGGGAAATATCTATCTCGCCAAGGTAACCCGCGTCGAACCCAGCCTGCAGGCCGCGTTCGTCGAATATGGCGGCAACCGCCACGGCTTCTTGGCCTTCAACGAAATCCATCCGGACTACTACCAGATCCCGGTCGCCGACCGTGAAGCGCTGATGCGCGACGACAGCGGCGACGACGAGGACGACACCCCGATCTCGCGCCGCGCCACCGGCGGCGACGACGAGGACGACGTCAACGGCGACAGCCACGCGGTCGACGACGAGGACGACGACGTCGAGGAGGAGCTGGCGCGCCGCAAGCGCCGGCTGATGCGCAAGTACAAGATCCAGGAAGTGATCCGCCGCCGGCAGATCATGCTGGTCCAGGTCGTCAAGGAAGAGCGCGGCAACAAGGGCGCGGCCCTGACCACCTACCTCTCCCTAGCCGGCCGCTACGGCGTCCTGATGCCCAACACCGCCCGCGGCGGCGGCATCAGCCGCAAGATCACGGCGGTCACCGACCGCAAGCGCCTGAAGAGCGTGGTCCAGAGCCTGGACGTGCCGCAGGGCATGGGGCTGATCGTCCGCACGGCCGGCGCCAAGCGCACCAAGGCCGAGATCAAGCGCGACTATGAATATCTGCTGCGTCTGTGGGAAAACATCCGCGAGACGACGCTGCACTCGATCGCGCCGGCGCTGATCTACGAGGAGGAAGATCTCGTCAAGCGCGCCATCCGCGACATGTACGACAAGGACCTGGACGGCATCTGGGTCGAGGGCGACGCCGGCTACAAGGAAGCGCGCGACTTCATGCGCATGCTGATGCCGAGCCAGGCCAAGAAGGTCTTCAACTACCGCGACCCGACCCCGCTGTTCGTCAAGCACAAGATCGAGGACCATCTGGGCCAGATCTATTCGCCGGTCGTGCCGCTGCGCTCCGGCGGCTATCTGGTGATCAACCAGACCGAGGCCCTGGTCGCCATCGACGTCAACTCGGGCAAGGCCACGCGCGAGCGCAACATCGAGGCCACGGCCCTGAAGACCAACTGCGAGGCGGCCGAGGAAGCCGCTCGGCAGCTGCGCCTGCGCGACCTGGCCGGCCTGATCGTCATCGACTTCATCGACATGGATGAAGGCAAGAACAACCGCACGGTCGAGAAGGTCCTGAAGGACGCCCTGAAGGACGATAGGGCCCGCATACAGATGGGCAAGATCTCGGGCTTCGGCCTGATGGAGATCAGCCGCCAGCGTCGCCGGACCGGCGTGCTGGAAGGCACCACCCATGTCTGCGAGCACTGCGAGGGCACCGGCCGCGTCCGCTCGGTGGAATCCAGCGCCCTGGCCGCCCTGCGCGCGGTCGAGGTCGAGGCTCTGAAGGGCTCGGGCAGCGTGATCCTGAAGGTCTCGCGCGCGGTCGGCCTCTACATCCTCAACGAAAAGCGTCCGTACCTGCAGCGGCTGCTGCAGACGCACGGCCTGTTCGTCACCGTCGTGGTCGACGACAGCCTGCACGCCGGCGACCAGGAGATCGAGCGCACCGAACTGGGCGAACGCATCGCCGTCGCCCCCGCGCCCTATGTCGAGGAGGAGGACGACGACTTCGATCCCTCCGCGTTCGAGGACGAGGAGGAAGACGAAGAGATCATCCTCGACGAGGACGAAGAGGGCCTCGAGCGCGAGGACACCGACGACGACGACGCGGCCAGCCGCAAGCAGGCGCGCGAGGATGATCGCGGCGACCGCAAGGGCCGTCGCCGTCGCGACCGGGGTCGCGGCCGCGGCCGCCGTGACGAGCAAGAGGTCGAGAGCGACTCCGAGGTCGAGAGCGACGACGAGGAGATCGACGGCGAGGACCGCGCCGAGTTCGGCGACGAGGACGAGGATTCGCGCCGTCGCCGCCGCCGTCGGGGTCGCCGAGGCGGCCGTCGCGGCGGTCGCGAGGACGGCGATCGTCCGACCGACGCCTTCGTTTGGATCCGTCCCCGCGTCCCGTTCGGCGAGAACGTCTTCACCTGGCACGATCCGGCCGCCCTGGTCGGCGGCCACGGCGGCGAGCCGCGCCGTCCGGCGCCCGAGGCGCGGGCCGAAGCGCCGGAAGCCATCGAGCGCCCGGCGCGGGCCGAGCGCGAGGAGCGCCCCGGGCGCGAGCGCGGTCGTCGCGGTCGTGATCGCGGCCGGCGCAATCGTGAGGACGCCGTCGAGACGCCCGTGGTCGAAACCGCGGCCATCGAGCCGGCGGCCGTCGAGCCCGCCGAGCCGTTTGAAGCGCCGATCCTGGCCCCGCCGGTGATCGCCGCGCCGCCGGCCGACGTCTGGGTGGAACTGCCGGAATCCGAGGAGCCGCCGAAGAAGCCGAAGCGGACCCGTTCGCGGAGCAAGAAGGCGGTCGCCGAGGCCGAATCCTCGGCGGAGGCCGTCGAGGCCGTCGCCGAGGCCGTGACCGAAAGCGTCGCGATCGCGCCGCCCGAGCCCGAAGCCGCGCCTGTGGCCGCCGCGCCGGAACCGGCGCCGGTTCCCGCCGAGGAACCGGTCGTGGAGGCCGTCGCCGCGCCGGCCGAGCCGGATCCGAACGAAATCACCACCCCGCCCGAAAGGCCGCGTCGCGGCTGGTGGCGCCGGTAGCGTGAAGACAAGGCCCGCGCGCTTGAGCGCGCGGGCCTAAATCCGCCCGTCGGGAGAAGGAAACCCTTGTTCCCTCCCCTTCGGGTTCCAAGTTAGACTGGTCGGGGTTCGCGGGGGCGCGATCTGGAGATCAATCGATGACCTCGCCTAGCGGGCGCACCGGACAACGCCGGATCGGACGGAGCCTGGGCGTCACCCTCTCGACCCTCGCGGTTCTGGCCTCCGGCGTCTCGGCGCCGGCCCGGGCGCAGGACGACGGCGTCTCGCTGATCCGCGACACCGAGATCGAGGAGATCCTGCACCACGACGCCGATCCGCTGTTCGCCGCGGCCGGCCTCGATCCCAAGACGGTGCGGATCCTGATCGTCGGCGACAAGACCCTGAACGCCTTCGCCACTCAGGGCCTGCAGCTGGGCCTGAACACCGGCCTGATCCTGCAGACCGAGAACCCAAACCAGCTACGCGGCGTCATCGCCCACGAAACCGGACACCTGGCCGGCGGTCACCCGATCCGGTCCGACGAGATGATGAAGGCCGGCCTCAAGCCCATGATCCTGACCATGGGCCTGGGCATCCTGGCGGCCCTGGCCGGGTCGCCCGACGGCGGCGCGGCCCTGATCGCCAATTCCCAATATGCCGGGGCCCTGGGCGCGCTGGGCTATAGCCGCGAGCAGGAGTCGCGCGCCGACCAGGCCGGGGCCGGGTTCCTGGAGGCCACGGGCCAGTCGGGACGCGGCCTCGTCGAGTTCTTCGACAACTTCCGCTACCAGGAAGTCTTCGACCAGTCGCGCCGCTTCGCCTATTTCCGCAGCCACCCGCTGTCGTCCGAGCGGATCGAGGTGCTGCGCAGCCGCGTCGAGCGCATGCCGCACTACAGCGCCGTCGACACGCCCGAGGACCTGGCCCAGCACGAGGTGATGAAGGCCAAGCTGGAGGGCTTCATCAATCCGCAGGTCGCCTTGATGAAGTACAAGGAGACCGACACCGGCTTTCCGGCTCGCTACGCCCGCGCGATCGCCTACTACCAGATGAAGGAGCCCGATCGGGCCCTGCAACTGCTGGACCCGCTGATCGCCGACCATCCCGACAACCCCTACCTCTGGGAGCTGAAGGGCCAGATCCTGTTCGAGTTCAATCGCGTGGCCCAGGCCGAGGAGCCGCAGCGCAAGTCGGTGGCCCTGAAGCCGGACGCGGCCCTGCTGCGGATCAATCTGGGCCAGACCCTGATCAGCCTGAATGATCCCAAGAAGCTTGAGGAAGGCGTCCAGGAGCTGAAGCGCAGCCTGCTCAACGATCCCGACAACGCCGTGACCTGGCGCCTCCTGGCCGACGCCTACGACAAGCAGCACAAGGACGGCGAGGCGCGCCTGGCGACCGCCGAACAGTATTTCTCGCTGGGCGCCGTGCGGGAGGCCAAGGTCTTCGCCATGCGCGCCCGCGAGCTCCTGCCCAAGGACACCCCGGACTGGCGCCGCGCCACCGATATCGTCCTGGCGTCGCGCCCCTCGAACCAGGAACTCAAGGACCTGGCCAAGGACGGCGCCGTACAACTCAACCCCGGCCGCTGACCGGCCGCCCTTCTTTCGAGACAAAGATGCCCCTGCTCCGTCGCGCCGCGACCCTCGCCGTTCCGCTGGCCCTGGCCGGCCTGACCCTCGCCGGCTGCGACAAGGCCTCCGTCGGCAAGGAAGACAAGGCGTTCGGCGAGAAGGTCCGCGCCTATCTGCTGGCCCACCCCGAGGTGCTGGTCGAGGCGAGCCAGAAGCTGCAGGAGAAGCAGGCCCAGCAGCAGGCCGTCTCGGCCCAGAAGGCGCTTGGCCAGTACCGCCAGGCGATCGAGCGCGATCCCCGCGACGTCGTCATCAATCCGGCCGGCGCGATCACCGTAACCGAGTTCTTCGACTATAAATGCGGCTACTGCCGCCACGCCGCGCCGGAGATCGTCGACCTCGTCCAGAAGAACCCGGACATCCGCTTCGTGCTGAAGGACTTCGTGATCTTCGGGCACGACAGCGAGGCCGCCGCGCGCCTGGCGCTGGGGGCCAAGGACCAGGGCAAGGGTCTGGAGCTCTACAAGGCGCTGATGGCCGAGAACGCGCTCGACGCGGCCGGCGCCGTGCGCATCGCCCGCGGCCTGGGCATCGACGTGGACAAGGCCAAGGCCGTCGGCGAGAGCCAGGCCGTCACCCAGCATCTGGCCGACAACGACACCCTGGCCAAGGCCCTGGCCCTGCAGGGCACGCCGGCCTTCGTGGTCGGCGACACGCTGGTTCCGGGGGCCGACATCAACGCCCTGAAGCTGGCGATCGAGCAGACGCGGGCCAGCAAGGCCAAGGCTGGCTAAGGCCTCGGCCCGCCAACACGACGGTCGTCATCGAGAGGCATCGAGATTCGCCGTGCTGCTTAGACTTTCGCGAAGCCTAAAGCATCGGCTTTTCCCGCCAAAGCCGCCGCCGGAGCCCCCGGCGGTGCTGGACGTCGCCGGCCTATGCCCGATCTGCGAAGCCGAGAGCCGTTTCGTGGCGCGGGATCCGTGGTTTCGGGATCACCTGCTCTGCGTCCAATGCGGCTCGCTGCCGCGAGAGCGCGCCCTGATGGCGACCCTGCATCGCTTCTATCCGCATTGGCGCGAGTTGCGGATCCACGAAAGCTCGCCGGCTCCGCGCGGCGCGAGCCTGAAATTGCGGCGGGAATGCCCAGGCTACATCGGCTCGCACTATGAGCCGTCCATTCCCTTCGGAGAGGTTCATCCCGAGCACGGTCTGCGCAGCGAGGATCTGGAAAGGCAGACCTTCGCCGACGAAAGATTCGACCTCGTCATCACCCAGGACGTGTTCGAGCACCTGTTCCGGCCCGACCTGGCGGCGGCCGAGATCGCCCGCACCCTGGCGGTCGGCGGCGCGCACGTCTTCACGGCGCCCATGCCGCTTCAGGGCCCCTCCGTCCGCCGCGCGCGCCGAGGCGAGGACGGCGAAATCGAGCACCTCGACGTTCCCGTCTATCACGGCAATCCGATCGACGACTCAGGCTCGCTGGTGACCATCGACTATGGCTTGGACATGGTTCCGTGGCTCGACGGATGCAGCGGCCTGACCACGACCATCGTGATGATCGACGACCTTAGCCAAGGCATTCGCGCCGAACTGAACGAGGTGCTGGTGTCGCGAAAGATCGCGGCGCGCTTGGAGATCTGATCGTCCTAGATCAGCCCCGCCAGCGGCGAGCTCGGATCGGCGTAAAGTCGCTTCTGCATACGCCCGGCCAGATAGGCCTCGCGGCCGGCGATGACCGCGTGCTTCATCGCCTTGGCCATGCGGATCGGGTCCTTGGCCTCGGCGATGGCGGTGTTCATGAGGATGGCGTCGCAGCCCAGCTCCATGCCGATCGCCGCGTCCGAAGCGGTGCCGACGCCGGCGTCGACCAGCACCGGCACCTTAGCGTTCTCGACGATGATCCGCAGGTTGACGCGGTTCTGGATGCCCAGACCCGAGCCGATCGGCGCGCCCAGCGGCATGATCGCCACCGCGCCGGCCTCTTCCAGCTTCTTGGCGTAGACCGGGTCGTCCGAGCAGTAGACCATCACCTGGAACCCATCGGCGACCAGCAGCTTCAGCGAGCGCAGGGTCTCTTCCATATCCGGGAACAGGGTCTTGGGGTCGCTGAGCACCTCCAGCTTGACCAGATCCCAGCCGCCGGCCTCGCGGGCCAGGCGCAGGGTGCGGACTGCGTCCTCGCCGGTGAAGCAGCCGGCGGTGTTGGGCAGATAGGTGAATTCCGTCGGCTTGACGTAGTCGACCAGCAGCGGCTGGCTGGGATCGGTCAGGTTCACGCGGCGCACGGCCACCGTGACGATCTCGGCCCCGGCCGCGCGGGCGGCGGCGGCGTTGGTCGCGTAGTCCTTGTACTTGCCCGTGCCGACGATCAGACGCGAGCGGAAGGTGCGGCCGGCGACGGTCCAGGTTTCCTCGGATTCAGCCGAGACGGAGTCGGGGGAGACATGCGCGTTCATGGGCGTGGTTTACGCCTGGGAAGCCGCTGTTTCAAATGCCTTGCGTCCTTCGAGGCCGCTTCGCGGCGCCTCAGGATGAGGATGTCGGCATGAGCTATCCTCATCCTGAGGCGCGAGCAGAGCGAGCCTCGAAGGACGCAAGACCTCAACCGCCGCCGATAAACGTCACGATCTCGATGCGATCCCCGTGGGCCAACGCCGTGTCGGCATAGGTCGAGCGGGGGGCGATCTCGAGATTGCGCTCGACCGCCACCTTGCGGGCGTCAAGGCCCAGCGCGGCGACCAGATCAGCGATCGTCGCCACGCCCGGCACGTCCCGCTCTTCCCCGTTCAGTAAAAGCCTCATCTCTCCTCCGAAGCGAGCCGTGCTTGTGACCCGACGGAACCGGCTATACAAGACCTCCCGGAATCGACGGCGGAGCCGCATGGTAAAACCGATCCACGTGCTGAGCGGCCCCAATCTCAATCTGTTGGGAACCCGCGAGCCCGAGATTTACGGCAAGGACACGCTCGAGGATGTCCGCGCGCGCTGCGAGGCGCGGGCGGCGACGCGCGGCGTATCGGTGGTCTTCCGCCAGTCCAACCACGAGGGCGTGCTGATCGATTGGGTGCAGGAGGCGCGTGAGTCGGCCTCGGCGCTCGTGCTCAATCCGGCCGGCTACGGCCACACCTCGATCGCGCTGCTGGACGCGCTCAAGACCTTGAGCATTCCGGTGATCGAGTGCCATCTGTCCAACCCGGCGGCGAGGGAGGATTTCCGCCGCCACACCTATGTTTCGCTGGCCGCCACGGGGATCGTCTCCGGGTTCGGCGCGGCGAGCTACGAACTGGCGATCGAGGCCGCTCTGGGCCTGATCCGCGTTTAGCAACGATATCGTCCCGGCGATTTCCGCCGCCGCGGCGCTCAACACAACAAGGTAAGCTTCCATGTCGAACCCCAAGGCCCCCGCCGATCCGGTCGAAGCTCCGGCCATCGACGCCCGTCTGGTCCGCAAGATCGCGGACATCCTGAAGGACACGGGCCTGACGGAGATCGAGGTCGAGCACGCCGGCCTGAAGATCCGCGTGGCGCGCGAACTGACCGCCGCGCCCGTCAACTATGTCCAGGCCGCCGCGCCAGCCTACGCGCCCGCCGCCGCCGCTCCGGCGCCTGTCGCCGCCGCGCCCGCGGTCGAAGCCGCCCCCGCTCCCGCGCGCGGCGACGCGGTGAAGTCGCCGATGGTCGGCACCGCCTATCTGTCGCCGCAGCCCGGCGCCGACGCCTTCGTCAAGGTGGGCGACACGGTCAACGCCGGCCAGACCCTGCTGATCGTCGAGGCCATGAAGACCATGAACCCGATCCAGGCCCCCAAGGCCGGCAAGGTCGTCGAGATCCTGGTCGCCGACGCCCAGCCGGTCGAGTTCGGCGAGCCGCTCGTCGTCATCGAGTAAAGCTGATGTTCGACAAGATCCTCATCGCGAACCGGGGCGAGATCGCGCTCCGGGTTCACCGCGCCTGTAAGGAAATGGGCATCGCCACGGTGGCCGTGCACTCCGAGGCCGACCGCAACTCCATGTGGGTGCGCCTGGCCGACGAAAGCGTCTGCATCGGGCCGGCCCCTGCCGCCAAGAGCTACCTGAACATCCCGTCGATCATCGCGGCCGCCGAGATCACCGGGGCCCAGGCGATCCATCCAGGCTATGGCTTCCTGTCGGAGAACGCCCGCTTCGCCGAGATCGTCGGCGCGCACGGCTTCACCTTCATCGGTCCGAAGCCGGAGCACATCCGGATGATGGGCGACAAGATCACCGCCAAGCAGGCCGTGAAGGACGCCGGCATTCCGGTCGTTCCCGGCTCGGACGGCGGCGTCTCGACCGAGGAAGAGGCCTTCGAGGCCGCCGAGAAGATCGGCTTCCCCGTGCTGATCAAGGCCGCCGCCGGCGGCGGCGGGCGGGGCATGAAGGTCGCCCAGACCCGCGAGGACCTGGCCGAGGCGGTCTCGACCGCCCGCGCCGAGGCCCGCGCCGCATTCGGCGACGATACGGTCTATATGGAGCGCTACCTTCAGAAGCCGCGCCACATCGAGCTGCAGGTCATCGCCGACAGCCACGGTAACGTGGTGCACCTGGGCGAACGCGACTGTTCGCTGCAGCGCCGCCACCAGAAGGTGCTCGAAGAAGCCCCCTCGCCGGCCCTGTCGGCCGAAGGTCGCGCCAAGATCGGCAAGATCGTCGTCGATGCGGTCAAGGCCATCGGCTACCTGGGCGTCGGCACCATCGAGTTCCTGTGGGAGAACGACGAGTTCTTCTTCATCGAGATGAACACCCGCCTGCAGGTGGAGCACCCGGTCACCGAAGCCATCACCGGCATCGACCTGGTGCGCGAGCAGATCCGCATCGCCGCCGGCCTGCCGCTGTCGTTCACCCAGGACGACGTCGTCTTCGAAGGCCACGCCATCGAGTGCCGGATCAACGCCGAGAACGCGCGGACCTTCACGCCGTCGCCGGGTACGATCACGGACTTCCATGCGCCGGGCGGCCTGGGCGTTCGCCTGGATTCGGCGATCTACACCGGCTACGCGATCCCGCCGTTCTATGACAGCCTGATCGGCAAGCTGATCGTCCATGGCCGCGACCGCGCCGAGTGCGTCGCGCGCCTGAAGCGCTGCCTGGCCGAGATGGTCGTCGGCGGCGTCGAGACCACGATCCCGCTGTTCCAGGACCTTCTGGTGCAGCCCGACATCCTGGCCGGCGACTACGACATCCACTGGCTGGAGCGCTGGATCAAAGCCCAGGAAGCCTGATCCGGACCAGGCGATGGACAACGCCTTCACGGTCGAGGACCTGATCGCCTGCTACGCCCGGGGCGTCTTCCCGATGGCGGACGCCCGGGAAGATGAAAGCGTCTTCCTGATCGATCCCGAGCGGCGGGGCGTCCTGCCGCTCGGGGACTTCCACCTCCCCAAGCGCCTGGCCCGCACCGTGCGGGCCGACCTCTACGCCATCCGGATCGACACCGCCTTCGACGCGGTGATCGAGAACTGCGCGGCCTCGCGGCCCGGGCGTCTCGAGACCTGGATCAATCATCCGATCCAGCGGCTCTACGGCCAGCTCTTCGCGCGCGGTCTAGCCCACAGCGTCGAGGCCTGGCGCGGCGACGAGCTGGTCGGCGGGCTCTATGGCGTCTCGTTGGGCGGGGCGTTCTTCGGCGAGAGCATGTTCTCGACCGCGCGCGACGCCAGCAAGGTGGCGCTGGTGCATCTGGTCGCGCGGCTGCTGGCCGGCGGCTATCAGCTGCTGGACACCCAGTTCATCACCGACCACCTGGCCCAGTTCGGCGTGATTGAGATCAGCCGCGCGGACTATCGCCGGCGGCTGTCCAAGGCGTTGACCGCGCCCGGCGACTTCTACGGCTTGGCGGCGGGGGCCACGGGCGCGGCCTGCCTGCAGGCGATCAGCCAGGCGTCATAGACCGGGTGCTCCAGCGGGTGCAGGCCCGGGGAGCTCGCATACATCCAGCCCTTGAACACCTGGCGACCAGGCGGGGCCGCGCGACCGGCCTGGGCCTTGGGCTGGGTGTCGACGATAACATAGGCCGCCGTCTCGGGCGCGATCTCGTCGGCGGCGGCGGTTTCGCAGGCGCGGACCGTGAAGACCAGGGTCTTGTAGCGGATCGGCTGGCCGACCGGCGCCTCGAAGCGCATGGTCTCGGTGGTCACCTTGTCCAGCGCCTGCAGGATGGCGATCGTGTAGCGCTGGCGCTTGGCCGGCTCGGCCGGCTTGGCCGGCTCGGCCGGCTTGGCCGGCGTCGTGGTCGCGGCCTTGGGATCGGTCGTCGCGGCCGGAGCTCCGGCGGCGGCCGGCGGCGGCGAGGCGGGCGGATTGGGATTGGCGACGGCCGGCGAGACCTGCACCGGCTGAGCCGGACGCAGCTCCGCTGGCGCGGAGCTCGCCGGCGTGGCGGGGCGCGCCACGGGCGCCGCGGGCGCTTGCGTCGGCGCGGCGGGGGTCTGGACTTGGGACGCGCTCTGACGCGCCAGGGCCGCGCCGGTCAGACAGAGACCGGACAGACCGACAACGGCGACGGCCAGGGACGCCCGACGGGCCATCGGCCTATTCCGGCGTCCAGGCTTGATAGTCGCTGGTGGCGGCCTGACGCTCGCCGCCGCGCGCCAGCGAGCCTTGCGGACGCCAGGCGTGCACGGTGCCGGTCAGGTTCGGCAGGTGATCCTTCTCCCAGGCGCGGCGCTTCAGTGGCGCTTGGGTCGGCGGTTCGTCGATCGTGTAGTGCAGCCAGCCGTGCCACTCCGGCGGCACCTTCGAGGCCTCGGCGTAGCCATCATAGATCACCCAGCGGCGCTTACGGCCGTCGTAGCTGTCGCTGTTGTCGCGGGCTTCGAAATAGCGGTTGCCGTAGTCGTCCTGACCGACGAACACGCCACGGCGGCCGATGTGGAAACGCTGACCCAGGGTCGCGCCGTTCCACCACGTGAAGATCGCTTTCAGCACTCGGTTCGCACCTGAATTCGCAAGTCTTTGGACGCCGCGACGGGCGCGGCGAAGTCGCGCGGACCATAGCGTTCCGGACCCGCAGCGTCCAGCGCCACGCGGCGGCGGCGTGTTTCAACATCTTGTGGATTAGGGCGGGCACACCCGCAACATGTATTGAGGCGCGGCGAGCGAAGTCCTAACCTCGGCTGCGACCTTAAGCGCATCCCGCCCGCCTGGAATCAGTCGTTAGGGATTTCTTAAGCCGCGAAGATCGCCGCCCGGACCGGAAACAGCCCATGCGCACGCCCGTCAAAGCCGCCGGACTCGCCCCCGCGATGGAGTGGCGCGACCTTGAGCGCGCCGATGGGGTCGTCGTGATCTCCGCGCCGGCGTCCTGGAGCGACGCGCGTGTCGAGGCCTGGCTGGACTGGGGCGGCGAGATCGCGCCCAAGGCGCCGCTGGGCGGCGGTCCGGCGCGCTACGCCGATCGGATCGCCCAGGCGGGGCTTGCCCAAGGTCTGTTCGGCGACAAGGCCGACGCCGCGGCGTTCCGCGACGCCCTGCTGACCACCATGCTGTCGGGGATCGCCACGCCAGCGCGGGGCCAGCCGGGGATGGAACTGCTCCCAGACATCGGGGGCTTTGAGTTCGAGGGTCTGGCGCGCGACAGCCTGGCGCGGCGGCGTGGTCGCCTCCTGGCCGCCCAGGCGGCGGCGCGGCTGGACGCGGCGCTGGCCCAGGTCACCGACGCGGTCCGCCGCTGCTCGGGCGATCCGCGCGCCTGCGCCGATGTTCGCAAGAACCCCGCCCTGGCCCGCGCGGCGCGAAAAGCGCGCGAGCTGGGCGCCGACGACCGCACGATCCTTGACGCCATCGCCAGCGCCGACACCGCGCGCGCGCCCGTCGGCGAGCCCGCGCCGGAGCCCGACCGCGCGATGGTCGCCTCGGCGTCACGAACGGGCGTGGCGGCCGGCGACGAGGCCGCCGCCCTCGCCGCCCAGGTCGGCTGGGAGACCGGATCCCTGACCCTGACCTTCTCGCCCGCCGACGCCGAGGCCCTGTCGCGCGGCGTCGGGATCGGCGCGGCCATCGACGCCAGCGCCTTCCTCGACGCGGACGGCTTCGACGTCGAGCGCTTCACCTATGTCTGCCACCTGTGGGCCACGGCGCTGGAACTGGAGCGCGGCGACCGCCCGGCCCGCCTGTCGCTGGCGGGGGTCGGCGACTGCCTGCTGAGCCAAGGCTACGCCCAGACCAGCGTCGAGGGCCGCGACGGCGCCGCCGCCTTGTGGGCCCTGGCCGTGGGCGCGGCCCTGTCCGCCAGCGCCGAGGCCGCCGCCGTTCTTGGCCACGACCCCGTCTTCGCGCAGGACAAGCAGGGCGTGCTGAAGACCCTGGCCGAACGCCGCGTGCGCGCCGCCGCCCTGCGCTCGGCCCTGGCCACCGAGGCCGCCGCCGCGCTCGCCACCGCCCACGCCCTGGCCCGTAAGCACGGGCTGCGCTCGGCGATGCTGGTGGCGCCGATCGAAGACCCGGAGGCCACGCTGCGTCTGGGCGGCGCGCCAGTCGGGCCGGCCGGCGCGATGTCGCCCGTGTCGGTGACCCAGACCGCCGACGGCTTCCTCCTGCCCGCCTTCAGCGCCGCGGCTTTCGAGGCCCTGTCGAGCGAAGGCGTCGACCTGGACGCGGCCCGCCGTCACGCCCTCGGCCATGGCTCCCTGGCCGAGAGCCCGGCGATCGACCATGCCATGCTGCAGGCGCGCGGCTTCACCGCCCACGAGATCGAAAGGGCCGAACATGCGCTGCGCGAGCACCACGGCCTGCGCGCCGCCTTCGCGCCCGCCGTAGTCGGCGCGGGCTTCCTGCGCGACGTCCTGGGCGCCTCGGCCGAGGACGTGGCCCGTCGCGACTTCGACACCCTGGCCTTCGCCGACTTCTCGCCCGCCGAGATCGCCGCCGCCGAACGCCACGCCCTGGGGGCCGGAACCCTGGGCGACTGCGAGGCGCTGAACCCGGAGCTGCGCGAGGCTTTCCGGTCGGTCGAGGCGCCAAGCTTCGCGGACCGGCTCGCGATGATCGCGGCGGTCGAGGCCTTCGCCTGCGCTCCCTCGCCCGTTGTCGCGCCGATCGCCTTCGACGCCCGGCCCGCAGACGCGGTCCGCGCCCAGGCGGCGGCGGCGCGCGCGGGCGTCCGCGCCCTGCGTCTGGTCCGCGCGGCGCCGCCCGCGGACTTCAGACTGGATTTGCCCGAGGAAGCGACCGAGACGCCGCGCCCGACGCCCGCCCGCGAGCCGGTTGTCACCGAGCGCGTGGTCGAGAAGATCGTCGAGCGCGATCGCTCCCGCCGGCGCCTCCCGGACCGCCGCAAGGGCTATATCCAGAAGGCGGCCGTGGGCGGTCACAAGGTGTATCTGCACACCGGCGAGTACGAGGACGGCGAGCTGGGCGAGCTGTTCATCGACATGCACAAGGAAGGCGCGGCCTTCCGCAGCCTGATGAACAACTTCGCCATCGCGGTGTCGCTGGGCCTGCAGCACGGCGTGCCCCTAGAGGAGTTCGTCGACGCCTTCGTCTACACCAAGTTCGAGCCCGCCGGCCCGGTCACCGGCAACGACTCGATCAAGTCAGCCACCTCGATCCTGGACTACATCTTCCGCGAACTCGGGGTGTCTTATCTGGGCCGTGACGACCTGGCCAATGGCGATAGCGGTCAATTCAACGCCGACGGCCTGGGCTGGGGCAAGGGCGCGCCGGACAGCGACGCCGAGGAAGCCGAGTCCGACGCCGTTCCGGCCAGCAAGTTCATTTCCAAAGGCTTTTCGCGCGGCGCGGCCCCCGACAACCTGGTCTTCGCCTCGTTCGGCCGCAAGCGGGTCGAAGGCGCGGACCGTCCGGGCGCGGACGGCGAGATGTGTCCGGCCTGCGGCGACCTCTCGCTGGTCCGACGCGGCGGGATGACGGTGTGCGACACCTGCGGCGCGCAATCAGACCGACCGGGGCCGATGGCCTCGTCCTGAGCGTTCGCTTGGCGTTAAGCTTGCTGCGCGAGGGTGAAGACGACCCTTTTCGCGGGATCCGCCCCAGAATGAAACCGATCGCCCTCCTCTCGGCCCTCGCCCTGCTGGCGCTCGCCGCGCCCGCCGACGCCCAGAACGCCAGCCAGATCGCGGCCGTGCGTCGCGGGGCCAACTGCCCGCGCTGCAATCTCTTCCAGGCCGATCTCTCGAACCTCGAGCTGAAGAACAAGAACCTCGCCGGCGCGCGGCTGCGCCAGGCGGATCTTTCGGCGGCGATCATGAACCGCACGCGCTTCACCGGCGGCGACCTGCGCGACGTCAACGCCTATGGCGCCGTGCTGACGGGGGCCAGCTTCGCGCGCGCGGACCTGACCAACGCCAGCTTCGTCGGCGCCTATCTGCAAGGCGCCAACTTCTCCGGGGCCAGACTTTCCGGCGTCAATTTCTCGGGCGCCGAGATGGATCGCGCGACGGGTCTGACCCAAGGCCAGCTGAGCCAGGCGTGCGGCGACGACTCCACGGCGCCCCCGCGTGGTCTCTCCATCCCCCGGTGCCGTTAAAGACCTGTCATTACCGCGATTTAAGTGGCTTATCGACCTCCGCCGGTCCAAACCGTAACTCACACAGTCGCTTATGACTGAACGGAGAAGTCGATGTCCCGCTTGGGCGTTTCCATTGTCGCCATCACGCTGAGCCTGCTGGCCATGTCCGGCCAGGCGCAAGCGTCGATCGAGGACAAGGACGTCGCCAAGCTGACCTCGTTCGGCGGGATGTGCGCCAACTGCGACCTGGCCGGCCGCAAACTGATGAACGCCAAGTTCGCCGGCGCCAACTTCGTCAAGGCCGTGCTGATCGGCGCCGATCTGCGCGGCGCGATGTTCTACGGCAGCAATTTCCAGTCCTCGGACCTCAGCCGCGCCGATCTTCGCGGCGCCGAGATGCGCGGCGCCAATTTCGCCAGCGCCAATTTCACCGACGCCCGCATGTCGGGCGTCGAGGGCAGCGGCGTCAACCTGCAGTCCGCCGCCCTTGTCCGGGCGGACATGTCGTCGGCCGAACTGCACGGCTCGCAACTGGTCGCGGCGGACCTGCGCAAGGCGCGGCTGTCGCACGCCGAGCTCAACGGCTCCAACCTGCAGTCGGTCAACGCCCGCGACGCCGACTTCTCGAACACCGATCTGACCCGCGCGAACCTGACGGGCGGTCGCTTCGAAGGGGCCAGCTTCCGCGACGCCGACCTGACCGGCGCCAGCCTGCAGGGCGCGGTGTTCAGCGGCGCCGATTTCCATAACGCCGACCTCAGCTTGGCCAATCTGAGTGGCGTCGACTTCTCGGGCGCGCGCGGCCTCAATCAGGACCAGCTGGACGAGGCCTGCGGCACTGGGGCGCGCCTGCCTCAGGGGCTCACCGTGCGGCCATGCAACGGCCTCCGGGGTTCGCAGCGCTTCATGCTGCTGCGCGAGATCTCGAAAACCATGACGAGCCCGCCGGCCCCGCCCGCGCCGCCGGCCGTCCCGAAGCCGCCCAAACCGCCGAAGTGGTGATACTCGCCCTGGCGGCGATATGGACATAAAGAACCCCTCCGATCTCGGGACCGGAGGGGTTTTCGTTTGGCTGCATTCACGTTGAGCGTGGAGGCTGGTCCGGACGGAAATCCTCGTCCCCTCGGGTCCGGCGGCGCCGGCCCGAGGACATGCTTCGACAAGCTCGGGATGAGGATTTCGCGCCCGCCGGGCCGGCAGTCGTCCTCACCCTGAGCCAGTCTAAGCGCGAGGACGGCGCTGACGAGGCCATCAACACTCAAGGCTAAAACAGCCTTTCGTTTGGATCGATCCGCGGGTCCTAGACCTTGATCGGCGGCGCGGTGCGGATGTGCAGTTCCTTGAGCTGCTTGTCGAGCACATGGGCCGGGGCGTTCATCAGGAGATCCTGGCCCTGCTGGTTCAGCGGGAAGGCGATGACCTCGCGGATGGCCACCTGGTCGGCCAGCAACATGACGATGCGGTCGATGCCGGGCGCCAGACCGCCGTGCGGCGGCGCGCCGTAGCGGAAGGCGTTCAGCATGCCGCCGAACTGCTCCTCGACGACTTCGGGGCCGTAGCCGGCGATCGCGAAGGCCTTCAGCATGATCTCGGGCTTGTGGTTCCGGATCGCGCCCGAGCACAGCTCGTAGCCGTTGCAGACGATGTCGTACTGATAGGCGCGGATCGTCAGCGGATCCTGGTTCTCCAGGGCCTCCAGACCGCCTTGCGGCATCGAGAACGGGTTGTGCGAGAAGTCGACCTTCTTCTCGTCCTCGTTCCACTCGAACATCGGGAAGTCGACGATCCAGCAGAACTTGAACTGGTTCTCGTCGACCAGCTTCAGCTCCGTGCCGACGCGCGTGCGAGCCAGGCCCGCGAACTTGGCGAACACGGCGGGATCGCCGGCCACGAAGAAGGCGGCGTCGCCGGCGCCCAGGCCCAGCGACTCCATAAGCGCCTGCGTCGGTTCGCCCAGGTTCTTGGCGATCGGGCCGCCCCAGCCGCCCTGGTCTTCCGACCAGAAGACGTAGCCCAGGCCCGGCTGGCCTTCGCCCTGGGCCCAGCTGTTCATGCGGTCGCAGAAAGCCCGGCTGCCGCCGGTCGGCGCGGGGATCGCCCAGACCTGGTTCTTGGCGTCGGCGCCGAGGATCTTGGCGAACAGGCCAAAACCGCCGTCGCGGAAGTGCTCCGAGACGTTGGCCATCTTGATCGGGTTGCGCAGGTCCGGCTTGTCGCTGCCGTACCAGGCCATCGACTGGGCGTAGGTCAGGCGCTCGAAGCCCTTGTGCTCGAACGACTGGCCGAAATCGTTGGTGAAGGTGTGCGTGCCGTCGATCGGCGACACCGGCTTGCCGTTCGAGAACTCCTCGAACACGCCGTGCATCACCGGCTCGATGGCGGCGAAGACGTCTTCTTGCGTCACGAAGCTCATCTCGACGTCGAGCTGGTAGAATTCCAGCGAGCGGTCGGCGCGCAGGTCCTCATCGCGGAAGCACGGCGCGATCTGAAAGTACCGGTCGAAGCCCGAGACCATCAGCAGCTGCTTGAACTGCTGGGGCGCCTGGGGCAGCGCGTAGAACTTCTCCGGATGCAGCCGCGAAGGCACCAGGAAGTCGCGCGCGCCCTCGGGCGAGCTGGCCGTCAGGATCGGCGTCTGGAACTCGTGGAAGCCCTGCGCGAACATGCGGTTGCGGATCGACTGGATCACGCGCGAGCGCAGGATGATGTTCTTGTGCAGGGTCTCGCGGCGCAGGTCGAGATAGCGGTGCTTCAGGCGGATCTCTTCCGGATAGTCCGGCTCGCCGAAGACCGGCAGCGGCAGCTCGGCGGCCTCGGACAGCACCTCGACGGCCGAGACGCGGATCTCGATCTCGCCGGTCGGGAGGTTCGGGTTCACCACGCTGGCGTCACGGGCGATGACCTCGCCATCGACGCGGATCACGCTCTCGGCGCGCAGGCGCTCGACCACGTTGAAGCCCGGGGTCTCCGGGTGCAGGACCAGCTGGGTCAGACCGTAGTGGTCGCGCAGGTCGATGAAGACCAGGCCGCCGTGGTCGCGCTTGCGATGGATCCAGCCCGACAGACGCACGGCCGCGCCGGTGTCGGAGGCGCGCAGAGCGCCGCAGGTATGGGTGCGATAGGCGTGCATCGAGGTCATGAAAGTCTTGAATACGCGGTGATTTGCAAGGCGCGGTAAGGCGCACGTGGGCGCCGCTCTGTCAAGGATTCTGGGCCGAGTGAAGCCTTCGCTCCCCCCGGCCCGAGCGCCGTCGGCGTCTCAGGCGGCTTCGATGATGGCCAGGAAATCCTTGGCCTTCAGCGACGCGCCGCCCACCAGGGCGCCGCCCACCTCGGGCGCGGCCAGGATTTCGCGGGCGTTATCGGGCTTGACCGACCCGCCATAGAGGATCGGAACAGTCGCGCCTTGGTCGCCCAAACGCGCGATCAGCTCGGCGCGAATGGCCGCGTGCATCTCGACGATGTTGTCGACCGAGGCGACGCGTCCCGTACCGATGGCCCAAAGCGGCTCGTAGGCCACATTGAAGGCCTTGCCGGTCAGGCTCGCGGGCAGCGAGTTGCGGATCTGGTCGACGACGAAGGCGACGGCTTCGCCGGCTTCACGTTGAGCGAGGCTCTCGCCGACGCAGATGATCGGCTCGAGGCCGGCGTCGATCGCCGCCTGGGCCTTGGCGGCGACCCGCGCGCAGGTTTCGCCGTGATCGGTGCGACGCTCCGAATGGCCGACGATGACCAGTGTTCCGCCGGCGTCGGCGATCATCTCGGCCGAGACGTCGCCGGTGTGGGCGCCCTTGGCCTGGGCGTGGCAATCCTGGCCGCCGACCAGGACGAAGGAACCCTCGACGGCCTCGGCGAGGCGGTGCAGCAGGGTGGCGGGCGGGAAGAGAGCGACGCGGGCGGCCGCGGGGCGGCGGTCCAGGCCCGCCGCGACGGCGCGGGCCTCGTCCAGGGCGGCCGAAAGGCCGTTCATCTTCCAGTTTCCGGCGATCAGAGGCCGGGGAGTCGTGCTTGTAAGGCTCATGGGCGCCTTCTTGGGGTCACGCCCGCTTGGGAAGTCAAGCCCGCGCCGCTTGCCCCCGCGCCTTCGGCTCTACTATATCCGCTGCTCTCGACCGCCGCGTCCGTTCGCCGGCGGTCCGCCAGGAAGGTTCTCGTCACGATGCTCGCCGGTTTCCGCGCCTTCGCCAAATCGCCGTTCGCGGTGCTGCTGTTTGGCCTGCTGATCGTCAGCTTCGCCATCTTCGGCATCAGCGACGTGTTCAAGGGGCCGCGCGGCTCGGGCGTGATCAGCGCGGGGTCGCGCACCCTGTCGGCGCAGGACTTCAAGCTGCGCTTCGACAACTATCGCAAGGCGATGGAGCAGCGGAACGGCCAGGCCATCACGCCGGACCAGGCGGTGGAGACCGGCATCGACCGCCAGATCGTGCAGGAGCTGACGCTGCAGGAATCGATGGCCGCCGCCATCCACGACATGGGCGTCATTCCGTCGGACAAGCTGGTCGGCAAGATCGTGCGAGAGCAGATGAGCCAATTGCCGCCGGGCCAGCGTCCGTTCGATCCGATCACCGGCAAGTTCGACGCTAAGCTCTACACGGCCCTGCTGGGGCAGAACAATCTGACGCCGCAGACCTATGAGGCCTCGCTGCGCGACGAGATCGCCCAGACCCACTTCTTCTCCGCCGTCGCCGATGGCCTGAAGGCGCCGCGCATCTACGGCGCGATGCAGGCCGCGTACGAGATGGAAGGCCGCGACATCGCCGCCTTCGCGATCAATCCGGCGACGATCGAGCGTCCGGCTGCCCCGACCGACGCCCAGCTTACAGCGTTCATGAACGAGAACCGCGAGCGGCTGACGCGCCCCGAGACCCGCGTCCTGTCGATCATGCGCATCAGCGCCAAGGCGCTGGAGCCGAGCGTGACGCCCGATCCGGCCGCGATCCAGAAGGCCTTCGACTTCCGCAAGGACAGCCTGGCCAAGCCCGAGACGCGCTCGCTGATCCAGATCGTCGCGCCGGACGCCAAGGCCGCCGCCACGATTTCGCAGCGCCTGGCCAAGGGCGAGGACCCCGCCGAAGTCGCCAAGGCCTTCGGCCGCTCGCCGGTCGCCCTGGTCGACAAGCCCAAGAGCGCCGTGCCCGACCGCAAGGTCGCCGACGCCGCCTTCGGCTTGGCCGCCGGCCAGGTCAGCGGTCCGATCAATGGCGAGCTCGGCATTTCGGTGATCAAGATCACCAAGATCACGCCGGGGGTGACGGCGACGCTGGCCAGCGTGCGGCCGCAGATCGAGGCCGAGGTTCGCGCCCAGGCCGCCCAGAGCAAGGCCTACGACCAGACCCAGACCTATCAGGACGCCCATGACGGCGGGGCCGATCTTGTCGCCGCGGCGACCAAGGCCGGCGCCCTCGTCCAGACGACCGCGCCGATCACCGCCCAGGGCGCGGACCAGACCGGCCAGCCCGTCCCGGGCCTGACCCCGGACATGGTCAAGACCGCCTTCGGCCTGGGCCAAGGCGCCGAAAGCGATCTCATCGAAGCCGGCAAGGGCGAGTACTACGCCGTCAAGGTCGAGAAGGTGATCCCGGCCGCCATGCCGCCGCTGGCCGAGATCAAGCCGCTGCTGACCAATGTCTGGCTGGGTCAGGAAATGGCCAAGCGCCTGAAGGCCAAGGGCGAGGCCTTGGCCGCGCGCGTCAAGAAGGGCGAGACCATGGACGCCGTCGCGGCCTCGACCCAGTCGAAGGTGCAGCGCGTGGCCGGCCTGTCGCGCCAGAACATGCAGCAGCACATGGGCTTGGGCCGCGAGTTCCTGGGCGCCGCCTTCCAGGCCAAGCCCGGCGAGGTCTTCACCGCCCGCGCCGGTCAGCAGGGCGAGGCGTTCGTCGTCGCCAAGCTGGAAGCGGTTCGCGCCGCGCCGACGGCCGGCGTGGCCCAGATCGCCGTGCTGGCCCAGGGTCAGGTCGGCAACGGCCTGATGCGTGACCTGGGCGAAGCCTCGCGCGCCGCCGCCAAGGTTCAGCTGAAGACCAAGAGCAACCTGACCCTGGCCCGTCAGGCCATCGGGGTCGACACCGAGGCCTTGGCCAAGGCCCAAGCGGCCAAGGGCGGAAAGAAAGCCGAGTAATGAGCCTGGAGCCCGCGTACGACGTCTTCTCGGAAATCTACGACGCTGGACGGCCGCAGGTCGTCTGGACCCGCCTGATCGACGACCTCGAGACCCCGGTCTCGGCCTATCTGAAAATCGCCCAGGCGCGGCCTTATAGCTTCCTGTTCGAGAGCGTCGAGGGCGGGGCTTGGCGCGGTCGCTATTCGATCGTCACGCTCAATCCCGATCTCGTCTGGCGCTGTCGCGGCGACCAGGCCGAGATCGCCGAGGGCGAGGCCATCGCCGCCGGCCGCTTCACGCCCCAGCCGGACGGCGCGCTGGACAGTCTGCGCGACCTCGTGGCGAACGCGCGCATGGAACTGCCCAAGGGGCTGCCGCCCATGGCCGCCGGGGTGTTCGGGGCCCTGGGCTACGACCTTGTCCGCCTTGTCGAGCGCCTGCCCGACGTCAACGAGGACACCCTGGGCCTGCCGGACGGGATCATGACGCGGCCCTCGATCGTGGCGGTGTTCGACGCCATCGCCCAGGAGATCATCCTGACCACGGCGGTCCGGCCTCGGGCTGGCGTTTCGGCCAAGGACGCCCACGACGCCGCCCGCGCGCGCATCGAGGCGGTGATGGCCGACCTGCGCCGTCCCCTGGCCCATGAGGCGCCGCGCGCCCCGCGCGGTCCGATGGACTTCACGACGCCGGTCAGCCGCGCCGACTACGCCGAGGTCGTGGCCAAGGCCAAGGACTACATCGCCGCCGGCGACATCTTCCAGGTCGTGGCCAGCCACCGCTTCCGCGCGCCGTTCGACCTGCCGCCGTTCGCGCTGTACCGCTCGCTGCGGCGCACCAACCCCTCGCCGTTCCTGTTCTTCCTGAACCTGGACGGCTTCAATCTCGTCGGCTCCAGCCCCGAGATCCTGGTCCGCCTGCGCGACGGCAAGATCACCATCCGACCGATCGCCGGCACCCGTCCGCGCGGCGCCACGCCCGAGGAGGACGCCGCCCTGGAAGCCGAGCTGCTGGCCGACCCCAAGGAGCGCGCCGAGCATCTGATGCTGCTCGATCTGGGCCGCAACGACGTGGGCCGGGTGGCCATGCTGCGCGAACCGGGCCGCAACGCGCCGTCGGAGCGTCCGAAAGGTCCGAACGTCCGAGTGACCGAGAGCTTCACGATCGAGCGCTACAGCCACGTGATGCACATCGTCTCGAACGTGGAAGGGACGGCGCCCGAGGGCGTCGATCCGGTCGACGTGCTGATGGCCGCCCTGCCCGCCGGCACCCTGTCGGGCGCGCCCAAGGTGCGGGCGATGGAGATCATCGACGAGCTTGAGGTCGAAAAGCGCGGCATCGGCTATGCCGGCGCGGTCGGCTATTTCGGCGCGGACGGCGCGGTCGACACCTGCATCGTGCTGCGCACGGCTCTGGTCAAGGACGGCATGATGTACGTCCAGGCCGGCGGCGGCATCGTCGCCGACAGCGATCCGGACGCCGAGTACGACGAGACCCTCCACAAGTCCCGCGCCCTGAAGCGCGCGGCCGAGGAGGCCTGGCGGTTCGGCTGAGCCTTAGGGCTGATTGCTACGGTCCGCCGAGGCGATCTTCCGGCAGATGCTGGGTCACCGCCGGCGGCGCCAGCACCATCACGGTGGCGAAGCTGATCGCGCAGACCGCCGCGAACGCCGCCGCGGCCAGGACGGGTCCGATCTTATGGACGCGCGTTCTGGGTCGCAGCAGCGCCCGAACATAGGCGATGGCGACGGGATCGAGGGCGGAATCACGGGGTTCCATCCGCCAAGCATGCCTAAGCGCCGCGACCGTTGTCACCGTCCCTGAAGGCTCCGCGCGAAAATGCCGCTACACATCGGATTACCGCGCGCTAGAACGACGCTGCGAAAGGCGGCCTCATGATCCTGGTCATCGATAACTACGACAGCTTCACCTACAACCTCGTCCACTATCTGAACGAGCTGGGCGCGGAGACGGTGGTCTACCGCAACGACGCCCTGACCGTGCAGGAGGCGCTGGGGCTGAAGCCGCAGGCCGTGCTGCTGTCGCCCGGCCCCAAGGCCCCGGACCAGGCCGGGATCTGCCTGCCACTGCTGCGCGGCGCGCCCGAGGACCTGCCGATCCTGGGCGTGTGCCTGGGCCACCAGGCCATCGGTCAGGCGTATGGCGGCGAGGTGATCCGCGCCAAGCAGGTGATGCACGGCAAGGTCAGCAAGGTCCGCCACGACGACAAGGGCGTCTTCAAGGGCCTGCCCAACCCGTTCACCGCCACGCGCTACCACTCGCTGGCCGTCCGGCGAGAGGATCTGCCGCCCGAGCTGGAGGTCACCGCCTGGACCGACGACGGCGAGATCATGGGCGTGCAGCACCGCACCCGGCCGGTGTTCGGCGTCCAGTTCCACCCCGAATCGATCGCCACCGAAGGCGGCCACCAGCTGCTGGCCAATTTCATGGACCTGGCCAAGGTCCAGCGCGACGCGGCGATCTGGGTCTAGCCATGTCCGACGCCTTCAAGCCGCTGCTGGCCAAGCTGGCCGACGGTCAGACCCTGGGCGACGAGGACGCCGAGGTGTTCTTCGCCGCCTGCCTGCGCGGCGAGCCGACCCCGGCCCAGGTGGCCGCCGCCGTCACGGCCATGCGCCTGCGCGGCGAGACCGTGGGCGAGATCGCCGCCTGCGCCCGCGCCATGCGCCGCGCGGCCGTGCGGCTGGAGCATCCCTACGACGTCATCGACGTCTGCGGCACCGGCGGCGATGGCCTGCACACGCTGAACATCTCGACGGCGGTCGGCTTCGTGGCCGCCGGCGGCGGACTGAAGGTCGCCAAGCACGGCAACCGCGCCATCACCTCCAAGTCGGGCACGGCGGACGTTCTCACCGCGCTGGGCGTCAATATCGACGCCAGCCGCGAGCAGCAGCGCCGGGCGCTGGACGAGGCCGGCATCTGCTTCCTGTTCGCCCAGGCCCATCACGGGGCGATGAAGCACGTCTCGCCGATCCGTCAGCAACTGGGCTTCCGGACGATCTTCAACCTGCTGGGCCCCCTCACCAATCCGGCCGGCGCCAAGCGACAGGTGGTGGGGGTGTCGGCGCCCCGCTTCGTTGAGCCGATCGCAAAGGCCCTGGGCGCGCTGGGCGCCGAGCGGGCCTGGTCGGTGCATGGCTCGGGCATGGACGAGCTGACCACCACGGGCGAGACCGAGGTCGCCGAATGGCGCGAAGGCCGCCTGCGGCTCTTCACCATCACCCCCGAGGCCGTGGGCCTGCCCCGGGCCTCGCTGGCCGACCTGACCGGCGGCGATCCGGCCTTCAACGCCGCGGCCCTGACGCGGCTGCTGGACGGCGAGAAGGGCCCCTATCGCGACATCGTGCTGCTGAACGCCGCCGCCGCCTTCCTGGTCGCCGACAAGGTCGAGACCCTGGCCGAGGGCGTCGACCTGGCCGCCGACATCATCGACGAAGGCCGCGCCAAGGCCGCCCTGGACGGCCTGGTGGCCGCCACCAACACGGAACTTCCCGCGTGACCGATATCCTGGCCAAGATCGCCGCCTACAAGCGTGAGGACGTCGCCGCCCGCAAGGTCGCGCGCGCGCAAGCCGAGGTCGACGCCGCCGCCAAGGCCGCCTCCCCGCCGCGCGGCTTCAAGGCCGCCCTGGAGGCCAAGCACGCGCCCGGCAAGCTGTCCCTGATCGCCGAGATCAAGAAGGCCTCGCCGTCCAAGGGCCTGATCCGCGAGGACTTCGATCCGCCCATTCTGGCCAAGGCCTACGAAGCCGGCGGCGCGGCGTGCCTCTCGGTGCTGACCGACGGCCCAAGCTTCCAGGGCGCCGACGACTATCTCGTGGCCGCCCGCGCGGCGACGGCCCTGCCCTGCATCCGCAAGGACTTCCTGGTCGATCCCTGGCAGGTGGCCGAGAGCCGCGCTCTGGGCGCTGACGCCATACTCGTCATCCTGGCCATGATCGACGACACGCTGGCGGCCGAGTTGATGTCGGAAGCCAGGAGCCTGGGCATGGACGCCCTGGTCGAGGTGCATGACGAAGCCGAGATGGCGCGGGCCGGGGCGCTTGGATCCGACCTCGTCGGGATCAACAACCGCGACCTGAAGAGCTTCGTCGTCGACCTGGCCGTGACCGAACGGCTGGCGGTCCAGGCGCCGAAAGGCGCGCTGCTGGTCACCGAGAGCGGTCTCTTCACCCACGACGACGTCACGCGCATGGAAGCGGCTGGCGCCAAGGCCATGCTGGTCGGCGAAAGCCTGATGCGACAACCCGACGTGACGGCGGCCACGAAAACCCTGCTAGGCTAAGCTTCGAGTCTACTCGGAGAACACATGCACTGGCTCGCCCACGTGGTGAAATGGGGTCTCGCCACGCACTTCAAGCTGCGCGGCTGGCGGATCGAAGGCGCGCCGCCGGAGACGCGGAAGTTCGTGATCATAGCCGCGCCGCACACCAGCAACTGGGACTTCGTCTATTTCGTCGGCGCGGCCGACGCGCTGAACCTCAATCTGAGCTTCATCGGCAAGGCATCGCTGTTCAAGCCGCCGTTCGACCAGATGATGCGGGACCTGGGTGGGATCCCGCTGGATCGCGAGCGCTCGAAGGACATGGTCAAGGCCATGGTCGAGGAATTCGCCAAGCGCGACCAGTTCATGCTGACGATCGCGCCGGAGGGCACGCGGGGCAAGGCGCGGCAGTGGAAGACGGGCTTCTACCATATCGCCATGGGCGCCCGCGTGCCGATGGTCCTGGGCCTGATGGATTACCGCCGCAAGGTGGTCGGTCTCGGGCCCGCGCTCTACCCGACCGGCGACTACGAATCGGACATGCGCCGAATCGCCAGCTTCTACGAGACCTGCACGCCCAAGTTCCCCGAGTTGGCGACGCGGTTCGAGGATATCGAAAAGCCGTCCGTCGCGGCGCCGCCCAACGCGGCTTGAGCCTTGGGGCCGGATGAACACAGCGCGAACAGCGTCAACTTGACATTAACGAAGAACGCCTAGAGAACATGACCAAGGTTTGCGGTTTGTTCCGCGCTCCAGCCGAGGTCGCCATGCTCACCCGTAAGCAGCACGAACTGCTGATGTTCATCCACGAGCGGATCAAGGAGACCGGCGTCTCCCCGTCGTTCGACGAGATGAAGGAGGCCCTGGACCTGGCGTCGAAGTCGGGCATCCATCGCCTGATCACGGCGCTTGAGGAGCGCGGCTTCATCCGTCGCCTGGCTCACCGGGCGCGGGCGCTGGAGGTGGTGAAGCTGCCGCAGCAGGCCACGACGGCGGCGCCGCCCAAGGGGCGCGGGGCTTTCCGACCGCAGGTTCTGGAAGGGGGCGGCGCGACGGCCTCGTCGTCCGCGCCCGTCGGAGCGCCCGCCAACGATAGTCGCGAACTGCCGATCCTGGGCCGCATCGCCGCCGGTACGCCGATCGACGCCATCCAGCACGAGCGCGAACGCCTGCCGGTGCCCGAGACCATGCTAGGCGCTGGCGAACACTATGTCCTCGAGGTGCAGGGGGACTCGATGATCGAGGCCGGCATCCTCGATGGCGACTATGTGATCATCAAGAAGGGCGACACCGCCACGTCGGGCGAGATCGTCGTCGCCTTGGTCGGAGAGGAAGCCACGCTGAAGCGCCTGCGCAAGAAGGGCGGCTCGATCGCTCTGGAAGCGGCCAATCCGAAGTACGAGACCCGCATCTTCGGCCCCGACCAGGTCGAGGTGCAGGGCAAGCTGGTGGGCCTGATCCGGCGATACCACTAGATCGCGCTCGATCCTCGGTTTCGGGAGGAGCCCGGTCATGCTGGCCGGGCTCTTGTTCTTTTTGCGGTGTCCATGTTGAGCGTGGAGGCGAGTCCGGATGGAAATCCTCGTCCCCGCGGGTCCGGCGGCGCCGGCCCGAGGACATGCTTCGACAAGCTCAGGATGAGGATTTTGCGCCTGCGGGGCCGACAGTCGTCCTCACCCTGAGCTTGTCGAAGGGCGAGGACGGTTCCCGAGAGGCGTCCAACACTCAACGAGGTTAGGCGCGCGGCATAAGACGCCCCTCCTCCGCCAGACGCCTGGCGGCCGCGTCGAAGCCCGCCCAGGCCGCCGCCGCCAGCGCGCCGCCGGTGCTGACCCGCCGCACGCCCAGCGCGCCGAGGGTCTCGACCGACATCTCGGGTCCCCACAAGAGAACATTGACCGGCTTGGGCGCCACGGCCTGGACGATCGCCTCGATCTCGTCGGGATCGCTGACGCCCGGGGCATAGAGGCAGTCGGCCCCGGCGGCGGCATAGGCCCGCAGGCGCTCCAGCGTCGGCGCCAGGTCCTTCATCCCACGCAAATAGCCCTCGGTCCGGCCGATCAGCAGGACGTCCTGCCCCGTCGCGTCGATCGCGGCGCGGGCCGCCCTCAGGCGCTCGACCGCGACCGGGAGATCATAGAGCGCCTGGCCCGACCAGTCCTCGATCGACAGCCCGGCGACACCGGCCTCGACCGCCAGGGCGACATTCTCGACGACGCCCTCCGGCGTCTCGGCGAAGCCGTCCTCGAAGTCGGCGTTCACCGGCAGATCCGTGCCCGCGCAGAGCATGCGCAGATGCGCGATCGCCTCGTCGCGCGTGATCTGGCCGTCGTCCTTGCCGAGCGCCCAGGCCGCTCCGGCGCTGGTCGAGGCCAGGGCCTTGAAGCCCAGCTTGGCCAGCCGCTTGGCGCTTCCGGCGTCCCACGGGTTGGGCAGCGCGAAACAGCCCTCGGCGTGCAGGGCGCGGAAGGCCGCGCGGCGGGCGGCGAACGGGTTCGGCATGCGAGGCTCCTCGGGACGGGCGCGACAAGACCTAGCGGTCGCTCGTGACATCGCCTGTCAGCATACGGCTCCACGGACGGTCGCCGCGCAAGGGTTGGGCCCAGACGACGCGCCAGCCGTCGGGCCGTCGATAAAGCTCGGCCGCGCCGCCCCGGGCGAAGTCCTCGCCGGTCAGCAGCACCGTGTCGGCGCACAGCGGCGGCGTCCGCGTCGGCGCGGCCGCGCGCACCACCACGACCTCGGCCCGAACGCAAAGGCCAGACAGGGTCTCGGCATCGGGCGTCTTGCGGCTCCAGGCCAGGGCCAGCCGCGCCGGAGCGCCCGGTCGCGGCGCGCAGGTTCGGCGATCGCAGGCATAGAGCGCCGAAGCCGACGGAATCAGGCCGCGCCGCCGCGCCCAGAGCTCGGCCCCGAACCGCTTGGCGTCCGCCCGCAGCAGCACCGCCGCGTCGCCGGCGCGGACGGCGGCGGTCACGCCGTCGGCGGCGATCCACGCGTCCGGCGGCGCGGGTCTCGGCCACAGCGCCACCGATAGGGCCAGGGGCGCGCCGATCCAGCGCAGACGGCCGCGCCACAGGCACAGGATCATCAGCCCCAGGAACGCGACGACCAAAGCCTGAGACGGGGCGCTGGCCACGATCTGTTGAGCGCCGTGCGCGCTGGCGAAGCGGCTGGCGATCGCCACCATCGAGTCGACGCCCCAGCCCGCGACCTTCAGGAAGGGGCCGCCGAGCCCAAAGGCCTCCAACACCGTCCCGACCGCCAGAAACGGCATGATGACGAAGGATGACAGCGGCTCGACCGCCAGATTGGCCGGCAAGCCCCAGACCGCGACACGATTGAAGTGCTGCATGGCGAACGGCGCGGTCGCGAGACCGGCCACCAGGCTCGCCGCGACGCTGGCGGCCAGCCAGGTCAGGGCGGCCTGGGGCCAGCGGATCCACCAGGGTGTCGAGATCTCGCGCACGGGCGTCGGCCAGGCCTCGGCCAAGGCCACAAGAGCCGCCGTGGCCGCGAAGGACATCTGGAAGCCCGGCTCGGCCGCCGTCTCGGGCATCAAGGCCAGGATCACCAGGGCCGCGACGGCGAGGCCATGAAGCGTTATGGCCCGCCGGTCGAAAAGGATGGCTAGGAAGGCGACGCTGGCGGTGATCGCCGAGCGCTCGGCCGGGGGCGGCGCGCCGGAGATGACGAGATAGGCCAGCACCGCCGCGAGGCCCGCGACCGCGGCCAGCTTCTTGCCCGGGGCGCGCAAGGCCAGCCACGGCCAGGCGGCGATGAGCAGGCGCGCGCCGCCGAACACGAAGCCGCCGACGATCGCCATGTGCAGGCCCGAGATCGACAGGATGTGGGCCAGGCCCGAGGCGCGCATGGCGTCGGTCTGAGCACTGGTGATCCACGCCTCGTGGCCGGTGACCATCGCCGCGCCGATGCCGCCGCTGGTCGGCCCCATGCGCGCCACCAGGCGCTGCGCGAGCCGCCAGCGAAACGCGTTCACCGCCATGGTCAGGCGCAGCCGGAGCGGCGGCTGATCGAGGCGCGTGGCGGCGACGTCGCCGATCACGAAGCCGACCCCGCCGATCGAGTCGAACCAGGCGTCGCGCGCGAAGTCGTAGGAGCCCGGCGCGGCGGGCGGCGGCGGCGGGCCGAGCATGGCCTTCAGACGCAACGCCTGCCCCGGCGCCGGCGGCGGGACGTCGCCGATCGTCACGCGGATCCGCGTGGGCGTCCGTTCGGGCGCGAGGCCAGAGATCGTCACCGGCGCGATCACAAGACGCTGGCCGCCCGCCCCCGGGCTGGCGACATCCACGACGAACCCCTCGACGCGCCGGACGATGCGTTCGCCGCTGATAATCGGCGCGGCGACCCGATCGCCGCGGATCTTGGCGGCCAGGCCGCCGGCGGCCGCGAAGCTTGCCAGGGTGACCAGCACCAACGCCCATCTGGGGGCGCTCCATCTCAGGCACGCCCATCGAAAAGCGACCAGCGCCGCCACGCTGGCCGCCAGCGCCCAGAGGCTGGGTTCGGACCGCGCCTCCAGATAGGCCGAGGCGCCGAGGCCGAAGGCGACCGGCGCCCACAGAAAGTCCCGCTCCAGGTTCCGGCGCAGCTCCGCCAGCGCCCAGACCCGGAAATCGCGCCATGGCGGATCATCAGCGGCCGCTTCCGACGACGACGCTACCGGGATCTCGGTCGCTAACACCTAGAAACCGTTGAATTTTCGTTGGAGACGCCAACTTCGCCGCAAGGCCGAAAACCGCTAGGCCCGGCGCGAAGCGGCATGCTAAGACGCGCCGCCCAAGCCGCCTCGCGGCCCGTGCTTTCCCGCGCGCTTCCGGCGCGCCATCCCGCAGCCTTGAAGTCCATGTCGAACCCCATTTCCTCCGGCGTTGTCACGCGCTTCGCCCCCTCGCCCACCGGTTTCCTGCATATCGGCGGCGCGCGCACCGCGCTGTTCAACTGGTTATATGCTCGCCATACGGGAGGAAAGTTCCTTGTTCGCGTCGAGGACACGGATCGGGAGCGATCGACCGAGGCGGCCGTGGCGGCCATCTTCGAGGGCCTGGACTGGCTGGGCCTGAAGTCCGACGACGCGGTGATCTTCCAGCACACCCGCGCGCCGCGCCACGTCGAGGTGGTGCATGAGCTGCTGGCCAAGGGCCGCGCCTATCGCTGCTGGATGACCGTCGAGGAGCTGGAAGTCGCCCGCGAGAAGGCCCGCGCCGAGGGCCGCGCCATCCGCTCCCCCTGGCGCGACGCGCCCGAAGGCGATCTGTCGGCGCCGCACGTGATCCGCTTCAAGGGGCCGCTGGACGGCGAGACCCTGGTCGACGACCTGGTCAAGGGCCCGGTGACCTTCCGCAATATCGAGCTCGACGATCTGGTCCTGCTGCGGGCCGACGGCGCGCCGACCTACAATCTGGCGGTCGTGGTCGACGACCACGACATGGGCGTGACCCATGTGATCCGAGGCGACGACCACCTGAACAACGCCGCCCGCCAGACCCTGATCTATCAGGCGATGGACTGGGCCGTGCCGGCCTTCGCGCACATCCCGCTGATCCACGGTCCGGATGGCGCCAAGCTGTCCAAGCGCCACGGTGCCCAGGCGGTCGGCGAGTTCGCCGATCTTGGCTACATCCCCGAGGGTATGCGCAACTATCTGGCGCGCCTGGGCTGGGGCCACGGCGACGACGAGGTGTTCACCGACGAGCAGGCGATCGGCTGGTTCGACGTGGCCGACGTGGTCAAGGCGCCCGCGCGCCTGGACTGGGCCAAGCTGAACCACATCAACGCCCAGCACCTGCGCAAGGCCGACGACGGGCGCCTGACCGATCTGGCCCTGGCCGCCGCCGAGAAGCGTGGCGAGCCCCTGCCCTCCGACGCGCGCGAGCGGATCGCCCGGACCGTCCCCGAGGTCAAGGAAGGCGCCAAGACCATCCTCGAACTGGTCGATCACTGTGCGTTCGCGCTGAAGACCCGCCCGCTCGCCCTGGAGGAGAAGACCCTCAAACAGCTGACCGATGAAACCGTCGAGCGTCTCAAGCGCTTGCGTGATCAGCTGGCGAACGCGCCGTCCTTCGACGCCGCCGCTCTGGAGACGGTATTGAAATCGTTCGCGGAATCCGAGGGCGTCGGCTTCGGCAAGTTCGGCCCCGCGCTGCGGGGGATCCTGACCGGCGGCGCGCCGGCGCCGGATCTGAACAGGACCATGGCCGCGCTCGCCCGCGAAGAGAGTTTGGGGCGCCTTGACGACGCCCTGGCTACGCGCGCATGAGGCGCTATAACGCGCCTGCGAAATGCCAAGGTTGGACTGCTCGCTCCAATTATGAAGGGGTCTAGGGAATGACCGATAAAGCCACGCTGACGATCGGCGACAAGAGCTACGACCTGCCGATCCTCAAGGGCAGCACGGGTCCGGACGTTCTGGACATCCGGAAGGTCTACGCCGAAAGCGACCATTTCACCTTCGATCCGGGCTTCACCTCGACGGCGTCCTGCGAAAGCAAGATCACCTATATCGACGGCGACGCCGGCGTTCTGCTGCACCGCGGCTATCCGATCGACCAGCTGGCCGAGAAGTCCTCGTTCCTCGAGGTCTGCTATCTGCTGCTGAACGGCGAACTGCCCAAGGCCGACGAGTTCGCCAAGTTCGAGCACAACATCACCTATCACACGATGTTGCACGCCCAGTTCGATCGCTTCTTCGAGGGCTTCCGTCGCGACGCCCACCCGATGGCGGTGATGACCGGCGCCGTCGGCGCCCTGTCGGCCTTCTATTCGGACAGCATCAATGTCGACGATCCGCGCGAGCGGGAGATCAGCGCCCACCGCCTGATCGCCAAGATGCCGACGATCGCCGCCCGCGCCTACAAGTACACGGTCGGTCAGCCGTTCGTGTCGCCGCGCAACGACCTGTCCTATTCGGAAAACTTCCTGCGCATGTGCTTCGCCGTGCCGGCCGAGGACTGGAAGCCGAACCCGGTGCTGACCCGCGCCATGGACCGGATCTTCATCCTGCACGCCGACCACGAACAGAACGCCTCGACCTCGACCGTCCGCCTGGCCGGCTCGTCGGGCGCGCACCCGTTCGCCTGCATCGCCGCCGGCATCGCCTGCCTGTGGGGCCCGTCGCATGGCGGCGCCAATCAGGAAGCGCTCGAGATGCTGGAGACCATCGGTTCGGTCGACAACATCAAGGACTATGTCCAGGGCGTGAAGGACCGGAAGTACAAGCTGATGGGCTTCGGCCACCGCGTGTACAAGAACTTCGACCCGCGCGCGAAGGTCATGCAGAAGACCGCGCACGAGGTCCTGGGCCAGCTGGGCCACAACAACGACCCGCTGCTGAACGTCGCCCAGGAGCTGGAAAAGGTCGCCCTTAACGATCCGTACTTCGTCGACCGCAAGCTCTATCCGAACATCGACTTCTATTCGGGCATCACCCTGCGGGCGATGGGTTTCCCGACCAACATGTTCACCGTGCTGTTCGCCCTGGCCCGCACCGTCGGCTGGATCAGCCAGTGGAAGGAAATGTTCGAGGATCCGACCCGCAAGATCGGCCGTCCGCGCCAGCTCTATACCGGCGCCACGCACCGCGACTACGTGCCGGTCGAGAGCCGCTAAGGCGAACGACGCGACCACGGATCAGGCCCCGCTTCGGCGGGGCCTTTTTTGTTCAGGGTTTTAGCAGGAAGCTCAACACCTCGGCGACGGCGCGATACAGCGCCTCGGGGATCTCCTCGTCGATCTCGATCGTCGACAGGGCCTGAGCCAGAACCGGGTCCTCCTCGATCGGCACCCCGTGCTCGCGGGCCGTCTCGATGATCTTCTCGCCGACCCAGCCTTGGCCCGAGGCCACGACCTTTGGCGCGTTCGGGTCCTCATACAGCAAGGCCACCGCGAGGCGCGGGCGGGCCGAGGGTCCGGTGACGCCGCTCATGAGGCCTGATCCACGAAATGGCCCAGCGGACCGCCGCCGTCCGCGCTGGGCGGCGCGCCCGAATGGACGGCGACCTCCGGCGACAGCTCGGCCTCGCGCAACGCCGCGCCCAGGCTCTCCTCGCCGGCGCGAAGCCGCGCGATCGTCTCCGAACGCTCGGCCCACAAGGACACGCGTGTCCGGGCGCCGGTGAGCGTGACCAAGGCATGGACCGGACCCAAAGGCTCGACGTCGATCGAGAAGCGGGCGCGGTAGGTGCGCTCGACCGGAGCGGCGACGCCGCCGCCCGCGCCGCCGCCGTCGCGGCTGATCTCCATCTGCGCGACGGCGACACCCTGCGGCGTCACGAACGGCAGATCCAAGTTCAGTCGGGCGCCGGGGGATCTGGCCTCCGGCGCCTCGCCCTCATGGCGCGGCGTCTCCGGCAACGAGGCGATCTGCATCAGGGCCTGACGCGCCAAGGCCCCGCTGGCGCCTTTCAGCAGGCGGCGAACCAGCTCGACCAGGGGCAGATCAGCCGGCAGGTCCGGCGTCGCGGGCCTCTGGCCGAGCATCGGGCCACCCGCATAGGGCGGCGGCGGCGCCTTGGGCCGGGGCTCGGCCGTCGCCGCGCCGTAGGCCCTAGCGCCCCGCGTCTCGCCCTCGGCCGTCGGGACGCCATCGGAAAGCGGACGCGCGGCCTCTTCCGCCTCGATCAGGCCGAGTTGGACCACGGCGGGCAGCCCGGCGCGATCAGGCGAGGCGTGGGCGGCCGGCGGCCGGGGCGACGCCGTGAAGCCCGCGAACCGCGGCTCTAGGGGCTCGCCGACCGGCGAAGCGGCGACTGGTGAAGCGGCCTTCCGAGCGGGTTCCACATCATGCGCGAGCGGGCTCGGCGCGACGCTCGCGGGGGGCGGATGATCTCTCGAGGCCGGCGCCTCCGCGCGCGAGTCCTCGTCGACTTGGACGAGATCCTGGGTCGCTGGCGCCGGGCCGGGCGCGGTCTGGGCGGAAACCTGTCGCGCCGCGTCAGGCGCCATCGGGGCGGATGCATCGGCGGAGCGCGCCGCCAAGGCCGTCTCCGCCGCGGCCTGGACTTGGGCGGTCGGTTCCGGCGACGACGGCGAGATGGCGGGCGGCGCGGCGCGGACCAGCCACGCGGACAACGCGCTTCGGAAAACCAGAAGGCCCGCCTTCAAGTCGGCGGCGCGGGTTTCGCGCGGCGGCGCTTCGGCGGGCGATCCGACGGCCAGGCGCGCCATCCTCGCCTCCAGGAAGACGCCGGAGCGCGCGATGGCGCGACGCAACCCCAGCGGCGTGGCGATCTCGACCGCCGGCGGCGCCCGCGCCAGCAGGGCCTCGCCCTCCTGGCGAACCTCGGCCGGCGCATCCGGGCGCTCGACCAGGGCTCGAACATCGGCCATCAGCGGGGCGAGGCCCGCCTGGCGCGGGGCCGCCTCGGCGGCGGCCGCCTGGACGACGCGCGCCATTCGCGTTTCGGGCGCGGACCAGGACGGCGTCGTCCGCGCGGACGGCGCGCCCTTGGCCGGCGTATCGGCGGCGTGACCGGCGTCTTGGGCGGAGGCCTGACCGGCTTGGCCGACGGGCTTTTCCCCCTCGGCCGCGTCCGTCGCGCGGCCCACGATCTCGCCGAGACGGGCGGTCGCATCGGAAAGGGCCTGACGCGCGATCGCCTGAGCCAGCGCGGTCGCGCCCGCGGGCGTCCCCGCCGGCGTAGGCGGGATCATCGGGCTCAAGGGCGCGGTCGGGTCGATAGCCACGACGACGGCTCCGGGCGACAGGTGTCCGGAGGATGACCCCTCGTGCGTAAATCCCCGGTTAACCTTCGGCATAGGAGCCTAGCTGTCGAAGCTATGAAGGTTGTTCACCCGGAGGCGGGCTTGAACGAAGC
>NZ_CAMQSF010000015.1 GCF_947036865.1 uncultured Caulobacter sp. | reverse complement strand
GGCCGCCCGCGCCGAAGGCCGCACGCGCTTGAACGAGGTGGAGGCCAAGGCCGTCCTCACGGCCTATGGCGTGCCCGTCGTGCCGACGTTGCTAGCCCGCACCATCGGCGAGGTCGACGACGCCTGCGCGAATCTCGCGCCGCCCTACGCGCTGAAACTGGTCTCGCCCGATCTGGTCCATAAGTCGGACCTGGGCGGCGTCGCGCTCGATCTGCCGACCATCGGCGCGGTCATCGAGGCCGCCCGCGCCATGCGCGACCGCTTCCAGGCCGAGCGTCCGGAGATCCGCGTCACCGGCTTCGCGGTCGAGAGCATGGCCGCCGGAGGCGGACATGAACTCATCGTCGGCCTGGCGCGCGATCCGGTGTTCGGGCCGGTCCTGATGTTCGGGGCGGGCGGCACGGCGGTCGAGGTGATCGCCGACCGCGCCCTGGGCCTGCCGCCGCTGACCGACGACCTGGCCCGGTCGATGATCGCCCGCACCCGCGTCTCGCGGCTGCTGAACGGCTATCGCCACCAGCCGCCCGCCGACATCGCCGCCATCGCCGGCGTGCTCGACGCGATCTCGGCCATGGCCGTGGATCTTCCCGACATCGTCGAGCTGGACATCAATCCGCTGAAGGCCGACGCCAACGGGGTGCTGGCGCTGGACGCCCGCATGGTGATCACGCCGGTCCAGGCGGTGGAATCGCCGCTGGTCATCGCCCCGCCGCCGTCGGGCTGGGAGACGGACCTGGTCACCCAGGGCGGGCTGAAGGTCCATGTGCGGCCGACGCGGCCCGAGGACCAGACCGCCTTGGCCGCCTTCTTCGCCGCCCTGTCGCCCGAGGATCTTCGCCATCGGTTTCTGGCCAGTCTGAAGACCGTCGACGACGAGCGCCTGTCGCTGATCGCCCAGGTCGACTTCCGCCGGGCGGTCTCGTTCGTGGCCCTGGGGCCGGCGGCCGAGGGCGACATCCTGGCCACCGCCCTGCTGGTCGGCGAGCCCGGGGCGGACCGCGCCGAGGCGGCGATCTCGGTGCGCTCCGACCTGAAGGGGCTGGGGCTGGGCTGGAGCCTGCTGGACCACACCCTGGCCTATGCCCGCGCGGTCGGCATCCACGTCGTCGAGTCGATCGAGGCGGTCGACAACCAGGGCGCTCTGCGGCTGGAGAGCGAGATGGGCTTCGAGGTCCGCGCCGCGCCTGGCGACTTCGGGCTGCGGGTCGCCGAACGCGCGCTGGACTGACGGCGAAGGCCGCGCCGAACACCGGGCCGAACATCCGTCCCCGGAGGTCCGCCCACTTTTTGAGCGCGGTCGTGACACGGCCCGCCTTCGCTTCTAGGCTGAGCGATCTCAAGTCTCAGGGGGATTGAATGGATCGTCGGGTGACGGCGCTGGCCGCCTTGTTGTTGATGTCGGGATCGGCCCTGGCGCAGACCGCGCCGCCGCCGCCCGGTCCCGCCGCCGAGGCCAAGTCGGACAAGCCGGAGAAGTGGAACGTCAACGCCCCGCCGGGCGTGACGACGCGCGAGATCCGCATCGCGGTCGACAACGGCACCTGGATGAACGTCGACGTCTCGCGCGACGGCAAGCTGATCGCCTTCGACCTCTTGGGCGACATCTACACCATGCCGATCACCGGCGGGACGCCGACCCGGATCGCCGAGGGTCTGGCCTACGAGCACCAGCCGCGCTTCTCGCCGGACGGCAAGCGCATCGCCTTCACCTCCGATCGCGGCGGCGGCGACAACATCTGGATCATGAATGTCGATGGCTCCGACAAGCGGCAGCTGACCAAGGAGGACTTCCGCCTCCTGAACCAGGCCAGCTGGAGCCCCGACGGCCGGTTCATCATCGCCAAGAAGCACTTCACCACCGCCCGCTCGCTGGGCACCGGCGAGGTGTGGATCTACCACGTCTCGGGCGGCGGCGGCGCGCCTCTGGTCAAGAAGGCCAGCGAGCAGCTGCAGAAGGAGCTGGGCGAGCCGATCTACGCCGCCGACGGCAAGAGCCTCTTCTATACGCGCAACGTCACGCCAGGGCCGATCTTCGAATACGCCCAGGACTCCAACACCGACCTCTTCCAGATCGAGCGCTATGACCTGGAGACCGGCGAAGTGACCACGGCCGTGTCCGGTCTCGGCGGTTCGGTGCGGCCGACGCCGTCGCCGGACGGCAAGAAGATCGCGTTCGTCCGCCGCGAACGGACCAAGTCCAAGCTCTATGTGAAGGACCTCGTGTCGGGCGAGGAGCGCAAGATCTACGACGCCCTGGACCAAGACGTGCAGGAGACCTGGGCGGTCACGGGCGTCTATCCGAACATGGCCTGGACCCCCGACGGCGCCAGCGTGGTGTTCTGGGCGGGCGGCAAGATCCGCCGCGTCAATGTCGCCGACGGCGCGTCCAGCGTGATTCCGTTCAAGGTCGACGACACCCGGGTGATGATCGACGCCATCCATCCTCAGGTCGAGGTGGCGCCGGACCGCTTCACCACCAAGATGCCGCGCTGGGCCAGCGTGTCGCCGGACGGCAAGACGGTGGTGTTCGAGACCCTCGGCAAGCTGTGGATCAAGTCGACGGCCGGCGGCGCCGCGCGCCGCCTGGTCACCGGCGACGAGGCCGAGTTCGAGCTGTTCCCGTCCTGGTCGCGCGACGGCAAGACGGTGGTGTTCGTCGGCTGGACGGACGCGGGCCTCGGCCACCTGCGCACGGTCGCGGCCACGGGCGGCGCGGCCAAGGACGTGATCGGCCAGCCGGGCCACTACGCGCTGCCGCGCTTCTCGCCCGACGGCAAGACGATCGTCTACGAACTGCGCCGGGGCGGGCCTCTGACCTCGCCGCGCTGGTCGCAGAACCCCGGCGTCTATCGGGTCGCGACCGCCGGCGGGACGCCGGTCCGGATCTCGCGCGACGGGTCCGAGCCGCAGTTCGGCGCCGCCAACGACCGCGTGTTCATGCTGATGGCCGACAAGGGCAAGCGCCAGCTGGTCAGCACCGACCTGAACGGCGAGGCCAAGCGCGTCCACGCCAGCGGCGAGATGGTCAACGACTATCAGGTCTCGCCCGACGGCCAGAACTTCGCCTTCCGCCAGAACTACGAAGCCTTCGTCATGCCGTTGATGCCTGGCGCGCAGGACGTGTCGGTGGACCAGAAGGGCGGCCCGCTGCCCGTCACCCGCGTCAGCGCCGAGGGCGGCGACTTCATCAACTGGTCGCAGGACGGCAAGCAGGTCCACTGGACAATGGGCCCGACCCTGTTCACGGCGCGGACCGAGGCGCTCTACGCCAACGCGCCCGCCGCCGACGCTCCCGGCGCGACCAAGGACGCCGGCAAGTTCAAGCCCGTGACCACGGGCCTGTCGCTGTCGATGGAGGTCCCCGCCGACAAGCCCACCGGCGTCGTCGCCCTGACCGGCGCGCGGATCGTCACCATGGCGGCCAAGGACGGCGGCATCATCGACGATGGCGTCATCGTCATCCAGGGCGACCGCATCGCCGCCGTCGGCCCCAAGGCCAGCGTCAAGATCCCGGCCGGGGCCAAGACGGTCGATGTCGCCGGCAAGACCATCATCCCAGGCCTCGTCGACGCCCACGCCCACGGCCCGCAGGCCGAGGACGACCTGGTGCCGCAGCAGAACTGGTCGTCGATGGTGAACCTCGCCATGGGGACCACGACGATCCATGATCCGTCGGCCCGCGCCGCCGAGATCTTCGTCGCCTCGGAACTGCAGCGGGCCGGCAAGATCCTGGCCCCGCGCACCTTCTCGACCGGCGAGATCATCTACGGGGCCAAGTCGCCGGACGTCTATGCCGAGATCAACAGCCTCGACGACGCCCTGGCCCATGTCCGCCGGCTGAAGTCCGAGGGCGCCCACAGCGTCAAGAACTACAACCAGCCTCGCCGCGAGCAGCGCCAGATGGTGGTGGTCGCCGCCCAGCGCGAGGGGCTGGAGGTCGTGCCCGAGGGCGGCTCGCTCTACAGCATGGACGTGACCCTGGTGCAGGACGGCAACTCGACCCTCGAGCACAACCTGCCGGCCGACCGCTTCTACGACGACATCGTCAGCTTCTGGAGCCAGAGCAAGACCAACTACACCCCGACCCTGGTCGTCACCTATGGCGGTCTGGCCGGCGATCCCTATTGGCGCCAGCACACCGACGTCTGGCTCCATCCGCTGCTGTCCAAGCACGCGCCGCCGGCCCTGCTGGCCGCGCGCAATGTCCGCCGCGCCGCCGCGCCCGAGGAGGACTATGTCGACGCCGCCAGCGCCCGCGAGGCCAAGAAGCTGGCCGATCGCGGCGTGGAGGTGGCGATCGGCGCTCACGGCCAGCAGGCGGGTCTCGGCCCGCACTGGGAGATGTGGTCGTTCGCGCGCGGCGGCTGGAGCCCGGTCGAGGCCCTGGCGGCCGGCACCATCAACGCGGCGCGCTCGTTGGGCTACGCCAAGGACGTCGGCTCGCTGGAGGTCGGCAAGCTGGCCGACCTGCTGGTGCTGGACGCCGACCCCACCGTCGACATCCGCAACAGCGACAAGCTGTACCGCGTGATGCTGGGCGGCCGCCTCTACGATCCGGCGACGCTGAACGAGACGGTGACCGGCAATCGCGTCCGCCAGCCGTATTGGTTCGAGCGCGCCGGCGAGGCCTTCGGCGGTCAGCAGCCCGCCGAGGAGACCACCGAGGACATCGGCTAGACGTCGGGGGACGGCGCCCGCCCGGCGCCGTCCCGCCCTTGACGCGACCGCCTATCCCGATACAGCCAGAGCCCTGGCTTGAGGCGGACGGCATGAGCGACTTTCCCGACGACATCTTCACCGAACCCGAGGACGTCGATCCGAACACCTTGGCCAATCTCGGCCCCCTGACACGTCTGGCCGGGATCTGGGAGGGACAGAAGGGCGTCGACCTGAACCCCAAGGCCGACGGGCCGGAGCGGCGGGAGTTCCTGGAGCGCATCGAGCTGCAGCCGATCGACCCGCAGGCCAACGGCCCGCAGCTGCTGTACGGCCTGCGCTACCACGTCCACATCGTCGCCTCGGACGAGGAGACGACCTTCCACGATCAGATCGGCTACTGGCTCTGGGAGCCGGCGACGGGCTTGGTCATGCAGACCCTGGCCCTGCCGCGCGGCCAGACGGCCCTGGCCAGCGGGCGCGCCGCCGAGGACGGGTCGGGCCTGAAGGTCCGCGCCGAGCGGGGCGGACCCGGCTACGGCATCTGTTCCACCGACTTCCTGGAGTGGGCGTTCCGCACCGACGCCTACGAATTCGACGTCCGCTTCAACGCCGATGGAAGCTGGTCCTACACCTCCACGACGATCCTTCAGGTCCGGGGGCGCGAGGCGCCGTTCCGCCACGTGGACCGCAACACCCTGGTCAAGGTCGGCGAGCCGACGCCCAATCCCGCCGCGCGCCTCGCCGCCGGCGGGGTCAAGCTGGCCGAGGTTCATGGCTTCACGACCCTCGGCCTCGACCGTTAGGGCGAGCGTACCGAGAACGGGTTGTCTCAATTCCGACGACTTCACCTTGTCTTGGTGAGCCATTAGGTTCGCGCGCCAAACGCGCAATATCAGGAAGGACGGCCGCATGAGCCGGAAGACGGCACTTACGACGGCGATGATCGCGCTGGCCCTGGGCGCGGCGGCGGGCGCGGCCCGCGCCGAGACCGCGCCGGCCAGCGACATCTATGGCGTCTGGCGCAATCCGAAGGGCAGCGTCCATATCGAGATCAAGGCCTGCGAGACCCGCACCTGCGGCGTCGTCGTCTGGGCCAACGCCGACGCGCGGGCGGACGTGAAGAAGAAGAACAACCAGGACCTGGTGGGCATGCAGCTGCTGCGCGACTTCGCCAGCAACGGCGCCAACGAATGGAAGGGCCGCGTCTACGTGCCGGACCTCGACATGACCTTCTCGGGTCAGGTCCGCCTGCTGGACCGGACGTCGCTGAAGGCCAAGGGCTGCCTGCTGCCCAACTTCCTGTGCAAGTCGCAGGTCTGGACGCGGGTGGACACGGCGGCGACGGGCCGCGCGCTCTGATCGACCGCCGTCAGGTCGCGAACGACGCTCAGTGACGGGCGGCGTGCTCGGCGTTGCGCTTGCGGGTCGCGGCGGCCTTCCTGGCCGAGGCTGAGCGGTCCGCGGCGCTCCGGCTGGCCGAGGCCTCGCCGCCAGCCTTGCCGCCGTTGCGCGCCGCCGGATGGCCGGTCCGCTTGCCGCGACCCGAACCGCCGGGCTTCTTGCCGCCGCCGTCGTCCTTGTTGACCGTGGCCCAGGCCCGCCGCTCGGCTTCCTTCTCCGGCACGCCCTTGGCTTCGTAGCCCTCGGCGATGTGATCGGCCTTGCGTTCCTGCTTGTCGGTGTACTTGCGCTTGTCGCCCTGCGGCATGGCGGGTCTCCCGTGTGCGTCTAGCCAACCCGTCATGCTCGGCCGGGTTCCCAGAACCCGACTACCGCCGCCGGGCCGAAGCGGGTTAAACCCGGCGACGACTCGGGGGCTCGCATGGCCAAGACGCTTCAGATGGAACTGCCGGGCTTCGCCCCGGCGACGCCGACCGACCGGCTGATGTTTCTGCTCTATCCCGACCCCGCCACGGCGGAGGCCATCGCTCGAGAGGCGCGTCGCCTGAAGGCGGCGCTGGGTCTCGAGGGGCAGCCCCTGCGGACCGATCGATTCCACGTCACCCTGCACCATCTGGGCGATTACGCCGGCCTGCCCAACGATCTGGTCACGCGGGGCGGGCAGGCGGGCGAGGCGACAAAGGCGCCGCCCTTCGAGGTGGTGTTGGACCGCGCGGTCAGCTTCGCCAATCGGCCGGGCAACAATCCTTTCACGCTGCGGGGCGGTCGGGGCGTCGAGGCGCTGATCGCCTTTCAGAAGGCGCTGGGCCTGCGGATGGCCAGGGTCGGGCTGAAACCCGACGCCGCCTTCACGCCGCACGTGACCTTGCTTTACGACGGCCAAGTGGTTCCCGAGCAGGCCATCGCGCCGATCCGGTGGGCCGTCGACCGGTTCGCGCTCGTCCAGAGCAAGCTCGGCCAGACCCAGCACATCGTGCTCGGCGAGTGGATGCTGGGGTAAGCATCGGCTAGGTCGGGTCGGACGTCCGGATTCGGCGCGCGGGGAGCCTTGGTCATGACCATCACGATGTACGGCATCAAGAACTGCGACACCGTCGCCAAGGCCCGCAAGTGGCTGGACGACCACGGCAAGGCCTATGTCTTCCACGACTACAAGGCCGCCGGGGTCGAGCGGGCGAGCCTGCAAGGCTGGGTCGATGAGTTCGGCTGGGAGACCGTCCTGAACCGCGCCGGCACGACCTTCCGCAAGCTGGACGAGGCCGACAAGCAGAACCTGACCGCCGAGAAGGCCATCGCCCTGATGCTGGCCCAGCCCTCGATGATCAAGCGCCCGATCCTCGATCTCGGCGACCGCCGGCTCGTCGGCTTCAAGCCCGAGCTCTACGCGGCCGCGCTGACCGTCGCCTGATAAGCGAAGTTTAAGACGACAACGCGCCGGCGATCGGTCTATCAGTGGACCGATCGTGCTTGGTGTCAGCCGACGCGTTGGGGGAGGGCGGCGTCTCGCGGTACGAACTGGTCATCTTCGACTTCGACGGCACGCTGGCCGACAGCGCGGCCTGGATGATGCGCGCCGTCAATCCGATGGCCCGCCGGTACGGCTTCAAGACCGTCACCGACGAGGAGATCGAGATGCTGCGCGGGCGGCCGACCCGCGAGGTGATCCGCTATCTGGGCGTCTCGCCCTGGAAGCTGCCGCTGATCGCCCGCGCCGGCAAGAAGCTGATGGCCGCCGACGCCCACACCATTCCGCTGTTCCCCGAGACCGAGCGGATGCTCAAGGCCCTGCATGCGGCCGGGGTCAAGATCGCGGTGGTCAGCTCCAACAGCGAGCAGGTGATCCGCCGCGTGCTGGGACCCGAGCTGGAGCACCTGATCAGCCTCTATGCCTGCGGCGCCTCGCTGTTCGGCAAGGCTCGCAAGTTCAAGCAGGTCACCGCGCGGGGCGTCTCGCGCGACAAGGTCATCTGCATCGGCGACGAGACCCGCGACATCGAGGCCGCCCGGGCCGTGGGCCTGGATTGCGGCGCGGTTGGCTGGGGCTACGCCAAGCCGTCGCTGCTGGCCGAGCACCGGCCCACGGTGTCCTTCGCCACCATGTCGGACATTATTTCGTACGTCGCCGCATCCAATCCGGCGGTCGGCGGCGACTAACCTTCGACAGCGCGAATGACCGCGCTCCGATCGAGGGAAAAAGACCGATGGCCGAGGTGTTTCGTGATCACTGGTGGCTGATGTTCCCGGTGGGCTTCATGGCCCTGGGGACGTTCCGCGCCTGGCTGCACTATCGCGCCCGCCGCGAGGTGGTGCTGGCGCTGCGCGACCTGGCCGCCCGAGGCCAGGAGCCGCCGGCCGCCCTCGTCGCCGAGCTTCAGCGCTAAGGAAAGACCGTCATGTCCGAAGACCTTTTCCGCCAGTTCTGGTGGCTGATCTTCCCGATCAGCTGGTTCATCTTCGGCGCCTATCAAAGCTGGCTCTCCTACCGGGCCAACCGCGAGACGCTGGACCTGATCAAGACCTACGCCGCCGCCGGGCGCGAGCCGCCGGCCGAGCTGCTGAGCAAGCTCAACAGGCGCTGGCTCGAGGACGACCACTACGAGCGTCCGCGCTATCGCCGCCGCCGGGAGCGCACCTGGTATCACGTGGTGCTGTACGGCATGCTCAGCGCCGGCTTCGGCTTCGCGGCCAGCACGAACATCTACGGCGCCGGCGAGGCGTTCACGATCGTGGCCTTCGTCCTCGGCGCGGTCTGCGCGGCGACGCTGGTGCAGGTGCTGCTCGAGCGGTCCGGACCGACGATCTGATGGAGGCCGCGCTCGTCAGACAGGCGCGCGCGGGTTCCCAGGCCGCCTTCGCCCGGCTGGTGGCGATCCACGAAAAGCCGCTGCGGGGCTTTCTGCGCAAGAGCGGCTGGATCGACGCCGACGACATCGCTCAGGAGGCCTTCGTGGCGGCCTGGGCGGGGCTGCCGCGGCTGCGCGACGACAATGGCTTTCGGGCCTGGCTCTACGGCGTGGCGTGGAAGAAGGCGCTCTCCCAGCGACGCGGCGCCCAGCGCGCCGCCGCCCGGGACGAGGCCTGGCGGGGGGAACAAGAGCTCGAGGCCGCCGCCGAGGTCGGGGCCGAGGATCGGCTGGCGCTCGAAAAGGCCCTGGCGACCCTGCCGGAAGACCAGCGCGCCTGCGTCACCCTGTGTCTTGGCCAGGGCTGGTCGCACGGCGAGGTCTCCGACGCGCTCGGTCTTCCCCTCGGCACCGTCAAATCGCATGTTACCCGTGGCCGTGAACGGCTGCTGTCCGTCCTAGGAGGCGCGTCATGACTCCCGAAGACCAACTCGCCGCCTTCCTGGGCGAAGTCCCCAGGCAGGGTCGCGCGGAGCTCTTCACCGCCGAGGTGATCCGGCGGATCGAGCGGCAGGTGCTGATCGATCGCCTGACGACCGCCGCCGCAGGGGCGATGGTGTTCGCCCTCGTGCTCTGGGCCTGCGCGCCGATGCTGAACCAGGCGGTGGCCGCGATCGCGCCGGGGCTGGCGCCGGTGGCCGCGGTCCTGGCCTTCACCGCCGCGGTGGCCATGGTCGGAGGCTCGTCGGTCTTCCGACGGCTGTGACGGTCGCGGGACGCCTTACGAAAGTTTCATCGGGACGGGCGCCTCCAAACGGGGCCGTGAAAGTCTCTTTACCTGTGAAGGCGGCGCCGGGGGCGCGGCCAACCAGCTTGGAGGATTGAAAATGGGTCCTGATATCGTCGTTCCCGTCGTCGGCTGCATGATGATCGTCGCGGTCGTGTTCCTGCCGCTCTATTTCAAGAACCGCGAGCGTCGCGAGATGCAGGCGACCCTACGGGCCGCGATCGAGAAGGGGCAGCCGATACCGCCGGAGGTCATCGAGGCGATGACCAAGACCGTCAAGCTGCCGCCGACGCGCTTGCGTGATCTGCGCACTGGCGTCATTTGGCTGGCGATCGGCCTCGGCGTCGCGGCCGCGACCTACTTCGGCAACTTCACCGACCACGACGGCGATTTCCACGGCATCGGCATCGCCTGCATCCCCGCCGTGATCGGCCTGGCCTACATCGTCCTCAGCTTCTTCAACCCGAACAAGGAGCCCCGGGTCTAGGCTCGGGCGCGCGGAGGGGCATGGTCCCATGGGCACGCAAAGCCCGCCAACCGGTCACGACGTCGAGCTCGCCGCCCTGTCGGCGGCGGGCGACCGTCGGGCCTATGGAGAGCTGGTGCGACGGCACGGCTCGGCCGTCCGGGGGCTCCTGAGACGCCTGGGCGCCGACTCGGCGACCGCCGACGACCTGGCTCAGGACGCCTTCATGACCGGCTTCGAGCAGGCCGCCGAGTTCCGGGGCGAGGGGACCTTCGCCGCCTGGATCAAGACGATCGCCGCCCGGCTCTATCTGAAGAAGGTCAAGCGCGAGGCGCGGCTGATCTTCTCGGACACGGTCGAGCCGGTCGAGGCGGTGATGGTGGGCGAGGCCTCGCGCGACGCGGCCAGCCGCATCGATCTCGACGAGGCCCTCAAGACCTTGTCACGCGGCGAGCGTCTGTGCGTTTCCCTCTGCTACGGGGCCGACTGGTCTCACGCCGAGGCGGCGGAGGCCTTGAACATCCCGATCGGCACGGTCAAATCCCATGTCAAACGTGGTTTGGATAAACTCCGGGCGCGACTGGCCCGGCCCGAGGAGGGGGCTAGGAGGGAAGCACATGGCTGAACCCGATTTCGACGCCCAGCTGAGCCGCCTGTTCGCCGAGCCCCCGTCGTTCCCGGACGCGGCGCTGTTCAACGCCGAGGTGGCGGCGAGGCTCGACCGCGGCTGGACGATGCGCCGGCTGTTCATCGGCGCCGCCGGCGTGGCCGCGGGCCTGTTCGCGGCGGTGCAGATCCTGACCAGCCGCTTCTCCAGCGAGGTCGCCGAGCTCTCGAAGAACAGCAGCCATGATTTCGAGACCGAGGTCAGCGCGGCGGTGGCCAAGGTCAACGCGGTTCTGACCGCGCCGGCCAGCGCCGAGGCGGTCTGGCTCGCGGCCGGCCTGGCGGTGGTGGCCCTGGCCTTCGCCGTGACGCGGGCGGTGGAAGAGTTCTAGTCCGCCGTTCATGTTGCGGCGCGGCGCGATCCGGCCCACATACGACGCCTCATCCGCGTCGCCGAGGGAGCCTTCGCCCTGTCCGCCCATCGTGAAGAGACGGTCCGCCGTCTGGCCGCCCCCGACATCGCCGCGCGCAAGGGCGGCCAGCCCATCGTCTGCCTGACGGCCTACAGCGCGCCCGTCGCGGCCGCCCTGGACGACGCCTGCGATCTGCTGCTGGTCGGCGACTCGGTCGGCATGGTCGTGCATGGCCTGCCCAACACGGTCGGCGTGACGCTGGATATGATGATCCTGCACGGCCAGGCCGTCATGCGCGGCTCGAAGAAGGCCATGGTCGTTATCGACATGCCCTTCGGCTCGTACGAGGGCTCGCACGCCGAGGCCTACGCCAACGCGGTGCGGATCATGAAGGAGACCGGGGCCCAGGCGGTGAAGGTCGAGAGCGGCCCGACCGTGCCGGAGACCATCGCCTATCTGGTCCAGCGCGGCGTGCCGGTCATGGGCCATGTGGGGCTGCGGCCCCAGGCGGTGCTCGTCGACGGCGGGTTCAAGGCCAAGGGCCGCGACGCCGCCGAGCGCGAGCGGATCCTGGCCGAGGCCAAGGCCACCGCCGACGCCGGCGCCTTCGCCGTGGTCGTCGAGGGCGTGGCCGAGGCCCTGGCGCGCGAGATCACCGCCGCGATCGACGCACCCACCATCGGCATCGGCGCCTCGGCCGGCTGCGACGGCCAGATCCTGGTCGTCGACGACATGCTGGGCCTGTTCGACTGGACGCCGAAGTTCGTGCGCCGCTACGCCGACCTGAAGGGCGAGATCACCCGCGCCGCCGCCGCCTATGCCCGCGACGTCAAGGATCGCAGCTTCCCCGGCGAGGCCGAGACCTACTATGCCAAGAAGGGGTGAACGCGCGCGTTGCGGCTAGACGCGGCACGCTATAGGTTCGCCGCCTCGGCGGGCGGCCCTTCGCCCGCCACAATCTGTCTTACACCCGGCAAGGTCGCTCCAGGATGGACGCGGCGTTTCTGGGCAGCGCCTGTTTCGGAGCCTCGTTTCGTGGTCGATGTTTTTGACGAAGTCGAAGAGCAGCTTCGCTCGGAGCGCTATCGCAGCCTGGCGGTGAAGTCGCTGCCTTGGGTGGCGGCGGCCGCCGCGGCGGTGGTCATCGGCGTCGGCGGCTACTGGGGCTGGACCTCGTATCAGACCGGCCAGGCCAACAAGGCCTCGGAAGCCTATCAGACGGCGCTCGAAACCGCCCAAAAGGACGGCCCGGACAAGGCGTTTGGCCAGTTCAAGGCGGTCGCCGACGGCGGCGCGCGCGGCTACAAGGCCCTGGCGCTGCTGCAGATGGGCGACATCCGCGTCGAGCAGAACAAGGCCAAGGAGGCCGTCGCCTATTTCGACGAGGCCGCCAAGGCCGCGCCCAGCCCGATCCTCGGGGATCTGGCCCGCCTCAAATCCGCCTTCGCCCTGATGGACACCGCCCCGTACAAGGACATCGAAGCGAGGTTGACGCCTTTGGCGGGGGAAAAGAGCCCGTACCGCGTGTACGCCAAGGAAGCCCTGGCGTTCGCCAAGCTGCAGGCCGGGGATCTGGCCGGCGCGCGGGGCGATTTCGTGGTGCTGGCCAATTCGCTGGACAACTCCTCCGACGAGGTCCGCCAGCGCGCCCAGGCCGCCATGCAGATGATCGACTCCGGTTCGGCCAAGGATCTGGCCGCCGCCGTCAAGGCCGCCGCGGCCCTGCCGGCCACGCCGCCCGCCCTGATCCCGCCCGGCGCCGTCGCCGCGCCCAACGCCGCCGCTGGCGCCCCGCAATGAGCCTTCTGATGAACTCCAAGCGTTCCGTCGCCCTGGCCGCCCTGATGACGGCGACCGTGGCCGTCAGCGGCTGCTCGACCATTTCCAAGGTCAATCCGTTCCACGGCAAGGACAAGAACAAGTCCACGGCCACTCAGGGCCAGCGCATCTCGATCATCGCCTTCGATCAGAAGGTCGAGGCCAACGAGTCGCTTAAAGGCGCCGACTTCTTCCTGCCCGATCCGGTCGTTCAGACCGAGTGGCGACTGCCGGGCGGCAACCCCGAGCAGTCGATCGAGCACGTCGACGCGGGCAAGAGCTTCGAGGTCGCCTGGAAGAAGGGCTTCGGCAAGAAGGCGGGCGCCAAGTTCCACGTCACCGCTCCGCCGGTGGCCACCAGCGACCGCGTCTTCGTGATGGATGGCGCGGCCGATGTCGTGGCGATGGACGCCAAGACCGGCGCGCAGATCTGGCGCAAGGACCTGCGTCCGGCCGCCGGCCCCAGCAAGCGGGGCGGGCCGTTCGGCCTGATCCCCAAGAAGAACGATCGCCTCGGCTTCGGCGGCGGCGTGGCCCTCGGGCCGGACGGCAAGGTCTATGTCGCCTCGGGCTTCCGCTTCGTGGCGCAGCTGGACGCCGGCTCGGGCGCCCTGAACTGGACGCAAACCACCTCGACCCCGATCCACGGCGCGCCGACCGTCGCCGACGGCCGCGTCTTCGTGATCTCGACCGACAACGAACTGCTGACCTTCGCCGCCGACACCGGCGTGCCGGGCTGGACCTATCAGGCGCTCAGCGAGCCGGCCCGCATCCTGGCCGCCTCCAGCCCCGCCGTCAGCGGCGACACCGTGGTCGCCGGCTTCGCCTCGGGCGAGCTGATCGCCCTGCGCGCCACCAACGGCAATGACCTGTGGAGCGAGGCGCTCAGCCGCGCCAGCCGCACCAACGCGCTGTCCGAGATCCGCGACATTCCGGGGCGCCCGGTGATCTACAAGGGCGACGTCTTCGCCGTCAGCCACTCGGGCGTCTTCGCCGCCACCGACCTGCGCACGGGCCAGGCGCGCTGGAGCCTGCCGGTGACCGCCATCACCACGCCCTGGGCCGCCGGCGACGTCGTCTATGTCGTCGACAAGGCTGGCCAGGTGATCTGCGTCTCGCGCGAGAACGGCTCGGTCTACTGGATCCAGGACCTCAACAACACCGAGGCCCTGTCCAAGAAGCAGAAGAAGAAGCGCGCCAAGCACCCGCGCCTGTGGACCACCCCGATCTTGGCCAATGGCCGTCTGATCACGGTGTCCAGCGACGGCGAGGCCGTGGCCCTGAACGCCAAGACCGGCGCCAAGGAAAAGAGCCTGAAGATCGGCTCGCCCGTCCTGATCAACCCGATCGCGGTGGGCAACATGATCTACTTGGTCACGGACGACGCCGAGCTGGTCGCCATCCGCTGATCGTCGGCTCCCCGCGGGGCCGAAAAGACAATCAAACGCCTTCGGGCCCGGGATGGTGAAAGCCGTCCCGGGCCGTCGCTTTTGCGGTGAAGGCCAAAATCGACTACTTGGACGTCCATGCCTCTGAAACTCGCCATCGTCGGCCGCCCGAATGTGGGCAAGTCCACGCTGTTCAATCGTCTGGCCGGCAAGAAGCTGGCCATCGTCGACGACCAGCCGGGCGTCACGCGCGACCGCCGCTACGCCGCCGGCAATATCGGCGACCTGGAACTTGAGCTGATCGACACCGCCGGCTTCGAGGATGTCGACGACTCCAGCCTGGAAGCCCGCATGCGCGCCCAGACCGAGGCCGCCATAGAGGAGGCCGACGTCTCGCTGTTCGTGTTCGACGCCCGCGAAGGCGTGACCCCGCTGGACGAGGTGTTCGCCGCCATCCTGCGCAAGCGCGACAAGCCGGTGATCGTCGCGGCCAACAAGGCCGAGGGCAAGGCCGGCGACGTCGGCGCGGGCGAGGCGTTCCGCCTAGGCCTGGGCGAGCCGATCCCGATCTCGGGCGAGCACGGCGAGGGCATGGCCGAGCTCTACGCGGCCCTGGTGCCGTTCGAGCCCCAGGCCGACGACGAGGATCTCGACGACGACACCAAGCCGATCCGCATCGCCATCATCGGCCGTCCGAACGCCGGCAAGTCGACCCTGGTCAACCGCCTGCTGGGCGAGGATCGCCTGCTGACCGGCCCCGAGGCCGGGATCACGCGCGACTCCATCTCGGTCGACTGGGAATGGGACGGGCGCAAGATCCGCCTCGTCGACACCGCCGGCCTGCGCCGCAAGGCCAAGGTTCAGGACAAGCTGGAGAAGCTGTCGACCCAGGACACCATCCGCGCCATCACCTTCGCCGAGGTGGTGCTGCTGGTGATGGACGCCACCCATCCGTTCGAGATCCAGGACCTGCAGATTGCCGACCTCGCCGAGCGGGAAGGGCGGGCCGTGGTGTTCGTCCTGGCCAAGTGGGACCTGATCGAGGACCAGGCCGCGCACCTGGCCGCCTTCCGAGAGCACGCTGAGCGCATGCTGCCCCAGCTGCGGGGCGCGCCGGTCGTGGCCCTGTCCGGCGAGACGGGCAAGGGCATCGGTCACCTGATGCCGGCGGTGATCAAGACCCACAAGGACTGGTCGACCAAGGTCAAGACCCGCGATCTGAACGACTGGCTGCAGATGGCGATGCAGCGACACCCGCCGCCCGCCGTCAGCGGCCGCCGCGTGAAACCCAAGTACATGGCCCAGACCAAGGCCCGCCCGCCGACCTTCGTGCTGTTCTCCAGCCGCGCCGACCAGATGCCCGACCACTACCGGCGCTATCTGATCAACTCCCTGCGCGAAAGCTTCGACCTGCCGGGCGTGCCGCTGCGCATCACCATCAAGTCGGGCGCCAACCCCTATGCCGAGGGCGAGGCCAAGGGCCACTCGGGCCGGGGCAAGCGTGAGTTCGAACGCCGCGAGCGTGAGGAAGAGCGCATCCGCGCCTCGCGCAACACGGTCAAGAAGTCCAAGCGCCTCGCCGACGAGGCCGCCGCCAAGGCCGCCGCCGAAGCGGGGCTCCCCGAACCGGGCAAGGCGGCCGTGAAGCCGGTCAAGAAGAAGGGGCCGACCGTCACCAAGACCGGCGCGCCGACCGAAAGCGCCGTCGCCGAACCGGGCAAGGCCGCCGTCAAGCCCGTCAAGGCCAAGGGCCCCAAGACCGCCAAGAAGGCCGCGCCCAGCTACAAGGTCGGCGCCAAGGCCGCCGGCGGCAAGGCGGCGACGCCGCGTCGCCCGACGGCGGGCGCTCGCACGGTGCGCGGCAATACCGGTCCGGGACGCCCCAAGGGACGCTGACCATGAAAACAGCCGCCGTCGCGAGGACGGCGGCTGTCGCGGACCCGCGTGGCGGGCCCTCCCCACAAAAGCGATCTAGAACTCTTCCCAGGCGGCCTGCGCGACGGCGGTGGCCGCGGAGCCTGGGCGACCCGCGCGGGGAGCGGTGCGCATGGCGGGCGCGGGGCCGGCCGAGCGGACCGGGGGCGCGCTCCGCGTCATCGCCGCGCCGCCGATTTCGAACTGCCCGACTTGCCGGGCCAGGTCCTCGGCCTCGCCGCGCAGCTGGGCGGCCGAGGTCGTGGCCTGCTCGACCATGGCCGCGTTCTGCTGGGTCACCTGGTCCATCTGATTGACCGCGGCGTTCACCTGGTTGAGGCCCGTCGCCTGTTCCTGCGAGGACTGAGCGATCTCGCGGATCAGGGCGTCGATCTCGGTGACCTTGGTGACGATGTCCTCCAGCGCCTCGCCGGTGTCGCCGACCAGCCGCACGCCGCGCTCGACCTGGGCGGTGCTGCTGGCGATCAGTTGCTTGATCTCCTTGGCCGCCTCGGCCGACCGCTGGGCCAGGGCCCGCACCTCCTGAGCGACCACGGCGAAGCCGCGCCCGGCCTCGCCGGCCCGAGCGGCCTCGACGCCGGCGTTCAAGGCCAGCAGGTTGGTCTGGAAGGCGATCTCGTCGATGACGCCGATGATCTGGGTGATCTGGCCCGAGGACTTCTCGATCTCGCCCATGGCCGCCACGGCCTCGCGGACCACGGCGCCCGAGCGATCGGCGTCGGCGCTGGCCGCCGAGGCGGTGGCCGACGCCTGTTTGGCGCCCTCGGCGCTGCGGCGCACCGTGGCGGTGATCTCGTCCAGGGCCGCGGCGGTTTCCTCCAGGCTGGCCGCCTGCTGCTCGGTGCGCTTGGACAGATCGCTGGACGCGCTGGCGATCTCGTTGGCCCCGCTCGTCATGCCGTGGGCCGCCTCGGAAATGGCGCTCATGGCCTGCTTGAGGCTGTCGACGGCGGCGTTGAAGTCTTCCCGCAGCACCGCGTACCGGCCGTCGAACTGGGCGTCGATGCGCGTCGTCAGGTCGCCGCGCGCCAGTCGGGTCAGGCTTTCGGCCAGCACCGACACCACGTGGTCCTGCTCCGTCTGCGCCGCCTGACGCTGAGCCTCGCTCAGTCGACGCTCATCCTCGATCGCGGTGATGTCGGTGGCGAACTTGATGACCTTGTAGGGCCTTCCGGCCTTGTCGAGGATGGGATTGTAGGAGGCTTGCAGCCACACCTCGCGGCCGCCCTTGCCGATCCGCTTGAACTTCTCGGAGAAGAACTCGCCGGCTGCCAGGCGACGCCAGAAATCGCGATACTCGGCGCTGGCGGCGTATTCCGGGTCGACGAACAGGCTGTGCTTACGCCCCTGGATCTCGCCGAGCGTGAACCCCATCGCCGTGAGGAAGTTGTCATTGGCGGTGATGATCGAGCCGTCGAGGCCGAACTCGATCACCGCCTGAGACCTCTGGATCGCCGCGACCACCCCCTCGAGGTCGGAGATCTTACTTGAGGCGCCGTCGTCTTCACGACCGAAACTGAATAGAGCCATCCGAAATCCCCCCAAAGGATTTGCGTAGAAGTCGCTACATCTTTCGGGGGATGAAGGTTAATCCAACCCTAATGGCATCACATGTTCGACGAGTGGTAGAAATATTCGTTGGAACAAGCACGTAAGGGTCGTCTTCAGAGGCGCGAACAACCTCGGCGTCCGCGCGGGCCGGCCTCGCGAATCACGGTTCAGGCGTCGATCGAGGGCGCTTCCTGGCCGCGCTCCTTGAAGCGGACCACGCCCTTGGGCGGCTCGCGGTCCGGCCGAACCAGATCGAGCACGAACGGAACGATGGTCTCGGGCGCGGGAACGGTCTTGGGATCCTCGCCGGGGAAGGCGCCGGCCCGCATGCGCGTGCGCATCGCGCCCGGATCGACGCAGAGCGCGCGCACCGGCGTATTCTCCATCTCGTCGGCATAGACGTCGACCAGGGCTTCCAGCGCCGCCTTGGTCGCCGCGTAGGCGCCCCAGAAGGCCGGACGCGTGCGGGCGACGCTGCTGGAGAAGAACAGGGCGCGGCCGGCGTCGGAGGCGCGCAGCAGCGGGTCCATCGCCCGGATCAGCCGCCAGTTGGCGGTCAGGTTCGTGGACAGGATCATCTCCCAGCCCTTCGGCTCCAGGTGGCTGACCGGGGTGAGGGGACCCAGCAGGCCGGCGGCGCCGACCAGGATGTCTAGCTTGCCCCAGCGCTGGTGGATGGCCGCGCCCAGATGGTCCAGCCCGTCGGGCTCTCGCAGGTCCAGCGGAACCAGGGTTGCGCGGTCGCCGGTCGCGGCCAGGATGGCGTCGTCGAGGGCTTCGAGGGCCCCTTGCGTGCGGCCTAGCGCGATCACGTGCGCGCCCGCCTGGGCCAGGCCCAAGGCCACGGCCTCGCCGATCCCACGCGTGGCGCCGGTGACGAGGGCGATGCGGCCGGCCAGCGGCTTGGACGAGTCGGAGGTCATGGGCGGGTTCTAGATCAGGGGAGGGCGGACGGAAACCTCGCGGAGCCCTTAAGCTTCCGCGGCGTCGCTCCGGGCCTGTTTGGCGTAGTGCTGGGCGATCACCGAGCAGGCCATCAGCTGGATCTGGTGGAAGATCATCAGCGGCAGCACCAGAACGCCGGCCGTGGGGCCAGGGAACAGGATCCCGGCCATCGGCACGCCGGTGGCCAGGCTCTTCTTGGAGCCGCAGAAGGTGATCGCCCGTTCGTCCTCGGGCGAGAAGCCGAGGGCCCGCGCGCCGAAGGTGGTGGCGATCAGCACGACGGCCAGCAGCGCGCCGTTGACCGCGAGCAGGATCAGCAACTGTAGCGGCGAGATCTTGTGCCAGATGCCGCCGACCACGGCCTCGCTGAAGGCCGAATAGACCACCAGCAGGATCGAGCCGCGATCGACATAGCCGATCAATCCCTTGTGTCGCGCCAGCCAGCCGCTCACCCAGGGCCTCGCGAGTTGTCCGACGACGAAGGGCAGCAGGAGCTGCACGACGATGTCGCGCACCGAGTTCCAGCCGCCGGACGCCGCGCCGGTCGTGTGCATCAGCAGACCCACCAGCACCGGCGTGATGAAGATGCCGAACAGGTTCGAGGCGCTGGCCGCCACCACGGCGGCCGCGACATTGCCGCGCGCGATCGAGGTGAAGGCGATCGACGACTGCACGGTCGAGGGCAGGCAGCACAGGAAGACGATCCCCGCCGCCAGCGTCGGCGGCAGCACGCCCAACTTGCTGATGACCAGGCCCAGGACCGGGAACAGCACGAAGGTGAAGGCCAGGATCAACAGGTGCAGGCGCCAGTGGGTGACGCCCGCGACCACGTTCTCGCGCGAGAGCTTGGCCCCATGCAGGAAGAACAGCAGGGCGATGGCCAGCTTGACGACGATGTTCAGGTCATGCGCCGCCGCGCCGCGCACCGGCAGCACCGACGCCAGCACCACCATGCCGAACAAGGCCAGGACGTAGGGCTCGAGCTTCAGCTTCTCGAGAACGGACTTCAGACTCACGGAACGGCGCTTAGGCGCTGACCAGCAGCGACAGCTGCCTGTCGTTGGTCTCGTTACGGCCCTCGGCGATCTCGCGATCGGTCAGGCGGGTGGGGTAGTCGCCGGTGAAATAGTGGTCGGTGAACTGCGGGCAGGCCGGGTCGCGCGGGCCGGCGTCCAGCGCCTGGTAGAGCCCGTCCACCGACAGGAAGCCCAGGCTGTCCACTTCCAGGAACTTGGCCATCTCCTCCAGCGACTTGTTGGCCGCCAGCAGCTGTTCGCGCTCGGGCATGTCGATGCCGTAGAAGTCGGGCCACTTGATCGGCGGGCTGGCCGAGCGCAGGTGGACTTCCTTGGCGCCCGCCTCGCGGACCATGCGGACGATCTTCAGCGAGGTGGTGCCGCGCACGATCGAGTCGTCGATCAGCACCACGCGCTTGCCGGCCAGGATGGCGCGATTGGGGCTGTGCTTCATGCGCACCCCCAGTTCGCGCACGCCTTGGGTCGGCTGGATGAAGGTGCGGCCCACATAGTGGTTGCGGATGATGCCCATCTCGAACGGCAGGCCGCTCTCCTGGGCGTAGCCCAGCGCCGCCGGCACGCCGCTGTCGGGCACCGGCACCACGACGTCGGCCTCGACGCCGGTCTCCTTGGCGAGGTTGCGGCCCATGCGCTTGCGCACGCCATAGACCGACCGGCCGTTCACGACGCTGTCGGGGCGGGCGAAATAGACATATTCGAACACGCAGGGCCGGGCGGGCAGGGTCTGGAACGGCTTGGACGAGGTGACGCCGGTCTCCTCGATCACCACCATCTCGCCGTGCTCGATGTCGCGCACGAAGCGGGCGCCGATCATGTCGAGGGCGCAGGTCTCGGACGCCAGGACGGGCTTGCCGTCGAGATCGCCCAGCACCAGCGGCCGGATGCCCAGCGGGTCGCGCACGCCGATCATCTTCTTGTTGGTGATGGCCACCAGGGCGAAGCCGCCCTCGATCTGGCTGATCGCGTCGATGAAGCGGTCGACGATGCGAGCCTTCCGCGAGCGGGCGATCAGGTGGAGGATCACCTCGCTGTCCGAGGTCGACTGGAAGATCGCGCCTTCCTGGACCAGGCGCTCGCGCAGGGTCAGGAAGTTGGTCAGGTTGCCGTTGTGGGCCAGGGCGACGCCGCCGGTCTCCAGATCGGCGAACATCGGCTGGACGTTGCGGATGAAGCTGCCGCCGGCCGTCGAATAGCGCGTGTGACCGATGGCCATGTTGCCCGGGAGGCGCTGCACGAGGTCGGCGCCGGTGAAGGCGTCGCCGACATGGCCCATGTGGCGCTCGGTATGGAAACGGTTGCCGTCGAAGGCGGCGATGCCGCAGGCCTCCTGGCCGCGGTGCTGCAGGGCGTGCAGACCCAGGGCCGCGATGGCCGCCGCGTCCCGCGCGCCGAACACGCCGAACACGCCGCATTCGAGGCGGAGGGTGTCGTCGTCCGCGTCACGGTGCGGCGGCGTCGAATAGCGGTCGGTCGATTGGCCCAGGAAGCTCATCGCGATTTCTCCACCAGGTCGTCGAGCTGGCGACGCTGGTCCTCATCATAGCCCTGTCCGCGCGATTTCTCGCCGGACCGATTGTCGCCGTTCGTCTTGGTTCCGTCGTGGACGGCCTCGGTGATCGCGGGCGCCAGCTTGCCGGCCAGCGCCTTGCCCTTCGGCGCGAAGACCTTCAGCACGGTCCCGCTGACTTCGGACACGGGATAGAACATCGAGTTCTCGACCCAATGCGGCATCCGGTCCGGCGGCGTCGCCAGATGCAGCAGCAGGTTGAAGACGCCCAGCACCACGCAGGCGCGGATCAGGCCGAACGTCGCGCCCACCGCGCGATCCAGGGTTCCGGCCGAACTGTCCTGCAAGGTGGCGGTGATCCGACCGCCGATCAGGCGGAAGATCAGGAAGAAGATCACGAACACCACCAGCACCGCCGAGGCCGTGGCCGCCCAGTCGGGGTCCATGAGCTTGCGGAAGATCGGGCCCGAGATCCGCAGGCCGAACAGGGCGATGGCGGCGGCGAAGATGAACGACAGGGCCGAGGTCAGCTCGCGCGAGGCGCCGCGCATCCAGCCGGTGACGCCGGAAATCAGCAGCAGAAGCCCGGCGATGATGTCGAACGGCGTCACGCGTGACTGCTCCAGATCTCGTCGCCGATGCGCCGCACCGCGTCGGTCAGACGCGCGACCCCCGCCACGGGCAGGGCGCCGCCGCCTTCCGGGAGGCCGGCCAGCGGACCGAGCGCCCGGCCAAATCCCAGTTTCGCGGCTTCCTTCAAACGCGTCTCCATCCGACTGACGGGCCGAACCTCGCCCGACAGGCTGAGCTCGCCGAACACGACGCAGTCCTGGGGCAGGGCCACGTCGAGGGCGGAAGAGGCCAGGGCCGCCGCCGCCGCGAGATCCGCCGCCGGCTCCGTGATGCGCAGACCGCCAGCGACGTTCAGATAGACGTCCTTGTCGCCAAAACCAAGGCCGCATCGGGCCTCGAGCACGGCGAGCACCATGGCCAGGCGGCCGGAATCCCAGCCGACGACCGCCCGGCGCGGCGTTCCGTAGGCGGACGGCGCGACCAGGGCCTGGAATTCCACCAGCACGGGCCGGCTGCCCTCGATGCCGGCGAACACCGCCGCGCCCGCCGCCCGCTCGCCGCCTTCGTTCAGGAACAGGGCCGAGGGGTTCTTGACTTCGCGGAGGCCGACATCGCCCATCTCGAAGACGCCGATCTCGTCGGTGGCCCCGAACCGGTTCTTCGCCCCGCGCAGGATCCGGAACGGATAGCCGCGCTCGCCTTCGAAGCTCAGCACCGCGTCGACCAGATGCTCGACGACGCGCGGCCCGGCGATCTGGCCGTCCTTGGTGACGTGGCCGACCAGCAGGATCGCCACGCCCTTCTTCTTGGCCAGTCGCACCAGCTCGGTGGCGCAGGCGCGGACCTGGGTGACGGTGCCGGGCCCGGCCTCGTGGGCGTCGCTCCACAGGGTCTGGATCGAGTCGATGACCACCAGGTCGAAGCTGTCGCGCTTGAGCCCGTCGAGGATGTCGCGCAGCGAGGTCTCGGCGGCCAGGCTGACATTGGCCTTCGCGAGCCCCATGCGGTCGGCGCGGCCGCGGATCTGCTCGACCGCTTCCTCGCCGGAGATGTAGGCGCAGGAGACGCCGCGCGCGGCGGCGCTGGCGCAGACCTGCAGCAGCAGGGTGGACTTACCCACGCCCGGATCGCCGCCGATCAGCAGGGCCGAGCCCGGCACGACGCCGCCGCCGCAGACCCGGTCGAACTCGTCGACGCCGGTCAGCAGACGCGGCGGCGGGGCCGTCTCGCTTTCCAGGCCGGTGAATTGCAGGCCGCGCACGCGCGTCGCCTTGGTCGTGGCCAGCGCGCCCGGCGGCCGCGAGCCGACCTCCTCGACCAGGGTGTTCCAGCTCTGGCAGGCGGGGCACTGTCCCGACCACTTGGTCTGGACCGCGCCGCAGGACTGGCAGGCATAGACGGCGCCGTCGCGGGCCATGGGATCTCCTGATTCTCGGATGCGTGGAGACTACAGGCTGCCGGCCCCCTGCGCCAAAGCCGGACGTGCATCCTAGCGAAGGACGCGGGTGGCTCGGGCCGAGGTTCGCGTCAGCAGCTCATAGGCCGAGGTGCCCGCCGCCTCGGCCGCTTCGTCGACCGGCAGGTGGGGGCCGATGAGCTCGACCATGGCCCCAGGAAGCGCGGCGTCGCAGTCGGTGATGTCGACGGCGATCAGGTCCATCGAGACGCGACCCAGCATCGGGCGCCGCGCGCCGTCGAACCACACGGCGCCCTTGGGGTAGGCCGCGCGCGGCACGCCGTCGGCATAGCCGGCCGCGACGATGGCCACCCGCGTGGTGTCCGGCGCGGTCCAGCCCGCGCCATAGCCGATGCTTTCGCCGCGCGGCACGACCCGCACCTGCAGGATCGGGGCCTCGACCGTGGCGACGGCGCGGATCTCAGGGTGGGGACGCCCTTCCGGTCCGCCGCCATAGAGGCTGATCCCCGGCCGCGCCTGGTCGAAGCGATAGGCTTCGCCGAGGAACAGCCCCGCCGAATTGGCCAGGCTGCGCCGCGCGTCCGGCAGCAGGGCGACCGCCTCCTGAAAGCGCTCGAGTTGGCGCGCGTTCAAAGGATGATCGGGCGTGTCGGCGCAGGCCAGGTGGCTGACCACCAGATCGATCTCCAGGCCCTTCAGACGGTCGACCGCCCCGACCAGCACCTTCAGTTCCTCGAGCCGAAGCCCCAGGCGGTTCATGCCGGTGTCGATGTGCAGGGCCGCCTTCAGCCGGCGTCCGCGCGCGCGGCTGTTCCAGGCCTCGACCTGTGGCAGGCTGTTGAGCACGGGAACCAGGTTCGCGCCCTCCAGCGCGTCGCCAGAGCCCGGCGTCGCGCCGTCCAGTACGTGGATCGTCGCCGCCCGATCGCCCAGCGCCGCGCGCAGCGCCACGCCCTCGGAGAGCCGCGCGACATAGAAGCTCCGCGCGCCCTCGGCCCACAGCCGATCGGCGACCGCCGCGGCGCCGAGCCCGTAGCCGTTGGCCTTCACCGCCGGCGCCACCTCGGCCCCGCCGGCCCGCGCGCGCAGCGCCGCGTGGTTGGCGGCCAGGGCGTCGAGATCAACGAGGATGCGACTGTCGGTCATGGGGCCGACCTAGCGGACCCCGGCGGGCCGTTCAATGGCCTAGCCGTGATGCGCCGCCAGGAACCGCGCCACCAGGTTCTCGGCGCCCGACGCGATGATCTGGACGCCGATGCACAGCAAGAGGAACGCCACCAGGCGCGACAGCACCCGCGCGCCGGCGGGCCCCAACAGGCGCATCACGCGCTCGGAGGCGCTGTAGAGCAGCCAGACCATGATCGCGACCAGGGCGGCGGCCAGGCCCGCGCCGATGAAGAACGGCGCGACGGCGTCGCCCTCGGTGGGGCGTTGCGAGGAGAGGGCGATCGCCACCGAGATCGAGCCCGGTCCCGTCGTGAACGGCATGGTGAGGGGAAAGAACGCCACGTCCTCGTGGGTCTGGGCCGGTTCGGTCTGGCTGGTCTTGCGCTCCTCGTTCTCCTGCGGGTCCATCAGGAGGCCCCAGGCGCGGATGGCCACGACCAGGCCGCCGGCCACCCGCAGGGCGCCCAGGCTGACGCCGAAGAAGTTCAGGATGTAGCCGCCCAGCAGCAGCGACCCCAGGAGCACCAGGAAGGCGTAGAAGCCGATCTGGCGCGCCAGCTTCAGCCGCTCCAAGCGCGGTCGTCCTCCCATCGCCTGATGGAAGATCAGCGACGCCCCGACCGGATTGACGATCGAGAACAGCGCCGGGAACGCCAACAGGAAGGCGCCGACCAGGCTGGAGGTGGGCAGGGGGCCGAAATCCATGCGACTCGTCTGGGCTAGGGGAGACTTTAAGCGTGGCCCGAGGCGGCGGGGCTCGTCAAACCGTTCGTCCCAAGGCGCGATCCGCAATGTCGGCGTCGCTCACGCCGAAAGCATCCCGATCGTCCGCAGCCATGTCTCGACCAACCGAGGCCACGCGGATACGGGAAGCTTCTTCTCCCGCAGGCCGAAGGCATGGCCGCCTTGGGCGTAGGCGTGCAGTTCGACCGGAACGCCCGCCTTCTTCAATCCCATATAGTAGCTGAGCGCGTCCTCGACCCTGTCCACGGGGTCGTCCTCGTTCTGCAACAAGAAGGTCGGCGGCGTGCGGCGCGTGATGGCTTTCTCGATATTGGGATTGAGCGCGATGCTGTTCTTGGCCATCGCCAGGTGCCCTGGATAGACGGCGATGGCGAAGTCCGGGCGGGCGCTTTGTCGGTCGGCCGCGTCCACGGGCGCATAGAGGCGATCGTCGAAATGGGTGCTGGCCTCGGCGGCCAGATACCCGCCGGCGGAGAACCCGATCACCCCGATCTTGCGCGGATCGATCTTCCACTCGGCGGCCCGAGCCCGCGTCAGCCGCACGGTCCGCAGCACGTCCTGCAGCGACGGTGTCGAAATCTCCTTATTCTGCGGGCGGCAGCGGCACTGCCAGCGGTACGGGATGCTCGGCACGCGGTATTTGAGCAGCACGCAGGTGACTCCCTTGGAGGTCAGCCAGTCGCAGATCTCCGTGCCTTCCAGATCCATGGCCAGCAGCTGAAAGCCGCCGCCGGGGATGACGATGACCGCGGCGCCGCTGTTCACGCCCTTGGGCGAATAGACCGTCATCGTCGGCCGGGTGACGTTGGTCACGCCCCCATCCTTCGCGGTCTCCGGCCCTGGGACAGGCGATAGGCCTGGGGCCGCTCCCGGCCAGATCAGCGTCTGGCTGTGGCCGGGAGACGGCCGCCAAGCGGCCGGCGCGGTGTCAGGCGTCGCCGCCCGCGCCGCCGAGGCGAGAAGCAGCGCGGCCAAGGCCGCGGCGCGAACAACTCTCATGATGTTCCCCTAAGACGTGACCAAGGCGCCCGCGACACATCGTTTTTCCTCATGTCGGGACGACGCGTTAGAGGGTCATCGCAGCACGTCCGCGTCGCAAGCGATCAAAATTGGCGATAGCAATAAAACGAACTAATGCTTTCTGATGGAAAGATCGCGGCTGCCGCTCAACGCCCTGCGCGCCTTCGAGGCGGCCGCGCGGCACCTCAATGTGACGCGCGCCGCGCTGGAGCTGCGCGTCACCCAGGCCGCCGTCAGCCACCACATCAAGCTGCTGGAAGATCAGCTCGGCGCGCTGCTGTTCCGCCGGCTGCCTCGGGGCCTCGCCCTGACCGACGAAGGCGCCGCCCTCGCGCCCATCGTCAGCGACACCCTCGATCGCCTGACCGCCACGCTCGACCGCTTCGCGGGCGGACGTCTTCAGGAGACCGTCAGCATCGGCGTCGTCGCAAGCTTCGCCACCGGATGGTTGCTGCCGCGCCTGCCCGATTTCACCGCGCTCCACCCCGGCGTCGACCTTCGGATCATGACCAACAACAACCGGGTGGACCTCGCGGGCGAAGGGCTGGACCTAGCGATCCGCTACGGCGACGGCGCCTGGCACGGAACCGACGCCGTTTCAATCCTAGAAGCGCCGCTGACGCCGCTGTGCGCGCCGAGCCTGGCGCGGCGGTTGCGGACGCCGGCCGACCTGCCAAGAGAGATCCTGCTGCGGTCCTATCGTCGCGACGAATGGAAGGTCTGGTTCGACGCCGCCGGCCTGACCCTACCGGCGATTCGGGGCCCGGTGTTCGACGCCTCGTCCAGCCTAGCGGCAGCGGCGGCGAGCGGCCTGGGCGTCGCCCTGCTGCCCGCTCGGTTGTTCGAGCAGGACCTCGCGAGCGGCCGACTGGCTCAGCCCTTCGGTCTTAGCGTCGACGCCGGCCGCTATTGGCTTACCCGACTGAAATCACGCCCCGAAACGCCGGCGATGGCGGCGGTGAGGCAATGGCTTCAGGACGGCGGCTGACTCGATGATGAGGCTGTTTGGTTTCAGAGGACCAGGGCCAAGCGCCGCTCCCCGAACGCCGCCTTCACTCGCTGGACGGAATGTTCCGCGCCTGGGCGAAATAGTGGTCCTTGGCCAGGTTGCCGAAGCGGGTGGTGTCGCTGTTGAACGACAGGCGCACGGTGCCGATCGGGCCGTGGCGCTGCTTGGCGATGATCACCTCGGCCAGGCCCTGCAGGCGATCCATCTCCTCCTGCCAGGTCAGGTGCTCGGGCGTGCCCTCGCGCGGCTCGGCGCGGCCCACATAGTAGGCCTCGCGATAGACGAACCACACCATGTCGGCGTCCTGCTCGATCGAGCCGGACTCGCGAAGGTCCGACAGCTGCGGCCGCTTGTCCTCGCGGGCTTCAACCTGACGCGACAGCTGCGACAGCGCGATGACCGGGCAGGAGAGCTCCTTGGCCAGGGCCTTCAGCCCCATGGTGATCTGCGAGACCTCCTGCACGCGGTTGGCGTTGGCCCCGAGGTCGGAGCCGGTGACCAGCTGCAGGTAGTCGACAACGATCAGGTCCAAGCCCACCTGCCGCTTCAGGCGACGCGCGCGGGCGGTCAGCTTGGCGATCGAGATGCCGCCGGTGGCGTCGATATAGAGCGGCGCTTCCTGCAGCTCCATGGCCGCGTCGCGCACCCGGCCGAACTCGCTGGCGTCGATCTCGCCCTTGCGGAGGCGGTCGCCCGACACGCCCGAGGCGTCGGCCAGCATACGCAGGGCCAGCTGCTCGGCGCTCATTTCCAGCGAGTAGAAGGCCACCACGCCGCCCTGGACGGTCTTCTTCGTGCCGTCCGGCTGGATCTCGTAGGCGTACTTCTTGGCGATGTTGAAGGCGATGTTCGTCGCCAGGGCGGTCTTGCCCATCGACGGGCGGCCGGCCAGGACGATCAGGTCGGAGGGGTGCAGGCCGCCGATCTTCTGGTCGAGGTCGATCAGGTCGGTGGCCACGCCCGACATGCCGCCGTCGCGGCTGTAGGCCTCGGCGGTCATCTCGACCGCGCCGCGCAGGGCGTCGCCGAACGAGACGAAGCCCGACGAGGCCGCGCCGCTTTCGGCCAGGCTGTAGAGCTGCTGTTCGGCGGCCTCGATCTGGTCGCGGGCGGCGCGCTTCTCGTCGCCGCCGCCCTGGGCCGCAGTGGCGATGTCGCCGCCGATGCGGATCAGTTCGCGGCGCAGCGACAGATCAAAGATCACCCGGGCGTAGTCGCCGACATTGGCCGCCGGCGGCGCGCGGTCGACGAGGTCGGCCAGGTAGCGCAGGCCGCCCAGCTCCTCGAACGCGGGGTCCTTCTTGAACTCGTCGGCCAGCAGGATCGGCTCGGCCAGCTGGCCCTTGCGGACGTGGGTCTCGATCGCCTGGAACAGGCGCTGGTGGAAGGGCTCGTAGAAGCAGCGGGCCTGCAGGTTGTCGCTCAGCCGCTCATAGGCGGCGTTGTCGTACAGCAGGATGCCGAGCAGGGCCTGTTCGGCCTCCATGTTGTGCGGCGCCACGTTGATCGTGGGCTCGGGAGGGGCAGGCGAAATCAGATCGAGCGCGGGTACGAGGGACATCGGCATAAGTTAACGCGACGGGCGGGCGGAGGCTTGGGTCAGATCAACGCGGGGGTCAGATGAACGGGGATATTCTGTGTATGTTCTCGCCGCCGCCGCGCGCAAGCGCCGGGGCGCCTGCCTGCGTCCGCTTCTGACGCAAAAGGGCCCGGAGTTGTGCTCCGGGCCCCCGCTTTTCACGTGGTTTTCGTCCGCGGTCCTACCAGTTGTAGGCCAGACGCGTGTAGAGGAACCGGCCGTTGAAGCCGAACGGCGAGAAGCTCGAGAAGGCGGTGACGCCGGTCGTGTTCACCGCCGCCGGCGCCTTGTTCGGATAGGTGTCGAACAGGTTGCTGACGCCCACCGCCCAGGTGACGTTCCGGGCGAACGCGTAGCGGCCCTCGAGATCCCAGATCGACTTGGCGCCGGTGCGGTAGTCCAGCGTCTGGTTCGAGTTCGGAACCAGCACCGAGCCGTAATAGGCGCCCTTCAGGGTGGCGCTGAAGGGACCCTTCGACCAATCGCTGCTGGCCACGAACTTCTTGTCCGGCGTGCCTTGCTCGAAGATCGCGACATTGACGCGCGAGAACAGGGCTGGAGGGACGGGCAGGGACGAGATCGTGCTGGTGGTGGGCACGCGCTCGACCTTGGTGTCGTTGAAGTTCGCCGCCAGAGTGAAGTCGAAGCGGCCGGCCGCCTCGCTGTCCAGGCGGTAGCGGCCGACGACGTCGACGCCCTTGGTCTTGGTGTCGACGCCATTGATGAAGAACCGCGCCGTGGTCACGCCGAACGGCTGCAGCAGACGGTAGATCGCCTGCTGGGTCGCCGTGCCGGTGGCCGAGCCCTGGATGTTCTCCGACAGAACGATCCGGTTGTTCAGATCGATCTGGTAGGCGTCCACCGTCAGCTCGAACGGACCTTTGTGGAAGACCGCGCCCAGCGAGTAGTTCTTGGACTTTTCCGGCTCCAGCGGCTTGGCGCCCAGGGCGCTGGCCGTGGCGCTGGTGGCCGGGAAGGTGCCGACGTCCACCGCCGCCCCGCCGATGATGTTGATCGAGGTGGTGGTGAAATACTGCTGCTGCAGGGCCGGGGCGCGGAAGCCCGACGAATAGGCCCCGCGGATGGCGAAGCTGTCGGTCAGGTCATAGCGCGCGGCGATCTTGCCGGTCGTGGTCGAGCCGAAGTCCGAATAGTCCTCGTAGCGGACGGCCAGATCGACGTCGAACTTGTCGGTGATCTGGTTGTCCAGGTCGGCGTAGAGGCTCTTGGAATTCCGGCCGACGTCCACCTCGTTGGACGGCCGGAAGCCCGGGAAGCCCTGCGCGCCCGCGCCCTTGCCGTTGCCGCCATTGGTCCAGGAGGCCGTCTCGCCAGCCCGGATCCTGTAGCTCTCGTCACGGTACTCGGCGCCGAAGGCCAGGGTGCTGGGCTTGGCGAAATGGAACAGCTCGAGCGGGCGGGTGAAGTCGAGGCTCGCCACCCACTGGCCGTACTGCATCGACCCGTCCTTGAACGCGGTCGGCGAGCTCGGGCCGAGCGAGGCGTTGAGGGAGTTGATGGTGCCGTAGGCGACCTTGTTGTTCCCGTAGTTCACCGAAGCGTCGACCGTGAAGCCGGCCACATCGCCCTTGGCGCCGAGCGCCAGGTTGTAGTCGTCGATGTCGGTGGTGATCTTCGGCACGTAGCCGTTCGGGTAGACGGATGTGTAGTTGTTGGCGTTGTCGGCCAGGCGCGGGAAGGCGGCGCTCTCGCCCTTGCGGTTCTGGTAGCCGGCCAGGCCGTACAGCTTCCAGGAGTCGTTCAGCGGCAGGCCGAAGTTGGCGTAAAGCGTCTTGGTCTCGACCTGGGGGTCGCCGAAGATGCCCGTGACCTTGTTGGGCGTGACGCGCGGGTCGAGGTCGGCGCGGTTGGTCGGGTTGCGGTACGAATACTCGCCCGTCACGGTCAGGAAGCCGTCGTTGGGCAGCGCGAAGCCTTGCCAGACCGAGGCGCTGTAGACCGGGCCGTCGTGCGCCGTGCGGCCGTCGGGATTGCGGGTGGTCTTCACCTTGGTGTTGTAGACGCCGTAGGTGGCGGTCGCGCCGCCGCCGCTGCTGGCTTCACGAAGGCGCAGGTTGATGACGCCGGCGATGGCGTCCGAGCCGTACTGAGCCGCCGCGCCTTCGCGCAGGATCTCGACGCTGGACAGGGCCGCCGTCGGAATGGTGTTCAGGTCGAACGGCGCCGAGCCGCGGCCGATCGAGCCGTTGATGTTGACCAGCGCCGAGGTGTGGGCGCGGTGGCCGTTCAGCAGGACCAGGGTCTGGTCGGGAGCCAGGCCGCGCAGGGTCGCCGGACGCACCGAGTCGGTGCCGTCGGTCACGGCCGGGCGCGGGAAGTCGATCGACGGCGCCAGATTGGCCAGGGCCTGGGCCAGTTCCGGCGTGCCCTGGCGGGTCAGCGACTTGCTGTCGACCACGTCGACCGGCGAAACGGTTTCGAGGCGCGAGCGCGCCACGCGGGTGCCGGTGACGACCACCTGTTCGACCGCGGTGGTGTCGCCAGCCGGCGCCGTCTGGGCGTGGGCCGTGGCGGAAAAGGCCGTCAGCGATGCCGCGGCCAGAAGCAAGCTCTTGTAGTTCATGCGAAATCCCCTGTTGTGACCAGGGCGACGACACGTGCGCGCGGCCCCGGGGCGGGGGTCTTCAGCGCCCCCGACCGTTACATGGGCGCTCGTCACAAAACCTACAAGCTGAGCATTTCTATAGCAGCGATGCAGAAAAAAACGGCGCGGATCGCTCCGCGCCGTTCTCTGGAAACCGTAAGGTCCCTGACGGGATCAGGCTTCGGCGTAGTCGCCTTCCTGCGAGCCGGCGCCGCCTTCCAGGAGGTCCTGGGCGGCTTCGGCCTCGGCCAGACGCTCTTCCTCGAACTGCGAGGCGATGACGTTCTCGCCGCGCGCTTGGCGTTCGGCTTCGTCCTGGCTGCGCGCGATGTTGAGGGTGACCGTGATGGTCACTTCGGCGTGCAGCTTCACCTTCACTTCGTGGACGCCGAGCGTCTTGATCGGCTTGTCCAGGACGACCATCGAACGGTCGACCTTGCCGCCTTCGGCCTTGATGGCGTCGGCGACGTCGCGACCGGCGACCGAACCGTACAGCTGGCCGCTTTCGCCGGCCTGACGGATCAGGACGTATTGCGTGCCGTCCAGCGACTCGCCGTTCTTGGCGGCGGCTTCGCGGTTCTTGACGTTGCGGGCTTCGATCTCAGCGCGCTGAGCGTCGAAGGCGTCCAGGTTCGCCTTGGTGGCGCGCAGGGCCTTGTGGCGCGGCAGCAGGAAGTTACGGGCGAAGCCGTCCTTCACCGTGACCACGTCGCCGAGGACGCCGGTGCCTTCAACGCGTTCGAGCAGAATGACTTTCATCGTGGCGTCTCCCTTACTTCACGACGTAGGGGAGCAGAGCCAGGAAGCGGGCGCGCTTGATGGCCTTGGCCAGTTCGCGTTGCTTCTTGGCCGACACCGCGGTGATGCGCGACGGCACGATCTTGCCGCGCTCGGAAACGTAGCGCTGCAGGAGCTTGACGTCCTTGTAGTCGATCTTCGGCGCGTTGGCGCCCGAGAACGGGCACACCTTGCGGCGGCGGAAGAACGGGCGGCGGGCGCCGCCGGCGGCGGCCGGCGCGCCGGCTTCGGGAGCAGTCGTATCGGTCATGATCTCTCTTCTCCCTTACGCCGCGAACTCGTCGCGCGGACGCTCGGGGCGGTCGCCGCGATCGCGACGGGCCAGCACCGGCGACAGCTCGAGGTCCAGCTCTTCCACGCGGATGGTCATGAAGCGCAGCACATCTTCGTTGATGAGCAGCTGGCGCTCCATTTCCTTCACGGCCGGCGCCGGGGCGTCGATCGCGAGCAGGGAGTAGTGGCCCTTGCGGTTCTTCTTGATGCGGTAGGTGAGGTTACGCAGGCCCCAGTACTCGATCTTGGCGATGTGACCGCCATTCTCTTCGATCAGGGCTTTGAGTTGCTCGTTCAGAGCTTCGGCCTGTTGCGGCGAGATGTCCTGCCGCGCGATGACCACGTGTTCGTAGAATGCCATGTTTTCCTTCTTCCGTTGTGGAAGGCGGCGCGGGCGACGACGGAAGTCCGTCGACCACGATGGATCCTGCGCGCCGAGCGGGGAAATCCCCGGTCCCGGATGGGTGCGTGCAAGACCGCCTTCCGTGAGAACGCGCGCTACTACAGGAGACGGCGGCGAAAGGCAAGGAAGCTTTGGTCTTGCCGCTTGAGGTTGAGCCCCGGTAAAGCTTGCGACAGCTCATGGGAGACGGGGTGATGCGGAAGATCCTGACGTGCTTCGCGCTGGCGTGCGCCTTGGTCGCCTCGACCGCTCACGCTGAGCCCTCGGCCAAGGCGCTCGCCCTGACGCGCCGCATGGTGGCGGCCATGCATATCGAGGAGACCATGACGCCGGTCATGCGCTCGATCGTCGCCCAGGAATACCAGATGGCCGTGGCGCAGGAGAAGGGCCTGACCGAGCAGCAGCGCTCGCAGCTAAGCGGCGCGATGATCGAGACCATGGACGAGATCCTGGCCGGCGGCCTGATGAGCGACATCATGGAGAAGCTCGTCCCGGCCTATGCGGCGGTCTACACGGAGGACGAGCTCCAGGCGCTGGTGGACTTCTATGAGAGCCCGATCGGCCAGCGGGTCTTGCGCAAGATGCCTCAGCTGGGTCCGGCGGCGACCAAGGCGATGGCCGAGATCACGCCGAAGCTGCAGGCCGAGATGACCGAGAGGCTCACCAAGAAGCTCGAGGGCCTCAAGGCGCTGGGCAAATAGTCGGCCGTCTTGCCGTTGTATGTGCTTATGGTAGGAAGGCCGGGATGAAGGGCGGCGCTCTGATTGCTTGCGGGATTCTGACGGCCGTGGCGCTGGGCGGGGTCGCGCGCGCCGAGCTCGTCCAGAAGCCGGCCATGTCGGTCTCGGCCAAGAACGGCCGCTTCGCCGGCTATTCGGCGGCGCTGCCGCTGGATCTCTCCACCGACACCGAGAGCGTGACCCTGACGGCCAAGTCGTCGGGCGCGCTCCAGAACCCGACCTACGACCTCGACCTGCGTCTGCTGGAAAAGCCCGACGAGGACCGCGTGGGCCAGCGCTCGCTGGCGCTGGGCGCGTCGTGGAACGCGCGCGAGGCCAAGCTGCGCTCATCGATGTCGCGGATGTTCGGCTTTGGCCTGACGCCGCGCGCCAGCTATGTGCGCCTATCGATGGACGTCGACGCGAGCCAGCCGATCGCCATCGCCGGCAAGCCCCCCGTGGCCCGCGCCAACCTCCGCTCGTCCCTGACCCTGGAAGGTCGGCCGATCGGCTCGATCGCCTTGGGCGGCGGTTCGACGGGGGACGAGGGGCTGGATCTATCCCTGACCCGCCCCTTCGACCTGCCCGCCGAAGTCACGGTCAGCGTGCGGGTCGCCGCCGCGCGAAGCATGGACTCGCGCGACGAGTGGCGACTCCGCGACGCCCGCGCCATGGTCAAGCTGGTGAAGGCGAACTGGTAGCGGCCAGCTTGCGGTCCTTCCGCGCGACGACGGCCGCGAAGCGATCCAGATACGCCGGGTGCTCGGTGCCCATCAGCTTGTCCCACCAGGTGAAATAGAGGCCGTAGTTCCAGCCGGCCTGGGCGTGATGCAGGTCATGGTGCGTCACGGTGGTCAGGAACGGGATCAGCGGCCGGCCGTCCTTGCGGGCGGGGAACAGCTCGTAGCCCGAGTGGCCGATCGTGTTGCGGACGATCTGGTGCAGCATGAAGATCCCGACGACCGGCCACTGGGTCGGGACCAGGATCATCCATAGCGGCACGAAGATCCCGTTGATCAAGGCCTCGCCCAGATCGAAGCTGTAGGCCGTGAACGGCGAGGGATTGTTCGACCGGTGATGCCGCCGGTGGAAGGTCCGGAACAGCCGCCGGTCGTGGATCAGCCGGTGGGTCCAGTAGAACCAGGCGTCGTGGGCGACGATCATCAGGACAAGGCTCGTCCAGAACCACATCGGTCCCCAGCTCTTGGCGATCAAGGGGCCGGGCAACCAGCCGGCGCGGAACAGGGCGAAGGTCAGAAGACCCACCGTCGAGAAGATCGCGATCGAGCGGATCGACGTCAGGAACTCGATCAGCAACTGGCGGGCCGGCGGGCGGCTGTCGCGGATCTTGCGTCCGGCCAGGGGCGCGGCCAGCACGACCCACAGGGTCAGCCAGACGCCGACCGAGAAGATCACGTAGCGGGTGACGTCGATCTGCATGCCGCCCAGCCAGTGTCGGGCGAAGGCGAGAAGGGTGTCGAGCATGAGGGGCTCCTGGAGGTAAGAGACCCGGTCAGGAATAGGACGGGCCCTCCGCGCGTCTCGCCGAAGGTGAAATCACGCCGACTTGCCCGATTTCGGCGCGCCTTCGCGGGTTTCGATAAGCCTCAGGCGCGGATGCGCCGGGGTCGCCTGCTGCCGCCAAGCCGTGGGCGTGACGCCGGCGGCGGCGCGGAAGGCGCGGTTGAACGGGCCGAGCGAAGCAAAGCCCAGTTCGTAGGCGATGGTCGAGACCGACTTCAGCGCCTGTTCGGGATCGGCCAGCGCGATCTTGGCCGCCTCGATCCGCCGGCCATTGACGTAGTCGGCGAAGTTGCGGTGGCCCAGCGTGCCGTTGATCAGCTTGCGCAGCCGGTGTTCCGGCGCGCCGACCAGGGCGGCCAGGGTCCCGATCGAGAGGTCCTCGCCGCGCCAGACCTCGGTCTCGTTCATCGCCTTGTCGAGGCGCGCCAGCACCAGGCGGTCGGCGGGGGTGAGGTCGAGAGGCGTGTCGATGGGCTTGGCTGTATCAAGAGCGGGCCCGGCCGGCGCCGCCATCAACAGCGGTTCGGCGCGCAGGAAGGCCAGGGCCGAGCCAAGGCCCAGCCCCGCCATCACTAGCGCCTGCATCAGCGGCGGCAGGGGCGGGTGGCCCAGGACGCCGAAATTGCACAGGGTCTGGATCAGCATATAGCCAGCGGCCGCGGCGGCGAGGGGGGCGCGCAGCCGTCGCCGCTGGTCGACCAGATCGCTGCGCCAGCCGCGCCAGGCGGTCAGCAGGATGTGGCCGACCAGGCCGGCCGAAAGCAGGGCGTAGGCTTGCCAGATCGGCATCCGCGCCGGGGTGTCGCGAAGGGCCACGGCGGCCGCCCACAGCGCCAGGCAGGCGGCCGGGGCCGCGTAGCGCCAGGCCGGGATCGCGGGCTCGTCCTCGAACAGCACCGCGCAGAACAGCCACAGCACACCTGGCGCGCAGACCGAAAGGGCCCAGAGGAGGGTGAAGGGGTGGCGTCCGCCATAGGCGCTCTCCACCCCGTGGGCCACCGCGCAGACGAACAGAGCCACACCAGTCCAGCGCGCGGGCGTCAGTCGGCGGCTGGCGGCCATGGCTATGCCGGTCGCGGCGAAGGCGCCTATGGCGACGCCCCGCGCGATGGTCTCAAGGTCGATAGGATCGGTCATGCCCGATCATGAGCGCCAGCGCGCGCGAGCCTCAACCCGCGCGGCTGGTCGAAAACGCAAAAGGCTGGCTACTTCGTCTTGCCGGCCTTGAACGCCTTCACCGCGTCCATGGTCTGGGTGACGTGGCCCTGGAAGTTGCCGTCGGTGTAGCTGAGCAGGATCTTGTGATCCGGGGCGATCACGTACGAGGTGCGGTTCGACCAGTCCGGCTTCACCATCAGCGCCACGTCATAGGTCTTGATCAGCGCCTTGTCGGCGGCGGCCACCGCGAACTTGTCGCGGCAGTGCTCCTTGGAGAAGTCCTTGATCCGGTCGACATTGCCGGCGGTGACGCCGATCACCGTGGCGCCCAGCTTCTCGAACTCCGGCGTGGCCTCGGCGAACTCGTGGGCCTCGGCCGTGCAGCCCGAGGTGTAGGCGGCGGGGAAGAAGTACAGCACCACCGGACCCTTCTTCAGGGCCTTGGCCAGGTTGAAGTCGAAATCCTTGCCGGCCAGGGCGGCCTTGGCCGAGAAGTCGGGCGCCTTGTCGCCGACCTTCAGGGCGGCGAAGGCGGGGGAGGCGGCCGCGAGGGCCAGGGCGGCGGTGGCGGCAAGAACGGTCTTCATCGCGCGTCTCCAGAGGCAATGGATGGCTTCGATACGGGATCGCGGGCACTTTGGACGCGGTGACGCTGATTGCAAGCCCTGGCCGCGAACCGGCGCCCTTGCCGGGAAAGAGCCTTTCCCCTAACCCTCGCGGCCCTGAATCTAAAAACACGGAGCGGGCTTCGATGAGCATCGCCTTCATTTTCCCCGGACAGGGCAGCCAGGCGGTCGGCATGGGCGTCGATCTGGCCGAGGCGTTCGGCGCGGCGCGCGAGGTCTTCCAGGAGGTCGACGACGCCCTGGGTCAGAAGCTGTTCGCCCTGATGAAGGACGGTCCCGAAGGCGACCTCACCCTGACCGAGAACGCCCAGCCGGCCCTGATGGCCGTCAGCCTGGCCGTGACCCGCACGCTCGAAAAGGAGTTCGGCGTCGGGATCGACAAGGCCGCCTTCGTCGCGGGCCACTCGCTGGGCGAATATTCGGCCCTGGCCGCCGCCGGCGCCCTCAGCCTGTCGGACACCGCGCGCCTGCTGAAGCTGCGCGGCCAGGCCATGCAGCGCGCCGTGCCGGTGGGCGAGGGGGCCATGGCCTCGCTGATCGGCCCCAAGACCGATCTGGCCCTGGCCGAAGCCGCCGCCCAGGCGGGCTCGGAGGTCGGGGTCTGCGTCGTCGCCAACGACAACAACAACGGCAATGTCGTGATCTCCGGCGCCAAGGCCGCCGTCGACAAGGCCATCGAGAAGGCCAAGGAACTGGGCGCGCGGGCCATCCCGCTGAACGTTTCGGCCCCCTTCCACTGCCCGCTGATGCGGCCGGCCGCCGACGAGATGGCGGAAGCCCTGGCCAAGACTACGATCGTCGCCCCGCGCGCCCCGCTGGTCGCCAATGTCACCGCCGCGCCGGTCCATGACCCGGACGTCATCCGCGAGCTGCTGGTCGAGCAGGTCACCGGCCGCGTCCGCTGGCGCGAGAGCATGGCCTGGCTGGCCGGCGAGGGCGGCGTCACCCGCTTCGCCGAGGCCGGCGCCGGCAAGGTGCTGTCGGGCATGGCCAAGCGCATCGCGCCCGACGCCGAGGCGGTTCCGCTGAACACGCCCGCCGACCTCGAAGCGTTCGCCAAGTCGCTGTAGACGTCGCGCGACGCCCTCGCCCTTCGACAGGCTCAGGGTGAGGGCCATGGCCCGGCGGCTCGTCCGAAAGCCTCATCCTGAGCTTGTCGAAGGACGAGGATTTCACCCACCTTCCTCCGAAATGGAGATCTCGGAATGTTCGACCTCACCGGCAAGACCGCCCTCGTCACCGGCGCCACCGGCGGTATCGGCGGCGCCATCGCCCGCGCCTTGCACGCCCAGGGCGCCCACGTGGTCCTCTCGGGCACCCGCGAAGCCGCCCTGGCCGAGCTGAAGGCCGAACTCGGCGAACGCGCCTCGACCGTCGTGGCCAATCTCTCGGACGCCGAGCAGGTCGACGGCCTGGTCGCCAAGGCCGAGGAAGCCGCCGGCGCGCCGCTGGACATCGTCATCGCCAATGCCGGGGTCACCCGCGACGGCCTGATCGTCCGCATGAAGGACGAGGACTGGGAGACGGTGATCAAGGTCAATCTGGAAGGTTATTTCCGCCTGGCCCGCGCCGCCGCCAAGGGCATGATGAAGCGCCGCGCCGGGCGCATCATCGGCATCACGTCGGTGGTCGGCGTCACCGGCAATCCGGGCCAGACCAACTATGCCGCCTCGAAGGCCGGCATGATCGGCTTTTCCAAGGCCTTGGCTCAAGAGCTGGCCAGCCGCGGCGTCACGGTCAACTGCGTCGCGCCGGGCTTCATCGCTAGCCCGATGACCGACGCCCTGAACGAGCAGCAGAAGGCCGGCATCCTGTCGACCATTCCCGCCGGCAAGCTGGGCGAGGGCGCAGACATCGCCGCCGCCTGCGTCTATCTCGCCAGCGACCAGGCCGGCTATGTCACGGGCCAGACCTTGCACGTCAATGGCGGCATGGCCATGATCTGACCCGGGCGCACGGATCGCGCGGCGCGCCTTCTGGAGCGCCGAATGCCGTCTGTGGTGCCTTGGTTTGGACGATCCGCCCGCGAGACCGCGCGGGCGGAGGATGCGGTCGCTCAAGAGACCCGCGCCCTGGCCGCGCGGCTCGAGAAACTGGAAGCGCAGGTCGTCATGACCGAGCGCTATTTCACGGAAGCCTTCTGGACCGCGCTCGACGCCGCCTACGAGGCGATCCTCCCCGAGCGGGTCCTCGCCTGCATCGTCTGCGGCCGTCAGGGCCGACGGGACGCCTTCGAGGTTCGCGTCGATCACTGCCTGTTCGGCGGCGGCAGGCTCGAACGGTACGTCTGTCCCGACTGCGACTGCGTCTTCGGACCCCAGAAGTATCTGGATCTGGGCGAGGCCTTCGTCGGCCGCGACTATCAGGTGCTCTATTCACGCTATTCCGAGGCCGACTCCACGGCCCGGGAGCTGCGCGCGTTCCGGTCCCTGGAGCCCGAGAAGTCCGGTCGCTATCTGGACTGGGGGGCCGGCGGCGGATGGAATCGCACGCTCGAGACCCTGCGCGCCGAAGGCTGGGACGTCGCCGGACACGAGCCGCACGCGCTGGAGCCCGATCCCTCGCGGCCGCCGCTGACCGGCGGCGCGTTCGACGGTCTGTTCTCGAACAATGTCATCGAGCATTTCCGCGACCCGATCACGCAGTTCCAGCAGTTTCACTGGCTGTTGAAGCCAGGCGGCAAGATGGCTCACGCTTCGCCCTGCTACGACTACTGCTTCGCCTACACCCGATTTCACACGGTATTTCTGCTGGGCCGCTCCCCATTTGTTTTGGCGGAGCGAACCGGGTTCGCCGTTGTTGCCGACGAGCGTGACGGCCAATACATCAATTACGTCTTTCAACGCCTGTGAAACGGCGGTTCGCCGCCGGTCTCCGGCGACCCGGCGGGCGGCGGGCTCCGGCGCCGCTGGTCACCCGAAAAAGAACGTGATAGGCGGTGGCCGACGAACCATCGACGACCTCCGCGAGAGGCGTCGGGTTTAAGAATTTGATCAAGAGGGACTGAACAGAATGTCCGACATTCTCGAGCGCGTGCGTAAGATCGTCATCGAGCATCTGGATGCCGATCCCGAGAAGGTCACCGAGAAGGCTTCCTTCATCGACGACCTGGGCGCCGACAGCCTCGACAACGTCGAGCTGGTGATGGCGTTCGAAGAAGAATTCGACATCGAAATCCCGGACGACGCCGCCGAGCACATCCAGACGGTCGGCGACGCCGTGAAGTTCATCACGGAAAAGACCGCCTAAGAGGCGCGGTTCGCACTCCATTGGCGAACCGATCTTATCCGCCGCGCCGCACGGGCTCTTGCCATCGTGCGCGCGGCGGTTTTCGTTTGAGGCCAAGATTCGCGGCTGGCGCTGGCGCGGGGAAATGCCCACGTACCGCGTCCCGCATCGAAGGTTGGGAGTGATCCATGCGTAGAGTCGTCGTCACGGGTATCGGCCTGCTGACCCCTCTGGGCCAGGGCGTTGACATCACCTGGAAGAACATCCTGGCGGGCAAGTCCGGCGCCAATCGCATCACCGCCTTCGATCCGACCGACTATTCCTGCCAGGTCGCCTGCGAGGTGCCGCGCGTCGACGGCCGCGGCGGCGGCGGTCCGGATGTCGAGGGCAGCTTCGATCCGGACCAGACCATGAGCCCGCGCGACCAGAAGCGCGTCGACGACTTCATCCTGTATGGCGTCGCCGCCGCCGACGAGGCCGTCAGGGATTCGGGCTGGGTCCCCCAGACCGACGAGGACCGGTGGCGCACGGGCGTCATCATGGGCTCGGGCATCGGCGGCCTGTCGACCATCGCCGACACGGCCCTCGAGCTGGAGGCCAAGGGGCCGCGCCGCGTCAGCCCGTTCTTCATCTCCTCGGCCCTGATCAACCTGATCTCGGGCCAGGTGTCGATCAAGTACGGCTTCAAGGGGCCGAACCACGCCGTGGTGACCGCCTGCGCGACCGGCGCCCACGCCATCGGCGACGCCGCGCGGCTGATCAAGTACGGCGACGCCGACGTGATGGTGGCCGGCGGCGCCGAAGCCGCCGTCTGCAAGACCGGCATCGCCGGCTTCATGGCTTGCCGCGCCGTAGCCACCGCCTTCAACGACACGCCCGAAAAGGCCTCGCGTCCCTATGACAAGGACCGCGACGGCTTCGTGATGGGCGAGGGCGCCGGCGTCCTGGTGCTGGAGGAGTACGAGCACGCCAAGGCGCGCGGGGCCAAGATCTACGCCGAGGTCGTGGGCTACGGCCTGTCGGGCGACGCCTATCACATCACCGCCCCGTCGGAAGACGGCGAGGGCGGCGCGCGGGCCCTGGCCGCGGCGGTCCGCGACGCGGGCCTCAAGCCGTCCGACATCGACTATGTCAACGCCCACGGGACCTCGACCATGGCCGACGGCATCGAGGCCAAGGCCGTGGAACGCTTCCTGGGCGACCACGCCAAGAATGTCGTCATGTCCTCGACCAAGTCGATGACCGGCCACCTGCTGGGCGCGGCCGGCGCGATCGAGGCCGCGTTCTCGATCCTCGCCATCCGCGACCAGATCGCCCCGCCGACCATCAATCTCGACAATCCCGACGTCGAGGTCGCCATGAACCTGGCTCCGCACAAGGCCGTGCCGATGAAGATCGACGTGGCGGTGTCCAACAGCTTCGGCTTCGGCGGCACCAACGCCTCGGTCGTGTTCAAGAAGGTCTCGTGAGCAAGAAGCCGTCGCCCTCTCGCCGTCCCCGGGCGGCCCGTCGCGAGACCGCGTCCCTGGGACGACGGCTGTTCCGCGCCTTGTTCGGCGCCGCCCTGACCCTGGTCGTGGTGGGCGTGGTCGCCGTCCTGGGCGCGGCCTTCGTCTATAACGGCCCCGGTCCGGCCGCCAAGGACGGCGACAAGACCACCGTGGTTCTGCGCAAGGGCGCCAGCCTGCCCGAGATCGCCGCCAGCCTCCAGCGAGGCGGCGTGATCCGCTCGTCGTCGGTCTTCATGACCGCCGCCAAGCTGACCGGCGCCGCGCGGGGCCTCAAGGCGGGCGAGTACGAATTCAAGTCGCGCGCTTCGATGGCCGCCGTGCTGGACGCCATCCGCCACGGCCGCATCGTGCGCCACTGGATCACCGTGCCCGAGGGCCTGACCTCGGACATGGTCATGGACATCCTGAACAAGTCCGACGTCCTGACCGGCAGCGCCGCCACGCCGCCCGAGGGGGCCATCCTGCCCGAGACCTACGAGGTCCAGCGCGGCGAGGACCGCGCCGCCGTCCTGCAGCGCATGATGGACGACCGCGACAAGCTGCTGAATCAGCTGTGGGCCCATCGCCAGTCGGGTCTGCCGTTCAACACCAAGGAAGAGGCCGTCACCCTGGCCTCGATCGTCGAGAAGGAGACCGGCAAGGCCAACGAGCGTCCGCACGTGGCCTCGGTGTTCATCAACCGCCTGCGCACCGGCATGCGGCTGGGCTCGGACCCGACGATCATCTACGGCATCTCGCGCGGGCGCCCGCTGGGACGCGGCATCCGCCTGTCGGAGCTGCAGCGCCCGACGCCGTACAACACCTACCTGATCTCGGGTCTGCCCCCGACCCCGATCGCCAATCCCGGCCGCGCGGCCCTGGCGGCGGTGCTGAACCCGGACAAGACCGACGACCTCTATTTCGTCGCCGACGGCACCGGCGGTCACGTCTTCGCCGCGACGCTGGAGCAGCACAACGCCAATGTCGCCAAGTGGCGGCAGATCGAGCGCGACCGCGCCGGCGCCGGCGCGCCGGTGGTCCCCGCGCCGCCCGCCGCCAAGCCGCTGGCCGGGGGCTGAGCCCGTGCCGCTGTCGGGGATGACGGGCTTTTCCCGGGCCGAGGGCGCGCACGGCGCCTGGACCTGGGCGGTCGAGGCGCGCAGCGTCAACGGCCGCAACCTCGAGGCCCGCTTTCGCGGCCCTCCCGGCTTCGAGAGCTTGGAGCGCGTCGCGCGCGACGGCGCCCAGGCCCGCTTCCAGCGCGGCCAGCTGACGATCAACCTGCAGGCCAAGCGCGCCGAGGTCTCGGGCGAAACCCGGGTCAATATCGCCGTGCTCGAACGTTATCTGACCGCCGGCGGCCCCTATGTCGCCACCGGCATGGTCGCCAAGCCCAGTCTCGACGGTCTGTTGGCCCTGAAGGGCGTGATCGAAGCCCGCGAGGACGAGGATGACGCCGAGACCCGCGCGGCGGTGGAGGCGGCGATGGCCGCCTCGATCGTCCAGGCGCTCGACGCGCTGAAGGCGGCGCGACTGGAGGAGGGCGCGGCGCTCGATCCGGTGCTGCACGGCCTCGTCGGCCGTATCGCGGACCTGACGGCCGACGCCGAGCGCGAGGCCGCCGGCCAGCCCGCCGTGCTTAAGGAGCGCTTCGCCCGCCGCATGGCCGAGCTGGTCGGCGAGGGCGCCGGCGAGGAGCGCGTCGTCCAGGAAGCCGCCGCCCAGGCGGTCAAGGCCGATGTCCGCGAGGAGCTCGACCGTCTGACCAGCCACGTCGCCGCCGCACGGTCGCTGCTGGCGGGCGAGGGCGCCTCGGGCCGCAGGCTGGACTTCCTGTCCCAGGAGTTCATGCGCGAATCCAATACCCTCTGCTCGAAGTCGGCCCTGACCGCCCTGACCGCGATCGGTCTGGAGCTGAAGGCCGTGATCGAGCAGTTCCGCGAGCAGGTTCAGAACGTTGAATAAGCCCCATCACCCCACGCGCGGCCTGCTGCTGATGGTCGTGGCGCCCTCGGGCGTCGGCAAGACGTCCCTGACCCGTCGCCTGGTGGCCGACCACAACGACCTGCACCTCTCGATCAGCGCCACGACCCGCGACCCGCGCCCCGGTGAGCATGACGGCCGCGACTATCACTTCGTGACCAAGGACCGCTTCCAGGAGATGATCGAGGCCGACGCCTTTCTCGAATGGGCCGAGGTCTACGGCAATTTCTACGGCAGCCCCAAGCCGCCGATCATGCAGGCGCTGGAACGCGGCGACAGCGCCCTGTTCGACATCGACTTCCAGGGCGCCATGAAGGTCCACGCCCAGGCGCGGGAAGACAGCGTGCTGGTCTACATCCTGCCGCCGTCCCTGGCCGAGATGAGCCGACGCCTGCACGCGCGCAGTCAGGACAGCGAAGAGGTCATCCACCGCCGGCTGTCCCGCGCCAAGGACGAGGTCGCCGACTGGGAGCGCTTCGACTACGTCATTCTGAATGATGATTTCGACCGCGCTTACGCGGACCTGGCCCACATCTATCACGCCGAACGGCTGAAGCGGGCGCGCAACCCGTGGATCGGGGATCTGGTGGGCGATCTTCTGAAGGAAGAGATTTGAACCTGAAAGCGCTCATCCCCGCGAAGGAGATGAGCGCTTCGGAGACGCCAAGCGATGCTGGGCGCTGCTTTCCTAGACCGCGCGGCGGCCGAAGATCAGGTGGTACAGCGCCAGGATGACGATGGCGCCGACCGTGGCGACCAGCAGGCTGTACAGGTTGAAGCCCGAGACGCCGCTGTTGCCGAACTGGTTGAACAGCCAGCCGCCGACGAAGGCGCCGACGATGCCGAGCACGATATCCAGCAGGACGCCGCTGCCGGTGCGGTTGACGAGTTTGCTGGCGATGAAGCCGGCGATCAGGCCCAGAAGAAGCCAGGCGAGAATGGACATCGTAAGGACTCCATGAGCGGTGGTCGCCCTGCGCGACCTGCCCAATCAAGGCCTGAACGCTGCCGTTAGTTCCCGCGAATTCGCTCTTGGACCAGAGTGATCAGCTTCTCGGCCGGCGCGCGGCCGAACGTGATGAACAGGCCCGAGCCCAGAACGGCCCCGATCAGGAAGGTCAGAGTCATCGTCATATCCCCTACGACTGGCGGGGAGCTATTGCAGATCGACCATGGCCAGGCCAAGGCGACAAGAGGGCGCTGCGACGATCGGTCTTGCCTTGCCGGCTCAGGCGGCGCCGCGCGCGGGGGCGATGATGCTGAGCACGCAGGTCAGGCCCTCGGGCGCGTAGTCGAAGGTCGCCGAGCCGGCGAGATCGCCCCGCAGGCTGGCGGCGATCAAGCGCGAGCCGAAGCCGCTGGTGGCCGGCGGCGTGACCCGCGGGCCGCCGCGCTCGCGCCATTCGATGGTCAGAAGGGCGCCGGCGCCCAAGCTCCAGGACACCGTGACGCGACCGGCGTCGGTGGACAGCGCCCCGTATTTCGAGGCGTTAGTGCCCAGCTCGTGGAAGATCATCGTCAGGGCCACCGCGGCGTTGGGCGACAACGGCACCGGCGGCCCCTCCAGCTTCACCTGGCTGGCGTAGGGTTGCAGCGCCTCGGCGAGCAACTCGCCCAGATCGGCGCCTTCCCAGTTTCGGCGCGTCAGCAGGTCGTGGGCGCTGGCCAGGGCGAAGATCCGCTCGTTGAACTGCGAAAGGCCCCAGTCGCCGCCGCTACGCAGGCTGTGTCGCGCCAGCGACTGGACGACGACCAGCGTGTTCTTCACCCGGTGGTTCAGCTCGTTGATCATCAGCTGCTGGCGCTCGGCGGCGCGCCGCGCTTCCTCGTCCCGCGCCCTGAGAATGTCGGCGGCGGCCCGCAGCGAGCCGCGCACCTCGGCGATTTCCTGCAGGTGCGAGGCGGCGGGTTCCAACGGGCGTCCAGCGGCGAGCGCCTCGGCCTCGCCGACCAGGCCGCGCACGTCCCGGGAGATCGGCCGCGCGAAGGCGAGGGCGGCCGTCACGCCCAGGGCGACGAGCAGGGCCGCGCCGGCCAGGGCCGGCCACAGAGATCCCAATACCGCCCGATAGAGCTCGTCCCGCGGCACGCCCACGATGAAGGTCCAGCGCGACTTCTGCGACCGGCTGAAGGCCGACAGGGTTTCGATGCCATCCAGGGTGTGGGTGTAGACGACCCCCTCGGCCGCCCGGGACATGGCCTCGCGCATGTCGGGGCTGGCGTGCTTGCCCATCATCGCCTCTTGATCGCGCGAGCGGGCCACCAGGGCGCCGTTGCGATCGACGATGCTGGCCGTCCAGGTGCTAGGGAAACCTTGCGCGGCCATCAGGGCGTGGAAGGCCTCTGGCGACTGGATGTAGCCCAGCACGTAGAGCTTGCCGTTGACCAGCACCGGCAGGTCGAAGCCGACGATCGGTCCCAGGCCGCCGGGCCGGGGGATCAGGTCTGACACGGTGGTGCGGCCGCTGCTCATGTCGGCCCAGTCGGAGTCGGGCAGGTTCGTCGCCGGCAGCGGCTGTCCGTCGGGGATGCGGGTATTGAGCAACTGCCGATGCTGGCTCATCAGCACGATCCAGGCGTCGCGCCCCTTGACGGCCTCGCGGGCCTGCTGCTCGAACGTCTCGATGTCGCCCTGGGCCAGGGCTGGGGACACCGAAAGGCCTTGCAGGATGCTCTGGCCCTGGCCGATCTGACGGTCGGTGGCCAGCGACAGGGCCCGGGTCATGGCCGTCAACTGGGTGGCGAAGCGGCGCTGGCCTTCGGAAAACTGCACGGCGACCAACGCCGCCATGAGCAGAATGGCGGGGGCGGCCAGGGTCAGGGCCATGAAAAGAAGGCGCCGCGCCACCGTCGAGGGCGACTTCACCGCACTGTTGGTCACGTTCGCCCCACCCATCCGGAAAGCGACTGGAAGGCCGCGTCCGCAGCGTCAATAGACAGACCGGCGTTCGGCGGTCAACGGCCTGGCTTGCCGCGACGCCAGGCGCCCGGCGCCTCCAGAACGCGTCTAGGCCTCAGCCGCGCTTGCGCAGGGCGCGGACGAAGCGGGCTCCGGCTGGCGCGAAGCCGGTCGCCTCGCAGAAGGCGCGCAGATCACTGGCCTCGGGTGGGACGTCGAGGGAGAGTTCGCCGCAGCCCGCCGTCCGCGCCGCCTGCGAGGCGGCCTTGAGCAGCAGCCGCGCGATGCCGTTGCGGCGCCGTTCGGGGGCCACCAGCAGGGTCGAGATCGTTCCCTGCTTCAGATCGGCGGTGAGAACCGAGCGCCAATGCGCCGCGATCAGGCCGGCGGGCGGTCCCCACTCGTCGGCCAGGAGCAGCGCGCCGGGCTGATCCAGGCTGGCGGCCAGACGAGCGGCCATCGCTTCCCGCGTGACCGACGCCCCCGCGCTGGCGAACAGCGCCGCGACGCCTTCGGCGTCGCTCGGGTGAGCGGCCCGGATCGCGAGGCCGTAGCGGTTCGACATGGGCCTCAGGCCATGGACGCCCTGGCCAGGGCCAGGAAGCCCGCCAGGTCGATCACCTCGGCCCGCGCGTCCGGGTTCACGCCCGCCCGCTCGCACAGGCTCGCGCCGCCCAGGGCCTTGAGGCTGGACCTCAGCATCTTGCGCCTTTGACCGAAGGCTGCGGCGGTGACGCGTTCCAGGGCGGCGATCACCTCGGCGGGCGGCGGATCGGCCTTGGGGACCAGCCGAACCACGGCCGAGGCGACCTTGGGCGGCGGGGTAAAGGCCTTGGCCGGCAGGTCCATGACCGTCCGCGCCTCGCAGAGGGTCTGGGCGATCACCGCCAGCCGGCCATAGGCCTCGTCGTCGGCCTGGGCCACGATCCGGTCGGCGACCTCCTTCTGGAACATCAGGGTCATCGACAGCGGCCTGAACGGGCCGGTCAGCCAGTTGATCAGCAGCTGGGTGCCGACATTGTAGGGCAGGTTGGAGACCACGTGGGCCGGACCGCCGGCCGCCTTCGGGCCGTCGACCTTCAGGGCGTCGCCTTCGACCAGCGTCAGGCGACCGTCCGCCACCTCGGCGACCTCGGCGAGCAGGGGCAGGAAGCGGCTGTCCTTCTCGATCGCCACGACGCGGGCGCCGGTCTCCAGCAGGGCTCGGGTCAGGCCGCCGGGACCCGGACCGACCTCGACCACCGTGTCGCCTTCGCCGACCTGGGCCAGGCGCGCGATCTTCCGCGTCACGTTCAGGTCCAGCAGGAAGTGCTGACCGAAGCTCTTGCGCGCCATCAGGTCGTGGCGCTCCAGGGCCTCGCGCAGGGGCGGCAGGTCGGCCAGGCTCATCGTCTACTTTCTCAGGGTCTACTTTCTCAGGCGGCTCGGCGGGCGGCGATCTCGGCCGCGAGACGGATCGCGGCGATCAGGCTATCGGGCCGCGCGAGCCCGCGTCCAGCGATGTCGAAGCCGGCGCCGTGGTCGGGGGAGGTCCGCACGATCGGCAGGCCCAGCGTGACGTTCACCCCGCCCCAGAAGTCGAGCATCTTGACCGGGATCAGGGCCTGGTCGTGATACATGCAGAGCACCCCGTCATAGCGCGTCCGCGCCTCGGGGTGGAACAGGGTGTCGGCGGGGCTTGGACCCGAGGCCTCGACGCCCAGGTCGCGCAGCGCGCGGACGGCCGGCTCGATGATCTCGATCTCCTCGCGGCCCAGCGCGCCGCCTTCGCCCGCGTGCGGGTTCAGCGCCGCGACGGCCAGGCGCGGGCGGGCGATCCCGAAATCCTTGCGCAGCGCCTGGGCGGTCACGAGGCCGCTGTTGACGATCGCCTCGATCGACAGCGCCCCGGGGACCTTGGCGAGCGCCGTGTGAATGGTCACCAGCGTGGCGCGCAGATCGCCGGCCGTCAGCATCATCACCGGCCCCCGCGCCCCTTCGTAGGTTTCGGCGGCGGTGAGTTCGGCCAGGAATTCGGTGTGGCCCGGAAACTTGAACCCGGCCTCGTAAAGCGGCGCCTTTGCGATCGGCGCGGTGACCAGGCCGCTGACCGCGCCGGACAGGGCCAGGCCCACACCGGTCTCGATCCAGCGGATCACCTGTGGCGCGTAGGCGGGCGAGGGTCGTCCGGCCACGACCGGGGCGAGCAGGGGAATGTCCAGGACCGGCAGCGCCTCGGCGAAGGCCGATAGCGCGTCCTGCGGGCGCGTCACCACGCGGGTCTTCACGCCGCCGCCGGCCGAGGCCAGCGACTGGGCGTCGCCGATCGCCACGAACGGCGGCCCGTCATGCCGCAGCGCCGCCCAGGCCTTGGCTATGATCTCCGCGCCGACGCCGGCCGGATCGCCGGCGCTGAGGGCGAGCGGGCGGATCACCGGGTCTCGATGGTGGCCTGGTTGCGCAGGTCGCGCAGATACCGCTTGGAGATCAGCGCCAGCTGCTGGCCGCGCAGGCGGTTCTCGATCTGGTCGTGCGTCGGGGCGTTGGCGCCGCCCTGGCGCTTGCCGCAGACGGCGATCAGGTGCATGCCCGCGTCGGTGCGGATCGGGTCGGAGACCTGACCGACTTCCAGCTTGTTGGCCGCGTCCTGGAAGGCGGGGGCCAGATCGGTGATCTCGGCCTCGCCCAGGTCGCCGGCGACCAGACCCTCGACCTTGCCGGCGGTGGCTTCCAGCGACTGGCAGCTGGTGATCTTGGGCTTCAGGTCGGTCAGCAGCTTGGTGGCCGCGGCGACCTGCGCCTCGCTGGCGTCGGCGGCCAGGGGGGCGGCGACCTGCTTCAGGTCGACGATGGCGGTCTTCGAGCCGGCGCGCTTGTCGCGCAGATAAATGATGTAGACGCCGTCCTTGACCTGGATCGGGCGCGACAGCTGGCCTGGCCGCAACTGCTCCAGCGCGGCGTCGACCTCGGGCGGCATTTCGCCCTGGTTGACCCAGCCCACGTCGCCGCCATTGGCCGCGGTGGCCGAGCCCGAGAACTGCCGCGCGACGGCCGCGAACGGCGCGCCCTGCTGCATTTGGCCGATCAGTTGGTTGGCGCCGTTCAGCGCGGTCTCCATGCCGCCGACGCGCGAGGCGTCCAGGAACACCTCGCTGATCTGGTACTGGGGCTTAGCGGCCGAGTCGGCCAGGCGCCGCTGATAGGCCTTGATCTGGTCCTCGCCGATCCGCAGACGCGAGCCGTAGCGGCCCTGGATCCACGACTGCCAGCTGGAGTCGGCCCGCAGCTGGGCGCGCCAGGTCTCCAGGCCGATCCCCTGCGAGACCAACTGCTGCTTCAGCTGCTCGGGCGGCAGCTTGTTGGCCTGGGCGATGTCGGCGATCTGCTCGTCGACTTCCTTGTCGGTCGAGATGATCGTGATCTTCTGCTGCTTCTCGACGCGCTTCAGCTCCTGCATCTGCAGACGCTCGTCGATCAGCGAGCGCAGGGCCTCCTGCTCGATCTGCGGCAGGTTCTCCTGAGTGGGCTGCATGCCCGAGGTGGCCATCAGCAGGCGCATGCGCTGCATCAGGTCGTAGCTGGAGATGATGTCGTCATTGACGACCGCGGCCACGCTCTCCGACAGCGGATTGGCCGGCGCCGCGGGCGCGGCCGGCGCGGGGGCGGGAGCCGCCTGAGCCGGAGCCGCTTGAGCCGGCGCGGCCGTCCGGGCCTGGAAGGCTTGCGCGGGGAGGCCAAGGCTCGCCACGGTCAGGGCGAGAATGGACGCGGCGCCGGCCGCGAAAGTCGTCACGCTACGCGCAGACCGCATGGATAGTGTCGTTCCTCTAGACCTGGCCTCGAACGAGGCGCGCGGTCGATTATCACGTTTTCGGAAGCGACGGTCGCCAAAACTCGATTGGCCTCGACCGCGGCGTCCATGAACGCGCCGAGGGGCATGCGGCCAGGGCCGCACGCCCCCAAGCGCGGCTAGTACTTACCAATCCCGTATCTTCTATCGCCCAATGTGGCGAGCGTTAGGCCCACCGCGATCGTGCGATCCGGCTGCAGGCGCAGGCCCGTCGCCGTGGAGGCGTAGCGGTCTTCCTGCTGATAGACCACGTCGATGCGAATGCAGTCGTCGATATAGGCCACGCCCAGGTCGCGGCGGCGCCAGACGTTCTGCACCATGTCGCGCTGGCCAAAGGCGGTCAGGGCCCACTTCTTGGTGATGTTCAGTTGGCCGCGGGCTTCCAGGTTCTCCTGGCGGTTGCCGTTGGCGTCCACCTCGTCCTTCAGGTACCGCAGCGAGCCGGAGATGCGCTTGGTGTACGCGTCGACGCCGGTCTCGATCCGATGGATTTCCTGGCTTTTCGAGTCGAGGCGCGTGCGGGCGAAGGCCGTGATCCCGACGATCGGGGTCACGGTGGCCGAGACGATCCAGTCCGAGGACCGGCTCTGCAGGCCCGTGCGCGCCGGCAGCAGCGGGTCGAATTGCGAGCGGAAGCTGCGGCCCACCAGAATGCTGCCCCCGCGGCCGTCGGCCGTGGCCATGGTCGCCCGCCCGCCGACGTTCACCCGTGTTCCGCCCTCGTAGAGGTCGAAGCCCGGCGACTTGTTGGCCTTGAACAGGTTGGTCTCGTCGAACTCCAGCGTCGCGCTGTCTTCGTTGTAGAGGTAGGTCTTGGTCCCGTCGCGGGCGACGATCACCGGCACGCGCGAGCTGTCCGACCCGCTGGCGATCTGAGCCAGCGGCTCCAGCACGACGCTGCCGCCGTTCTTGAGCGGCTTGTAGAAGGGCAGGCTGAAATCGACGCCGCCGACGCCCAGGGCGCGGGTGTAGGTCTGCTTGGCGTCATCGCCGAGGGCGGCCGCCGCGGGCGTCAGATACGTGTTGATCGAATAGGCGTCGCCGCGCGCCTGGGCGAAGGGCGAGACCTTCAGGCCGGGGCCGACGATCGTGCTGGAGCGCCAATCGGCCTGAAGGCTGGCGCGGCTGGAGTCGACGCCGCCGCGTCCCTTGTAGGCGCCCAGGAAGTAGGGCGCTTCGCCGAACTGGGACTCCGAACGGGTCAGGACGACGCCCGAGCCTTGCAGGCGCACGCGACCGCCGAGCACCGGCGAGGCCGGCTCCCAACGGCCTTCCACCAGCGGGCCGATCAACGGAAAGGCGCCGCTGTTCTCGAAGGCGTTGGCCGACTTGGTCGTCGGATCGATGCCGACCACGCGCAGGCCCTGCACGGAGACGGCGGACACCGACAGCCACGACCGCGCGTCCTGCCGGGTGGCGTAGATCTGCGACATCAGGCGGTGGTCGTCGCTCGTGAACAGGCCGCGCTGCTGATAGACGTCGTTGACCTTGTACTTGTCGAACAACAAGGCGTCCGAGACACGCTCGGCCGAGAAGCCCCACTTCCACTTCCGATCGATATCGAACCGCCCGTCGGCCAGCAGGTAGCTGCGGAACGTGCCCTGTCCGAAGCGATCGCCCCGGATGTCGAAGTCCTTGTCATAGGTGAAGCCGCCGCGCGCCTCGAGCACGCCCGAATAGAAGCGCTTGCGATAGTTGGCGTTCAGAAAGGGGTTCACCTTGGTGTTGATCTGCGGGGTCACCACCACGTCGGACGAGGGCGAGATCACATAGAGATAGGGTTGGCTGTACGAGATCCCGCGACCCTTGGAGAAATCCAGCTTGGGCGCCAGGAAGCCGGAGCTGCGCTCGGCCTTGGGGTCGGGGTGCCAGAAGATCGGCAGGTACAGCACCGGCGCGCCCCACATGTGGATCACCGCGTGCTTGTAGTAGATCAGCTGGCGCTTCTTATCCTCGACGATCTTGTCGGCGGAGACGGACCAGGTCGGGGTCGGCTTGGTCGCGCACACCTCGCAGGGCGTGTAGATCGCCTGGTTCAGTTCCTGGATATTGGCGTTGCGCTTCACCGCGGTGACCGCCGCCACCTTGATGTTCTTGTCCAGACGGGCCGAGAAGTTGCGGGCGAAACCCGCCTTCATGTCCTTGTCCAGCTCCAGGTGGTCGGCGAACTCGGCCGTGCCGTCGGGATCGATCAGCTGCACGTGGCCGTTGGCCGTCACCGCGCCGGTGGCGCTGTTGTAGACCACCTCGTCGGCGCGCAAGGTGCGGCCCTGATAGCGCGCCTCGACCGAGCCGCGGGCGGTCATGATCTTGTTGACGTCGTCCCGGATCAGCAGGTCCGACTCCAGATAATACCCGTCGTCGCCCAGGCCGTCGGACGGCGCGGCGGGAACGACCGGCGCGGGCGGCACGGCGGCGAGGCTCTGCGCGTGGGCCGCGCCCGCGCCGGCGAGCGCCAGCCACGTCGCGCCGCTCAGGAGCAGCGCGCGACAAGCGGTGCTGGAACGCGTTTCAGGCATGAACGACCTTGGCAGCAATGACTCACCCATCTTCCGTATAGCAAAGCAAAGTGACGCCGGCCAAAAGCGCGATCGTCGGTGGGATCCAGGCGGCGATGAACGGGGCCAGAACGTCCGCCTTGCCCAACGTGCTGCAAAGCTCGTTGAAGAAAAAGAACCCGAAGCCCAGCGCCACGCCCGAACCGGCGAGCGCCGCCAGGCCCCCAAGCCGCATCAGGCGGAGGGAGAAGGCCGCCGCCAGCACGGACATCGCCGCGAACAGCAGCGGCGTCGCCAGGTCCTGCTGCAGGCGCAGCTTGAACGGCGCGGCCGAGAAGCCGGCGTCCTCGGTGCGCTTGATCGTGGCCGGCAGCCGCCACAGCGCCACGGCCTGGGGCGTGTTGAAGCGTTCCGAGGCCGTGCGGTCGTCGAGGTTCGACGGGATCGACAGGCTGTCGGAGCGGATCGCGCCGGCGCCGGGCGTGGCCTCGCGCACGCCGGAGAGGCGCCAGAAGCCAGGCTCCAGCCGCGCCTCGTTGGCCTCGATCCGGCGGGTGAAGTCCATAACGCCCTTGGCGTTCAGGCTGTAGACGAACAGCGACACGCCTTTCAGCCGCACCGAGCCGTCGATCACGTCGCGGGCGCGGGCGCGGATGACGATCTGGGTCTTGTCGTCGCCCTGACGCAGCCAGATGCCCTTGGGAGCCTCCTTCAGATAGCCGTTCATCAGCGCGTCCCGCTCGCTCTCGAACTTGGCGGTCATGGCCGTCGTCAGCGGGTTGAGGAGGGTGATGGTCAAGAGGCCGATGAAGAAGGCGGCCACCGCCGCCGGCGTGATGAAGCGCCAGGCCGAGACCCCGGCCGCGCGCATGGCGATCAGCTCGCTGCGGCGGTTCAGCTCGACGAAGGCCCACATGGTGCCGAACAGGAAGACGAACGGCGCCAGCACCAGGATGGTGGCCGGGGCCTGCAGCAGGGTCAGATAGAGCAGTTGCAGGAAGGAGGCGTCGGCCCGCGTGCCGACATTGCGCGCGATGTCGACGAAGGCGATCAGCATCACCATCGCCGCCAGCACCGACAGCGCGCCGATCAGGGCGCTCATCGTGCGTCGCAGGACGTAGCGCTCCAGCATGCCCATGGTCAGCATCAGGCCGCTCCCGTCCAGGCCGGGCGGGCCTTGGCCAGCTTGGCCCCGCGGCGGGCCGAGACCTTCTGACGGAAGATCTGGGCCATGCCCCACCAGGCGGCCGCCAGGGGCGTCGCGTACTGGATGATGTTCAGCCACGGCGTGTCCTCGCACGCGGCCTGAACGCCGAAGCCGACGATGCGGACGATGGCCGCGGCCGCGCCCACGGCGGCGATGCGCTTGACGTAGCCCATGCGGCTGAACGGACCGCCGATCACGGCCGCCAGGGCCATGGCCATCAAGGCGATGTTGTAGAGGGGGCTGGAGAACCGCGAATGCCCCTCGGCCAGCAGCTTGTTCTTGTTCCGCTGCTCCCAGTCCTGGGTCAGGTCGGGAAAGAACAGCTCGTGCGGATAACGGTCGGCGATCTTGTAGTGCAGCAGTTCGTCGGAATGGAACAGGCTGGACAGATCGAAGGTGTATTCGTCGAACGAGGTGTACTGCAGCACGCCCTCGCGCGAGAACTGCTGGTTGGAGCCGTGCCGCATGATCAGCACCGGCTCGCCCCTGCGGGTGGCGATCTCGGCCTCGCGCGACGAGTAGGTCGAGGCGGCGCCGTTGGGCAGTTCCTGGTGGATGAACAGGTTCTGGATCTTGTTGTCGCGGTCGATCGACTGGGCGTAGACGGTCAGGCCCGGGCCCGGCTCGGTGAACTGCCCCGGCTGCACCAGGGTCGAGGCGACGTCGGTCTTGATGGTGAAGGCCGTCTCGCGCAGCTGACGGGCGCTCCACGGCTGCAGCCACAGCCCCGAGATCAGCGAGATCAGCGCCGCCATCACCGCCAGGCGCATGGCCGGCGAGATGACCTTCCAGCGACTCATGCCGCCGGCGAAGCAGACGACGATCTCTTGCTCGGTGTGCAGACGGTTCAGCGCCACCAGCGCGGCCACGAACAGCGCCAGCGGCATCATGATGCCCAGCAGCTGCGGCAGGGCCAGCAGGATGATCTTCAGGAACACCAGCGCGCTCTGGCGCTGCTCCACCAGCACGTCGAACTCCGACAGGCTACGCGCCAGCAGGGCAAGCGCCACCAGGGCCACCGTCGCCAGAAGCGTCGGACCCAGCAACTGGCGGAAGAGATAGCGTTCGATGAGGCGCATGAAGAAACGTTCGGGGCGGATGGACTCGTGGGACGAACCCCGAAGATGCGCCGTTCTACACGGGCCGTTCGCATCGGCACAACCGGGGACCTGACTTGGCCGTCCCGACTGGGGCCGAACGGAGCCTTTTCTATGGCGCGGCATTGGACTATGCCGCCTAGTCGAAGCAAGCGGTCGCGCCGTCGCGACGCGTCCGCGAACGGTCGAAAAAATCAGGAGCGCGGCATGCGTATCGAGTTCGTCCCCGTCGACACCCAGGCCGGCGCCAACGCCGCGCTGGCGGTCCTGGCTCACGAGGGCGCGGCCCTCTCGCCCGAGGCGCGGGCGGCCAACGAGGCCACCGGCGGGGCCCTGGCCCGCGCCATCGCCGGGGGGCGTTTCACCGGCGCCAAGGGCCAGACGCTGGACCTCGTCGCGCCGCACGGCCTGGAAGCCGCGCGCGTCGTGCTGGTCGGCGTCGACGGCTCGGGCGCGGTGGAGCCAGAGGCCGTCGAGACCGCCGCCGCCGCCGCCTACCAGGCCGTGAAGACCACGGGGGTGTCGGAACTGGTGCTCAAGCTCGGCGCCGACGCCGAGAGCGCCGCCCGCGCCGCCTTCGGCGCCCGCCTGGCCGCCTATCGCTTCGACAAGTATCGCACCACCGAAAAGGCCGAGAAGAAGCCGTCGGTCACCCTGGTCAAGATCGCCGCCGCCGATCCGGTCAAGGCCCAGAAGGCCTATGAGCCCTTGGCGGCCCTGGCCGACGCCATCGTCTTCAGCCGCGACCTCGTCTCCGAGCCCGCCAATATCCTGCACCCGGAGGAATTCGCCGCCCGCGCCAAGAGCCTCGAAAGCCTTGGCCTCGAGGTGGAGATCCTGGGCGAGGCGGAGATGGCCGAGCTCGGCATGGGCAGCCTGCTGGGCGTGGGGCAGGGCAGCGTTCGCGAGAGCCAGCTCGTCATCATGAAGTGGCTGGGCGCGCCCGACCCTTCGGCCCAGCCCGTCGCCTTCGTCGGCAAGGGCGTATGCTTCGACACCGGCGGCATCTCGATCAAGCCCGCCGACGGCATGGAGGACATGAAGTGGGACATGGGCGGCGCCGCCGCCGTGACCGGCGTCATGCACGCCCTGGCCGGCCGCAAGGCCAAGGTCAACGCCATCGGGATTCTGGGCCTGGTGGAGAACATGCCGGACGGTAACGCCCAGCGCCCCGGCGACGTGGTCACCTCGATGTCGGGCCAGACGATCGAGGTCATCAACACCGACGCCGAGGGCCGCCTCGTGCTGGCCGACGCGCTCTGGTACTGCCAGGACCGCTTCAAGCCCAAGTTCATGATCGACCTGGCCACCCTGACCGGCGCGATCATCATCTCGCTGGGTCATGACTACGCCGGTTTGTTCAGCAATAACGATGGCTTGTCGGAAAAACTTCTCGCTGCGGGCAAGGCCGAGCGCGAGACTCTGTGGCGACTGCCGCTGCCGGCCGCCTACGAGAAGCAGATCGAAAGCCCCATCGCCGACATGAAGAACATCGGCGGCCGTCCGGCCGGTTCGATCACGGCGGCCCTGTTCCTGCAGAAGTTCGTCAACGGCGTGCCGTGGGCGCACCTCGACATCGCCTCGGTCGCCTGGAAGAAGCCGTCCGCGGATCCGACCGTCCCGGACGGCGCGGTCGGCTTCGGCGTGCGCCTGCTCAACCGCCTCGTGGCCGACGCCTACGAAGGCTGAGCATGACCGCCGCCGCGCCCTGCGAGGTCTGGTTCTATCACCTGGAGCGCTCGTCGCTGGAACAGGTGCTGCCCGAGCTTCTGGAGAAGACCTTGGGGCGGGGCTGGAAGGCGCTGGTGCGCGGCGGCGACCCGCGGCGGCTGGAGGCTCTGGACCAGCACCTGTGGACCTGGCGCGAGGACAGCTTCCTGCCGCACGGCCTCTCGAGCGAGCCGATGGCCGAACGGCAGCCGGTGCTGCTGACCGCCGAGGCCGGGAACCCCAACGCCGGCGACGCGCTCTTCCTCATCGACGGGGCAGAACCTGGCGATCTTTCAGGGGTTTCGCGCTGCATCCTGCTGTTCGACGGCAAGGACGATCAGGCGCTCGCCCAGGCGCGCGGTCGGTGGTCCCTGTTCAAGAAGGCGGGTCATCCGGTGTCCTACTGGCGCCAGGGCGCCGAACGCGGTTGGGAGAAGCAGGCATGAGGCGCGCGGCGCAAGGTCTTGTTTTAGCGGTGCTCTTGGCCGGCTGCTCGAGTTCGCCCGCGCCCGAGCCCGCGCCGCCTCCGCCGCCGACCACCCCGACCGCGCCGCCCGCCATCGCGCTGCCGCCCGCGCCGCCGCGCGGCGTCAACGAGGAGCCCAAGGACCAGTGCGGCCTCAAGGAGGCCCGGGCTTTCGTCGGCAAGCCGCGCACCAGCCTTCCGGCGCCGGTCGACCCGTCGCGCTGGCGGGTGGCCTGCACGACCTGCCCGGTGACCATGGACTATCGCGCCGATCGCCTGAACATCCTGTTCAACGCCGACACCGGCGTCGTCCAGGAGGTCAAATGCGGCTGAGGCCGCGCCATGCTCAAGCTCTTCTGGCCTCTCGCGCGGTGAGGTGAAATAAAGACTCGGCCGGCCGCTTCCGACCGGCTGGTTTGAAGCATGGACGACGACCCGATCGGATTCGCGCCGCGCGAGGACTGGGCCAAGACGCTGTCGATCGGCGGCGCCGCCGCCGTCGGCGTCGCCTTGCTGGCCTATCTGTGCGTCGAGGTTCCGAGAGCCTACGGCCAGGTGACGCCGATCTGGCTGGGCAACGGCTTCCTCGCCGCCTTGCTCCTGGCCTCGCCGGGCCGCCGCTGGCCCGTCCTGCTGATCGCCGGGCTGGTGGGCGGCGTCGCGGCCGCGGCCCACGCGGGCGACGCGCCGGCCACGATCGCGCTGCTGGTGCCTGCCAACGTGATCCAGGCCTGGCTCGCCGCTTACGCCGTTCGACGCGTCACCGGCGAGGCGATCGACCTGGGGCGTCCGCGCGACATGCTGGCCTTCGTCATCGTGGGCGGCATCGCCGCGCCGCTGATCGCCGCGCCGCCCGCCGCGCTGATCCATACGCTCTTGCGGGGCGGGGATCCGCTGGCGAACGCGGTCAACTGGACGCTCGGCGACCTGCTGGGCATGCTGACCGTCACGCCCTGCCTGCTGGTGCTGATCCGCGCGCCGGCCTATCTGCGCGAACGTCCGTTGAAGCGCGACGGCTTGCTGTCGATCCTGTTCTGCGGCCTGGTCACGGCCCTGGTGTTCGGCCAGAGCCGCTATCCGCTCCTCTTCCTCGTGCCGCCGGCCATGCTGCTGGCGGCCTGGCGTCAGGAGGTCGTGGGCGCGGCCCTGGCCGTGGTCCTGGTGGCGATGATCGCCGTGCCGCTGACCATGGCCGGAACGGGACCCATTCAACTGATCGGGCCCGACGGCGGCGCCCAGTCGACCGTGCTGCAGATCTTTCTGGCCTTGTCGATCTTCGTCAGCCTGCCGGTGGCCGCGATGCAGCGTCAGCGCCGCGCCATCATGGCCGAGCTGGTCGACACCGGCGCGGCGATGAAGCGCAGCGAGGCCCGCTATCGCCTGCTGGCCGAGAGCGCGCTGGATATCATCGCCCATAGCGATCTGCGGGGCCAGATGACCTACATCTCTCCGGCCGCGCGCGCGATCCTCGGCTATGCGCCGTCGGAGCTGCTGGGCGAGGGCTATGTGAAGACCTTGCATCCCGAGGATCGACCGGCGATCCGCGCGGTCGTGGACGCGCAGCGCGCGGCGATCAAGGGCTCAACGCCGCCGCCGGCCAAGATCATCGAATTTCGCGCGTTCCGCCAGGACGGGGTCATGATCTGGCTCGAGTCGCGACCCACCCTGGCGTTCGACCCCGTCTCGGGCGAACCGTCGGGCATCACCGACATCATTCGGGACATCACCGCGCGCAAGACCTTGGAGATGGACCTGCGCGCCGCGCGCGCCGAGGCCGAGGCGGCCGCCGCCGTCAAGAGCGAGTTCCTCGCCAATATGAGTCATGAGCTGCGCACGCCGCTCACCGCCGTGATCGGCTTCGCCAACCTCGCCGCCGAGGAGCGGGACCTGTCGCCGCGCGCCCGACGTTATCTCGGCCGCATCGCCGCGGGCGGCCGGACCCTGTTGACCACCATCAACGACATTCTGGACTTCTCGCGCCTGGAGGCCGGGCGACTGGACTTGAACCTTCGGCCGACGGCGATCGCCGAGCTCATCGCCGAGGTGCTGGAGATCGTCGAGCCCGAGGCCCGCGCCAAGGGCCTGATCCTGGCCGCCGAGGACCTGTCGGCCCTGCCGCCCTTGCTGATGCTCGATCCCGAACGCGTGCGGCAGGTGATCGTCAATCTGATCGGCAACGCCGTGAAGTTCACCGCGGCGGGCAGCGTGGGGGTGATCGCCGCCCACCAGGAAAACCGTCTGCGGATCGCCGTCACCGACACGGGACCGGGCGTCGCCGCCGAGGATCAGGCGCTGATCTTCGGCCGCTTCTCCCAGATCGACGCCGCTCTCAATCGTCAGCACGGCGGCACGGGGCTGGGCCTGGCCATCTCGCATGGTCTCGTCGAGCTGATGGGCGGCGAGATCGGCGTCGAGAGCGAGGCGGGCAAGGGCGCTCGCTTCTGGTTCGATATACCCGCGCCGGCCCCGGCGGAGGAGCGCGACGACGAGGGCGGCGACCTGGCCGAGGTTCCGCTGCCGCCTCCCGGCTGCCGCGTTCTGGTCGTCGACGACAACGCCGGCAATCGCGAGCTGGTCCGGTCGGTGCTGGAGGCGGTCGGGGTCGAGGTCGTCGAGGCGCGGGATGGGGAGGAGGGCGTCGCCGCCGCCGCGGCCGCGTCCTATGACGCCATTCTGATGGATCTTCGCATGCCGCGCCTGGACGGCGTCTCGGCCGCCCAGCGCATCCGCGCCGAGCGCGGACCCAGCGCCGACGCCCCGATCATCGCCTTCTCGGCCGACGTTCGCCTGGGTCCCTTGGATCCGGTGTTCAGCGGCGCGACGCCCAAGCCGCTGACGGTGGCGTCGCTGTTGTCGACCTTGGCCGAGGCCCTGGAGGCGCCGAGCGCGGCGACGGCCTAAGCAGTCTCCCGGATGGTCGGGCGGGCCGCGCGGGCGCATCCTGACCGCGATGGAGGCGACCATGCGGCGATGGATCCTGACCCTGACGATCACCACGATGCTGGCGGGCTCGGCCGTCGCCCAAACGGCGGAACGCCCCGGCGGCTTGTCCGGAAATCCGGCGGCGGGCGGCGCCTTCGCGCGCAAGGAATGCTCGACCTGCCACGCGGTCGCCAAGGATGGGGTCAGCCCTCGGCTCGGCGCCCCGACCTTCGGCGAGGTGGCGCGCAAGTACGCCGATTATCGCCTGGACTGGGAATTGGAGGCGATCGCCAAGGTCGGCCACTACGCCATGCCGCCCAAGACCATGACCTCGACGCAGATCGCCGACGTCACCGCCTACATCCGCTCGCTCGACGACGGGGGCGAGCGCCGCAAGCGGGGCTCCTAGAGCCTGTCTGTCTCGAATGGGATCATTCGAGACAGATAAAAAGGCTCGATTTCAAACCTTTAGAGCGCCCTGGACGCTGAAACCGCTCACACTTCCGGCTATCACGGTCTAGCGCTTGCCCAGGCCCGGGAACATGGCCACGCCGTCCTCGAACACGCCCAGATAGCCGAGCTCGCCCATCAGCGGCGTCAAGTCCTCGACCAGATCGCCCGATTGGGGCAGGCGGGCGGGGCGGTCCACTTGATCATGCAGGCGATAGACGGTCCACATCTTGCCTTTCGGCGCGGCGGCGCCGGGCTGGATGAAGCGGTGCTCCCAACCGACCAGAGCCGGCTGGCGCCCCACCTCGATGTCGAACGGACGGTCGCGGAACGCCAGGTCCATCTCGATGCGCATGGCCTCGCCGATCCGGGCGTTCACCCAGGTGGCGAACGACTCCAGCACGACCTGCGCGGACAGGCCTTCCGGATTGGCCACGACGTGGTTGCGAGGGTGGGCGGGCGTACTCATGACGCCCATCCTGCGCCCCGACCTGTCGCGGAAGCGCTAAGCGACATGGTTTAGCGGATGTTCACCGTAAACCTTGGGGCGGCGCCATTCCGATTTCCCGGCGAATGCCGGGACCCAGATCCCAGGGCGCTGGGTTGGCGGGAAGAGCGCCATGTTCTTTGGCGTTCATCGCCGCGCTTTTCCATCTGGGCCCCGGCATTCGCCGGGGAGGCGGGAGTCTAAGCTAAGCCTCCGCCTCCGCCAGTTCCTCGGCCAGCGCCATCCAGGCTTCCTCGGCCTCGTCGAGCTTGGCGCGGGCGTTGTCGCGCCGCTTGGTCAGCTCCGGAACCTTGGCCGGCGTCTTCACATAGAGGTCCGGATCGTTCAGCAGGGCCTCGAGCTCGGCCAGGTCGCGCGTCCGCCGGTTCATCACCTGCTCGGCCGCCTCGACCTTGCGGCGCAGCGGCTCCACGGCCGTCTTCCTCGGGGCCGGGGCGGCGGCGACGTGCTCGCGCGCCACCTGGGTCGGCTTGACCGCCTGCTTGGCCCGCTCCAGCACGAAGCGGGCATAGTCGTCCATGTCGCCGTCGAACGGCTTGACCATCCCGTCGGCCGCCAGCCACAGGCGGTCGGCGACCAGCTCCATCAGCGAACGGTCGTGGGTGATCAGGATCACCGCGCCCATATAGTCGTTCAGCGCGTCCAGCAGCGCCCGTCGCGAGTCGATGTCCAGGTGGTTGGTCGGCTCGTCGAGGATCAGCATGTGCGGCGCGTCCATCGCCACGAGGTTCAAGAGCAGGCGCGCCCGCTCGCCGCCCGACAGGCTGTCGACCTTGGTCTCCTGCTTCTCGAACCCCAGGCCGAACTGGGCCAGCTTCGAGCGCCGCGAGCTTTCCGAGGCCTCGGGCATGGCGCGGCGGATGATCTCCAGCGGCGTGTCGTTGGGATCCATCGCCTCGATCTGGTGCTGGTGGAACCAGCCGACCTTCATCTTCTTGTCGCGGTGGAATTCGCCGGCCTGCACGCCCAGGGCCCCGGCGATCATCTTGGCGAAGGTCGACTTGCCCGCGCCATTGACGCCCAGCAGACCGATGCGGTCGTCGAGGTCCATGCGTAGGTTCAGGTTCTTCAGGATCGGTCGGCCCGGCTCGTAGCCGACGCTGGCCTTTTCCAGCCGGATCAGCGGCGGGGGCAGGGGCTTGGGCGGCGAGGGCAGGGTGAAGGGCGCGACGCGCTCCTCGATCGTCGTGGCCACCGGCTCCATCTTGGCCAGGCGCTTCATCCGCGACTGGGCCTGGGCGGCCTTCGAGGCCTTGGCCTTGAAGCGGTCGATGAAGGCTTGCAGGTGGGCGCGCTCGGCGTCCTGCTTGGCCTTGGCCGACAGCTGCAGGCGGGCCTTCTCGGCCCGGCGCTTTTCGAAGTCGTCGTAGCCGCCCACATAGAGCTCCAGCTTGCCGCCGGCCAGGTGCAGCATGTGGGTGCAGCTGTTGTTCAGCAGTTCGCGGTCGTGGCTGACGATCAGGGCGGTGTGCGGATATTTCTGAAGGCGGGCCTCCAGCCACAGGGCGCCTTCCAAGTCGAGATAGTTGGTCGGTTCGTCCAGCAGCAGCATGTCGGGCTCGGCGAACAGCGCCGCGGCCAGGGCCACGCGCATCCGCCAGCCGCCGGAGAACTCGCTCATCGGCCGGGAAAGGTCGTCCTGCGAGAAGCCGAGACCCGCCAGGATCTCGGACGCCCGGGCCGGGGCGGAGTCGGAGTCGATCTCGATCAGCCGGGCCCAGATCTCGCCCATCTCCTCGGGATTGGCGGTTTCCAGCCGGGTCATCAGGGCGTGACGTTCCTCGTCGGCCTCCAGCACCGTGTCCAGCAGGGAGACCGGCGTGGCCGGATGCTCCTGATCGACCGAGCCGATCCGCGCGGTCTTGGGCAGGCTGATCTCGTCGTCGCCGACGGGCAGGTGGCCCAGGATCAGCTTGAACAGGGTCGACTTGCCCACGCCGTTGCGGCCGATCAGCCCGACCTTGGCGCCGGGCGGCAGGCTGACGCTGGCGTGATCGAAGAACCGCCGGCCCCACGCGTCGAAGGTCAGGTCGTTGATCTGCAGCATTTTGTGAAGGTTACGCGTCGGGGTTGGCGGGGGCGGGGCGCCCGGCTATAAGCCCGCAACCTTCCAATTCACAACTCTTCTGTGAGACCTCTCGTGACCGAACGCACCTTCTCGATCATCAAGCCGGACGCCACCCGTCGCAACCTGACCGGCGCCATCAACGCGGTGATCGAGGCCGCCGGCCTGCGCATCGTCGCCCAGCGTCGCGTCAAGCTGACGGAAGCTCAGGCCAAGAAGTTCTACGAAGTCCACGCCGAGCGTCCGTTCTACGGCGAGCTGGTCTCGCAGATGACCGCCGAGCCGGTCGTCGTGCAGGTCCTGCAAGGCGACAACGCCGTGGCCAAGTACCGCGAAGTCATGGGCGCCACGAACCCGGAAAACGCCGCCGAAGGCACGATCCGCAAGCAGTTCGCCCTGTCGATCGGCGAGAACTCGGTCCACGGCTCGGACAGCCTCGACAACGCCAAGATCGAGATCGAACAGTTCTTCACCGAGGACGAGATCGTCGGCTGATTTCAGCTCGACTTTTCGAGTGACGAAGAGCGGCCGGATCGGTGACGATCCGGCCGTTTTCTTTTGTCGCCGGGGCGCGCGGTGAACCAGTACCAGAAGCAGGAGGTCATCCTCGCGGTCGCGCTGTCGGGCGTGGCTGGCTATGTCGACGCGATCGGCTTTCTGAAGCTGGGCGGGTTCTTCGTCTCGTTCATGAGCGGCAATTCCACGCGTCTGGGCGTGGCGGTGGCGACGGGCCGCTGGGTCGCGGCGGCGACGGCCTTGAGCCTGGTGGTGTCCTTCGTCGGCGGCGTCGTCCTGGGCGCCTTGACCGCGCGGGCTTTCGGGGAGAACCGGCGATCGCCGGTTCTGCTGCTCGAGGCGTGTCTGCTCGCCGCGGGCGCGACCTTGCTGGCGCTGGGTTTCGACACCGCGGGGGTCACGGCCGTCGCGCTGGCCATGGGGGCCGAGAACGCGGTCTTCCAGCGCGGCGGCGACGTGGCGGTGGGGCTGACCTACATGACCGGCGCCCTCGTCAAGGCCGGCCAGCGTATCGCCGGCGCCTTGGCGGGCGGCCAGCCCGCCGACTGGGGGCGCTATGTGCTGCTGTGGATCGGCTTGGCGTGCGGCGGGGCCTTGGGGGCGCTCGGCTACTTGCGGATGGGCGCCTTGGCGCTGTGGCCGGCGGTGATCGTGGTCCTGGGCGCGGGGCTCTGGACCGAACGGCGGTGGCGATCGGTCTGACCGTCGCGCCCCTCGCCCTCCGGCCGTCGCGCCCAGGCGTCATCCCGCGCGATTTCAACCCCTCCTTGTTTTCGCGTGGCGCCTTTCAGGCCGTGGGGCGTTTCGTCGACACGCAGCGGAAGCTCCTGGTGATGCGAAGGTTTCGTCTCGAGGTCGTGTCTCCCGAGCATTTCCCCGATCCGGAGGGCGTTCTGGCGCGCGACCTCGGCGAGGCCACGCGGGAAGCGGCGCGCTTGGGCGCGGCCCTGATCCGCGACTATCCCGAGGCCTTCGACAAGCCCGGACCGTGGCGGATGCGGATCATCGACGAGGTCGGCCAAGTCTTGGCCGAGTTGGACCTACGGGCGGGGGCGCGGCTTATGGCCGAGGACATGGGGACCGCCTCGACGCTGACGATCCTCCCCGGCGCCGACCTCGGGGCTCGGACCCTCGCCGGCGGCCAGCCGGATCTGGGCCAACGATCGCGCAAGAAGCACTGACAGCTGGTCCAGCTCCGCGCGCGACAAACCCGCGAAGACGCTGGCGTGGGTCTGGGCCAGATCGGCCTGCACCGCTTCCGTCAGCGTTCGGCCCGAGGGGGTCAGGTCGACCAGCACCAGCCGGCGATCCCGCGCTGGCGTCGCCCGCGCGACATGACCGGCGGCGACCAGACCGTCGATCGTGCGGGTCAGGGTGGTGCGGTCGACGCCGACCATCGCCGCCAGGGCCGTCATCGACGACAGGCCCTCCTTGTGCAGCGCGTCCAGCGCGAGCCATTGGCCGAACATCAGGCCATGCGGGCTCAGGCGGTCGCCCACCAGCAGCCTTCGCGCCTGTTCGGTCTGGAACAGCAGTCGGTTCAGATCGTCGATGTCGAGCGGCAAGGTCGCGGTCCGGCAGGCCCCAGTGCAGGCTCAACGCGGCAACCTTGAATTCAGACGACGACGGTCGGCGACTTTATGCGCGAGGGCGCGGTCAGAGCGTCCGTACGAACGCCGCCAGCGTCTCGGCGTAAAGCCTGTGCTCCTGTTCCAGCACCCGCGCGGCCAGGGCGTGTTCATCGTCGCCGGGCAGGATCGGCACGCGGGCTTGGCCAAGGATCGGCCCCTCGTCGACGCCGGCCGTGACCAGGTGGACCGTGCAGCCCGCCTCGACCTCGCCAGCGGCGATGGCGCGGGCGTGGGTGTCGAGGCCCGGATAGGCGGGCAACAGGGACGGGTGGATGTTCAGCATCCGCCCCGTCCAGGCGTCGACCAGGAACGGCGTCAGGATTCGCATGTAGCCGGCCAGGGCGATGACCTCGATCCCGCGCGCGCGCAGGGCAGAGTCGATCGCCCGCTCGTGGGCCTCGCGGTCCTTGCCGAAGAGCTTCTGGTCGACGCACAACGCCTCGACCCCGGCCTCGGCGGCGACGGCGAGGCCCGCCGACTCGGGTTTGTTGGCGACGACGAGCGCGATCTCGAACGGGCAGTCCGGCGCCTGGGCGGCGCGGACCAGCGCCTCCATGTTGGAGCCTCGGCCGGAGATCAGGACGGCGACCTTGGTCTTGTGAGTCACGCGAAATTCTTCCGGGGAGCCGCCCTCGTCCTTCGACAAGCTCAGGGTGAGGGCTATTGACGCTCGGGTGAATTCCTCACCCTGAGCTTGTCGAAGGGCGAGGAATTCAGGCGCTAGGCCTTCACCAGCTGCCCGCAGATGAACGCCTCCTCGCCCGCGTTCAGCAGGGCCGCGAGCACCGGCTCGGCGTCGGCCTGGGCCACGATGATGATGAAGCCGACCCCGCAGTTGAACGTGCGGCGCATCTCGTGCTCGGAGACGCCGCCGACCTTCGCCAGCCATTCGAACACCGGCGGCAGGGCCCAGGCGTTCCAGTCGAACTCGGCGACCAGACCCTCGGCGATGGCGCGCGGCGGGTTCTCGATCAGGCCGCCGCCGGTGATGTGCGCCCCACCTTTCACACGCCCCGACTGAAGGAGGGGCAGTAGCGACTTCACATAGATGCGGGTCGGGGCCATCAGGGCCTCGGCCAGGGTCTTGCCGTCCTCGCCGGGAACGGGGAACGGGCAGGGGGCGTCCCAGGCCAGGCCCGAGCGCTCGACCACCCGGCGCACCAGCGAATAGCCGTTGGAGTGCGGACCGGAGGACCCGAGGCCGATGATGATGTCGCCGGCCCGCTGCTTGTCGAGCTTGGGCAGGACGTCGTCGCGATCGACGGCGCCGACCGAGAAGCCCGCCAGATCATACTCGCCGTCGCCGTACATGCCCGGCATCTCGGCGGTCTCGCCGCCGACCAGGGCCGCCCCGGCCAGCTTGCAGCCCTCGGCGATGCCGGCCACCACGCTCTTGGCGGTCTCGACATCCAGCTTTCCGGTGGCGAAATAGTCCAGGAACATCAAGGGCTCGGCGCCCTGGGCCAGCAGGTCGTTGACGCACATGGCCACGAGATCGATCCCGACCGTGGCGTGCATGCCGGTGTCGATGGCGATCCGCAGCTTGGTGCCGACGCCGTCGGTCGTGGTGACCAGCAGCGGATCGTCGTAGCCGGCCGCCTTCAGGTCGAACAGCGCGCCGAACCCGCCCAGGCTGGCCTCGGCGCCGGGGCGGCGCGTGGCCTTGGCCAGCGGCTTGATCGCGTCGACCAGGGCGTTGCCGGCGTCGATGTCGACGCCCGCTTGGGCGTAGGTCAGGCCGTTGGGCAGATCGCTCATTCGCTCGCTCTGAATCTATCGGAGGTCGCCACGATCCTCCGAACACGCGGAAAAATTTGCTTTCCGGTCACGCTACGCGCGTCTTGACGCTTGCAGACTCGGGGGTGCGCGAGGCTATTAGCAGCGGATGAAGCCGATCACCACCACCGCCGAGCTGGCGGCGTTTTGTAATGCGCTTACGGGCGAGCCTTTCGTCGCGGTGGACACCGAGTTCATGCGCGAGACGACCTACTGGCCCAAGCTGTGCCTGATCCAGGTGGCGTCGCCGACGCACGAGGCGGTCATCGACCCCCTGGCCGACGACATCGACCTGGAGCCCCTGCTGGCGGTCATGCGCGACGAGCGTATCCTGAAGGTCTTCCACGCCGCGCGTCAGGACGTCGAGATCTTCAACAACCTGAAGGCCATGCCGAGGCCGCTTTTCGACACCCAGGTGGCGGGCATGGCGGCGGGCTTCGGCGAGCAGATCGCCTATGACGCCCTGGTTCGCCAGATGCTGCGGATCGAGATCGACAAGTCCAGCCGCTTCACCGACTGGGCCCGCCGGCCGCTGACCGACGCCCAGCTGTCCTACGCCCTGGCCGACGTCACGCACCTGGCCAAGCTGTTCCCGACCCTGCGCGAGCGCTTGGAGACCTCGGGCCGCCTGGCCTGGGTCGAGGAGGAGATGACCGCCATCTCCGATCCGTCGGCCTATGACGTCGATCCGGAAAAGGCCTGGCGCCGCCTGCGTCCGCGCAAGACCGCGCCCAAGTACCTGGCCGTGTTCAAGGCGGTGGCCGCCTGGCGCGAGCGCACCGCCCAGAACCGCGACCAGCCGCGCGGCCGCATCCTGAAGGACGAGGCGATCGACGAGCTGGCCACCCAGGCCCCGACCTCGCTGGAGGCGCTGAACAACCTGCGCGGCGTGCCCAAGGGCTTCGGCGGCAGCAAGTTCGGCCCCGACCTCTTGGCGGCGATCAAGGAGGCCCTGGCCGATCCGGAAGGCTACGCGCCGGTTGTCGACAAGCCCGGTCCGCCGCCGCCCCAAAACGCGGGCGCGGTCGTCGAACTGCTCAAGGTGCTGCTGAAGGCGCGGGCCGAGGAGGCGGGCGTCGCCTCCAAGCTGATCGCCACGGTCTCGGATCTCGAGAAGATCGCCGCCGACGACAACGCCACCACCCCGGCCCTGGCCGGCTGGCGGCGCGACGCCTTCGGGGCCGACGCCCTGAAGATCAAGCGCGGCGAGCTGGCCCTGGTGCTGGACGGCGCCAAGGTCCGCGTCGTCGAGGTCCGTCGCGCGCCAAAAGCGGGCTGACGGTCGACGCCGGCCTCTTTTTCGGCGCCTCCGGGCGATGAACTCCTTTAGAACCAAGACGGCGGGTCGGGTCGACTCGCCGTCTTCCGTTTCAGGTTCGGTTTCAAGAGTTTAAGCGCCGTGTCGGGCATCGCGGAACACAGCCGGTGGGAGAGGCGTCGTCGCCTGAAGTGGCTCGCCGTCGGCGCGGTCGGCGTCGTGCTGGTCGGCGGCGTCTTCGCGATCACCCAGACCAAGAGCGTGCCCAAGGTCGTGGCCTCGGCGGTCCAGCAGGTGACCCAGCCCGTCCCGGACAAGCCGTCGGACTGGCATGGCGACATCGACTACGCGGCTCTGGACGCCCGTCTGCGCGAGATGATGACCGACCGCTCGATGGAGGGGCTCGCCGTGGCGGTCGTCGATCATGGCCGGCTCGCGTTCGTCCGCGGCTATGGCCTGACGTCCAGCGACGGCGGTCAGCCGGTCGACGCCCACACGGTGTTCCGCTGGGCCTCGCTGTCCAAGACGGTGTCGGCGACGCTCAGCGCGCGCCTGGCGGCCAACGGCGCCTTCTCGCTGACGGAGCCGCTGGCCGACTTCCACACCAGCCTGCGCCTGCCGGGCGACGCCCAGAACACCCTCACCGTCGAGGATTTGCTCGCCCATCGCACCGGCTTGGGCAAGAACGCCTATGACGGCCAGCTTGAGGACGGCGTCGATCCCGCCAGGATCCGAAGTTCACTGGGAACTCTGAAGCCGGTCTGCCCGCCCGGCACCTGCCACAGCTACCAGAACGTCGCCTACGACACGATCACCGAGATCATCGGCGCCCGGACGGGCCAGCCCTATGCCGAAACCGTCGAATCCAAGCTGTTCGAGCCCCTGGGCATGACCGGCGCCTCCATCGGCCAGGCCGGCCTCACCTCGGCGGCGCGCTGGGCCAAGCCCCACGACCGCAACCGCCGGCCGCTCAAGTTGTCCGAAGCCTACTACCGGGTGCCGGGCGCGGCGGGGGTCAATTCCACGATCCTGGATCTGGCGGCCTGGATGCGGGCCCAGATGGGCCTGATGCCGCGGGTGCTGCCCGCCGACGTGCTCGACGCGGTCCAGCGGCCGCGCGTCGCCACGGGCCGTCCCTATGGCCGCCTCAACATCGCCCGCGAGCTGAAGGACCCGGCCTATGGCCTGGGCATGCGCAGCTTCACCTACAGGGGCCACCGCCTGATCGGCCACAGCGGCGGGGTCTCCGGCTATCGCTCGACCATGATGTTCGACCCGGCGACCAAGACCGGCATCGTCATGCTGTGGAACAGCGACGGCAATCTGCCTTTCCGCTTCCAGGGCGAGTTCTTCGACCGCGTCTACAAGCTGCCCTTCACCGACTTCCTGGACCTCAAGGCCAGCGAGCGGGCCGGCGAGGAGTCGCTGTCGGATTGACGCGCTCGAGGGCGTGCGAGCGCGCCGACGACGCGTCAGCCCGCCAGGGGTGAGCGGAGCCTTCCGAGGCCTACCGGTGCGCCAGTTCGGTGAGCGCGCCGCCGGCGGCCAGGCCCAGGGCGCAGAAGACGCCGAGGTGGAAGACCACGCCGATCGCGACGGTGCGACGGACCGACCAACTGCTCTCCTGGGCGAAGACGCGGCCCAGTTCCGACTGCAGGGTGCGCGCGGCGCTGGTCACCGGCGCGTCGTGATCGTTGGCGACGTGCAGCTCGGGGCGCTTGCGGGCCCGAGGGGCCGGGGCGATCGCGTCCAGATAGTCGAACTTGCGCTTCAACATCACTGACCTCCACTTGTTGTTGGAGATCACGCTAGGAAAGCAAGGCTAACAAACCGTGCGCAAGCGCCGAGAAAGATCAGTAGAAACCCGTAGTCCACTCAAATCGAGGAAATTCAGCAGCCGTTAAGCATGTCGATTGGGCTGGGAATACCTGTATTTACTCGGCGATAATTCTTGGCTTCAAGCCCAGATGCTGCGCCGCGGTCGTCGCCCTTTTGCTCGTCTGCTCGCCGAGCAAGAGGTCGGCGAAGCCGGGCTCGGCGGCCAGGGTCAGGTGGGCTTTGTCCAGTGTCAGCCGCGAGCGCGCCAGCAGGCTGGGGCTGCGCCCGGAGAGGTCGCAGGCCAGGCGGATGGTCGCCCCCAGGGCGCGCGCGCGTCGCAGCTGGGTCGGGCTCAGGAGCCGTTCCAGGGTGGCGGCCTCGGGCGGATTGAAGCTGGTGGCGTGGCGGGCATGGGCGGCCACCGCCAGGAAGCAGCGCTCGGCGTGGCTTTGGCCCGAGATCGGGGCGCGTAGCACCTGCTCATAGACCAGGTCGGCGCGATGGTCCGGGTGCAGGCGCGCGCCGACATCGGCCAGGCGGCAGGCGGCCGAGACCAGCACGCCGTCGCGCTCGCCGAACAGCGGCGGCAGGTCGCGGAAAGCCGGCGTGATCCAGGCGTCCAGGGCCGGCCCCAGGTCGTCGGCGACGCCCTGGCGGTGGCCCAGGGCCCAGCAGCCCTCGATCAGCGGGTCCAGGCTGCGCACACGCGGCGGCATGGCCTCGAACAGCAGGCCCTCGCGGACCCCGAACGCCGAGATCTCGATGCGCTTCAAGTGAAGCTGCTCGATCAGGCTCTCCAGCACCACGGCGGCGTAGGGCAGGGTCTCCGAGCGCTTCTTGCTCATGCCCTCGATGCGTTCCAGCGAGCTCTTGGACTGGTGGGCCACCAGGCGGGCGGCCTCCAGGGCCTCGCCAGCGCCGATCTGGTACTGGTGGACCACGTGCAGCGGATAGCCCGACAGCCGCATGTGCAGCAAAGCCAGGTTCCGCCAGGCGCCGCCGACGGCGTGGAAGGTGTCGGCGCGGAAGGCGGCGGCCACCGGGGCGATGCGCTCGCGGGCCAGGCGGCGCACGCGCTCGCCGTCGAAGCCGCCCGGTCCGGCCAGGCTGAACGGGCCCAGCGGCAGGGTCACGCCCTTGCCGGCGCCGGTGGCGCTGAGATGCACGAGCTCCAGGCTGGCCCCGCCCAGGTCGCCGACCACGCCCTCGGCGTCCGGCGCGCCGGCCAGCACGCCGACGGCGGCGTAGTGGGCCTCTTCCTCGCCGCTGAGGACCCGGACGGTGAAGCCCGTCTCGTCCCGCACGCGGTTGATGAAGTCTCGGCCGTCCTTGGCCTCGCGGGCGGCGGCGGTGGCCACCACGAAGGTCTCGGCGGGATTGACCGCCTCCAGCACGGCGCGGAACCGCTTGAGGGCCTGCAGGGTCTGGATCACCCCGTCCGGCGACAGGCGGCCGCTGGCTCCCAGGTCGCGGCCCAGACCCGCCAGCACCTTCTCATTGAAGACCGTCCAGATGGCGCGGCCCTCCAGCCGGTACACCACCAGGCGGACCGAGTTGGAGCCGATATCGATCACGGCCGCGTCGCGCGGCGCCGGGAAGACCATGGGCTGGGTTTAGCCTATTCGAGCGACGGGGGAAGCGGCGGCGACAACCCCCGGGACGTTTTCCATGGGGATGAACGCGAAGGGCGCCGCCTTCGCCGCCTAGCGCTTGCGCTTGGGTCCCACGTGGTCGAAGGCGCGCGGCAGGTCGCGCGCCCCGTGGCCGCGGCCCGACAGGCTGGGATTGGTCATGAAGTAGTCGTGGGCCGAGAAGGCGCCCTTGCTGTTCCAGCCGGCGTCGCGGGCGTAGTCGCCCTCGCTGTTCAGCTTCCAGCTCTGGGCCTCGTCATTGAGGTTGGCGACCATGATCTGGTCCAGCACCTGCTGGTGCACGGTCGGGTTCTCGACCGGGACCAGGGTCTCGACGCGGCGGTCCAGGTTGCGCGGCATCCAGTCGGCCGAGCTGATGAACACCCGCGTCTGGGCGCTGGGCATCACCGCGCCGTTGGCGAAGGCCACGATCCGAGCGTGCTCCAGGAAGCGGCCGACGATCGACTTGACCCGGATGTTCTCCGACAGCCCCTTGATCCCCGGCCGCAGGCAGCAGATACCCCGCACCACGAGGTCGATCTGCACGCCGGCCTGGCTAGCCGCGTACAGGGCGTCGATGATCTGCGGGTCGACCACCGCGTTCATCTTGGCCCAGATGCCCGCCGGCTTGCCCGCCCGGGCGTTGTCCGCCTCGGCCGCGATCATCTTCAGGAGATCCGGCTTCAGGGTCATCGGCGAGAACGACAGCTTCTCCAGCCTTCCTGGCTGGGCGTAGCCGGTGATGAAGTTGAACAGCTTGCCGCCGTCGCGCCCCAGGGCCGGGTCGCAGGTGAACAGCGACAGGTCGGTGTAAACCTTGGCCGTCTGCGGGTGATAGTTGCCGGTGCCGAAGTGGCAGTAGGTCCGCAGGGCCTCGCCCTCGCGGCGCACGACCACCGACAGCTTGGCGTGGGTCTTCCAGTCGACGAAGCCGAACACCACGTGTACGCCCGCCCGTTCCAGGTCGCGCGCCCACTTCAGGTTATTCTCCTCGTCGAAGCGGGCCTTGATCTCGACCAGCGCCGTGACGTTCTTGCCGTTGTCGGCCGCCTCGATCAGGGCCGCCACGATCGGGCTGTCCTTGGAGGTGCGGTACAGCGTCTGCTTGATCGCCAGCACGTTCGGGTCGCGCGCCGCCTGGCGGATGAACTGCACCACCACGTCGAAGCTCTCGAACGGGTGGTGGACCAGGATGTCCTTCTCGCGGATCGCCGCGAAGCAGTCGCCGCCGTGGTCGCGGATGCGCTCGGGGAAGCGGGCGTTGAACGGCGGGAACTTCAGGTCCGGACGGTCCGGCGGGATCAGTTCCGACATCTGGGCCAAACCGAGCTTGCCGTCGACCAGGATCACGTCCTCGGGCTCGGCGCGCAGGCCCTCGATGATGAACTCGCGCAGGTCCGGCGGCATGGTGGTCTGGATCTTGACCCGCACCACCCGGCCCAGGCGCCGCTTCTTCAGCCGCGCCTCGAACTCGCGCACCAGGTCCTCGGCCTCTTCCTCGACCTCCAGATCGCTGTCGCGGATCAGGCGGAACAGGCCCCGGCCTTCCACCTCGTAGCCGGGGAACAGGTGCTCCAGGAACAGGATGATCAGGCTTTCCAGCGCCGCGATCTTGCGCTGGCGCTTGCGGCCGCGCGTCACCACCGACGACAGCTCCCAGAACCGGCGCACCTGCGAGGGGATCGGGGCCAGGGCGTAGAGGTGCTTGTCGTCGGCGATGCGCCGCAACTTCAAGGCCAGACAGAAGCCCAGGTTCGGGATGAACGGGAACGGATGGGCCGGATCGATCGCCAGCGGCGTCATCACCGGGAAGATCTGCGACAGGAAGATCTCCTCGGCCCGCTTGCGGTCCTCGCCCTCGATGTCCTTGGCGTCGAGCAGCTTCAGCCCCTCGTCCCACAGCTCGGTGCGCACCTGGCGCCAGATCTTCTGCTGCACGCCCATCAGCTCGGCGGCCGAGGCGTTCAGCCGCGCCAGCTGCTCGCCCGGCGTCATGCCGTCCTGGCTGATCACCCGCACGCCCTCGCGCACCTGGCCCTTCAGGCCGGCCACGCGGACCATGTAGAACTCGTCGAGGTTGTTGGCGCTGATCGACAGAAACCGCAGCCGCTCCAGCAGCGGGTGGCGCGGATTGGCGCTCTCCTCCAGCACCCGCTCGTTGAAGGCCAGCCACGAGAGCTCGCGGTTGAAGAACCGCTCGGGCGAGGCCATCAGCTCGGGGTTCAGCACCAGGCCCGGCGGCGAGGCGGGCATCTCGGGCGCGGCGGGAACCATCGAGGCGGTCGGCAGGGCGGCGGCGGCGTCAGTCATGCGAACCAGTCTAGCGCGGAAATCTTCCGGATGGTGAACGAAGCCGGTGACGCGGTGACGACAGGGATTTCTTCTTCCGTTCTCCCCGGCGAATGCCGGGGCCCAGATCATGGTCTGGACGCCTGGCGCCCCGGGCGCGGGCGAAGAGCGCGATCACCCCAATTGTTCGGGATGAATCTGGGTCCCGGCATTCGCCGGGAAGACGGCGCTTGGAGGCGGGCGCCTTACCCGACACCCCCGCGCCTAGTCCTCATCCCCCTCGAAATCCCCCAGCACCTCGCGCGCCAGGGCCTTGGTCATCGCCCGCCGCCCGTCGGCCGCCGCCTCGATCAGCAGCGCCGCCATCGCCTGGACCTCGGCCGCCGAGCGCGGCAGGCGCGACAAGAGGTAGGGGTAGAAGTCCGGCTCCGGCTTCCAGTAGTCGGCCGCGAAGGCTCGTTGCAGCACCGCCGTCAGCACCGCGTCGTCCGGCTCGGCCAGGGTCGCCACGGGCAGGGCGTTCAGCCGCGAGCGCAGGTCCGGCACCGCCGTCCCCCAGCCCACCGGCGCGGTCCGCCCGGTCAGCAGCACGGTCCCGCCGTCGACCCCGGCCATGTTGAGGATGTGGAACAGCGTCTCGCCGAACGGCCCCGCCGCCCGCTGGTCGGCGTCCTCGACCAGCACCGGCCGGCCGCGCAGGGCGGGCAGGTCGACCACCGCGTCGCCCTCGATCACCAAGCCGTCGACGGCCCGCGCCCAGGCCCGCGCCAGATGCGTCTTGCCGCACCCCGCCGGCCCGACCAGGGCCAGCCTTCCCTCGGGCCAGTCCGGCCAGGCGTCGACCGCCGCGACGGCCTCGGCGTTGCTCGGCGAAACGACGAAGTCCTCCCGCGCATAGGTCGGCGCGGCGGCCAGCGGCAGTCTGAACTGGGTGGACAAGCCTGGAAGGGTCCGAAGCGTGGTGAAGGTCAGCTCAAGGATATAGGGCGCTTCGCGGCGGCTGGGGAGGCGGGGCGGTTGGGGATTGCGGGGATGGATGGGGCGGGGAGTGGGGGGCGGAAGATTCTAGGGTTGAGCTTTAGGGAAGTGATCGTTACGCATGTAGCAATAAACTCTCGCTGCAGGGACCGGAGCAACAATGGCGGATCTCGCTGCCCAACCGACCTCCATACAGTCCGTGTACAACTGGTTCCGAGAAAATCGACTTTTCGTTAATCGTCGTTATCAGCGAAAATTAGTCTGGACCCTGGAAGAGAAGCAGAAGCTGATCGACTCTATCCTCAACAGATACCCTATTCCCGCTATTCTCATTGCTGAGAAAGAGGACGCGGCGGGTTCTTACGAGATTATCGACGGCCTTCAGCGCCTTCACGCTATACTCTCATTCATAGAGACGTCATTCTCAACAGAAGAGGGCTCGCTCTTTAACTTAGAATTTTTTCCAACTGCCAAAGGATATGCGGCTTCAGGGGTATTTATGGCCGAATTGGGGGAAAAATATTTAAATCAAAAGCAGGTATCAACAATATTAGATTATTCGCTCGCGCTTTCAGTCATGAGAAATGCGTCTGAAGCTGAAGTTAATGATGTCTTTGATAGAATCAACACGTATGGTCATCGATTGAGTGATCAAGAACGGCGTCAAGCTGGCGTGCAAAATGAATTTTCGACGCTTGTGCGTGATATCGCTTGTAAGCTGCGCGGCGACGTATCGTCGGATATTCTTCCGCTGAGCTCAATGCCATCCATAAGCATCGACCTTCCGAAGACTCGTCATGGATACGAGGTCAAGGCTGATGAAGTCTTTTGGGTAAATCAGGGTGTTTTGAGGTCTACGGACCTTCGGGATAGCATGGATGAGCAATGCATCGCTGACATCGCTGCTTGTATCGTCGGTGGCGTAATGATCGAGCGGGCGAAAGACGCCCTTGATGAAATATATCTTGAAGGCAGTAAGGAGGCTGACCGAGTTCTCACTGCTCTAGAGGTCTACGGTAGTGAGAAACTTACGGATGAATTTGGTTTTTGCGTGCAGGAAATTCTCAAAGTTTCTAATGTGAATGGCGGGGAGAAGCTACGTGATATAATTTACGGAAGAAAGAGCACCAATGCGTTTTCGTCTGTATTTGCGATTATAATGATCGCTTTCCATGAAATGTTCATCAAGGAACGTAAGAAGATATCCGACTATGCCGGTATCCGTAAGGCGTTGGATATGCTTTCTGGGCGTATCAACACCGATAGGAGTTCCACATCTGTCGAAGAGCGGCGTAAGAACGTGGACGCTATTAAGGGTCTTATTGCGCCGTTCTTCTCCGCTTCTACCGACCTCGCTAAGGAGATTTACGCCAATCATACTGTGGTCGATATCGATGCAGTTATAAGGCGCTCAGAGATCGAGCTCGCAAATTACGAACTTAAACAAGGCCTGTTAACACTCGCACCATCGGGCGGCGAAGAGCCTAATATGATCCAAAAGGTTGTTCGCACGATTAGCGCAATTGCAAACAACGGCCCAAAATCAATGGGCAAGATCATAATTGGCGTCACCGATAAGGAGGAGCACGCTAACCGCGCTAAGGAAGTAGATGGGGTAGAGCCCGTAAAAATAGGTGCCCGATACGTTGTTGGAGTAAATAGAGAAGCTAAGCGGCTCGGGATTTCTACTGAATCATATTTTTCAAAATGGAAAGATGGAATAAAAAATAGCCAACTCTCAACCGCTTTGAGGGACTCGGTTCTTTCCAGTATTGATTACAATACATATTACGGACTTGGTCTCATTGTCATCACTGTGCAGCCTCAGGCTGAACTATCGTATGTAGGTGAGGACCTTTACTGGCGGGAAGGGGACTCGACGGTGAAGGCTGAAGGGGCTCGGAAGGCGGCTGAGCTTGCTAGGCGATTTATGTAGACCTTCGATCTAATCAATCGCTATCCGGTCACCTGCGTCGTCTGCCCGCGCCCCCGCGCGGACCCGTCCTTACATCTCTCGGAGGCTGCAGCGTGCAGGGCTGACCAAGTCAGTCAAGGACCGGCTCCGCCGGCCGCGTCGCGGCGACGCGAAGCGTCGTCCTTGAGTGACTTGGTCAGCCCTGCGATCGTCTCGCCGTGAGATGAAAGGATGGCTCCCGTCTCGGGGCGAGAAGGCGCGTGACGGCCTCCCCGAAAATCCTCCGTCATCCCGCGCTTTATGCGCGGGACCCATTTGTCCGCCGCAAGAGCGGAGATCACCTTCGCGCTCGCGTGGAAGCTGAACCATGGGTCCCGCGCATAAAGCGCGGGATGACGGGGTTCGCGTGGGGGAACCGGAGCCCTTCTCCCACGAGGGGGAAGGGAATTGGGCGGCGTCTATCCTCGGCGTTGGCGATCCAGAACCCAACGACGTCAACCGCTTCTCACTTTTCCACGTCGCCCAATCCACCGCGCCGAATTCGCCCGCACAATCGTCCCACCTCGTCGCGAGGACAGGGCGCGTTGGCCAGCGACCGGACGTGGCGGCGAGGGGCGGTCGAGCGGGCGCGCTCGTCGGCGCGGGG
>NZ_CAMQSF010000014.1 GCF_947036865.1 uncultured Caulobacter sp. | reverse complement strand
GACGAAGCCGGCATCGCCGCCGCGCTCGCCGAGCGCCGTGAGGCCCGCGCCGCCCAGTCGGCGGCAGCCGCCGGGACGGCTGGGGCCGCCGGGACGGCTGGGACCGCCGCGGCGACGCCGTCGACGCCGGCCAGCGCCTCGACCGCCGCGCCGCTGGGCGCCTGCTGGCGCTACGCCGGCAACGAATGGCGACGTCTGCCCGGCGACATCACGCTGAACGCCTGCGCCCAGCAACTGTTCGGCGGCCGCTGCGAGAAGACCGGCGGCGCGACCTACGGCCGCTGGGGCGAGGAAACCTTGCGGCTGGTGCCTGGCCGCGTGGAGGTCTCCTCCGACAACCGCACCTTCCGCGCCGCGTTCGATCAGGGACCGAACTGCTCTATCCCGAACGGCTGATTGGTTTATAAGTGTAATCCATGCGCAAGATCGTCCTCGCCGCCGCCGTCCTCGCCGTCTCGGGCCTCGCGCTCGCCGGTTGCCAGAAAGAAACCAAGGCGCCGTTCGACAAGGGCGTCTGTTTCTACCTGGCCAAGAACAAGGATGGGTCGCTGCGCTTCAATCCGGTGGCGCACAACGTCCCGCAGATGGAGGAGTGCGCCGCGACCCTGGAGGGCACGCGGGTTCGCTTCCAGCGCCTGGGCATGACGACCAACAGCATGATCGGCTCGTACCAGGGCTCCTTTATCTTCATCGAGAAGGAAGGCATTTACGTCGGTCAGACGCTGGAGGGGCCGCGCTACATGTCGCTGGTGCGCACCGGCGACGGCCGCTTGGCCGTGCCGGGCGCCATCCGCCGCGTTCCGGCCCAGTAGCGGGTCGGCGGGCGACATTCGTCCGTCCACAGCCGTTACCGTCGTCCACAAGAACATATTGAGAACAAAACTTGCGTCGGCGCGACGCCTTCGTTAACGTCCGGCTTCAGATTCCGGCGCGAGGGTCGCCGGGCGAGAGCAAGGTCAAGCGATGGCGGGCAGCGTCAACAAGGTCATTCTGGTCGGTAACCTCGGGGCCGACCCCGAGATCCGCAGCCTGGGTTCGGGCGACCGCGTCGCCAATCTCCGCATCGCCACCTCGGAAACCTGGCGCGACCGCACCAGCGGCGAACGCAAGGAAAAGACCGAATGGCACCGCGTCGTGATCTTCAACGATAACCTCGTGAAGGTCGCCGAGCAGTACCTGCGCAAGGGCTCGACGGTTTACATCGAGGGCGCTCTGCAGACCCGCAAGTGGACCGACAACACCGGCCAGGAGAAGTACTCCACCGAGATCGTGCTGCAGAAGTTCCGCGGCGAACTGACCATGCTGGGTGGTCGCGGCGACAGCGCCGGCATGTCCTCGGGCGGCGGCGACGAGTACGGCGGCGGCTATTCGGGCGGCGGCGGCTCCAATTTCGGCGGCGGCCAGCGCAGCCAGCCCAGCGGCCCGCGCGAGAGCTTCTCGGCCGATCTGGACGACGAGATCCCGTTCTAGGGTCGAACAAGGTCTGGGACGAAAGTGGCGGCCGGTCCCTTTGTGGAGCCGGCCGCTTCCGGTCGCGCCGCCCGGGATGCTCGCTGGGTGTCAGCGCTAGACCAGCGGCGGGCTTAGCTGTTTGAAGCCGCCCTCGCGCCAATAGGGATAGTAGGGGTAGGGCGGAGTCGCGGCGCTGGCCGCGTCGAGCCGCGCGACCTGCGCCGCGCTCAACCGCCAACCGACCGCACCAAGGTTCTGGCGCAGCTGCTCCTCGGTGCGGGCGCCAATGATGACGCTCGACACGGTCGGACGCCGCAGCAACCAGTTGATCGCGATTTGAGGGACGGTCTTGCCCGTCTCGGCGGCGATCGCCTCGAGTTCATCGATCACGCGATAGAGCCGAGCCTCGTCCACCGGCGGCCCGGCGTCGGCGGTTAGGTGCAGCCGGCTCGTCTCGGGCAACGGCTGGCCACGGCGAAGCTTTCCCGTCAGACGCCCCCAGCCGAGCGGGCTCCAGACCAAGGCGCCGACGCCCTGGTCGGCGGCCAAGGGCATCAGCTCCCATTCGTAGTCGCGACCGACCAGGGAGTAGTAGGCCTGGTGCGCGACATATCGAGGCCAACCCTGGCGATCGGCGGCGGCGAGCGACTTCATCAGCTGCCAGCCGGAGAAATTCGACGCGCCGACATAGAGCACCTTGCCCGCGCGAACGAGATCGTCGAGGGCCGCGAGGGTCTCCTCGACCGGCGTCGCCGCGTCGAAGGCGTGCAGTTGCAGCAAGTCGATCCGGTCGGTGCGCAGGCGCTTCAGCGCGGCCTCGACGCCGCGGGTCAGCCGCAGCCGCGAACTTCCCGCCTCCCAGGCGCCGTCTCCGGTCGGCAGGCCGAGCTTGGTCGAGATCAGCGCCTGGTCGCGACGCCCCTCCAGGGCCGCGCCGAGAATCTCCTCGGAGGCGCCGTTCGAATAGACATCGGCGGTGTCGAAGAGGCTGAGGCCGGCCTCCAGGCAGATGTCGACCAGGCGGCGCGCGCCGGCGACATCGGTGTCGCCCCAGGCCGAAAACAGCGGTCCCTGGCCGCCGAACGTTCCCGCGCCGAAGGCCAGGACGGGAACCTTGAGACCTGAGCGGCCAAGGCTGCGGTATTCCATTGAGGATCTCCTGTTTTGAAGGTTCAGGCGAGCTTGGCCGGCGCCCGGCGCTCGAGGAGGAGGCTGAAGACGGCGAGGGCCAGGGCCGCGAGGGGCGCGCACGCGGCGACGAGGGGGATGGTCGAAAGACCCAGGCCGTGGTCGATCACCGCGCCGCCGACCCAAGCCCCTAGGGCGTTGCCGAGATTGAAGGCCGCGATGTTGAGGCTGGAAGCCAGGCCTTGGCCCGCGCCGCCCGCGTGCGAGAGCACGCGCAGCTGCAACGGGGCGACCGTGGCGAACGCCGCCGCCCCCAGCAGGAAGGCGACGATCACCGCCCCGGTGGGGCTTCGAAAAGCCAGGGTCGAGGCGGCCATCACCAAGCCCAGAAGCCCGAGGCTGCCCAAGAGCGCGACGTCCAGGCGTCGATCGGCCCAGCGACCGCCCAGCAGGTTCCCCGCGACCAGCCCGGCGACGAAGATCAGCAGCACCGGCGACACCGCCGCCTTTGAGAACCCCGCCAGCTCGGTGAGGATCGGCTGGATGTAGGTGAAGATCGCGAAGACGCCGCCAAAGCCCAGCACGGTCATCAGCAGGCCGAGCCGCACCAGCGGTCGTGCGAGGACGGCGAGCTCCTCGCGCAGCGGAGCCGGTTCCGGCGCCGATCTGTCGGCGGGGACCAGGAAGGCCAGGGCGGCCAAGGCCAACACGCCGACGCCGGTCACCGCCCAGAACGTCGCGCGCCAACCGAAGGCCAGGCCCAGCCAGGCGCCGAACGGCACGCCCAGCAGCGTGGCGATGGTCAGGCCGGTGAACATGATCGAAATCGCCGAGGCCTTGCGCTCGGGCGCCACGAGCGAGACCGCGACGAGCGCGCCGACGCCGAAGAACGTACCGTGCGCCAGGGCCGTGATCAGGCGGGCGGCCATCAGCACGCCGTAACTGGGCGCGATGGCGGCCACGGCGTTACCGACGGTGAAGATCGCCATCAGCGCCAGCAGGGTCATCTTGCGCGGCAGGCGCCGGGTCAGAAGCGTAAGCATCGGCGCGCCGACGAACACCCCCAGGGCGTATCCGGTCGTGAGCTGTCCAGCCTCGGAAATCGAGACTCCCAGATCGGTCGACACCTGGAGCAGCAGCCCCATGACGATGAACTCGGTGACGCCGATGCCGAAGGCGCCGACGGTCAGGGCGTATAGGGCGAGGGGCATCGGCAACTCTCTGGCGTTCGGTTAGAAACCGGCAGGCCGTCAGATAGCGCCGAGCTGACCGGTGAATTAGATTGCCGGAAGGAACTTCACCTGTGATTTGGGGGAACAATGCCGCGCCAGGAGATCAATCGCTCCGGTGAAATGGAGGTCTTCGCCCGGGTCGTGGAGGAGGGCGGCTTCAGCGCCGCGGCGCGATCGCTGTCCATGACCCCCTCGGCGGTCAGCAAGCTCGTCGCGCGACTTGAGGCCAGGCTCGGCGCGCGGCTGGTGGCGCGGTCGACGCGCAAGTTGCAGCTGACCGCCGAGGGTTTGACCTTTCACGAGCGGGCCCTGCGGGTCTTGGCCGATCTCGACGAGGCCGAGCGCTCGGTCGCCGCCTGCGCCGTCCCACGCGGGCGGTTGCGGATCAATTCCAACGTTCCGTTCGGGCTGCATCACCTGCTGCCGCTCGTGCCTCGGTTCCGCGCCGCCCACCCCGAGGTGCAGGTCGATGTCACCCTCACGGACGAGGTCGTGGATCTTCTGGAGGAACGCGCGGAGCTCGCGATACGGGTCGGGCCGCTACGCCCCTCGCAGCTGGTCGCGCGCAAGCTGGGAGACAGTCGCATGGTGCTGGTGGCCTCGCCCGACTACCTCGCCCGTCGCGGCGCGCCGGCCCACCCCGACGCGCTGGCCAGCCATGAGCTCGTGGTCTTCAATTTCGCGCGCCACTGCGACCAATGGCCATTCCTCGAGGCGGGGCGGCGGACCTCGCGGCCGGTCCATGGAACCGCCATGGTCGGCGATGGCGAGAGCGCGCGACGGCTGGCCTTGGCCGGAATGGGGATAACCCGGCTATCGATGTTTCATATCGCGCCCGACATCGCCGCCGGCCGGCTCGTGCCGGTGCTGGAGGCGTTCAACCCCGGCGACGTCGAGGCGCTCAGCGTCGTCTATGTCGGTCACGCCGGTCCGCTGCCGGCGCGGGTTCGAGCCTTCATTGATTTCCTGGCGGCGGAAGCCGACGTGAACTGGCCGATGGGACGCCAGCCCTAGAAGCCTTGAACGGGACTCGCCCCATCCTGAATTCGAGAGGCCCGAGCTCGGATCGACCGGGGTCATCGCGGCGCCGCGAGGTCGCGGGCGTCGACCGCTAGACGGTCAGAGGCGTGAAGCCGTGATTATGTAACACATTCTAATCTGGAGGCGTCGCGGCTATACGGGGGCTCATGGCTTCGGTGGCGACATGGCTGAGGAACGCGTCGGGAGCGCTTTGCGCGCTGCTGCTGCTGGCCTTCACGATCGTTCCGTCGTTCGACTCGATCGTCTGCGGATCCGAGCAGGCTCCCGGCGTCAGCGCCCAGGTGGGCGCTGGCGACGCGGCGATCAGCCAAGATCACGGCGCCAAGTCCCAGCATGGAAAGGCCGGCGCCGAGGCTTGCGCGCACGGGCACTGCCATCATGGCGCGTCCGCCGCGCCCGCCGTTAGCGCCAAACTCGCGGCGAACGCGATCCTTTCATTGACCCTGGCGCCGGGCGCCAGCGGCGTTCCGCCGTCCAACCCGCCCGACGGCCCGGAGGAACCGCCCAGAGCCTGACGAGACCGCGCCTTCGCGCGCCAACCTTCTCGTCAAAACAGATTCTGGGACTTTCCATGTTTTCCCGACATGCCCGCCCCGCCGTCATCGGCGCGGTCGTGGTCCTTGTCGGCCTGGGCGCGCCGCCGCGCGTCCTCGCCGAACCCCTGACCCTGGCCGACGCCCTGGCGCGCGCCCGGGCCGGCTCACCGCTCGTGACCGCCGCTGAAGCCGCCGTCGCCGCCGCCGAAGGCCGCGCCCGGCAGGCCGGACGTCCGCCCAATCCGGAGGCCGGGCTGCAGTCCGAGAACTTCGCGGGATCGGGCCCATACGGCGACTTCAGATCCGCCGAGACCACGCTGTCCGTCAGCCAGCGCTTGGAACTCGGCGGCAAGCGCCGCGCGCGCCAGACGGCGGCCGTCGCCGAAGTCGAGGTCGCGCGGCTGGGCGTCTCCATCGCCCGGGCGGATCTCGATCAGGAGGTCGCGGTTCGCTACGCCGAGGCCCTCGCCGCGCGTGATCGTCTGACGCTGGCTCGTGAAACGGCCCAGCGCGCCGAGAGCCTCTCGAAGGCGGCGGCGACCCTGGTGGAGGCGGGGCGGGAGCCGCCGCTTCGCGCCATGCGGGCCGAGGCGGTCAGCCGAGAAGCGGCCGCCGCGGTCACCGCCGCCGAGGCCGAAGCCGTCGCCGCGCGCCGCGCGCTCGTGACCTTGTGGAACGAGGCGACCGAAGCGGTCGAACTGGTCGAACCGGCGGCCGCGCCGGTCGTCGTCCCTCCGGCCCTAGTCGACCCCGCCGAGACCCTCGATGTCCGCCTCGCAAGAGCCCATCGACTCACCGCGCGGGCGGTGATCGATCGCGAAAGGGCGGCGGCTCGCCCCGACCTCACGGTTCAGGCGGGCGTGCGCCGGTTCGAACAGACCGGCGACAGGGCCCTCGTCGTCGGCTTCTCGGCACCTATCCCGGTGTTCGACCGCAACCAGGGGGCGGTGGCCGCGGCGCGGGCCGACGCCGCGGCGGCAGAGGCCAGGGAGCGACTGGCTCTCGCCCGATCGGTTCGGGCGCTTCGCGACGCCCGGGCCTCTTTGGTCGCGGCCGACGCGCGGCTGGATGCGCTGCGGGGCAAGATCCTGCCGCAGGCCAGAACGGCCGTGGACCTGGCGAGGCGGGGCTTCGAGGCGGGGAAGTTCTCCTTGCTCGACGTCCTGGACGCCCAGACGGCCCTGATAACCGCCCAAACCGATCTGATCGCCGCGCGCCTCGAGCGCGCCAAGGCGCTGGCCGCGCTCGAACGCGTCGCCGCCCAATAGGAAAGCTCATCATGCAATCCAACGACAGAAAGACACTGCTCGCGGCCGTGGCCGTCAGCAGCCTGCTGGCCGCCAGCGTCGGCGCGCTGGCCGGCAAGACGCTGTTCGCCGGGCCCGCCCGGTCGGAACCCGCCGCGCGGACCAAGGCAGGCCACGCCGACGAGAAGCCGCATATTGGCATGACCGCCGAGCGGATCGCCGCCGACGGCATCCAGGTGCTGACCCCGGCTCCCGGCGGGCTCAACGCCGCTATTTCCGCGCAGGCCCTGGTCGCGGCCACGCCCGACGGCGTGGCGACGCTGGCCGCGCGCGCCGACGGCGCGGTCACGCGGATCAACAAGCGCCTGGGCGACCCCGTCGTCGCCGGCGAGGTGATCGCCACGATCGAGAGCCGAGACGCGGCCGCCATCAGCGCCGAACGCAGCGCCGCCGCCGCCAAGGCCGCCGCGGCGCGCCAGGCCCTCGCCCGGGAGCGCAAACTGTTCGAGGCGCGGATCACCGCGCGCCAGGATCTCGAAGCCGCGGAGGCCGAGGCCGTGATCGCCGAGGCCGAGCTGCGTCGCGCCACCAGCGCGAGCGCGGCGGCGGGGGTCAGCCGCGATGGCCGCGGCTTGGCCGTCACGAGCCCGATCTCGGGGCGCGTCACCGCCGCCAGCGCGACGCTGGGCGCCTATGTGACGGCCGGCTCCGAGCTTTTCCGCGTCGCCGCTCCCGGACGCGTGGAGATCCAAGTCGCGTTGCCCGCCGGCGATGCGCGACGCGTCAAGCCGGGCGATCCGGCGGAGATCGAGACCGCCGAGGGCGCCGTGCCGGCCTCGGTGCGCGGCGTGACGCCGGGCCTGGACGCGCGGAGCCGTTCGGCGACGGCCGTTCTGGCCCTGAAGGGCCCGGCGCCAGCCCTGGCGCCGGGCCAAGCCTTGCGGGTCCGCATCACGCCTCGTCGCGGCGCTGTCGCGGCGAGCGGCGGCCTCGCCGCGCCCGACGAAGCCGTGCAAGCGGTCAATGGCGCGGATGTCGTCTTCGTTCGCACCCCGAAGGGTTTCGAGCCGCGGCCGGTGCGGGTCGGCCGCCGAGGCGCCGGCCAGGTCGAGATCGTCTCCGGCCTGCGCGTCGGCGAACGGATCGCCGGCAAGGGCGCCTTTCTGCTGAAGGCCGAACTCGGCAAGGGGGAGGCCCGCCATGACGACTAAGGCTCATCTGGTGGAACGTCGGGAGAGCGTCCGATGATCGGCCGCATCCTCGATCTCTCCGTCCGCTTCCGCTGGGCCGTCATCGCCTTGGTCGCGCTGGTCGCCGGCCTGGGCGTCTACAACCTCGCGCGCCTGCCGATCGACGCGGTGCCCGACATCACCAACAAGCAGGTGCAGATCAACACCGTCGCCGGAACCCTCGCGCCCGCCGAGGTGGAGAAGCTGGTGACCTTCCCCGTCGAGACGGCGATGGCCGGCATCCCGGGCCTGGAGTCGACGCGGTCGATCTCGCGCAACGGTTTCTCGCAGGTCACCATCGTCTTCAAGGAAAAGACCGACATCTATTTCGCGCGCCAGCAGGTGGCCGAGCGCCTGACCCAGGCGCGCCAGAGCCTGCCGGCCGGCGCCGAGCCCGCCATGGGCCCGATCTCGTCCGGACTGGGCGAGGTTCTGATGTGGACGGTCGCTTTCGAGCATTCGGCGGGCAAGGGCGCCGGGCGCCGGGATGGCGCGCCGGGCTGGCAATCCGACGGCGCATACCTGACGCCCGCCGGCGAGCGCCTGGCCGATCCCACCGCTCAGGCGGCCTATCTGCGCGAAGTGCAGGACTGGATCGTGCGGCCCCAGATGCGGACCGTTCCCGGCGTGGCTGGCGTCGATTCCATCGGCGGATTCGAGAAGCAGTTCGTGGTTCAGCCGGATCCCACGCGCATGGCCTCGCTGGGCGTGTCGTTCGCGGATCTGGCCAAGGCCCTGGAAGCCGCCAATCTGGCGGTCGGCGCCGGCTTCGTCGAACGGGGCGGGGAGGCGTTTCTGGTCCGCGCCGACGCGCGCGTGCGCACGGTCGAAGACATCGCCAACGCCATCGTCGCCGCGCGCGAGGGCGTGTCGGTTCGGGTGCGGGACGTGGCCCTGGTCAAGATCGGCGGCGGCTTGCGGACCGGCGCGGCGTCCGAGAACGGCGAGGAGGTCGTGGTCGGCACCGTCCTGATGCTGACCGGCGAGAATAGCCGCGCCGTGGCCGCCGCGTCGGCCGAAAAGCTCACCGAGGTCGCCAGGAACCTGCCGCCGGGGATCAAGGTTCAGATCACCTACGACCGCTCCAAGCTGGTCGGCGCCACGATCAAGACCGTCGAGAAGAACCTCGCCGAGGGCGCGCTGCTGGTGATCGTGGTGCTGTTCCTGCTCCTCGGGAATTTCCGCGCCGCCTTGATCGCCGCCCTGGTGATCCCGCTCTCCATGCTGATGACCGCCATCGGCATGAACAGGCTGGGCGTTTCGGGCAACCTGATGAGTCTGGGCGCGCTGGACTTTGGCCTGATCGTCGACGGCGCGGTCATCATCGTCGAGAACGCGCTGCGTCGCCTGGCCGAGCGCCAGCACCACGAGGGCCGGCTTCTGACCTTGTCGGAGCGACTTTCCGAAACCCGGGAAGCGGCCCGCGAGATGATCGCGCCGACCGTCTACGGCCAGGCGATCATTCTTCTGGTCTATGCCCCGCTGCTGACCTTCACCGGCGTGGAGGGCAAGACCTTCTCGCCGATGGCGATCACGGTGATGCTGGCCCTGGCCGGGGCTTTCGTGCTGTCCCTGACCTTCATCCCGGCCATGATCGCTCTGCTGATCCGAGGCCGGGTCGCCGAGAAGGAGGTCGCGCCCGTCCGCTGGGCCAAGGCTCGCTATGAGCCCTTGCTGCGCAAGGTGATGGCGCGCCCGCTGCCGGTGATCATCGCCTCCGCGGCCGTCTTCGCCGCCGCCGCCGTGACCTTCGCGTTTCTGGGGCGGGAGTTCACGCCGCAGCTCGACGAGAAGGACATGGCCATACAGGCCTTACGCACTCCCTCGACCTCGCTGGAGCAGTCGCTGCGCATGCAGCGGCGTATCGAGCGGGTGATCGCCGGCTTCCCGGAGGTGGCGTTCGTCTATTCCAAGACCGGCACCGCCGAGGTCGCCAGCGATCCGATGCCGCCCAACGCCTCGGACGCCTTCGTCATCCTCAAGCCTCGGACGGCGTGGCCGAACAAGCGTGAGACCAAGGCCCAACTGATCGGCCGCATCGAGGCCAAGCTGGCGGGGCTCACGGGCAACGCCTACGAGTTCAGCCAGCCAATCCAGATGCGCTTCAACGAACTGATCGCCGGCGTGCGCGGCGATGTCGCGATCAAGGTCTATGGCGATGATCTCGACGCGATGACCAAGACCGCGGAGGAGATCGCCACGGTCCTGCGCGAGGTGAAGGGCGCGGCGGACATCAAGGTCGAGCAGACCTCGGGCTTCCCGACCCTGGACGTCCAGCTCGATCGCGACGCCATCGGCCGCTACGGCCTGACGGTGGAGGAGGTCGCCGACACCCTGGCCGTGGCGATGGGCGGCCGCGAGGCTGGCCTTGTCTTCCAGGGCGATCGCCGTTTCGACATCGTGGTGCGTCTGCCGGACGCCAGCCGCGACGATCTGAACGCGGTCGGCGCCCTGCCGGTCATGCTGCCGGTCGGGGGCGGGACGCGCGCCTCCGTGCCGCTGCGCGACGTGGCCAAGTTCTCGTATTCGGAGGGCCTCAACCAGGTCAGCCGTGAGAACGGCAAGCGACGCGTCGTGGTGCAGGCCAATGTTCGCGGCGCCGATCTTGGGGGCTTTGTCGGCGAGGCGCGCGCGAGGGTCGACGCAAAGGTCAAGCCGCCGCCCGGCGCTTGGCTGGTCTGGGGCGGGCAGTTCGAGAACCTGAAGGCCGCTCAAGCGCGACTGGCGCTGGTCGTGCCGCTCTGCTTCCTGCTGATCTTCGGCCTGTTGTTCATGGCCCTGGGCGGACTGGCGCCGGCCGCGGCGGTGTTCTCGGCCATTCCGCTGGCCCTGGCCGGCGGCGTGTTCGGTCTGGCGCTACGCGGGATCCCCTTCTCGGTCTCGGCCGCGGTGGGCTTCATCGCATTGTCCGGCGTGGCTGTGCTGAACGGCCTCGTGATGGTGACCGCCATCCGTCAGCGCCTGGCGTCGGGCTTGGCGTTGGAGGCGGCGATCATCGACGGCGCCATGGAACGCCTGCGGCCCGTGATGATGACGGGCCTCGTCGCCTCCCTGGGCTTCGCGCCCATGGCCTTGGCGACCGGCACGGGCGCGGAGGTCCAAAGGCCGCTGGCCACCGTCGTCATCGGCGGCCTGATCACGGCCACGGCCCTGACCCTGTTCGTGCTGCCGGCCATCTGCCGGTTCGTCCTGCGCCAAGCGAACGCGACGGGAGGCTCGCGACAGCCGTCATCGTCTACCGGGGGTGGCGACGCATGACCGTGCCAAGAGCGGTGGCGGCCAGCGGCCGCCCGTGAGGACGGCGGCGGGCGATTCACAGCGGTCGCCCGCCGTTTTTCCTTCGGCTGGATGGAGACCGGCCTCCGGCCGCCCCCCAAATCGCCCGCCGGACGCTCAAGCGAGCAGGGCCTCGGGTTCGGCCCACCTGTACCGGACGACGTCCACCTCGCGGCCGCCGGGGACCGTTTCCCGATACCGCGCGATCTCGACGCCGCCCTTGCGCCGGTAGAAGCCGAGGGCCGAGGCGTTGGGCGCATAGACCTCCAGGTGCAGCGGCGCGCCGGCGTGGTCCTCGACCAGCCACCGCGCGGTTTCGGCCAGCAGGCGCGAGCCCAGCCCGCCGCCCTTGCGTTCAGGCGCCACGTGCAGGTTGTCGAGCAGGGCGCCGACCGTGGGGTTCAGTCGGAACGAGGCGTAGGCGAGGGCGATGGGCGCGCCGTGCTCGATCGCGGCCAGGATCAGATCCTGGCCGGCGTCGAAATCGGCGAAGCGCGCCCGCCAGCTTTCGCGCGACACCGCGAACAACGCGTGATCAAGATAGGCGTCGCCGTAGAGCCCGCGATAGGCCGCCTGGCGACTGCGCGTATGCAGGTCGGCGATGGCGTCGGCGTCCTCAAGCGACGAGCCGAGTCGAACGATGCGGGGCTCCATGGCGCCCAGTTGAGAGCCATCGCGGCGCCGACGACAAGTCGCTTCAATCATCCGCGATCGGCTCGAATGGTGATTTCGCCACGCGTTCGGGCGCGTCGCGGCCAAGGCCTCAAGTTGGACAACGTTGTCATTGGAATTATTTGCCAAATTCTCGCGTTAGCCTCGGGAACGCGAAGCGCCAGTGGACGCGTTCTTGACCGAAGTGCTACTGAGGCCCCCGGATATTGCACTGCGGGATTTCAATAAAGCAGCGCTGTTCCAAGGCGAGACGACTCCCAAAGAGGGGCGCGGCCTTTTCACTTATCGCAGGGTGAATTCAAAGATGCCGGTTGAGACGCTGACCAAGGCCCGTTGGGTTTATGCTTTCGGCGGAGGCGGCGCTGATGGCGACGCCTCGATGAAGAACCTTCTGGGCGGCAAGGGCGCCAATCTGGCGGAGATGTCCTCGCTGGGCCTGCCGGTCCCGCCCGGCTTCACGATCACGACCGAGGCCTGCGTCCACTACTACGCCAACGGCAAGCAATATCCGGCCGAGCTGGCCGAGCAGGTCGCGGCGGGTCTGGCCAAGGTCGAGGAGATCACCGGCAAGACCTTCGGCGATGTGACCAACCCGCTGCTGGTCTCGGTGCGCTCGGGCGCGCGGGCCTCGATGCCGGGCATGATGGACACGGTCCTGAACCTCGGCCTCAACGACGAGACCGTCGAGGGCTTGGCCAAGCTGTCGGGCGACCGCCGCTTCGCCTATGACAGCTATCGCCGCTTCATCCAGATGTACTCGAACGTCGTGCTGAACCTCGAGCACCACATGTTCGAGGAGATCCTGGACGACCACAAGGATCGCCTGGATGTCCATGTCGATACTGGTCTCACCGCCGACGACTGGGCCGAGGTCATCAAGGACTACAAGGCCGCCGTGTGCGACCAGCTGGGCAAGCCGTTCCCGCAGGACGCTCAGGAACAGCTGTGGGGCGCGGTCGGCGCGGTGTTCGCCAGCTGGATGAACGACCGGGCCAAGTTCTATCGCCGCATGCACGACATCCCCGAAAGCTGGGGCACGGCGGTGAACGTCCAGTCGATGGTGTTCGGCAATATGGGCGACACCTCGGCGACCGGCGTCGCGTTCACCCGCAACCCGTCCAACGGCGACAACCGTCTCTACGGCGAGTTCCTGATCAACGCCCAGGGCGAGGACGTGGTGGCGGGCATCCGCACGCCGCAGTCCCTGACCAAGGCGGCCCGCGAGGAGATGGGCGACGTCGCCCCTTCGATGGAAGAGGCGATGCCCGAGGTGTTCGCCCAGTTCAAGTCGGTGGTGGAGACGCTGGAGCGCCACTACCGCGACATGCAGGACATCGAGTTCACGGTGGAGCAGGGCAAGCTCTACATGCTGCAGACCCGCAACGGGAAGCGCACGGCCAAGGCCGCGCTGAAGGTGGCGGTCGACATGGCGGCCGAGGGCGTGATCAGCCGCGACGAGGCCGTCGGCCGCGTCGAGCCCGCCTCGCTGGACCAGCTGCTGCACCCGACCATCGATCCGACCGCCCATCGCGACGTGATCGCCGTCGGTCTGCCGGCCTCGCCCGGCGCGGCGACCGGCAAGATCGTCTTCGACAGCGACGCGGCCGAGAAGGCGGCCGCCGCCGGCGAGAGCGTCATCCTGGTCCGGGAAGAGACCTCGCCGGAAGACATCCACGGCATGCACGCGGCCAAGGGCATCATCACGGCCCGGGGCGGCATGACCAGCCACGCCGCCGTCGTGGCGCGCGGCATGGGCCGTCCCTGCGTCTCGGGCGCCGGCGACGTGGCCATCTTCGCCAAGGAAGGTCTGTTCCGTGTCCGTGGGCGCGAGTTCAAGGCCGGCGAGATCATCACCATCGACGGCTCGACCGGCGAGATCCTGGCCGGCGCGCCGAAGATGATCGAACCCGAGCTGACCGGCGACTTCGCCACCCTGATGGGCTGGGCCGACGAGGTTCGCCGCCTGAAGGTCCGCGCCAACGCCGAGACGCCGCTGGACGCCAAGACCGCCCGCCAGTTCGGCGCGGAAGGCATCGGCCTCTGCCGCACAGAGCACATGTTCTTCGACGACACCCGGATCGCCGCGGTGCGCGAGATGATCCTGGCCGACGACGAGAAGGGCCGTCGCGCGGCCCTGGCCAAGATCGCGCCGTTCCAGAAGGCCGACTTCGTCGAGCTCTTCACGATCATGGAGGGCCTGCCGGTCACGATCCGCCTGCTGGATCCGCCGCTGCACGAGTTCCTGCCGCACACCGAAGAGGACGTGGAAGCCGTGGCCCAGGCCACCGGTCTCGACGCGGCCAAGCTGCTGCGCCGGGCCAAGGAGTTGCACGAGACCAACCCGATGCTGGGCCACCGCGGCTGCCGCCTGGGCGTCTCCTATCCCGAGATCTACGAGATGCAGGTCCGCGCCATCCTCGAGGCGGCCTGCGAGATCGCCAAGTCGGGCAAGCAGGCGCCCGTGCCGGAGATCATGCACCCGCTGGTCGCCAAGGGCGAGGAGATGAAGTACCTGCGCGACCTGACCGACCGCGTCGCCAGGGCGGTGCTGGAAGAGCAGGGCGTGGACCTCAAGTACACTGTCGGCACGATGATCGAGCTGCCTCGCGCGGCCCTGCGCGCCGGCGACCTGGCCGCCAACGCCGAGTTCTTCAGCTTCGGCACCAACGACCTGACCCAGACGACGTTCGGCATCAGCCGCGACGACGCCGGCAAGTTCCTGGGCGCCTATATCGACAAGGGCATCTTCGAGAAGGACCCCTTCGTCAGCCTCGACCAGGACGGCGTCGGCGACTTGATCCGCATCGCCGCCGAACGGGGTCGCGCGGCGCGTCCGGACGCCAAGCTGGGCATCTGCGGCGAGCATGGCGGCGATCCGGCCTCGATCGCCTTCTGCGAGAAGGTCGGCCTCGACTACGTTTCGTGCTCGCCCTACCGCGTGCCGATCGCCCGTCTGGCGGCGGCCCAGGCCGCCCTGGCCCACAACGGCTGACGGAACGGGCCGTCCAGCTTGGGCGTTGGCCTTCGGGTTTCTCCGAAAGGCGCGCGGAATGGACGGTTCCTCCCTGGTCCTGCTGGACGGCGCGCTATTGATCGCGCGCCTGGTGGTCGGCCTGATGTTCGCGACGTCCGGCTGGATGAAGCTGACCCGCGCCGACCGGCGCCAGGCGATGCTGCAAAGTCTCCGCGAGGGCGGCATTCCGGCCGCCGAGCCGATGGCGCGTGTCGTCCCGGCCTTCGAACTCGCCGCCGGCGCCTTCCTGGTCCTGGGCCTGGCCACGGGGCTGGCGGCGCTGGCGCTTCTGACGATCAGCGCCGTGGCGCTCGTGACGGTGACGGCCAAGGACGTTCTGGGCGAGGGGCCGTGGGTGCTGCGGATATCCTCTCTGCTCTACGCCCCCGAGACCCTGCTGGTCGCCTTGACGGCGCTGCTGATCGCCGCCGGTCCGGGCGCGCTGTCCTTCGACGCGGCGCTCGCCCGAAGCTAGACAGGCCGGCCCCGCGCCCCTATCCGAGACCCAGGGATGGGGGAATGGTCGATGGCCTATCTGCGTTGGCGCCGGTTCACCGAACTGCTGTCGCTTGATCGCCCCTGGCTGGGCGAGCTCTTCATGCGCAAGCGCCACAAGCCGATCATCGCCGCGCCCGCCGAGAAGTGGGACGCCGAGTATCAGGCGGGGGTCTACGACCGGCTCACCCGCTCCGAGCAGCGGCATCACCATCGCCTGCTGGCGGCGATGATCGCCGATCGCTGGCCCAATCCGCGCGTGCTGGAGATCGGCGCGGGGGAGGGGGTCTTCTATGAGGCGCTCCGCGCCCATCGGCCGGCCCGCTATGTCGGGGTCGACTTCTCCAGGCCCGCCATCGAGCGGGGCGAGACGCGCCTCGCGCCCGAGATCGCCATTGGCGAGGTCAAGATGCTGCTGGGCGATGGCCGGACCTTCGAGACGGACGAGACGTTCGATGTGGTGGTCTTTTCCGAATGCATCGAACATCTCGGCGAGGTGGAGGCGCTCGTCGCCCATTACCGGCCCAACCTGAAGGTCGGCGGCGCGATCGGTCTCACCATGTGGCTGGCCTTGAAGCCTCTGCGCCTTTGGCATCGGTTGAAGACGATGGGCGAGGTGCTTGACGAGGCGGTGATCAATACGCCCTGGGGCGGCGGCTGGCTGGTGGCGGTCGTGCAGCCGGAGACGCGTTCGAACGCTTGAGCCATTGACGCTTGAAGCGTGGCTGTGAACCTGCCTAGCCTCGACCCCGGCGGATGCGGCGGCGCGTCCCGTCGGGGGAATGGGGATGGCGAACCTCGAAACCGCCGAGCGCGAGCTCGAGGCGCTGGGCTATCGGCAGGAGCTGAAGCGTTCCCTAAGCTTGGCCGATCTGGTGGTCTACGGCCTGATCTTCATCGGGCCGACCGCGCCGTTCACGGTCTACGGCTTTGTCTATAACGCCAGCCATGGCATGCCGCCGCTCGTCTACGCGGTGGGTCTGGTGGCGATGACCTTCACCGCGCTGAGCTATCTGACCATGTCGCGGGAATTCCCGCTGTCGGGCTCGGTCTATGCCTATGTCGCGCGCGGGGCGGGCGCCTTCGCCGGGTTCCTGGCGGGCTGGGCGATCCTGCTGGACTACATCCTGCTGCCGACCCTCTCCTACATCATCGCCGCCACGGTGCTGCATGTGCTGTTTCCGGTCTTGCCCAAGATCCCACTGATCCTGGGCTTCATCGTCGCCATCACGGCGGTCAACCTGGCCGGCCTGGAGGCCGCGGTCTGGGTCAATCGCCTGCTGCTGCTGGCCCAGGTCGCGCTGCTGGTCGCTTTTCTGGGCTTCGGAACGTGGGCCTTGGCCCACGGCGTGGGCGGCGCGCGCCTAAGCCTCGCGCCGCTTTTCCAGCCGGAGGCCCTATCGCCTCACCTCATCTTCGGGGCGCTGTCGCTGGCGGTGCTGAGCTTCCTCGGCTTCGACGCCGTCTCGACCCTGGCCGAGGAGGCCAAGGGCGGAGCGCGCCATGTGGGCGTCGCGACCATCCTGTCCTTGGTGCTGGCGGCGGCGCTGTTCATCGGCCAGACCTATCTGGCCAGCCTCTTTGTCTTGGGCCACCCCCGTTCGCGGAAGGCGACGCGGCGGCGACGGCGTTCCTGCTGGTGTCCGAGACGATCGGCGGGCCAGGCTTCCGACTGGCCATTTCGCTCGGCGGCATGGCGCTAGGGGCTCTGGCCGGGGCCGGCGTCGCCCAGGCCTCGGCGGCGCGGATCCTCTACAGCATGGGCCGCGACGGCCAGATGCCGAGGTTCCTGGCGCACGTCAGCGGCGCGCGGAAGATCCCGGATCGCGGCGTCCTGCTGATCGCCGGGATCACCACCGTGACCGGGCTGCTCTTCAGCGAACGGCTGGAACAGCTGACCTCGCTCGTGACCTTTGGCGCGCTCGCCGGCTTCCTGGCGCTGCATGTCTCGGTGATCCTGTATTTCCGGGCGGGCCTGAACGGCGGGAGCCTATGGCGCCACCTGATCGCCCCGGTCCTGGGCGCGGTGATCATCGGCTACGTGCTGCTGAACGCCGATCCGATGGCCAAGCTGGGCGGTCTCGTCTGGCTGGGATTGGGCGTCGCGGTCGCCCTATGGCTGCGGTGGCGCGGACGCTCCCTGGCGCTCCAGGAGGTCTGATCGGGGAGGCCAGGATCTGGACTATCCAATTTCCGGTCCCGGGTATTTTTGGATAGACCAATTTGGCTGGCGCGCTATATCCAGAAGCAAGACTTCTGGGAGGAAGCGGAATGCTGGCGATCCTGGTCATGGCGACGGGCTTGGCGGCCGCGCCTGAACCGCGTCCACTCACGTTGCCGATCGCGACCGAACTGGCCAAGACCGCGATCGCCGCCTGCGCCGCCAGCGGGGCCCATGTCTCCGCCGCCGTGGTGGACGCGCACGGCAATGTCCTGGCGGTGCTGCGCGACGAACAGAGCCCCAAGCCTCCGATCGCCGCGCCGCGCAAGGCCAACGCCGCCGTCGTCTTCGATCAGCCGGGCAGCGTCATGGAGCCACGCCAGAAGACCGACCCCGATTTCGCCGCCAAGATCGCCGCCGATCCGGATTACCTGAACCCGCATGCCGGCTCGCTGCCGCTGCACGTCGGAACCGCTGTCGTCGGCGGCCTAGCCGTCGCCGACACCACCCACGAGACCGCCGACCAGTGCGCTCGCGCCGCCTTGGCCAAGTTCCCGCAATTCCACTGAGAGCGCGTCCGATGAAGAAGACCCTCGCCGTCCTCGCCGCCCTGTCGCTGGGCGTTTCCGCCGCCGCGGCGCAGGAGCACGCGCCCGGCAAGATGCTGGAAAAACCCGACGCCGAGGGTCAGAAGCCCCGCGCCACGGTGAGCCTGGCGCCGTACCGGTTCAACGACATCCTGTGGGAGAACGACCGCACCGCCCACCGGATCTACGGCAAGCCGCTGGAGGAGAACGAGCCGCCCTCGACCTCCGGCATCGACGCCTGGGGCAAGAAGGTGCGTTGGCCCTTCATGGAGCGGCAACTGAAGACCGGCGACCAGCACGCCTTTCATGGCGAGGGCCTGGACTTCTACGACGTCGGCACGGCGCGCGGCGCCGGCGGGCTGGGCATCTGGTACGACAACAAGCTCTGGACCTCCCGGAACTGGAAGTCCTGGAAGCTGATCAAGAATGGCCCGGACGTGGCGTCGTTCAGCGTCGACTACGCGCCTTGGCCCGTCGATGTGGGTCGCAAGGTCTGGGAGACGCGGACCTTCACCCTGCCGCTGGGCACGAATTTCACGCGGATGGTCTCGACCATCAACTCGGACAAGCCGGGTCCGCTGATCGTCGGCATCGGCATCTCCAAGCACAAGCACCCCGGCGGCCCGGGGGTGCTCAAGAAGGATCTGGCCCCTGGTCGCGTGACCTACTGGGAAGGCGCCGAGCCCGAGAAGGGCTCGATGGGCATCGCCCTGATGGTCGATCCCAAGCAGCTGGTCGAGGTGCGCTCGGACTTCGACAATTATCTGGTGCTGATCAAGGTCCAGCCGGGCCAGCCGTTCGTCTACTATATGGGCGCGGCCTGGGATAAGGGCCTGGACTTCCATTCGGCGGCCGAGTGGGACGCCTATGTGACGTCGCAGACGCCGGACTTCGATCCCAAGCACTAGCTGAAACGAAAACCGCCCCGGGGCGGGGAGCCTCGGGGCGGTTCGTGGGTCGCCCGCCTAGCGGGAGGGGCGCGGGCGACCGGCTACGGCTCTGGGATCAGCCGTGCAGCTTGAGGGCCGTTTCGGCGATCTTGCGGCCTTGGTAGCGCGCGCCGACCAGTTCGTTGTCGGTCGGCTGGCGCGAGCCGTCGCCGCCGGCGATGGTGCTGGCGCCGTAGGGGCTGCCGCCGGTGACTTCGTCGAGGGTCATCTGGCCGGCGTGGCCATAGTCCATGCCGACGATCACCATGCCGAAGTGCAGCAGGTTGGTGATGATCGAGAACAGCGTCGTTTCCTGGCCGCCGTGCTGGGTGGCGGTCGAGGTGAAGGCGCCGCCGACCTTGCCGTTCAGCGCGCCGCGCGCCCACAGGCCGCCGGCCTGATCCAGGAACGCGGCCATCTGCGAGGCCATCCGGCCAAAGCGCGTGCCGACGCCGACGATCACCGCGTCATAGTTGGCCAAATCCTCGACCGTGGCGATCGGGGCTTCCTGGTCGAGCTTGAAGTGGGCCTTCTGGGCGATTTCGAGCGGCGCGGTTTCCGGCACGCGCTTGATGTCGACCTGGGCGCCGGCTTCGCGCGCGCCCTCGGCGACGGCCTTGGCCATCGTCTCGATGTGGCCGTACGACGAGTAGTAGAGAACGAGAACCTTGGCCATGATGGCCTCCTTGCTGAGGGGTGTTCGGGGAGGAAACGGAGCGCGAGCCTAAGGCTTGCCCGCGCCCCTTTCTTGTAAGGTCTGGCCGCGTCAGGCGGCGTCGACCAGCACCAGTTCGGCGTCTTCCAGGGCGGTGACGGTGACGATCTCCTCGTCCTTGATGGCCGCGCCGTCGCGGGCGTTCAGATGAACGCCGTTGACCTCGACAACGCCCACCGCCGGAACGAGATAGCCGCTGCGGTCCTTGCCCAGGGCGTAGGTGGCTGTCTCACCGGCCTTCAGCGTCGCGCCCAGCACGCGGGCGTCGGTGCGGATCGGCAGGGCGTCGGCGTCATCCTTGAAGCCCGAGGCCAGGGTGACGAACTTGCCCGACCGGTCGCCCTTCGGGAAAGGCTTGGCGCCCCAGGACGGCGCGCCGCCGAACGACTTCGGCTCGATCCAGATCTGGAAGATTCGGGTGGTTTCCGGCTCCAGATTGTACTCGGCGTGGCGGATGCCCGAACCCGCGCTCATCACCTGGACGTCGCCGGCCTCGGTGCGGCCCTTGTTGCCCAGGCTGTCCTGGTGGGTGATAGCGCCGTCGCGGACATAGGTGATGATCTCCATGTCGCTGTGCGGATGCGGCGGGAAGCCGGTGTTGGGCGCGATCTCGTCGTCGTTCCAGACCCGCAGGGCGCCCCAGTTCATGTTCTGGGGGTCGTAGTAGCTGGCGAACGAAAAGTGGTGCTTGGCCTTCAGCCAACCGTGGTCGGCGCCGCCAAGCTTATCGAACGGTCTGCGGTCGATCATGGCTTCTACCTTTCTAACGCTCCGGAGCGCCGCGTCGGCGCGTCCTGTTGAGGAGAAGATAGTCGCCAGGATGAGATCATAAATAGAAACTGTTGAAACTCATTGTTTCCAGAAATACGATTTCGGGATGTCCAAGCTCCCGGATCTCGAAGGCCTCGCCGTTTTCGCCAAGGTGGTCGAGCTGCGGTCCTTCGCCGCCGCCGCCGACGACCTGGCCATGTCCAAGGCCACTGTCTCCAAGGCGGTGACCCGGCTGGAGGAGCGGTTGGGCGCGCGGCTCTTCAACCGCACCTCCCGGCGCCTGGCCCTGACCGACGCCGGCCAGTCCCTGGTCGAGCGCGCCGCCCGCGTGCTGGCCGAGGCCCAGGCCGCCGAGGAGGAGGCGTCCAGCCAGTCCTCGGCCCCGCGCGGCGTGGTGCGGCTGGCCGCGCCGATGTCGCTGGGCATCACCACGCTGGGTCCCGTTCTGCCGGCGTTCCTGGACGCCTATCCCGAGGTGTCGGTGGAACTGCACCTGTCGGACGCCACCGTGGACCTGGTGGGATTGGGCTTCGATCTGGCCCTGCGCGTCGCGGCCTTGCCCGACAGTTCGCTGGTCGCGCGCCGCCTGCGGACGATCAAACGCCACGTCGTCGCCGCGCCCGCCTATTGGGACAAGAACGGCCGCCCGACACATCCGGCGGGCCTCGCCGATCATCGGGGCCTGACCTACGGCCATCAGTCCACGCCAGAGACCTGGCGCTTCCAGAAGGCGAACGGCGAGGAGGCGGCGGTGCGGCCCAGGTCGGTGCTGCGCGCCAACAACGGCGACGTGATGGTGCCCGCGCTGGTCGCCGGGGCCGGGGTGGCGGTGCTGCCGGACTTCATCGTCGGCGACGCCTTGGCGGCCGGCCTGCTTGAGGAGATCCTGACCGACTGGACCTCGGCGCCGATCGCGCTGCACCTGGTCATGCCCCCCGGCGGGCCGAGACCCGCGCGGGTCGACGCCCTGGCCGCCTATCTCACCCGGACCTTGGGCCGGGCGTAGAGCTCGGCGAGCCTCGCTACCGCACGCGGCGGAATGTCAGACTCTGGTCCGGCGGCCCTGGGATGCCGTCGACATCCTGTTCGACCCGCAGGGTGTCGGGATCGGACAGCCAGACCCGCATCGACTGCTTGCGTCCGGTCTTGTTGGTGGTGACGGCCGTTATGGCGTTCCGGCCCTCGCGCCGGACGGTGATCTCGACGATCTGCGTATTGACGACGGCCTTGACGGGCGTTCCGTCCAGCGGCGCGTCGGCGAACTGAAGGGCGGCGAGACCGGCCTCGTCCTCCTCGATCAGCGTCCAGGCCAGGCTCTTGCCGTCGTCCTTGGTGATGTCGACCTCGGCCGCCGTCGGGGCGGGACCGGTCAGGGCCTCGTTGAAGCGGGAGGCCTTCAGGTCGATCGTCCAGCGGCCGGCGGCGCCGATCGGCCCCGTCTGGGCCAGGGCGGGCGCGGCGGCCAGGAGGCCGACCGCGAGGAGGGCGTAGGCGACACGGGCCATGGAAGCCTCCGGCTTGCGTTTCGATCAGACGCCCGCGCTGGCGCGCTGTCTAGAGGCTTTCCACCTGGGCCGGCGTGAAGGCCCCGACCTGCAGCGGCGTCATCGCCGCCAGGTTCGTGGTCGACAGCCAGTCCAGCTGGGTCACGGTCAGGCCGGGAATCTGGGCGGGCAACAGATAGCCGATCTGGGAGGTCGTCAGGCCGGCGATCACCGTGGTCGACAGCGAGCCGAGCTGAGTCGCGGTCAGGCCCTGCACCTGGGTGGCGCTGAGCTGGGCGAAGGCGGTCGGCGAAAGGCTGCGCATCTGGAACGCCGACAGCCCCTTCAGCGTCGAGGGCGTCAGCGCCGAGACCTGCGACGTCGACAACGCCGCCAGATCGGTCACCGAGAAGGCGCCGAGCTGGCTGGCGGAAAGGGCGCCGATCTGGGTCGTCGAGAACTCGCCGATGTCCGTGGTGGTCAGGGCGCCGATCTGGGTGGCGGTGAGTCCGCCGACCTGGGTCGTGGAAAGGGCCTGGACCTGGGCAGCGCTCAGGCCCGACAGATTGGCCGCCGACAGCCCGCCGATTTGCGTCGCCGTCAGGCCTTGCACCTGGGTGGCGCTCAGCTCGGCGAAGTCGGTGGCCGACAGCCCGCCGATCTGCGTACTGGTCAAGCCGCCGAGCTGCGTCGCGCTCAAGCCCGCGATCTGGCTGGCCGTCAGGGCGTTAAGGTTGGTCGTCGACAAGGCGCCGAGCTGGGAGGCGGTGAAACCCGCCACCTGCGTCGCCGTCAGCTTGCCGAAATCGGTCGCGCTGAGCGCGCGGATCTGGGTCGCCGTCAGCGCCGCGATCCGGGTCGCGTCGAAGGCCGCGATCTGGGTGGTCGACAGCGCGCCCAGACCCGTTCCGCTGAGGCCGGCCAACTGCGTCGTGGTCAACGCCGCGACCTGAGCGTTCGAGAGGGTGGCGGTCTGGTCGCGGGTGAGGCCGCCCAGCTGCGTCGCCGACAACAGCGAGACATCCGTCCCGAGGCTTCCAATCTGATCGCTCGACAGGGCGGCGACCTGGCTAGGCGTCAACGCCTTGAGCTGGGTGTCGGTCAGCGCGGCGAACTGCTCTTCGTCCAGCGCCGGGATCAGGGTCGCGGGCAGGGCGGCGATCTGCGACGCCGAAAACGCCTGGATCTGATCGGGCCAGAGCTCGCCCAGGTCATCGGCCGACAGCGCCCCGATCGTCGTGGCGCCGAGCTGGGTCAGCTGGGTGGTGTCCAAGGCCGCGATCTGGGTGGCGTCCAGCGCGCTGAAGTGCGTGCCGTCGAGAGCGCCGACCTGGGCGGCGCTCAGCGCGTCCAGGCGCGCGGCGTCCAGCTTGGCCAGCTGGGTGGAGGTCAGGGCGTTGAGCTGGGCGCCGCTGAAGGCCGCCAGCTGGTTGACGTCGAAGATCAGGTTCGGGGCGAAGGCGGGGATCTGCGTCGCCGTCAGGCCCTTGACCGCCGTGTTGGACAACGCGGAGACCTGGGACGCCGAAAGGCTGCCGATCGCGGTGTTCGAGATCGCGGCGACCTGGGTGCTGGCCAAGCTTCCCAGCTTGGTGGTCGACAGGTGCGTGATCGTGGTGGCCGACAGGGCGGCGATCTGGGCTGCGGACAGGTACGAGATCGGCACTGACGTCGAGCCCCCGAGGTTCGCGATGCGAATCGATCTCGTAAAGCTTAGGCGAAAGCCCGCGCGCTCGCCATGCGACGAGGCGCGCTCAGCCGGCGCGCTGGGTCCAGAGATCCAGATCCGGCTCTCGGCCGATCAAGGCGAGGCCCGAGGCGATCGACTCGAACTCGCCGCCCGTCTCGATCTTGTCGCCGCCGAACCGGCGCAGAAAGATCTCGCGCACGGCGGGCACGAAGGAGCTGCCGCCGGTCAGGAACACCCGGTCGACGCTGGCCTCGGTTAGACCCGCGCCGTCGAGCGCCTCGCCGACGGCCCTTTCGATGGCGGCGAGCTCGGGGGCGATCCAGCCCTCGAAGTCTCGGCGCGCCACCGGCCTTTCGATCTCGACCGAGCCAGCCTCGAACCGGAAGGTCGCCTCCGTCTGGCTCGACAGCGCCTCCTTCAGCGCCGAGACCGACCGATAGAGCGCGTAGCCGTGATTGCCGTCCAGCACCTCGATCAGGGCGGCGATCTTGTCGGGCTCCAGCGCGCTGCGCTCCAGGGCGCGGATGTCGCGCATGTCCTTCGAGGCGCGCAGCAGCGCCAGTTGGTCCCAACGGGCGAAGGCGGCGTAATAGCGCTGCGGGATCGGCAGGGTGTTCGAGAACGACCGGTACGACGAGCCCTTGCCCAGGGCGGGCGAGACCAGCTGGTCGATGATCCGATAGTCGAAGGCGTCGCCGGCCACGCCCACGCCCGACCGCGACAATGGCGTCGACCGCAGCGTCCCGTCCGAGGCGCGCTCGAACCGCACCAGCGAGAAGTCCGAGGTGCCGCCGCCGAAGTCCGCGACCAGCACCGTCGCGTCGACCTGCAATTGCCGCGCGAAGAAGAAGGCCGCGCCGACGGGCTCGTACGCGTAGCGGATATCCGTGAAGCCCAGCCGTTTGAACGCCTCCTCATAGCGCGTCAGGGCCAGGGCTTCGTTCGGCGAGGTTCCGGCGAAGGTCACGGGCCGGCCGACGATGACGCGCGGGGGCAGGGCGGCGAGCTGGTCGCCGGCGTGGTCCTTCAGACGCAGCAGGAACGCCGCCAGCAGGTCCTCGAACAGGTAGCGCTTGTCGAGAATTCGCGTCTCGGTGAAGGCCTGCGAGGCGGCGAAGGTCTTGAAGGACTGGATGAACCGCGTCTCCAGCGGATCCTCCAGATAGGCCTCGATCGCCCACGGACCGGCCTCGACCACCCGTTCCTGGCCGCCCGCGCCCTGGGTGGCGTGGAAACTGAGCGCCGAACGGAAGGCGAAGAGATCGCGATTGTCGATCGAGAAGCGGACCAGACGCGCCTCGCCGCCGTGGGTCATCGAGACCACGGTGTTGGTCGTGCCGAAGTCGACGCCGATCGTCGGCGTGGGGGAAGCGGCCGTCATGGCGGGGCTCGGAGGCTGTCGGGGCGGGAGGGCGTGCGTCGTAACGCCGCCCACGCTCAGGTCAAGGGGCCGGGACTGTCTTAAGAGAGCATTTACGCTCCCGACCCGATCCTGATGAGGAGATTGCAACCGGGCGGCGTGATTCGCATGACACCGGTGTCCCGCGCGTATTGGGGGAGACGCTCGTGAAGTTGGACGACCTGAGAATTTCGGCGAAGGTCCTGCTGCCGGCGGCGGTCCTCGCCGTCGCCACGGTGGCTTGCGCGGGCCTTGGCGTCTGGCAACAGAAGCGGGCGGACGCGGCCACCGAGCAACTGGTCGCTCACCGCTCGCCCGCCGAGGTGCAGTCGGCCCGGTTCCTGCGCCGGCTCAGCATGATGGGCTACGCGGCCCACCGCGTGATCACCTATGACGGCGCCTCGACGACCGCAGCTCACGCGTCGTCCGAGCTCGATAAGGTCTACGGCGAGGGCAAGGAAAGTCTCGACAAGATCGCCGCCGCCGATCCCGCGACCGCCGACTACGCCGCGGAGATGAAGGCCAAGCTGGACGCCGTCTACGCCCAGGCCCGATCGGCCGCCGACCTCGCCCTGAAGAACGACGACGCGGGCGCCATCGGCGTGATGAGCCAGGCTGATCCGGCGATCGAGGCCCTGGCCAAGGAAGGCAAGGCCTGGGGCGATGTCTACAACAAGCAGACGGCCGCCATGGTCGCCAGCGCCAGCAAGTCGGCGGCCATGGGCTCGTGGCTCACCCTGCTGTTCGGCCTTGGCGCCGCCGCCGGAGGGATGGGCTTCGCCCTCTGGATCGGCGCCTCGAAGATCTCGCGGCCGGTGCGCGCTTTGTCCACGACCATGACAGGCCTGGCGGAGGGCCAGCTGGCCGTCGAGGTCGTCGGCGCTGGGCGCAAGGACGAGATCGGCCTGATGGCGCGGGCGGTCCAGGTGTTCAAGGACAACGCCGTGGCCCTGCGGACGGCCGAGGCCGAACAAGCGCGCGCGGTCGCGGCCACGGAGAGCGAGCGGACGCGCAACGAAGCCATTTCGTCGGCCGCCGCGCGCGACCAGGCCTTCGCGATGGAGCGTCTCGCCGACGCGCTGTCGCGTCTGTCGAACGGCGACCTGACCGTCCGTCTCAGCGACGCCTTCCCCAAGGGCTATGAGGCCATTCGCGAGGACTTTAACGCCGCCATGGCCCAGCTCGACGAAGCCATGAGCGGCGTCGTCGCCCTGGCCGGCAGCGTCGGCGCCAGCGCCGACGAGATCGCCTCCGCGGCCGACAACACCGCGCGCCGCAGCGAGCAACAGGCCGCCAGCCTGGAAGAGACCGCCGCGGCGCTCGACGAGATCACCGCCACCGTTCGCCGCGCGTCTCAGGGCGCGGGTGAGGCCAGCCGCGTCGTCACCGCCACCCGCTCCGAGGCCGAGCGGTCGGGCGAGGTCGTCCGGGGCGCCGTCGCGGCCATGAGCGGGATCGAGGCCTCCTCGACGAAGATCGGCGCCATCGTCGGCGTCATCGACGAGATCGCGTTCCAGACCAACCTTCTGGCGCTGAACGCCGGGGTCGAGGCCGCGCGGGCCGGGGAGAGCGGCAAGGGCTTCGCCGTCGTCGCCCAGGAAGTGCGGGCGCTGGCCCAGCGCTCGGCCGACGCCGCCCGGGAAATCAAGGGCCTGATCGGCGCCTCCACCGCCCAGGTCGACGAGGGCGTCCGCCTGGTCGGTCAGACCGGCGAGGCGCTGGACGGCATCGTGGCCAAGGTCGGGGAGATCGACGCTCTGGTCTCCGAGCTGGCCGCCTCCGCCCGCGAGCAGGCCACCGGGCTGAACGAGGTCAATCTGGCGGTCAACCAGATGGACCAGGGCATCCAGCAGAACGCCGCAATGGTCGAGCAGGCCACCGCCGTGAGCCACGCCCTGAAGACCGATATCGACGGCCTGGTGCGGATGATCCGCCGCTTCCGGGTCACTCAGGACGCCGGTGCGTCGCGACCCCGGGTCGACGCGCGTCCGGGCTATCGTCGCGCGAGCTGATTGACTTCCCGGCCGCCGTCCGGTCGAACGATCGCGTGGAAACAGTCGACGTTCTAGTCATCGGCGCGGGCGCGGCCGGCATGATGTGCGCCATCGAGGCCGGCAAGCGCGGACGCTCGGTGCTGGTGATCGATCACGCCAAGGCGCCGGGAGAGAAAATACGCATCAGCGGCGGCGGGCGATGCAACTTCACCAATCTCGGCGCTTCGCCCGCCAACTTCCTGTCGGCCAATCCGAAGTTCTGCGTCTCGGCCTTGCGGCGCTACACGCCCCGCGACTTCATCGCCCTCGTCGAGCGCCACGGGATCGCCTATCACGAAAAGACCCTGGGCCAGCTCTTCTGCGATGGCTCGGCCAGGCAGATCATCGACATGCTGCTGGCCGAGATGAAGGCCGCCGGCGCGTCGCTCCGGCTGGAGACCGCCGTCCGTGGCGTGGCCAAGATCGAGAACGGGTTCGAGGTCGCCCTGTCGTCAGGCCCCGCGCGCTGCGCGTCCCTCGTGATCGCCAGCGGCGGCAAGTCGATCCCGAAGATGGGCGCGACGGGCCTCGGCTATGACATCGCCAAGCAGTTCGGCCTCGACGTCGTCGAGACGCGACCGGCTCTGGTGCCCCTGACCTTCGAGCCGGGCATGTTGCAACGGCTATCGCCGCTGTCGGGCGTGTCGCTGGACGCCGTGGTGGCGCGCGGCAAGACGCGGTTCCGCGAAGGGATGCTGTTCACGCACCGGGGCCTCTCGGGGCCGTCGATCCTGCAGATCTCGTCCTACTGGCGCGAGGGGGACGAGGTCGTGGTCGACATGGCCCCGGGCACGGACGTGCTGGCGACCCTCAAGGCCGCGCGGAGCGCCAACGGCCGCCAGGCGGCGCGCACGGCGCTTGGCGGGGTCGTGCCGACGCGGCTGGCTCAGCTCATCGCCGAAGAGGCCGGCGCGTCCGGCAATCTCGCCGACTGTTCGGACAAGGTCCTGGCTCGGATCGCCGCGGCCGTGAACGCCTGGGCCGTGAAGCCGGTCGGCTCGGAAGGCTACCGCACCGCCGAGGTCACCCTGGGCGGCGTCGACACCGCCGGCCTGGACTCGCGAACCCTCCAGGCCAAGGCCGTTCCGGGCCTCTACTTCATCGGCGAGGTCGTCGACGTCACCGGCTGGCTGGGCGGCTATAACTTTCAATGGGCCTGGGCCTCGGGGTGGAGCGCGGGGCAGGCGGCTTAGCAGCAATCCTCCCCTAGTGGGGGGAGGATTTCAGGCGGAGTCTACTTCTTCTTTAACGGCTTCTTCTCGCCGCGCGGCTTGAAGGGCTTGGGGCCCTTGAACGGCTTGGCCGGCCCGTCGCTCTTGCCGGCATAGGGCTTGGCGTAGAGCTTGGGGCCCGCCGCGTTGTCGCCGAAGCCCTTCTTGAACGGCTTCTTCGGGCGCTCGCCATCCTCGCGGGGCGCGCGGGGCTTGAATTCGCGGGGCGGAGCGTCGCTAGACGTCTCATGGCGCGGCTTGAAGGCGCGCTTGGGACGGTCTTCGGAGTCCTGGGGCGAATAGGGGCGCGGCGCCACGTCACGCGGACGATCGCCATCCTCGAAGCGCTTCTTGAACGGCGGACGCTGCGGGCGCTCGTCGCCCTCGCCGCGCGGGGGGCGTGGCTTGAACTCGCGCGGCGGGGCATTGGGATCGCGCGGCGGACGTTCGCCGCGCGGCGCGGGGGCCGCCGTCGGGGTGATCGACACGTCCTCGCGCACGGTCGCCTGCACCGCCGCGCCGAACCTGGTCGCCGCCTCGGCGGAGATCTCGAACTTGGTGTCGTAGTCGAAGATCCGGATCGCGCCGATGTCCTTCTTGGTGATGTGACCCAGGCGGCAGATCATCGGGATCAGCCACTTGGGATCGGCGTTGCCGCGACGGCCGACGCTGATCCGGAACAACTCGGAGCCTTCCATGTCGGCGCGGGGCTCGCGCGGCGGACGCTCGCCCATCTCCCCGGCGCGGGCGCGGGGACCCGGATCGGCGCCGTGGCGCGGATCGTCATAGATGTCCTCGGGCGAGGGCAGCTTGGCGCGGCGGGTGCGGATCAGCGCCGCGGCGATCTCGACCGGCGTGCGCTTGGCCAGCATGGCCTCGGCCAGGGCGATGTCCTCCTCGGTGGAGGCTTCCGAGAAGATCGGATCCTCCAGCAGGCGTTCCTGATCCTTCTCGCGGATGGCGTCGGCGCTGGGCGCGCCGCCCCAGTCGGCGTCGACGCCGGCCGCGTACAAGAGCTGCTCGGCCTTGCGGCGACGGGTGTAGGGGACGACCAGGGCGCTGACGCCCTTCTTGCCGGCGCGCCCCGTGCGGCCCGAGCGGTGCAGCAGGGTCGCCTTGTTGATCGGCAGCTCGGCGTGGATCACCAGGCCGAGGTCCGGCAGGTCCAGGCCGCGCGCGGCGACGTCGGTGGCGACGCAGACGCGGGCGTGGCCATCCCGAAGCGCCTGCAGGGCGTCGGCGCGTTCGCGCTGGGAGAGCTCCCCCGACAGGCCGACGACGGCGAAGCCGCGCTCGCGCAGCTTGCCGTGCAGCGACCGCACGCTTTCCCGCGTGTTGGCGAACACCAGCGCGCCGGGGGCTTCGAAGAAGCGCAGCAGGTTGACGACCGCGTGTTCGACCTCGTTGGGGGCCACGCGCACGGCGCGGTACTCGATGTCGCGGTGCGGCTCGTCGCGGGCGATGGTGTCGATGCGCAGGGCGTCGTTCTGATAGCGCTTGGCCAACTCGACGATGTCGCGGGCCAGGGTGGCCGAGAACAGCAGGGTCCGGCGCTCGGGCGGCGCGGCGTCGAGGATGAACTCGAGATCCTCTCGGAAGCCCATGTCCAGCATCTCGTCGGCCTCGTCGAGGACGGCGACCTTCAGCTTGGAGAGATCCAGGTGGCCGCGCTCGATGTGGTCGCGCAGGCGCCCTGGCGTGCCGACGACGATGTGGGCGCCGTAGTTCAGCGCGCGCTGCTCGCGGCGGGCGTCCATGCCGCCGACGCAGTTGATCACCGCGGCCTTGGCTTCGGCATAGAGCCAGGCCAGTTCGCGATTGACCTGCATGGCCAGCTCACGGGTCGGCGCGATCACCAGGGCCAGCGGCTCGGCCGCCTGGCCGAAGGTCTCGGCCTCGCCCAGCAGGGTCGGGGCGGCCGCGAGGCCGAAGGCGACGGTCTTGCCCGAGCCGGTCTGGGCGCTGACCAGCAGGTCGCGGTCGGCGGCGTCGGCGGCCAGCACGGCGGCCTGAACGGGGGTGGGCTCGGCGTAACCTTGAGCGGCGAGAGCCCGCTCAAGAGCGGGGTGGGAAGCGGGGAAGGGCATATGGGTCCAGTTCACGTCTGCGACCGCGCACACAAACACGCGCGGCTCGCGCCAATGACCAAATCGGGCCCCTTGCCTGGAGGGTCGCGACGCTCGCCTCGGACCGCTTCTTGGTCAATTCCAACAAAAATAGCCCCCTTCCGGCGCCGAGGCGACGTCAAGGGGGCTTCGATGACCAGGCTTATGGGCTGGTCCGGACAAAAAAAGCAAGGGCGTTGACGGATTTGTCGCGCCCAAGCCTTCGCCGGCTCGGCTCGGCTCGGCTCGGCTCGGCTCGGCTCGTCACGCGCTGGCGGTGAGGGCTTGGTCGATCGCCTCGACGATGCGCTCGGGCGCCTCGGCCCCGACCACCGCGACCTTGCCGGCGAAGATCGTGAACGGCACCCCGGTCACGCCGCCCTGCACCGCCATGGCGTGCTCGCGGGTGACGGCCTCCCTGTCGGCGCCTTCCGACAGCAGCTGCAGGACCACCAGCCGTTCCATGCCCGCGGCCTCGGCGATATCGGCCAGGACGATGGGATCGCCGATGTCCAGACCTCGGGTGAAATAGGCGGCGAACAGCGCCTCGACCACCTGGTCCTGAACACCGGCCGTCAGGGCCCAACGGATCAGGCGATGGGCCGCGTTGGTGTTCGGCGACAGCGCGATCGCGTCGAAATCGAAGGTGATGCCTTCCTCGGCGCCGCCCTCGACCAAGGCGGCGTGGACGGCCTTCAGCTTGTCGGGATCCCGGAACTTCTGGGCCATGTAGGCCTTGCGATCGACGCCCGCCTCGGGAAGGGTCGGATCAAGCTGATAAGGGCGCCAGACCAGCTGAGCCTTCAGGTCGGGGCGAAGCGCCAGCGCCGATTTCAGCCGTCGCCAGCCGAGATAGCACCAGGGGCAGACGACGTCGGCCACCACGTCGATGATCATGGCCTGGGCCATCGGGGCCTCCTTCCGCAACCGAGTCCGCTACTGGACAGGTTACATATAGGGGCCACGGACCTAGCGCCCAAGCGTGACCGAACGTCAGCCGGCCTCGCGCTTGAGGGCGCTGGCCGCCGCGCGCTCGAGCGCCTTGACCGCGCCTTCGCCCGGCTGGACCTCGGCCACGCCGATATCGAATTCGCAGACGAACGGCGCGCGATCCTCGCCGGCGTCGAAGGCGGTGCAGCCGATCACCGCCGCGATGCGCTCGGCGGCGGCGCGGGCGGCGCTCTCATGGGTCGCCGGCAGGGCCAGGGCGAAGACCTCGGTGGCCAGTCGCGCCGGCGTATCCTCGACCCGGACCAGCCGCCCCACCATCGAGCCGATCTGCGGGATGGCGCGGTCCAGCCAGCCGTTCTGCCGGGCCCAGACGGTCTCGGGCTTGTCGGCGATGCGCAGCACGCAGATCGACAGCGGCCTGGCCCGTTCGCGGGCCGCGCTGGCCAGCCGCGCCAGGTGCGCGGCGAACAGGTCGCGGGTGAAGAGGCCCGTGGCGGCGTCCATCAGGCCCGAGCTGCGGGCCTTTTCCAGCGCGCCGCGAATGGCTTCGCCGCGCCGGAAGCTCCGCGCCAGCTCGATGACGCGGAGGGCGGTCTCGACCTCGGGCGTCTCGGGCGAGGCGACGTCGGACACGCCGCGATGGAAGGCCTCCGCCATGGTCACATAGCTCTCGGCCTTCAGGTAGAGCAGGGCCGGGATGTGGAAGAGGCGGGTGTTGCGGCGCATGCCGGCGGCGATCGACAGCGCCTCCTGCTGGCTGTCGCCGGCCCACAGGACGACGGCGTCGAACGGGCGCTCGTGCAGATAGTCGAAGGCCGTATAGGCCGTGAAGGCGCCGACAACCTCGGCGCCGCTGGCCTGCAGGGCGTTGGACAGGGCCAGGAACTGGGGCGCGGGTTCGCCGACCGCCAGAACCCGGAACGGCGCGTCGAGCGGCTCGGGCAGGTCCAGCCGACGGCCGCGCTCGCCGAAGGTCTCGAGACGCAGCTCGAACTCTTCCTCGGCGATGGCGGTGCGCACCAGGGTCTCCAGGCGCAGGGCGGCCTGGGAGGGGTGCAGCGGCGGCGAAAGGGTCAGGTCGAAGGCCTGGTTGCGATAGTCGTGGTGCGGTTCGCCGATCGCGATCACCGGCAGGCGGCGCGGCGCGACGGCGGCCTTGAGGCGACGCGCCAGGGTCTGGGTTTCGGGACCGGCGCTGGCCAGGTCGACGATCACCGCCTCGATCGGCAGGTCGCCCAGGGCGGCGAGCGCGGCGTAGGGCCCGCGCGCGGTGATGGTGCGCCAGCCCAGCCGGTCCAGCCCCTCGGCCAGCGGTCCCGCGCGAACATCGTCTCGCGCCACGATCAGAATCCGGGCGTCAACCGCCAAACCAACCTCCGCCCGAAATCTCGCCGGGCCATGCCCACGCCAGGATCGAGATTCGACGTCGCAACATAGCAGAGGGTTCGCGCCGTCAAAGCCGCGCAACGTCGCGGTCAGGCGAGGAAATCCACGCCGCGCGCCTTGGGGCTTGCCTGACCGAACGTCAGGGTCGCTCTAGTGACCATGGTTCGGCCGGTTCGGCCGCCCAAAGAGAGCATTCGGGGAGATCGCGTCATGGGCCAGGGGCCGCTTTCGGGGCTGAGGATCGTCGAGTTCGCCGGCATCGGTCCGGGGCCGTTCTGCGGCATGCTGCTGTCGGATCTCGGCGCAGACGTGGTCAGGATCGACCGCAAGGGCCAGGGCCGCGGTTCGCCGGCCGACGTCACCGCGCGCGGCCGCCGCTCGGTGGCGCTGGATCTCAAGCATCCCGAGGCGATCGAGACCTGCTTGAAGCTGCTGGAAAGCGCCGACGGCCTGATCGAGGGCTTCCGTCCAGGCGTGATGGAGCGGCTGGGCCTGGGGCCGGAGGTCGTGCTGGCCCGCAACCCGAAGCTCGTCTACGGCCGCATGACCGGCTGGGGACAGACGGGACCCTACGCCAAGGCGGCGGGTCACGACATGAACTACATCGCCATCACCGGCGCGCTGCACGCGATCGGCACGACCGACAAGCCGGTGCCGCCGCTGAATCTGGTCGGCGATTTCGGCGGCGGGGCGCTCTATCTGGCGTTCGGCCTGCTGGCCGGCGTGATCCACGCCCGCGCCACGGGGCAGGGCCAGGTGATCGACTGCGCCATGAGCGACGGCGCGGCCTCGCTGATGGCGATGTTCTACGGATTCAAGGCCGGCGGCATGTGGAACGAAGGCCGTCGGAGCAACCTGCTCGACGGCGGCGCCCACTTCTACGACACCTACGAATGCGCCGACGGCAAGTGGATCTCGATCGGCTCGATCGAGCCTCAGTTCTACCTGCTTCTGCTGGAAAAGACGGGCATTTCCGACCCGCAGTTCCAGCATCAGATGAGCCGCGAGGAGTGGCCGGAACTTCGCGATAAGCTGGCCGCCGTGATCCGGACCAAGTCCCGCGACGAATGGTGCGCGATCATGGACGCCACCGACGTCTGTTTCGCGCCGGTCCTGACCATGGACGAGGCGCCGGGCCACGCCCACAACGCCGCGCGACAGACCTTCGTCGAGGTGGCGGGGGTGACCCAGCCGGCGCCGGCTCCGCGCTTCTCGGCCACGCCGGGCGCGATCCAGGGTCCGCCGCCGAAGATCGGCGCGCATAACGACGAGGCCTTGGGCGACTGGGGCTTCTCGGTCGACGCGATCGCGGCCCTGAAGGCCTCCGGCGCGCTCTGAAACATGATGAATGCGTTCAGGTCCGGTTCAGCCGCCGGGTCCTAGCTTGCGAGGGTCGATCGGTCGTCGCGCCATCCGTCCCTCGATGCGGCGATCGGTTCACAGGCACGTCCTGCGGAGACGCGTCGCCTCATCCGAGGCGGCGCGTCTTTGACTCCGGAGGCGCGGGTCGCCATGGTCCGGCGGATGCAAGATTCCCGCATCCGTTGGCGCGACCTGGACCTTGATCCGATGCATTGGGCTCGCGAGATCCTCCGCGTACTCGGCTTGGCGCTGGCGCGTCTGTGGGGCCGCGACGTCATGCTCTACGTCGGCGGCGCCTCGTTCTTCGCCCTGCTGGCCGTGTTTCCGGGGCTGGCGATCATGATCGGCCTCTACAGCTTCTTCCTGACGCCCGAGACCGCCGCGCGCCAGGCCGCCCGGATGGCCGAGTTGATCCCGTCGGCCGCGCGCTCGATGTTCCAGGACGAGTTCGCCAGGCTGGCCCACGCGCCGGGCCAGACCGTCTCCCTGCAGAGCGGCGTCGTGCTGATCGTCGGCGCCTACGCCGCCCATCGCGGATTCAAGGCGCTGCTGGCGGGCCTCTCGTTCATTCACGACGAAGAGAACCAGCGCGGCTTCTTCGGCTTCAACCTGATGGCGTTGCTGGTCCTGATCGCCGCCTTCGGCCTGCTGTTCGTGATGTCGGGGATTTTCGTGACCCTGCGAGTGCTCGGCTCCGCCCTGGACCTGCGGCCGTTGGCGGGCGTGTCCTGGATCCAGTCCGAATGGACCTGGGCCAGCTTCGGCATCGTGGTCGGCATGAGTCTGGTCTACCGCTACGCCATGTCGCGAGAACCGGTCGGCTGGCGCGCCTCGATCTCCGGCGGCGTGGCGGCGGCGGCCCTGTGCGTCTTCATGTCCTGGGCCAGCGCCTTCTATGTCGAGAAGGTCGTGCACCTGGGCGCGACCTACGGTTCGATCTCGGCGGTGATCGTGTTCCTGATCTGGCTGTCTTGGAGCGTCAACGCCATCTTCTTCGGCGGGGCCCTGGCCACCGAGGTCGAGATCGCGCTGGACGAGCGGCCCCGGGCGCTGCTCTCGGGACCCCGGCCTATTCCGCTGAAGGCGCCTTCCGAATACGAAACCGAATGACGCCGCCGTCCTGATCGGCGATCTCGAGCACCGTCGCGCCGATCTGACCGGCGAAATGCGGCACGTCGATCCGCGCCATCGGATCCGTGGCCAGCAGCACGAGTTCCGTCCCTGGAGTCGCCGCCTCATGCGCCTTGCGCAGCTTCAGGGTCGGCACAGGACAATGGTGTCCGCGCGCGTCGACGAGGATGGGGTCAGTCATCGGCGAACACCCCCTCGGCCTCGGCCGCCGGGAGAATACGGTGCTGACCCGGCTCCAGATCGGCGGGCAGTCCGAGGCCGCCGATCCGCTCGCGATGCAGCGCGACCACGTGATTGCCGACGGCGGCGAACATCCGCCGGACCTGATGATAGCGGCCCTCGGTGATCGTCAGCCGGGCGGTCGTCGCATCGACGACGTCGAGCTTGGCCGGCAGCAGCGGCTTGTCCTCGCCCTCGAGCATCAGGGTCCCGGCGGCGAAGATGTCGCCCTCGGCGCCGCTCAGCGGCCGATCCAGGGTCGCCAGATAGGTCTTCGGCACGTGGCGCTTGGGCGAGATCACCCGGTGCAGGAAGTCGCCGTCGTCGGTGATGAGGATCAGGCCGCTGGTCTCCTTGTCCAGCCGGCCGACGGTCGAGAGCCCGGGATCGCGCAACCGCCACCGGCGGGGCAGCAGGTCGTAGATCTTCTCGCCGTCCTCCTTGTGCGAGCATACGACGCCCAGGGGCTTGTGCATGATCAGCACCAGCGGGGCCGGCGGGTCGACCGGCGCGCCCCGGATCGTCATGCGGTCGGGCAGGGTGGCGTCGACCGCGATCCGCGCCCCGGCGTCCTTCAGCACCGCGCCGTCCAGCACGACCTTGCCGGCGCTGACCAGCGCCTGGACCTCCTTGCGGCTGCCATAGCCCAGATTGGCCAGCAGCCGGTCGAGGCGCGCCATCAGCGCCTTGCTCATTTGCGCGCCTCGAAGACCTTGTAGCCGCCGCCTTCCCCGACCAGCCGGACCTTGGCGAAGCTCTCGGCCAGGATCGCCTCGTACGGCAGGTGTCGGTTGGCCACGATCCACAGGCTCCCGCCCTTGCGCAGGGCCTCGGCCGCCGCGCGGATGAAGGCTTGGCCCAATGCCTTGTCCTCGCCGCCGCCCTCGTGGAACGGCGGATTGCTGACCACGAAGTCGAGGCCTTCCAGGCCGCCGGCGTTCTGGCGCACATCGCCCCAGACGAAGGCGGCGCGCGGATCGGCGATGTTGCGCTTCGAAAGCTCCAGCGCCCGGCGATCGAGCTCGACCAGGGTCAGCTTGGTCACCTTCGGCGAGGCCAGGACGTTCAGCGCCAGAAGGCCGATGCCCGCGCCGAAATCGGCCCCGACGCCGGAAAACGGCGGCAGCACTTGCAGCAGGGCGTTGGTTCCGGCGTCGAGGCGGTCCCAGCTGAAGACGCCCGGTTGGGTCCAGAGACCGTTCTCGGCGATCTGGCGCGGCGCGCCGGCCGCGAGGGCTTCTTCGAGGCCCTTGATCGCGGACGGTCGCACGACGAGGCAGATACGATTGTGCCGCCGCGCGCTTTCGCCGACCTCGCAACCCAGGGCTTCGAGCTCCTTGCGCAGGCGCAGGCCGCCCCGGTCCTTCGGCGCGAAGGCCGTCATCCGGCCGCCGGGCGTCAGAACGCGTAGGGCGTGCGCCAGGACATAACGCCGCTCCGCCGCGCCGGCCGGGGCGCGGACGGTCACGGCGTCAAAGGATTCGTCCGGGGCCGACGCGATGTCGGTCGAGCCGAGCACCAGCGGCGACAGCTGCGCGGCGTCCGGCGCGGACGGCGCCAGGTCGTGGTCGGCTTGGCCATAGAGCGCGGAACGTGAAGCCGGCATGCTTGTCCTGAAAGGGTTTTTCCGATCGCCCAGCGGCTGGCGGACAGGGTGGGATTCGAACCCACGGTAGGCTTCCACCTACGGCGGTTTTCAAGACCGCTGCCTTAAACCACTCGGCCACCTGTCCGGAACCGGCGGCTATATCAGCGCGTCCGGTGCTTAACCAGACTTCAAAACAAACCTGCGATGTTGCCCGCTCGGAAGGGGCGGACCCGTCTGGATGTTTCGCGGATGAACCGGGGTTTCGAACAGGTGTGGCGGATCGCGCGCAACCTCGGCCTGATGGCCCTGGCGGCGGCGAGCCTGGCCGCCTGCGCCACGCCCAAATACGAGGTCGGTCGTCCGATGGCGTCGACCAGCACGGGCGCGGCGCCGCGCGCCGGCTCGACGGTCGGTCGCGACGGCAAGCCCTTGCGCGGCACGGAAAAGCCCTATCAGATCAATGGCGTCTGGTACTATCCTCACGAAGACAAGGACTACAACGTCACCGGTGTCGGCTCCTGGTACGGCGAGCAATTCCACAACCGCCGCACGGCCAATGGCGAGATGTTCGACATGGACGTCCCGTCGGCCGCTCACAAGACCTTGCCGCTGCCCAGCCTGGTCGAGGTGACCAATCTCGACAACGGCAGGAAGATGATCGTGCGGGTCAATGATCGCGGGCCGTTCGTCGGCGATCGGGTCATCGATCTTTCGAAAGCCGCCGCCCAGCAACTGGGCTACTACCGCCAGGGCGTGGCCCGGGTGCGGGTCAAGTATGTCGGCCCGGCTCCCAAGAGCGTCTTCGAGGCGCCGCGCCAGTATGTCCGCGCCGAGACCGCGCCGCGCAGCTTCGACGATATCCGCGAGCCGCCGCAGCGCGTGCAGGTTCTGCCGCCGCGTCGCGAGCCGGAGTGGGCCGCGCCGGCCGTTCCCGCCGCCCCGGAGATCAATCCGCCCGACCCGATCCTGGCCAGCGCCAAGCCCGCTTTCCGCATCCAGGCCGGCTCGTTTTCGAACCGCGAAAACGCCGAAAAGGCCGTGCGTCAGCTGGCCAGCGCCGGCCGCGCCTCGATCGACGCGATCGAACGTCCGGGCGGCACGCTCTATCGCGTCACGGTCGCCGCCGGTCCCAACGAGGGCGAGGCCTGGAGTCTGCGGGATCGCGTGGAGTCGCTGGGCTATCAGGGCGCGACGGTCCTGCGTCCCTAGCCTCTGGACAAGCCCGGGAATCCGGCCGAATGAGGCCGTGTGACCCAGGGCTATTTCATCAGTTTCGAAGGCGGGGAGGGGGCGGGCAAGTCCACTCAGATCCGCCGTCTGGCCGAGCGCCTAGAGGCCGCCGGCCACGACGTCGTCGTCACCCGCGAGCCGGGCGGCAGCCCGGGCGCGGAGGCCATTCGCGAGCTTCTGGTGAACGGCGCGGCCGACCGCTGGTCGCCGGTCACCGAGACCCTGCTGATGTACGCCGCGCGCCGTGACCATGTCGAGCGGGTGATCCGTCCGGCCCTGGCGCAAGGCCAGATCGTGCTGTGCGACCGCTTCGCCGACTCCACCCGCGCCTATCAGGGGGCGGGCGGCGACGCGCCCGCCAGCCTGATCGCGGCGCTGGAGGACCATGTGCTGGGTGGAACGGTTCCGAACCTGACCCTGATCCTCGACCTGCCCGCCGAAACGGGCCTGAAGCGCGCCGAGGCGCGGGGCGGGGCGGCGCGGTTCGAGTCCAAGGGCCTGGCCTTTCACCAGCGCCTGCGCGCCGGCTATCTCGAGATCGCCCGCCGGGAGCCCGAGCGCTGCGTCGTGATCGACGCCGACGCCGAGCTCGACCGTGTGACCGCCGCGATTGCCGAGGCCGTCGCCCAGCGGCTGGACTTGCGATGACGCCGGCTCACCCCCGCGACGTCTACCGGCTGGACGGCCAGTCCGCCGCCGAGGCCGCGTTTCTGGACGCCCTGGATCGCGGCCGCCTGCATCATGCCTGGCTGTTGACGGGACCCGAGGGGGTGGGAAAGGCGACCCTGGCCTATCGCATGGCCCGTCGCCTGCTGGGCGCGCGGCCGGATCCTGGCCAGGGCCTACTGGGCGCCGCGCCGTCGGATCCGGTGAGCCGCCAGGTCGCGGCGCGCTCGCATCCCGACCTGATGGTGCTGGAGCGGCTGACCGACGACGGCAAGGCGCGCAAGTCGATCCCCGTCGACGAGGCCCGGCGGCTGCCGGAATTCTTCGCCACGACGCCGGCGGTGTCGCCCTATCGCGTGGCGATCATCGACGCGGCCGACGATCTCAACGTCAATGCCGCCAACGCGGTGCTGAAGACCCTGGAGGAGCCGCCGCCGCGCGGGGTGATCCTGCTGATCAGCCACGCGCCGGGCAAGCTGCTGCCCACGATCCGCTCCCGCTGCCGGCGCCTGGCCGTTTCGGCGCCGGGCGTCGCGGCCGCCGCCGAGATGGTCGAGCGCATGGCAGACTTGCCCGCCCGCGACGCCGAGCGCCTCGCCCGCATGGCCCATGGCGCGCCCGGCAAGGCCTTGCAGCTGGCCGCCGCCAAGGCGCTCGAGATCGACGACGCGGCCAATGAGATCCTGCGCGGCCTGCCCAAGCTGGACGAGGGCGCCTTGCTGGCCCTGGCCGATACGTTCCGGGGCGCGGACGGCGCGGCCCGGTTCGAGCTCCTGATGGAGCGGATGGCCGACCAGGTCCGGATCTTCGCCGCGCAGGTGGCCGCCGACGGCAAGAGCGGGCTGGCGCTGGACCGCTGGGCGGCGGCGTGGGAGCGCCTCGTCAGCGTCCCGGGCGAGGTCGAGGCCGTCAACCTGGATCGCGCCGACGCCTTCTGGAGCGTGATCTCGGACTTGCGCGCGGCGGCCAAGACGGCGATGTGAGCCGCATGCTCATCGACAGCCACGTGAATCTCCACGCGCCCCAGTTCGCCGAGGACAAGGACGCCGTCATCGCCCGCGCCCGCGAGGCTGGGATCGGCTTGATGGTGACGATCTGCGACAAGGTCTCGTCGTTCGAGGCCGTCCACGCGATCGCCATGGCCGAGCCGGACATCTGGTGCACGGTCGGCACGCATCCGCACGAGGCCAAGGAGGATCCGGACCTCGTCGCCGCGCGGCTGGTCGAGCTGGCCCAGCGGCCGCGCGTCGTGGGCATAGGCGAGTGCGGGCTGGACTTCCACTACGACCTGTCGCCCCGCGATGTGCAGGCCCAGGTGTTCCGCCAGCACTGCGTCGCCGCCCGCGAAAGCGGCCTGCCGCTGGTGGTCCACACCCGCGAGGCCGACGACGTCATGGGCGAGATCCTGGAGGCCGAGCACGCCGCGGGCCCGTTCAAGATCCTGATGCATTGCTACACCAGCGGCGCCGAGCTGGCGGCCCGCGCCGCCGCCCTGGGCGCCTGGTTCTCGGTGTCGGGCATCGCCACCTTCAAGGCGGCCGAGGAGGTGCGGGCCCTGATCCGCGATATGCCGGCCGACCGGATCATCGTCGAGACCGACTGCCCCTACCTGGCGCCCGTGCCCATGCGCGGCCGACGCAACGAGCCGGCGTTCCTGCCGCACATCTACGACAAGCTCGCCGAGGTGCGCGGCTGGACCCGCGCCGAGACAGAGCAGCGCACCGAGGATGCCTTCTTCGCGCTGTTCGACCGGATCGAGCGGCCGTGACGGGGCCGCTGGAGTTCACGATCCTGGGCTCCGGTTCGTCGGGCGGCGTGCCGCGCGCCGACGGCAACTGGGGCGACTGCGATCCGGCCGAGCCGAAGAACCATCGGTCGCGCTGCTCGCTGCTCGTGCGGCGAAAAGGGGAGGGCGGCCCCCTGCATGAAACCACCGTCGTGGTCGACACTTCGCCGGACCTGCGACTGCAGACGGCGTCGGCGGGGGTCAGGCGGGTGGACGCGGCGCTGTTCACCCACGATCACGCCGACCAGGCCCACGGCATAGACGATCTGCGGCCGTTCTTCCTGAACCAGCGCGTTCGCATCCCGGCCTATATGGACCAGGCGACGCACGATGGCCTGCTGACCCGGTTCGAGTACATTTTCCGCACCCGGGGCGGCTATCCGGCAATCCTGGAGCCGCGCCTGATCCCGCCGCTGGGCGAGGACTTCGTGATCGAGGGACCCAGCGGCGCGATCCCCGTCCAGACCTTCGACCTCGATCACGGCGAGATTCGCGCGGTCGGTTACCGCTTCGGCGGCGTCGCCTATACGCCCGACGTCAAGGCCATCCCCGACTCCAGCTGGGCGGCGCTGGCCGATCTCGATGTCTGGATCGTCGACGCCCTGCGCTGGACGCCGCATCCGACCCATGCGCATGTCGACCTCGCCTTGGAGTGGATCGCCCGCGCCAAGCCAAGGCGGGCGATCCTGACCAATCTCCATATCGACCTGGATTTCAACGCCCTGGCGGCTCGGCTCCCGGCGGGCGTCGAGCCCGGCCATGACGGCCTGCGCTTCACCCTCTGAGGCCCCCGGCAACCTTCGAACGCGCGCGGAGTTCTCCCGCCACGCTTGGGAGGACCAAAATGGCCGAACCGAAAGTCTATGCTTTCCATGAAGACCCGTACGCTCACCCGCTGATCTCTTGGGGCGGCGTGTTCGCGGGCGTCGTCGTCGCCATCGCGCTCGGCGCCTTGCTCAATCTCGTCGGCCTGGCGATCGGCGCCACGATCGCCAATCCGTTCCGGCTGACGGACACCGGCGCCGCCGGCCTAACCCTGGGCGGCGGTCTGTGGGTGGTGTTCGCCAACGCGTTCGCCCTGCAGCTCGGCGCCTATGTCGCCGCCCGCGCCGCTAAGTTCCCGGACCATCATAAGGGCGCGCTGATCGGCCTGACCGTGTGGGGGCTGGCTTTCCTGGTCGCGCTCGGCGGCGCCGGCGGCGGGGCGAGCGCCGGGTCGTTGCTGACCGGCGCCCAGGCCTCGATCGAGGCCACCCGGGACGACGCCCGGGTCACCGACGCGGACGTGAAGGCCGCCGCCGACGCGGCCCGCAAGGTGACCGCCGCCTTGGCCTGGTGGGGCGCGGCCAGCATGGCGCTCGGCGCGATCGGCGCCGTGGCCGGAGGCTATCTGGGCTCGCAGCATCCGCAATGGCATCGCCGCGAGCGCGCCACCTACAACCCGCAAGTCTAAAGGAGGTCGATCATGCGAGGCGTCTTTCTCTGGCTGCTCGGCGTGCCGCTGCCGATCATCCTGCTGCTCTATCTGTTCGGCGTGATGCGCTAGGTTAGCGCGTTGTCACTTTGAGCCCGTCTGGCCCGTGTTAAGCTCACGTTTCAGGCGGGCTTCTCGCTCGTCCGCCCGCTTTCGTCGCTTTGTCGTCGAAGTCAGGCGAGAACTTGGCCGTTCGTAACAGCGTTGAAATAAGAGAGCCCAACAACACCGTCATAGGGACGCGGTACTGTCACCCTACCGTGCGTTGCTGATCAGACCACCCCATGGCTGAAACCGTCACCGTCTCTCGAGAAATCTTCCAGCGCCTGCGGGCGCGGTTGCCCGCCGTGACCCGCGAGCATCTGTTCGATTGCTATGCCATCAGCGAGACCACCTGGACGAAGCTGCGCGACGGCAAGCCCATCAAGCGCTCGACGCTGGACCGCGTGCTGGCCAAGCTGGCGGCGCTGGACGCGCGGGTAGCGGCCTAGCGCGCCTGGGCTCGGGGGCGTTTGAGCGGTTGCGCGGCGCGGGCGGTTCGGAAAGATTGGCCCCGCGCGCCGCAGATTCTCGGCGCGAGCCTTCGAGGAGCGCGGCCGCGCCTTGGACGACCCGGTCCGCCCCCTGCTATCGACCTACATGGAGAGGCGCGAGGACCTTCTGCGGTACTTCCGCGTCCGCCTCCGTTCGCAGGAGGCCGCCGAGGATCTGGTGCAGGATATCTATCTGAAGATCGCCGATCGCGGCGGCGAGGATATCGATAACCCCGCCGCCTATCTCTATCGCCTGGGCACGAACCTGATGCTGGACCGGATCAAGGTCCGTCGGCGAGCCGAGGCGCGGGACGCGCAGTGGCACGGCGCGCATGTGTCGGATATCGGCGGGGCTCAGATCGTCGACGAAGCCTCGCCCGACGAGGCGACGGCGGCCAAGCTCCAGCTGTCGCGGATCGTCGAGGCGATCAAGGCGCTGCCGCCGGCGGCCCAGCGGGCGTTTCAGCTTCACAAGCTCGAAGGGCTGAGCCACGCCGAGACGGCGGCGGCGATGGGCGTCTCCCGCTCCAGCGTCGAGAAGTACATCATGGCCAGCCTTAAGCTAATCGTCGCCAAGGTGGGGCGATGGCCGTGACAGGGGTCCGCGAGATTATTTTGAGGCGCCGCGGCCTTTATGGCGTCTTTGAGGCGAACCGGAGAGCGCTTGGCCCTCCGGCGCATGGCGAACGCGCATGAGCGGTCACGACGGGGAGACGACGGAGGGACTGCGCGACGAGGCGGTCGCGTGGCTGGTTCGTATCCAATCCGACGCCGCGACGGCCGAGGATTGGACCGCCCTTACGGACTGGCTCGCTGTCTCGGAGGCGCGTCTCGCGGCGTTCGAGGAGGCCGAACTGATCGTCGCGGATCTGGAGGCTCGCCGCGCCGAGATCGCCGACGCCGCGCCCCGGAGCGCGCCCCAGGTCGTGAACTTCCAGGCGCGGACGGCTCGCCGCCCCGCCAGGCGCGTCTGGATCGGCGGCGCCGTCGCCGCTGGCCTCGCGGCCATGGTCGCCGCGCCGGCGGTGTGGAACGCGTCTCAGGGACCCTTGGTCGCCTACGAGACGAAGCCCGGAGAAACGCGACGGATCATTCTGGCCGACGGCAGCCGGATCACCCTCGACGGCGGCTCCAAGCTGACCGTGCGGTTCGGTTGGCGTCGGAGGCAGGTCGAGATGGGCCAAGCCCAGGCCAGCTTTGACGTGGCGAAGGACCCCGCCCGGCCGTTCTTGATCGGAGTCGGCGATCAGCGGGTCCGGGTGGTCGGGACGGAGTTCAATATTCGGCGCGATCGGACCAGCACGCGAGTGACCGTGCGACGCGGTGTCGTCGAGGTCGCCGCGCGCGAGGGCCAGGTCGGCGCGCCGGCGCGGCTCACCGTCGGTCAGGAGTTGCGCCATACGGACGGCGCCGGCCCGGCGACCGTGCGGCGGGTCGCGCCCGACGCCGCCTTCGCCTGGGCGCAAGGGCGCCTGGTCGCCGACAACGAAACCCTCGGCGACATCGTCGCCGATCTGAACCGGCGCTTCAAAAGGCCGGTCCGCATCACGTCCGAAGCGGCCAAGCAACGCTTCTCCGGCGTCATCGCGCTCGATGACCAGGACGCGGCGGTGCGCCTGTTGGCGGCGTCGGCGTCGCTCACTGTCGATCGCACGCCCGGACAAATCATCCTAAAGTGACGCCCTGACACTTTCGAGGGGCGCAAGTTTGCGTAACCGCGCATGGCGGAGACTTCGGCATTTTCCGGCGCTGGCTCTGGCCGTCGCGCCCGCGTGCGCCTGGGCTTCCGGCGAGACCATGGCGTTCGCCGCGCCGCCCGGACCGGTTCGGAGCACGGCGACGATATTCGCGCTGCAGGCGCGCGTATCGATCGATGTCACCGCCGCCGGGGGCTGCGGACGGTCCCCCGGGTTTTCGGGCCGCGCCACGCCGGAGGCGGCGCTGGCGGCGATCCTGGCCGGCACCGGTTGCGAGGCGCGGCGGGTCGCGCCGCGCGCTTACCAGATCCATCCCCGCGCCCCGATCGCGCCTCGAGCCTCCGCTCCCCCGCCGACCATCGCCGCGCCCCCCGTGAGCGCCTCGTCGCTGCTCCCTGAGCTCGTTATCGTGGCCACGCGGCGCCCGACCCTGGCCGATCGCCTGGCCTATTCCGTGAGCGTCGTGGACGGACGCGCGGTCCAGAACCAAGGCCTGCGCGATTCCGTCGATCTGGCGCGCGCCGTGCCATCGATGACGGTCACGAACCTGGGCCCCGGCCGTGACAAGCTCATTCTGCGCGGTCTGTCCGATGGTCCATTGACGGGACAGACCCAGTCGATGGTCGGCATCTATCTCGACAGCGTGCGGCTGACCTACAACGCGCCGGACCCCGACCTGCTGCTCGTCGACATCGGCCAGATCGAGGTGCTGCGCGGGCCGCAGGGCGCGCTCTACGGCTCGGGATCCTTGGGCGGCGTGCTGCAACTGACGACGCGGCGGCCCGATCCGGACGGCTTCGATGCTTGGGCCGCCGTCACCGCGTCGAGCACGCGCGCGGGGCAGGGGAGCGGCCTGGCCTCGGCCATGATCAACGCGCCGCTCGTCGGCGGACGCGGCGCGGCCCGTCTGGTGGCCTACGCCGAGCGCCAGGGGGGCTATATCGATGACGACGGCCAGGGCCTCAAGGACGTCAACCAGACCCGCCGCTCTGGCCTGCGGCTGGCTGTGGACGCGGCCGTCGGGCTGACGTGGACGGCCGAGGTCGGCGCCGTGGCCCAGAGCATCAAATCCGCAGACACCCAATATGGCGATGCTCGGCTTGGCGGCTTCGACCGGCGCAACCGGCTCGCCGAACCGCACGACAACGACTTCCTTGAGACGCACGTGGGCGCGCGGGGCGTTCTGTTCGGACGCGAGGCGAGGTTTTCGCTCGCGGCGGTGAGCCACGATCTCTCCAGCCGCTACGACGCCAGCGCCGCGCCGCCGGTCCCGGCGCCTCCGGGCGCCGCCGTCGCCTTCGACGATGACAACCACGTCGGCGCCGTGGTCGCGGAAGCGTCCTTGGCCTCGCGGCCGGGCGGACCGATCGTCTGGCAGGCCGGCGCCTTCCTGGCCAGGACGCGACAGGGCCGCGATGGCGTCATCAATCTGGTGAGCGCCACTTCGACCGCGCTGGCCCGCGAACGCCGCCGGGACGTGCTTGAGGAAAGCGCGCTCTACGGCGAGGCGACCGGCGACCTGGGCGCCGGCTGGAGCCTGACGCTGGGCGGGCGCCTGTTCGCCAATTGGAAGGAGGTCGCCAGTCAGGCCGCCGGCGCGAGCGCGGCCGTCGCGTTCGCGGGCAAGCAGGGCTATGTCGGGTTCGCGCCGAAGGTGGTGTTGTCGTTCGCGCCGACGCCGTCGACGCTGATCTATGCCCAGGCCGTCGAGGGGTACCGCTCCGGCGGCTTCAACACGGCGCTCATTCCCAGCCAGGGGTTCGACAGCGGCGGCGGCGAACCCCAGCGCCGCTACGAGGGCGACGAGCTCTGGAGTTACGAGGCGGGCGCCAAGACGGTCAAGCTGGACGGTCGCCTGCGGTTGCGCATGGCGGCGTTCTACGCGGCCTGGAACGGCATTCAGAGCGATCAGCTGCTGCCCTCGGGGCTGCCCTATACCGCCAACCTGGGAAACGGCCGCAACATCGGCCTGGAATTCGAAGGAACCTATGTGGTCGGGCGGCTGCGGCTGGACGCCAATTTCCTCCTGAACCACCCGGAACTGGACTCCGTCAATCCCGCGTTCCCGGGTCGCAAGGACCTCGGCCTGGCGGGCGTTCCGGCGGGCTCGGCGGCGCTCTCGGCCAGCTACGAGCGCCCCCTCGACGCCGACTGGAAGATCGGAGCGGATCTCCGCGCGGCCTATGTCGGCCGGTCGCGCCTGAGCTTCGACGCCGCCACGGCGCCCAGCATGGGCGACTACGCGGCGACGCGCGCGGCCCTCCGGCTGGAGTCGCATCGGCTGCTCTTGGGCGTCTCGGTCGACAATCTCTTCGACCACGCCGGCGACACCTTCGCCTACGGCAACCCGTTCACGCTGAGGTCGTATCGGCAAGTGACGCCTCAAAGGCCCCGGACCCTCTCGATCGAACTCCGCGCCCGGTATTAGCCCCGGCCCCGAACCAATCCGGCGCCGTTTAACCTTTGAGGCTTCGACCTTCGCCCTAGGAACGATGCGTCCGGGGCCAGGTTCTTCCAGCGTCTCTGGAAGCCTGAGGAAGCTCGTGATGATCGACGATATTCGCCCCCTGGCCGTCGTGACGGGCGCCTCGTCCGGCATCGGTTATGAACTGGCCCGCCTGGCGGCCGAGGACGGCTACGACCTGGTGATCGCCGCCGACGAGCCGGCGATCGTCGAGGCCAAGGGCGCGCTCGAGCAGCATGGCGGCAAGGTCGAGGCGCTGCAGGTCGATCTGTCGACCACCGATGGCGTCGATGAGCTTGTCGCGCTGATTGGCGGCCGCCAAGTCGACGCGCTGATGGCCAATGCGGGCAGGGGCCTTGGCCACGGCTTCCTCGACCAGGACTGGACGCAAGCGCGTCTGGTGATCGACACCAATGTCACGGGCACGGTCTACCTGATCCAGCAAGTCGCTCGCGACATGCGGACCCGCGACCGCGGCAGGATCCTGATCACCGGCTCGATCGCTGGCCTGATGCCGGGCTCGTTCCAGGCCATCTACAATGGCACCAAGGCGTTCCTGGACAGCTTCGCCTGGGCTTTGCGCAACGAACTGAAGGACACCGCCGTCACGGTCAGCTGTCTGATGCCGGGGCCGACCGACACCGAGTTCTTCGAGCGGGCCGACATGCTCGACACCAAGATCGGCTCGGATCCCAAGAAGGCCGATCCGGCCGACGTGGCGCTGACCGGCTATCGGGCCATGCAGAAGGGCGAGGGCGATGTCGTCGCCGGCTTCAAGAACAAGCTGCAAGCCGCGGCCGCCGCCGTGACGCCGCAGAGCGTCCTGGCCGAGCAGCACCGGAAGATGGCCGAACCTGGGACGGACCAGGGCTAGGGTCTGTCATCGGGCCACGGCCGCTTTCCTGACCAGGGAAGCGGCGGAGCCTAGAGCCCTTGGGTCCGTGTGAAATCATCCAAAGCGTCGCCATTCGCGTCTCGCGACAGCCTCGCGATGAGCGGCGCGCGCTTCTGCTCGGTGGCGCCGGCCGACGAGCTGAAAGGCCCAAGCGACCAAATTTAACGTCAGTATAATTCCAAGCGCCATCAGCATAACCGTAGGCATATTCCGAATATTTGTAATCTATAGCGCTGAATAGGATATGTTACCGACGGCGCAATCAGAAATCAAATATCGAAACTAACAGTTTCACGACGAGTTTTCTATTCATCGGCTTTCGTCGATGGATCTATGCAATAAATTCAGGAGAATTATAAGTGCGTACCTATCTTCTGACCGGCGCCGCCGCGCTGACCTTGATCGCCGCGCCCGCCTTCGCCCAGATCGGCAGCGGCAACGGCATGAACCTTCTGGGGCGCGGCTCCAGCACCAGCCAGCAAAACAGCTCGACCAACACTTCGCAGAGCTCGAACGCGAGCCAATCCTGGAAGAACGACGTCCAGAACCGGCAAGCCAGCAAGGCTGGCGAACGCTGGCATGACAACAACTCGAACCTGCGCGACACCACGATCGGCGGCATCCATGTCGATCCGCACGTCGGGGCCTATCGCGACACGACGAGCAATAACGCCTCGTCGAACGCCAACAATGGCGGCGGCGCCAACGGCGGCTCCGGCGGCGGCGCGAACTCGGCCAATAACAACAGCGCCAACGCCTCGTCGAGCGGCCTGAACATCGGCGTGCCGATCAGCACCGATGGCGTGACCCTCGGCGGCTTCGAGCGTCACAGCTCGGGCGGCAATCGCTGGAACAACTCCAGCAGGTCGTCGAGCGACCGCAGCGGGGGGCAGTCCTCGACCTCGAACAGCTCGAACAATTCGAGCCAGCAGAGCTCTTCCTCGTCGACGCCGCGCTGACGGGCAGGCCGGGCGCGGCCTCGCCGCGCCCGCTCGCCTTTCGCAGCCTCCACGAAAAAGGCCGCCTCGCGAGGGCGGCCTTTCTTTTCGTCGTCATGGGAGGCGAGCCCCGTACGATCCAACTACCAGACCGTCTTGACCATGACGACGCCGCGCCAGGGGCGGTTGTCCAGGAAGGCCAAGTCATTGGGCAGGGCCTTGGCGGCCTCGATCTGCAAGATGGCCTTGTCGCGGACGCGCAGCCGCACGCCCCCGCCGGCCGAGCGCAAGTCGGCGTGGGAGGTCGCGTAGCCGAGACGTCCGCGATACCAGACCTTGCCGCCGTCGACGAAGCCGTAGAACTCCGAACCCCCAAGCCCCGCCGGCGTCCGGGCCGGAATGAAGGCGAGCTCGGCCGAGGCGGCGTAGCCGCTGTCGCCGGCGATCACGGAGGCCTCGTAGCCGCGCCCGAATTCGTCGCCGCCGACCGCGAACTGTTCGGCGCCCGGCAGCCGGTCCGACGTGACCTGGCCGGCGGCATTGAGCCGCACGGCGGCCTGCTTTCCCACACTCCACGCCGCGCCGCCGCGCAAGTTCAACTTGCGGAAATCCAGCTTGGCCAGCGCGGGGTCCGCGCGCGCGCCCAGCCCGTCGATGCCTTGGCTGACGGTCGCGCTGGCGTACCACAGGCCGCGCGTCTTCTGGGTGCTGGTCGACAGCGCCGCCCGAGCGGCGCGGGTCTTGTCGTTGGCGAAGGTATAGCCGAGGAAGGCGTTGTCGCTGTCGACGCCGTCGACCGAGAGATTGACGTAAAGGTCTCGCTCGTAACCGCGCAGGACAGGGTAGGAGAGCTGGGCGCCGGCCGACTTGGCGTGGCCCACCAGCCCGCCGACGCTGGGCTTGGTCTTCAGGTAGCCGGCGTTGACGCCAAGGGTCAGGCCTTCGGAGCCGATCGGCGTCACGTGGCCCAGCCCGTAGGACTGAAACCGGCCGGTGTCGGTCGGGAGCGCGACGGTGAGGCGGGTTTGGTCGCCGGATCGCAGCAGCCCGTTCAGGTAGAGATCGGCCTGGACCTGGGTCCGGCCGAGATAGCTGGTGCCGCGATTATTGACGGAAAACGCGATCTGGACGGGCTGGGGCTTCAGGTTCAGACGCAGGCGCACACCCGTATCGCCGTCGCCGTTCTCGAGCGCCATCTCGTTCGTGGTCCCGGGAAGGTCGCGGATCAACGAGACGTAACGCTCCAGCGTCGCGCGCTTCAGCGGACGCTCGGCGCGTAGCCGACTGACATAGCGATCGGCCTGGACCCGGCCCCTGCCGGCGGGCGCGGTGACGACGGCCTCGGAGATGTAGCCTTCCAGCGCCCTCAGGCGCAGAACGCCGTTGTCGAAGGTCTGGTCCGGGACCGTGACGGTGTAGATCGCCAGGCCCCGGCGCGCGTAGACGCGAGCGAGGGCGTCCGTGACCCTGACCAGGCCCGTGGCGTCCAGACTTTGGCCGACGAACGGCCGCCAGGCGGCGCGCACCTCGTCGGGAGGCAAGGTGGAGCCCTCGACCACCACGTCGCGCAAGACAAAGGCGGCGACCGGGGCCGATCGCGCGCGGCCGCGCGGCGCGCGCGGGCCTGGCGCGGGACGGTTGTGGCCGGCCCTCGGGTTCTGGTCAGGACGGTCCTGGGGCACGACGCGGCTGGTGCTCGTCTGGGCATGGGCGATCAGCGGCAGCGCCAGCGCGGCCGCGGCGAGCAGGAAGCATTTTCGCATCGGAATCCCTTAACGGCCGAGCAAGGGGAGGGGCGGTCGGGCCGTCGTCAGCAGCGGAAGCAGGATCTGTAGCGGCGTGGCCCCGGGGACAGTCAGCGCGGGCGGCAGCACGGGCGGCGGACCCGTCGTCGAAGGCGGCGTCGGCGACGCGGGCGAGGTCGGGGTGGCGCTGGCGCCGACGCTGATCAAGGTCTGGGTCGCCGCGGTGGCGGGATTGAGCGCCGCGCCGACATTGAGGTTGAGGTTCGGTGTCGCGCCCAGCACGGAAGGTCCCGCGACGGCGACGCCCAGCAAGGCCGAACGCGAGCCGTTGAGCGCCAGCAGCGGGCCGCCGAGATTGGCGCCGACCCGAGCCGAGCCTAGCGCTGACGACAATCCCGCGCCGACGCTGGCCGATGGCGCGCCGCCGAGCGCATTGATCGAGGCGTCGAGATTCGCCGCCACCGGTCCCACGGAAAGGTTCGTCGCGAGAGCGCCGCCGGCGGGGCCGGCCGAAAGGCCCGTCGCGAGCAAAGAAGGCCCCGGAGAAGCCGCCAGGGTCGACGCACGGACGCCTGGCAGCAGCGCGTTGCCACTGGCCGCCATCAGACCCGGCGCGGCCTCGTCAAGAGACGGATCCTCCAAGCGGGCGTCTTCGCCGCCGGCCGAGCCGCCGGAGCCCGCCACGAAGCTGCCTTGGCCGGTCGCGCAGGCCGTGACGCTCAGCGCCGCCAGCCCGCAGAGCGCCAAGCGCCGATATTTCTCTTTCCGGATCGTCATGACGCACCTCCTGCGCAGGAGGGAAATTGCGGTCAGGGGGCGCGGTTCCGCGCTATAAAAAACGCCGCTAAATGGCAGACGCGACGCGGAAAACCATCCGAAGGCTCAGACGCCGAGGGTGTTTCATTATTTCTGATAATATATCTTAGACGATTCATTGATCACGGTCGGGAGTCGCCCGGGCTTCGCTCCGCCCCGTTCCGCGTATGCGGCGACGCAATGGTCGCCGCATACGCGAGCCGTCCTCAAAGATCCGCGCCCAGCCGCTTGGCTTTCGGCGACCAACGCGGGCCAAGACCTCCGCTCGACTCCAAGGTCGTCAGGGTCAGCCAGCCGCTGGCGAACCAGGCCTTCAGATCCGGGTGGCGGTCGAGGATCTCGGCGACCGCCGCCGCCGGCGCGTCGACCACGACGACCAAGCGCCGAGGCGGATGGATGTCCTGTTCGCCCCACAGCGACTGCCACGGCAGGCCCGGCCGAGGCGTCAGGCTTCCGCCCTCGCCCACCGAGACGCCGCCCACCACGTTATGCAGCAGCTTGTCGCCGCCGCCATAGATTTCCGGCGCGACGCGCGCGCCGAAATAGGCCAGGTTGATCCAGCTGGCCACGACGACGGGCGCGGTCAGGATGGCTTCCAGTCCCTTGAAATCGGGATCTTGGCTCTGGTCGTAGTCGTGCAGGAACACGGCGCCGTCGAGGTCCAGGCCCCGGGTCCGCGCGCGCGGCGCGATGATGAAGCCGTGGCATCCCGCCAGGCCCCACTCGGGCCGAACCTCGGCGAAGGACCGCGCCGCGCGCCCGGGGCTCGACGACAGGGCCGCGCCCGGACGCCGATCGGCGCGTTCGGCCCGGGCGGCCCGCGCGGCCGCGTCGAGCCAGGCGCGCGCCTGTTGAAGCGACCGCTGATCGGTTTCGTTGTGGTCGTGCGCCCGCAGCCATTCGACCGCGTCGCTGGCGGTGTCGTGCAGTCCCGCGAAGAACCGGGTGTCGGCCGGGATGACAAGGCCGCTCTCGGCCAAGCCCGCCCGAACCTCGGCGTCGTTCAGCAGGCCCGCCAGCAGCAGCGCATTGACATCGCCCGCGTGGCCGCCGCACGCGCCGCACTGCAGCGCGCTGGCGTGCGGATTGTTCTGGACCTTCGCGCCATGGCCGACGATCAGCACGGTGGGCGCGAAGTCGCGATCGAGGCCCATGCCTTTCAGGGCGCCGCGCGCCAGGGCGATCCGCTGGTCGAGCGACGCGTCCAGCACCGGCCGCGCCGCCGGCGACGGCTTGGCGCGGGCGCCCATCAGATCCTTGACCGAGCCCAGGCCCATGGACTCCACGAAGGCGAAAGCCGCCACCGCGCCGGTCTTGAAGCGTTCGATCGCCCGCGCGGTTCGCGCGTCTAGGCGCGCGCGCTCGGTCCGCCGAACGTCCCCCTGGCAGGCGTGGGCGTGAACCTGCGGCTGGAGAAGGACCGGCAAACGATGCTCGGGCTCCTCTCCCATGCCCGGCGAAAAGCCAGCGCCGATCCCGAAGAACCCCGCGAAGCCGAGCGTGACGATGCTCGGATCCTGGCGTTCCAGATGCCGCCGCAAAACCTCGGAGCGGACGTCGATGCAGAACACCGCCTGCAGAGCCGGCCGGCCGGGCTTGGCGGCGATCGGCGCGCCGGTCGTCAACCGCTCGGACAGACCGCGCCGTTGCGCCGCCTCGTAGGCCCGATGCAGCGCGGCGTCGATCTCGGCCTCCGGATCCGACGCGAAGGCGCCCGCATAGGTCTCGCTCAGATCGGGCGAATGGACCGGCGCGCCTCCCCTGCCCCGCGCCTGGAAATAGAGTTCCCAGGCGAGCCGCGCCGCCAAAAGGCCTTCGAGGGTCGCGTCCGACCGCCCGTCGCGCAGCGCCGTCCAGCGGCGGTGAGCCGCGAGTTGGCTCCAGCCGCCCATCGCGTGCAGCACGCGCAGGAAGTAGGCCTTCTGGGCGGCGGGCCTTAGTCCCAGCCGTTCAGCGATCTCCGCGATCACCGCGCGCGGGTTCGGGTCCAGCGCGCCGACAAAAGCGCGGAACTTCCGCAGGCCGCTGAGTTCGGGCGCGAGATCGACGCGCGCGAAGGCCCGCCAGTCGGCGAAGGCGTCTTGCTCGCGCGCGGGTCCCCACAGCGCCTGGCCCTGGTCGAAGAAGGCCGAGGCCCAGGTCGCGATCCGTTCGGTCACGAACGCGGTCCAGTCGGCCTCGCCGGGCGCCCGCGCCAGATCGCTGATCAAAGGCAGGGGCGTCGGCGCGGGACGGTCGCTCCGCGCCGCGGACTTCAGGCGCTCGACCCCGGTGAAGGTTCTGGGGCCCGGCCCGTCGTTCAGGGCTTCGTCGAGATCGCCGGAGGTGATTTCGCCGCCGGCGATCTTCTGTCCGTACCAGGCGCGAGGCGCCGTCAGCCGCGCGCCGGCGGTCTTTTCCAGCAGAGCGCTCGCCTGGCCCAGGTCCAGGCGCGAGAAGCCCAGGACCGGATTGACCGCGACGGTCGCGTCCAGCGGAAAGGCCGGCGGGATCGCATCCAGCGCCCAGTCGAGGGCGGCCGGATCCAGGCCGACGAGCGTGAGATTGCCGTCCATGTCTCAGGCCTCCTTAAGAGCCGCCCGGCGAACCAGGCGATTGAGGATCAGATCAAGGTAAAGACCGTTGGCCAGGTGCACTCGCAGTCGCCGGACCAGCGCGTGCTCGCGCCAGCGCGGCAGGGTCGCCTGGAACACCACCAGCGCCGCGAAGGTCACCAAGGTCAGGGCCAGGATCGCGATCCAAAGCGGCCCGGCCGCGGGGGCCGGCGCGAAGCCGCCGGCCGTCAGTCGCCACGCGACCGCCTGGAGGGCGAAATAAGCGAGGAAGGCCAGCAGGCTCACGCCCGCCAGGCGCAGGGTCAGGCCAAGCGGCGCGGCGTCCGCCAGGCCCTGGGCCAGCAGATAGCCGACGCCGAGCACCAGGATGGCGCCCAGGGCGTGGGCCTGAACCGGGCGCCCCGCCTGCCCAAACACGGCGTCGGCGACGCCATAGGAGATCAATGCGATGATCATCGCGGCGGCGATGGCCCGAGGACCGGGCGCGGCGACGGGGCCCAGGCGCCGCTGCTTGGCCACGGTCTGCACGGCGCTGGAGGCCCACAGGAACGCCCGCGCCTTGTAAAGGCCGTGCGCGATGATGTGCAGCAGGGCGAGCGGATAGAGGCCAAGCCCGCATTCCAGCAGCATGAAGCCCATCTGCGCGACGGTCGACCAGACCAGCGCGGTCTTGGCGGCCGGCTGCGCGGTCTGCACCAGGCCGGCGATCAGGGCGTTGGCGCCGCCGATCAGGGCCAGGGCGACCATCACCATCGGGGCGTGCGCCATCAGGGGCGAAAGCCGCATCAGCAGCAGCCCGCCCGCGCTGATCAGGCCCGCGTGCAGGACGGCCGAGACCGGCGTCGGCGCCTCCAGCAGATCGAGCAGCCAGCCCTGGAACGGCGCCTGAGCCGAACGCAGCACGACCGCGGCGGCCGCGAGTGACGCGGCCAGAACCCCCCACCCGCCCAGCGCGGCGGAGGCGCCGGCTATGGCCGAGAAGCGGCCGTCACCGACCCGGACCCACAGGATGGCGATCGCGCCGGCCAGCAGAACCTCGGAGACCCGGTCGATCCAGAACTTGCGCCAGGCCGCGCGGCGGCTGGCGGGACGCTCCGACCGAAAGCGGATCGGCGCGTGCAGGCAGAGGCTGGCCAGCACCCAGCCCACGCCCGTCAAGGCGATATGGTCGGAAAAGGCGGTCAGAAGTCCCGCCGCCAAGGTCAGGCAAAGCCACCCGGAGAACGCCGAAGCGCCCCGCTCTCCGCGCAGTTGCACCCGCGCGAACCTCAGGCTGGCCCAGCCCACCAGCGTCACCAGCAGGCCGACGCAGACCGACGCCACGTCGACCCGCAGGTTGGCCCCCGCCCTCGCCGCGGCCGGCGTCGCCAGCGCCCAGGCGCCGACGCTCAGCACCAGCCCTGCGGCGATCGCGGCCGCGCTCTCGGCGATCAGTCCGGCTTGGCGTGGCCCGCTCGCGCCTCTGACGATCGCGACGAGCCCGCCCAGCGTCAGGACGGCGATTGCCGCGACAGCTCCAAGCCAAGGTTCCAACATCACCGAAATCTCCCGCCGGTTTCAGGAGGGAGAGCTACAGCGCCGCTAGCCTTCGATAAAATTGATTGTTTGGATCAGGATTTTTCATAAAACAGATGAATGGCGAGCTTGAACTACAACCATCTGCGCTATTTCTGGGTCGTGGCCCAGGAGGGCGCCATGACGCGCGCGGCGCGGCGGCTCAATGTCTCGCAGTCGGCGCTTTCGGTTCAACTTCAAAAGCTTGAGCAGCAACTGGGCGTCGCTCTGTTCGACCGCGCGGGTCGGCGGCTGGTCTTGACCGAGGCGGGGCAGATCGCCCTGGACTACGCCAACACGGTGTTCGAGACCGGCGAGGAGCTGTTCGACACGCTCAAGGGCCGAAGCGCCGCGACCCATAAACGCCTGCGGGTGGGCGCCCTGACGACCCTGTCGCGCAACTTCCAGCTCGGGTTTCTGCGGCCGCTTCTCGCCCGGCCCGACGTCGAACTGACCGTCAGTTCGGGCGGCACGCGCGAGCTCTTCGCGCGGCTGGAGGAGCGAAGCCTCGATCTCGTCCTGGCCAATTCGCCGGCCCCGCTGGACGCCCGAAGCTCGCTGCGCAGCCATCTGATCGACGCCCAGACCGTCAGCCTCGTCGCCCGCCCCGGCGCCGCCTCCAGCGCCTTTGACTACCCCGCCGCCCTGGACGGCGCGTCCTTGGTCTTGCCGGGCCCCGAGAGCGAGATCCGACGGGCGTTCGATCGCGCCATGGACTTGGCCGGCGTGACGCCCGACGTTCACGCTGAAGTCGACGACATGGCCATGTTGCGCCTGTTCGCCCGCGAGCATGACGGCCTTACCCTGGTTCCCCCGATCGTGGTTCGGGACGAACTGGCGCGCGGCGACCTCGTGGAGGTGTGCCAGGTTCCTGGGATCACCGAGAGCTTCTACGCCATCATCCAGAACCGGCGCTTTCCCAACCCCCTGCTCTCCATCCTGCTGGCGGGGCCATAGAGCGGCCGGAGAACGGTCGGACCAGTTCCCTTAATTGGCATAGCCAATTATTGACAAGCGCTTCAGGTGGTCAGATATCTTTCCCGACGCCACGCGAAGACGCGGGCGAGGTTCAGCGTTGGGAGGCTGCTTTGAAGACTGCTTGGATGGCCGCGGCCGGCTTGATCGTCACCGCCTCCGCCGCTCAGGCCGCCGACTACGGGCTGCTGGGGCCGGGCTTCGGCAAGGGACCGATCGCGCCCGCGAGCAGGGACTCGATCGTCTCGAAGGCCGCCGCGAACCTGGATCGGCCACCGGGCGCCATCCCGCACGCCCATACCGAGGGCACCTTGCCGGGCAAGGGCATCCGCGAGATCAGCATCAAGGCCCGCGAGGACCAGCCGATCGTGCTGAACTTCGCGATCGCCTACCGCCTGACCGGCGATCGCCGCTTCCTCGCGGCGACCGGGCGCTATCTCGAGAACTGGGCCGACATCTATCAGATCTCGTTCAACCCAATCGACGAAACGGGCTTCGACACCCTGATCATGGCCTATGACCTGACCGAGGACGACCTGCCCGCGCCGATCCGGGCCAAGCTCGACGGGTTCTGGCGCAAGATGGCCAGCGGCTATCTCGACGCCATGGACGCCAAACCCAGGAACTTCAACACCAACTGGCAGAGCCACCGGGTCAAGCTGGCGACCTTGGCCGCTTACCAGACAGGCGACGCCAAGCTCATCGCCCGCGCCCGGCAGGCGTTCCGCGACCAGATCGCGGCCAATCTCTATGCCGACGGGTCGATGTTCGATTTCCACGAACGCGACGCCCTGCACTATGTGACCTACGATCTGGACCCGCTGATGATGGCGGCGCTGGCCGCCCAGGCCCATGGCGAGGATTGGTTCACGTTCAAGACCGCCGCCGGCGCTAGCCTGCCCCACTCGCTGGACTGGCTGACGGCCTACGCCACCGGAGAGAAGACGCACATCGAGTTCGCCAATTCCAAGATCCAGTTCGACCGCGACCGCGCCGCCTCGGGCCAGGCCGAGTACGCGCCGCACAATTGGGACGTCTCGAACGCCGTGGGCACCTACGCCCTGGCCAGCCTTCTGGATCCGAAGTACGGGGCCTTGGGCGACGACCTCGTCAAGCGCACCGGCAAGAAGCCGGCGCCGTGGATTGAAATCCTGCGCGCGTCGCCGCCGCGCTGACCCCGTCCGGTTGACCAGGCGCCTTACGCCTGCGTCAATCGCGGCTGGAGGCTCCGATGACTCGCAACAATCGTATCCTGATCGGCGCTGGCGCGACCGTCGCCGTCGTCCTTCTGGTCGCCGGCTATTTCGTCTCGCCGCTTCTGGCGCTCCAGAACCTGAACGAAGCCGCCCGGGCGGGCGACAAGGCCAGGCTGGAAAGCGCGGTCGACTTTCCGGCGGTGCGCGAGAGCCTGAAGAGCCAGTTGAAGGCGGCGATGACACGCAAGTTCGCCGAAGATCCGAAGCTGCGGGACAACCCCTTCGCCGCCTTCGGCCAGATGCTGCTGGTCGGCGTCGTCGACAAGGCCGTGGAGACCTACGCCACGCCCGACGCGATCGCGACCATGGTGGCGACGAACAAGGCGCCGCAAAGCACGGCGCAAGCCGCGCCGGGCCCCACGGACCCAGCGCCCCAAGCCCCGGCCGAGGCTCCGGCCAAGGCCAAGTCTCCGTCGGACACCGAGCGTAAGCTGGCCTATCTCGACCTCAACCACTTCAAGGCCGCCTATCGTGATCGCCGCGACGGCGACACCTTCGGCCTCGTTCTGGAGCGACGCGGCGTCTTCGCCTGGAAGCTGGTCAGGATCGAACTGCCGGGCTTCGACAAGGCCTGAGCCGGGCGATCTGGCGACCGCCCGGCGGGACGCGCGCTAGAAGCGCGCTCGCAGGCCGACGAAGGCTCCACGCCCCGGCGTCCCGTAGTTCAGGATCGTCTGATAGTCCTTGTCGAAGGCGTTCTCGACCCGACCGAAAACCTCGAGGTTTTCGTTGATCGGGTAAGAAGCCCGCAGATCGACCGTGGCGTAGCTGGCGACCACCTGGGTGTTGGCGTCGTTGTTGTAGGTCTTGCCCACATAACGCACCGCTACCCCGGTCGACAGGCCGACCGGCCAGCGGTAGGTCGCCGACAGATTGCCCATGGTCTTCGGCCGCCGCGTGAGCTGCTTGCCCTTGCTGGCGCCGCTGTCGGACTCTGCGTCGGTGTAGGTGTAGTTGCCGGTCAGGGTCAGGCCCTGGACGGGCTTCAGTTCGCCGATCAGCTCCAGGCCCTGGGCCTTGGTCTTCTGCAGGTTGCTGTAATAGCCGAACCGGAACGTCCCGCCGGGGCGGCACAGCGGATCGGACGAGGTCGACGAGCACGAGAAGAAGCGGATCTCGTTGTCGGCCTGGCGGTGGAACCAGGTGGCCGAGACCCGGGCCTTGCCGCCCAGAAGGCGCTGCTCGACCCCGGCGTCCCAGCTGTCGAACGTCTCGGGCGACAGGCCGACATTGCCGTACTCGCTATAGAGCTCGTAGAGCCCCGGGGCGCGGAAGCCCTGGCCGAAGCTGGCCCGCAGGACCGTATCGCCGTCGTTCACGGCCCAGGCGGCGGCGACCTGACCCAGGGTGTGGCTGCCATAGGTGTCGTGGTCCTCGTACCGGAGCCCGCCGGTCAGGCTGAGGCCCTTCACCGGCTCGGCGCGCAGCTGGCCGTAGAGGCTGTCGACGCCGACGCGGCCGGTGCGGAACGGAACCAGCGGCTGGGCGACGCTGGGCGAGCGGGTGCGCATCGTGGCGCGCTCGTGCTCGGCCCCGAAGGTGGCGCTAACTAGGTCGGAGATCGCCAGCGCGCCCTGGTATTCCCAGCGCCGGTTCTTGCCGGCCGCGTCGAAGGTCAGCGGGACGCTCCGCGCGGGATTGTAGTTCTGGCGGTCGGTGTCGGTGTAGCCGAAGCCGATGCGGTTGTTCCAGCGGCCGTCCAGCAGGGCGACGTTCAGGCCGGAATAGACGACCAGTTCCTTGGTGCGGCCGAACTCCGGACTGTCGACATTGAAGCCGTCGAAGTCGTTCTTGCCGCGCGAATAGACCGAGCGCACCTCGGCCGAGACGTTGTCGGCCAGCTTCACGCGCAGGCGGCCCGAGGCGCCGGCGTTCTGGTAGCCGTCCTTCTCGGTCCCGAACTTGTACGAGGAGAAGCCGTCGGTGGTGTAGTAGCCGCCGGCCGCGCGCCAGGTGACCTTGTCGGTGGCGCCGCCGATCGCGCCGCGCAGATAGGCGGTGTCGCGGGCCCCGCCCTCGGCTTCCACCGAGCTGGTGAAGGGGACGGTCGGGTCGGCGGTCACGATATTGACCACGCCGCCGATGGCCTGGCTGCCCCACAGGGTCGACTGCGCGCCGCGAAGGATTTCGATGCGGGCGATGTCGCCGACGAGAAGATTGCCGCTGTTGAAGCCGCCCTGGGTCGACGAGGGGTCGTTCAGCTTGACGCCATCGATCAGCACCACGGCGTGCTGGGACTCCGCGCCCCGGATATAGAGGCTGGTCGCGGAGCCTGGGCCGCCGTTGCGGGCGAAGCTTACGCTGGGCTGCTGGGCCAGCAGTTCCGTGACCACGACGGCCTGGCTGGCCTTGATGACAGGCTCGGTCAGGACCGTCACTGACGCGCCGATCTTCTCGATCGGGGTCGCCGCGCGCGTGGCGGTGACGACAAGTTCGGCGACGCCGTTGGCGCCGGCGCGACCGGCGACGTCCGCCTCGGGCGCCTGCTGATCGCGGGCCAGGACGGGGTTGGCGATCAGGACGGACGCCAAGGCGGTGGAGCTGAGAAACGCTCGGATCATAAGTTCATTCCCTTTTGAACGACCCGCGCGTCGACCGCGACGCTCCCGCCAGCCTGACGGCCGCGCGAACGCCCCGGACCGCCGCGCGGTCCTGTGACTGTCGTTTCTCGGGAGATCCCGTTCGTTCGGCGCACCCCGGCCGAGCGATGAACGACCGCGCCGGGCAGGTCTCCTGGCTCGCGGGTCACTGCTCTTGGCGCCGCCTTCCCAGGTCATGGAGACCCAGTGGCCAATGGCGCTAGAACTCGCCGCTTACAGTTGCGGGGGCAGCCGAGGTCTTCAACCTCGTTCCCTTTTCATCCTCTCGCGAGGAACCTGACGCCCGGGCAGGCCTACCCGGTGCGTCGCACACGGTCAATGCGCAGCTTCGGATGGCGCCGCGCCGGTCATCCTCGAAGGCGGCTTCGGGTCGACGTCACGAAGAGGCTGGCGCGCCTGGCGTATTCCTCGCACACTCGGGCGATAAGAGCGTCCGGACCACGGGCGCGGCGCGAGCAACAGCGCTGGGAGGAGATCGAGCATGTCGCAAGGGCCATCGCCTCAGAGAGCGTCCTCATGGTCGCTCGCCGCGTTCGCCGCGCCCTGCATCCCGGTCGCGGCCATGGGCCTGCCGCTCGTGGTGTATCTGCCGGAATACTACATCAACTCGCTGGGCCTCTCGCTGACCGCGGTCGGCTCGGCCTTTCTGATCGTCAAGCTGTTCGACATCCTGTTCGACCCGATCTTCGGCGGCGTGCTGGACCGCACCCGTTCACGCTTCGGCCGCTTCCGCCCGTGGATGATCTTCGGCGCGCCGCTGCTGACGGCCGGAGTCTACGCCCTGTTCATGGCCGAGCCTGGAGTCGGATCGCTGTATCTCTGGTTCTGGCTGGCGGTGCTCTACGCGGGCTTCTCGATCGTGGTGCTGTCGCAGACCGCCTGGGGCGCGGTGCTGTCGAGCGACTATCAGCAACGCTCCAGGATCTACGGCTGGTGGCAGGCCGCCAATGTCGTGGGCATGATCCTGGTGCTCTGCCTGCCGCCGTTCGTCACGGGCGTGCTCAGGGGCGACCACCTCGACAGCGTACGCGCCATGGGCTGGTTCATCGTGCTCCTGCTGCCCGTGACCACGGCCCTGGCGGTCCTGGGCGTCAAGGAGCCGGAGGCGCCGCCGCGTCCCGCCCACACCGGCCTTAAGCAGTATTTCCAGCTCCTGGGGCGGCCGTCGGTGCGACGGCTGTTGACGGCCGACCTGCTGATGGGCCTGGCTCCCGGCATCGCCGGCACGCTGTTCCTGTTCTTCTTCGAGCGCATCAAGCACTTCGACAAGACCCAGGCCGGCGTCCTGCTACTGGTCTATTTCGTCGCCGCCCTGGTCGGCGCGCCGCTTTGGCCGATTCTGGCCAAGCGGCTCGGCAAGCACCGGGCGCTGGTCGTGGCCGCCATCGTCTACGCCTTCGTCCAGGTCTGCGCGGTGATCACGCCGGAAGGCAATTCGGGCATCGGCATGGTCGTGCTCATTCTGGCCGGCCTCCCCTATTCCGCCGCGCCGGTGCTGGTGCGCTCGATGATGGCCGACGTCGGCGACGAGGAGCGGCTTGAAAGCGGCGTCGACAAGACCGGCCTGCTCTACGCGATCGTCACCGGCACGGTGAAGCTGGGCTACGCCCTGGCCGTGGCCGTGTTCATCGCGCTGGGCTGGCTGGGTTTCGACCCCAAGGTTTCGACGCCGGAGGGCGACGCGGCCTTGATCGGACTTTACGCCTTCGTGCCGGCGGTGCTGGGACTGGTGGTCGCGGCGATCATGATGCGCTATCCGCTGGACGCGAACCGCCTCGCCGAGATCCAGCGCCAGCTCGCGGCGCGGGACGCGGCTTCGGCGGCCGCCGCCACGTCCGCAGCCGAGTCGCAGCCGAATGCCTTCCCAGACCCCGCCCTTGGCCCCGCCGAGTGAAGATCAGCACCCGCTCTTCCGCCTCGTGGAGATCATGGCCAAGCTGCGCGACCCGGTCGGCGGCTGCCCCTGGGACCTGGAGCAGACCTTCGCCACCATCGCGCCCTACACGGTCGAGGAGGCCTATGAGGTCGCCGACGCCATCGAGCGCAACGACCTGCCGGAGCTGAAGGAAGAGCTGGGCGATCTCCTGCTGCAGGTCGTGTTCCATTCGCGCATGGCCGAGGAGCAAGGCGCGTTCGACCTCAGGGACGTCGCGACGGCCATTTCCGACAAGATGATCCGCCGCCATCCGCACGTATTCGGCGACCACGCCTATGACGACCTCTCGGCCCAGGTCGCCGGCTGGGAGCAGCTGAAGGCCGAAGAGCGCAAGGCCAAGGCCAAGACCGGCGTTCTGGACGACGTGCCGGCTGGCCTGCCCGCCCTGACCCGCGCCGTGAAGCTGACCAAGCGCGCCGCCCGCGTCGGCTTCGACTGGCCGTCGGCCGCCGAGGTGCTCGACAAGCTGCGCGAGGAGACCGAGGAGATCGCCGTCGAGATCGAGGCCGGCGACAAGGCCAAGGCGCGCGAGGAGTTGGGCGACATCCTCTTTGTCTGCGCCAACCTGGCCCGCAAGCTCGATGTCGATCCCGAGGACGCCCTGCGCGCCACCAACGCCAAGTTCACCCGCCGCTTCGGCTTCGTCGAAGCGCGGCTCGCCGAGCGAGGCAAGACGCCGGACCAGTCCGATCTCGCCGAGATGGATGGCCTGTGGAACGCGGCCAAGGCGGCGGAAAAAGAGGCCTGATGCGCGTCGCCATCGCGTCGGACCACGCCGCCGTCGCCCTGAAGGCCGAACTGGCGGCCTGGTTGGCGGCGCGGGGCCACGAGGTGACGGACCTGGGTCCTGACGACGGGACTCCGGTCGACTATCCCGACTACGGCTACAAGCTCGCTGAACACATCGCCAGCGGCTGGTCCGCGTTCGGCGTCGCGCTCTGTGGTTCCGGCGTGGGCATATCGATCGCGGTCAATCGCCATCCGGCCTGCCGCTGCGCTCTCGTGACCGAACCCGCGACCGCCGCCCTGAGCCGCGAGCACAACGACGCCAACGTCATCGCGCTGGGCGCCCGGGCGATCACGCCAGACACGGCGAAGGCCTGCGTCGAGGCTTTCCTGACGACGCCGTTCGCGGGCGGCCGTCATGTGCGGCGGGTCGAAAAGCTGGCTACTCCGCCGCGGCCTTGACCAGGGCGTCGGGGAACTGGCGCTCGAAGCGGCCCAGCGCCTGCCCATCGAGGCGGGCGACCAACTGGACGTCGCCGGCCGGGCCATCATAGCGGCTGAGCACGCGGCCGTTGCGGTAGATCCAGGCCAGCGCCTGCCCCTCGTGCGCGCCGAGCGACACCTCGACCGGCGGGGAATCGTCGATCAGACCCGCGACGCGCCGCAGCAGCGCCTCGCAACCCTCGCCCGTGACCGCCGAGACGGGCGAGGCGTTGGTGCGGCGGGCCTGGCCCTCGACGATGTCGCGGTCGTCGTCCGACAGCAGGTCGATCTTGTTCCAGACCTCGACGACGGTCTTGCCCTCGTCGAGCGTGACGCCGAGCTCGGACAGCACCGTCTCGACGTCGCGCGCCTGGGCCTCGCTGTCCGGATTGGCGACGTCGCGCACGTGCAGGACCACGTCAGCCTCCTGCACCTCCTCCAGCGTGGCCCGGAAGGCTTCGACCAGTTCGTGCGGCAGGTCGGAGATGAAGCCGACGGTGTCGGACATGATCGCCGGCCGGCCATCGGGCAGCTTCACCGTGCGCAGGGTCGGATCCAGGGTCGCGAACAGCATGTCCTTGGCCAGCACCTCCGCCTCGGTCAGGCGGTTGAACAGGGTGGACTTGCCGGCGTTGGTGTAGCCCACCAGGGCGACGGTCGGATACGGGACCTTCCTGCGGGCGCTGCGATGCAGGGTCCGCGTCCGGCGCACCTCGTCCAGCTCCTTCTTGAGCTTGGCGATGTTGTCGCGGATCAGGCGGCGGTCGAGTTCAATCTGGGTTTCGCCGGGGCCGCCGGTCGAGCCGGTGCCGCCGCGCTGGCGCTCCAGGTGGGTCCAGGTGCGGACCAGGCGCGAGCGCTCGTATTCCAGGCGCGCGAGCTCGACCTGCAACCGCCCCTCGCGCGTGCGGGCCCGGCGGGCGAAGATCTCGAGGATCAGGCCCGTACGGTCAACGACCTTGACCTTCAGCGCCTTTTCGAGATTGCGCTGCTGGATCGGCGTCAGCTGATCGTCGAAAACGGCGACGTCGATGTGCTCGACCTCGCAGATCGCGGCGAATTCCTCGACCTTGCCCTTGCCGAACAGGGTCGCCGGCGTCACGGCGCGCAGGGGCGCGACGAGCGCCTCGACGACCTCGAGATCCAGCGCGATCGCGAGACCGACGGCCTCCTCGAGGCGGGCGTTGGGATCCCTGGCCTCAAGGGCCGCCTGGCCGCGAACCTGCCGCGCCGGATGGATGACGAGCGCCTTCAGGATCGGCGCGGCGTGGTCAATGGACCTGGATGCGGATTTGGACAAATGGTCTCGGATCAGTCGTCGGAGTCGGCGCTCGGCTCGTACAGCTGAACGGGCTGGGCCGGCATGATGGTGGAGATGGCGTGCTTGTAGACCAGTTGCGACTGGCCATCGCGACGCAGCAGGACGCAGAAGTTGTCGAACCAGCTGACCACGCCCTGCAGCTTGACGCCGTTGACGAGGAAGATGGTGAGCGGCGTCTTCGACTTGCGCACGCTGTTCAGGAACGTGTCCTGCAGATTTTGCTTCTTTTCGGCCGACATCGGGGGTTCCCCTCTCGTTGTTTTCGGAGGGCAACACGCCCTCCACACAAACAAAGCCATGCTAGAGGATTTTTCGCCGAAAGCGACGGGCCGTCGGCGAAAATTTCCGCATGCTAGCGTTAACGCCGGCCGCCGTTGCCGGAATTGTTCCGGACTCAGACGGCCTTCTGGCGCGCGAGCTCGATATAGGAACGCCGCAAGCGCGTCGCCACCGGTCCGGGCTTGCCGTCGCCCAACTTGACGCCGTCGACCGCCACGATCGGCGTGACCAGGGATCCCGCGCCGGTGATGAAGGCTTCCTTGGCGGCCTGGGCTTCGGCGATGGTGAACGGCTTTTCGCTAAACGGAAGACCGCTCGCGCGGATCACCTCCAGCAGGGTCGAGCGGGTGATCCCCCGCAGGATGTTGGCGTTGGTGTCCCGCGTGCGCAGCGTGCCCTCGGCGTCGATGATCCAGGCGTTCGACGAGGCCCCTTCGGTGACCAGGCCCATGTCGTCGACGAACCACGCCTCGATCGCCCCGCGCTCGCGGGCCGCCTGCTTGGCCAGGGCGTTGGGCAGAAGGCCGATGGACTTGATGTCGCAGCGCGCCCAGCGCGTCTCGGGCACGGAAACCACCGACGCGCCGAGCGCGGCCTTGGCCTCGGTGGCGGCGCGGTCGAGACTCTTGGCGGTGATCACCACCGACGGCGGCACGGCCGGGTTCGGGAAGGCGTGATCGCGACGGGCGACGCCTCGGGTGACCTGCAGATAGCAGAGGCCTTCCTTGACCTTGTTGCGGCGCACCGCCTCGCGAAGCACCATCAGCAGAGAGGCCTGGCTCATCGGATGAGCGATGCGCAGCTCGTCCAGGCTGCGCCACAGCCGCGTGAAATGGCCCTCCGCGTCGGCCAGCTTGCCGTCGAACACGGCCCAGACCTCATAGACGCCGTCGGCCAGTTGATAGCCGCGATCCTCGATGTGGACGGCGGCCTCGCCGTGACGCACGAAGCGGCCGTTCACATAGGCAAAGCGCGACATCTACTCTTCCTCCTCGCCCCGCGCCCCGGCGACGCCCAGGGACTTAAGCTTCCGGTGCAGCGCCGAGCGCTCCATGCCGATGAAATTGGCCGTCCGCGAGATGTTGCCGCCGAACCGCAGGATCTGGGCGTTCAGATACTCGCGCTCGAACAGCTCCCGCGCCTCGCGCAGCGGCAAGGCGATGATCCGCTCGGCGCCGATCGCGCCGGCGTTGCCGGCGCTGGGCTGGTCGGCGCCGGTCAGCATCTCGGCGGTGATCAGGTCGTTGGGCTCGCCCGAGGCCAGGATCAGCATCCGCTCGACGTTGTTGCGCAGCTGCCGGACATTGCCCGGCCAGGTCTGCACCTGCAGGGTGGCCAAGGCGTCCTCGCCGAGGCGCCGACGCGGCAGGCCGGTGGCCTCGCTGATCTTCTCGACGAAATACTGGATCAGCTCAGGAATGTCCTCGCGGCGTTCGGCCAGGCCCGGCACCCGCACCGGCACGACGTTCAGGCGGTGGAACAGGTCCTCGCGGAAGCGCCCGCCCGCGATCTCCTCGCGCAGGTCGCGCGAGGTCGAGGAGATGACCCGGACATCGACCTGCACGTCGCTGTCGCCGCCCACCCGGCGGAAGCGCTGCTCGACCAGCACCCGCAGGATGCGCCCTTGGGTCTCGCGCGGCATGTCGGCGACCTCGTCGAGATAGAGCGTGCCGCCGTGGGCGCGCTCGAACACGCCGATCTTGCGCGGTCGACCGCCCTCGCCTTCCTCGCCGAACAGTTCGACGTCGAGGCGCTCCGGGGCCATGCCGGCGGCGCTGACCGCGACGAACTCCTGGCGGGCCCGCGCGCTGGCGCCGTGGATCAGCCGCGCCACCAGCTCCTTGCCCGCGCCCGGCGGGCCGGACACGAGAACACGGCTGTTGGCGGGGGCGACCTTCAGGATCAGCTGCCGCAGGGCTTGGGCCGGGGCCGACTTGCCGATCAGGCCGTCGGGGGCCAGGGTCTGGGCGCGCAGGCGACGGTTTTCCCGACGCAGACCCGCCGCCTCCAGCGCCCGCTCGACAACCAGCAGCAGACGGTCCGACTTGAAGGGCTTTTCCAGGAACTCGTAGGCGCCGCGCTTGATCGCGCTGACGGCGGTTTCGATATTGCCGTGGCCCGAGATCATGATCACCGGCAGGTCGGCGTCCAGCGCCTTGACCATGTCGAGCAGCTCCAGCCCGTCCATGCCGCCGCCCTGCATCCAGATGTCCAGGACCAGCAGCGCGGGCTTGCGCGCCCGGATCGCGGCCAGGGCCTGGTCGGAGTCGGCGGCGGTCCGCACCGCGTAGCCCTCATCCTCCAGGATGCCGGCCACCAGTTCGCGGATATCCGCCTCGTCATCCACCACGAGAACGTCGGCGCTCATGTCATCTCCTCAACGCCACTTTGGGCCGCGGCGTGCAGTCGCGCGGTCGTCGGAAACTTCAGGATCACGCGGGCTCCGGGAAGCTCGCGCGCGTCGGTGAGGGCCAGGCCGCCGCCATGGTCCTCCATGATCCGCTTGACGATGGCCAGGCCCAGGCCCGTGCCCTTCTCGCGGGTCGTCACATAGGGTTCGGTGAGTCGGTCACGATCCTTCGCGGGAAGACCGACGCCGTTGTCCTCGATGGTCACGCAGAGATCGTCGGCGTCCGAGATCAAGGTCGCGGTGATCCGGCCGCGCAGGCCCGACTCCGCGAGCCGTCGCCCGCCCACGGCTTCGCCGGCGTTCTTGAGGATGTTGGTCAGGGCCTGGCCGATCATGCGCTGGTCGCAGGTGATCCAGACGTCCTCGCCGCCGGGCTCCTCCAGCCGCACCTCGATCTCGGCGTCCTGGAAGCGCTGGGCGAACACCGCGGCCCGCAGCATCTCGGTCAGGTTGGCCGGCTCGAAGCGCGGCGCGGGCATCCGGGCGAAGGCCGAGAACTCGTCGACCATCCGGCCGATGTCGCCGACCTGGCGGATGATGGTGTCGGTGCAGCGATCGAAGGTCTCGAGATCCCCGGCGATCTCCTTGCGATACTTGCGGCGCAGGCGCTCGGCCGACAGCTGGATCGGCGTCAGCGGGTTCTTGATCTCGTGGGCGATGCGCCGCGCGACGTCCTTCCAGGCCGCGTTGCGCTGGGCCGCGACCAGGCGGGTGATGTCGTCGAAGGTCAGCACGAGGCCCTCGGCCACATGGCCCGCCGCGCGCACCCGCAGGCGCCGCGTCTCGCCGGCGCGCGTCAGGTCGACCTCGACATCGGTCTCCGGCCGGCTTTCCTCCAACGCCGCCATCACCGGCTCGAACTCGGGCGCCAGCTGGATCAGGTCGACGCCCAGGGCGCCGTCCGGCAGGTCGAGCAGCGCCACCGCCCGCCGGTTCACCGCCGAGATTTTGCCGTGTTCGTCCAGGCTGACCACCCCGGCGCTGACGCCCGACAGCACGGTCTCGATGAATTGCCGGCGACTCTCGGCGTCCAGGCTGGCGTCCTTCAAGGCCGCCTGTTGGAGCTGGAGTTCGCTGGTCATCATGTTGAAGGCGTCGGAGAGCGCGCGAATCTCCTCCGGTCCGGCGTCGGCCTCCACCCGCGCGTCCAGGTCGCCGGCCGAGACCCGGCCCGCCGCCTCGACAAGGCCGGCCACCGGGCCCGCGATCGAGTTGGCGGCGGCGATGCCGACCCAAATCGCGGCGACCAGCACCAGCAGGGCGGTCTCCAGATAGCTGAGGCCGAAGATCGCCTGGATCCGTCCGCGACTGCGCTTGGCGTCGCGATAGGACAAGAGCGCGTCCTGGGTCTCGATCAGGTGGCTCAGAATTCCCTGCTCGATCGGCCGCACCACATAGAGATAGCCATCCGGAAAGGCCTTCAACTTGTAGAGCGCGCGGAACAGGTCGTTGGAAATGAACCGCTGAGCCGTCGCCTCGCCCGTCTCCGTCGCCTGATAGCTCGACGGCGGCGGGGCCAGGAACGGCGGCGCGGACGGACTTTCGGCCCGGGCCAGAATGCGGCCGTCGCGATCGAGGATGTAGGCGGCCGAAAAGCCGTTGTCCTCGGTCAGGCCCGCCAGATAGTGGCCGAACGCCACCGGCGATTGGGCGAGGGCCGGGGCGGCGCGGTTCAGGTCCGCGGCCATCGGCGCGATGTGCTCGGAGATGTAGTTCTTCTGCTGCTCGACGTACGAGTTGGCGACCTTGGCGGAGTTGCCGACCACGGTCTGGACACGTTGGCTGAACCAGCCGTCGACGCCGCGATTGACCAGGACGCCGAAGAACAGCGCCACGATCACCGCCGGCGCCACGGCCGCCAGCGAGAAGAGCCCGACGAACCGCAGGTGCAGCCGCGCGCCGGCGTCGCTGGCCCGCGCGTCAATCAGGTCGTAAAGCCGCAAACCCATGATGGTCGCGACGCCAAGGATCAGGGCCAGATTGAAGCCCAGCACGACCAAGATCGCGGTGCTGGCGGTGCTGATCGAGTCGGTGCGCGGCGGAGACGAGGCCAGGGCGACGCTGGCGACCGTCAGGATCACGGCCAGGGCGTAGGCGCCGCCGGTCAGATAGCGCGATCGTAACAGCGCCCGCCACCAGGCCCGGCTGTACCGGGTCGGCGGGCTTTCCGTTTCCGGTGCGTAAGCCACTGACGACATCGCCGCTGAGTTTAGGAGCGTGTGTCCCAAATTCAACAGCTATGTGCTAGGAAAGCTTCAGCGCTACCTGCGCCCGCGCGTCATCTCGACCCCGAGGTCCTGGATCTTCTTGCGCAGGGTGTTGCGGTTCAGCCCCAGAATCTCGGCGGCCCGCACCTGGTTGCCGCGCGTGGCCGACAGAGTCAGTTGGATCAGCGGCCGCTCGACCTCTTCCAGGATCCGGTCGTATAGGCCGGGCGGCGGCACGCCGTCGGGCTGATCGGCGAAGTGCGACGCCAGATGCCGCTCGACCAGGGTCGAGAGCGTCACCGGCCCCTCCTCCGAACGCACCGTGGGCGTGTGATCCTGCAGCTCGCGATCCACGATCCGGGCGGTGATCAGCTCCTCGGCGTAGAGGGCGCACATCCGGCGCATCAGGTTTTCGAGTTCGCGCACATTGCCGGGCCAGGGATGGGCCTTCAGCCGATCCAGGGCGCCCTGGTCGATGGTCTTGGCCGGCAAACCCTCGCGGGCGGCGCGCAGCAGGAAGGTGCGGGCGAGATCCGGAATGTCCTCGGCCCGGTCGCGCAGCGGCGGCAGTCGCACCGGCGCGACATTGAGCCGGAAGAACAGATCCTCGCGGAACAGGCCTTGCTGGATCAGGCCGCGCAGATCGCGATTGGTGGCGGCGATGATCCGCACGTTCGGACGGCGGCCGGTCTTGGGATTGACCACCGGCTCGGTGCCGTCGATCACGCGCAGGAGGCGGGTCTGGGCGTCCAGCGGCATGTCGCCGATCTCGTCGAGGAACAGCGTGCCGCCATCGGCTTCGACGAGGCGGCCGTTGTCGCCCTCGCCGCGCCCGAACAGCTCGGCCTCGACGCGCTCGCGCGGCACGGCGGCCAGGTTGATCACCACGAACTTGCCGTCGCGGCGACGGCCCAGCTCGTGCAGCGCGCGGGCGACCAGCTCCTTGCCGGTGCCGCTTTCGCCGAGAATCAGCACCGTCAGGTCGGCGCCGACCAGGCGGGCGATGGTGCGATAGACCTCCTGCATCGGCGCCGAGCGGCCGATCAGCGGCAGGCGCTCGTCCCGCATGGCGCGGGCCTGGGCCTTGGAGGCCTCGGCGTCGGCCGGGCGAGACAAGGCGCGGCGGGCCGCGGCGGTCACATCGTCGAGATCGAAGGGCTTGGAGACATATTCGAACGCGCCGGCGTCGGCGGCGTTGACGGCCGTCAGCAGGGTGTTCTGCGCGCTCATCACGATGATCGGCAGCTTGGGCCGCTCCTTGCGGATGCGCGGCAGGACGTCGAACACGTTCTCGTCGGGCATCATCACGTCGGTGACGACGAGATCGCCCTCCCCGTCCGTGACCCACTTCAGCAGGGTCGTGGCGTTGCCGGTGGCGCGAACCTGATAGCCGAGGCGCGTGAACGCTTGGCTGAGCACCAGGCGCACCGAGCTGTCGTCGTCGGCGATCAGGATCTTCTTGCTCGCGGCGTTCATGCTCAGGCGTCTCCGGCTTGGACTTCGGGGGCGCCCTTCTGGGGCGCGACGGGCAACAGCACGCGGAACACGGTGCGGCCGGGCTCGGACTCGAAATCGATCAGGCCGCCGTGGGCGGTGACCAGCTTGGTGACCAGGGCCAGCCCCAGGCCCGTGCCGTTGGCCTTGGTGGTCACGAACGGCTGGAACAGGTGGTCGCGCAGGCTGGCGGGCACGCCCGGACCATTGTCGACCACTCGCACCTCGATCGGCGCGCCGCTGGTCGCCTTGCCGTCGGCCCCGCGCACCCGTACGCCCGGCCGCCAGGCCGTGTGGATCGAGATCGCGCCGCGACCATCGCCCCGCGCGTGCGCCGCCTCGGCGGCGTTCTTGGTCAGGTTCAGGAAGATCTGGATCAGGTGATCCTCGTCGCCCCAGACGGGGGGAAGCGAGGGATCATAGCTTTCCTTCAGCGCCAGCCCGTCGGCGACGCCATTGGCGATCAGGGCGCGCACGCGGTCCAGCACGAGGTGGATATTGACGGGCTCGCGCGGCGTCGGGATTTCGTCGGAGAACGCCTCCATTCGATCGACCAGACGACGGATGCGGTCGGTCTCGTCGACGATCAACTGGGCCAGAGGCTGGTCGACGGCGCTGGCGCCGGTCTTCAACAGCTGGGCCGCGCCGCGGATGCCCGCCAGCGGGTTCTTGATCTCGTGCGCCAGCATCTTGCCCAGGCCCACGACCGAGCGTAGGCCGGCGGCGTCGGCGCCGCGATCGACGCCCAGGACGCCCTTGACGTGCAGGGTCAGCAGCACCGAGCCGTCGCCCAGCGGCGCGGCGGCGCCGTCGGCCTCGAACGGCGGTTGGCCGAAGAGGTTGACCTCCACGCCATGCTCGCGAACCAGCGCGCCTTCGAAGATCGCGCGGTCGATCAGCGAGACCAGCACCGAGCCGGGGGGCAAGGCGGCGCGGAACCGGCCGCGCGCCAGCAGAGACAGGCCGTGGCCGAACAGCGCCTCGGCGGCTTCGTTGACCGCGACGAGGCCGCCATCCCGATCGACGACGAGGGCCGGTTCGGGGCTGAGGTCGAAGGCGGCGGCCTTCAGGGCTTCGGGAGCGAGGGTTCCCAGGACGCGGGCGCGGTCGGTCATGCGGCGAGTCTCCGCCCCGCCAGCCAAAGGTCGCTCAGGGCGGCTTCCACGGCGTCGGGGGTTTCCAGACGGCACAGGTCGGCGCGCGCCGCGCGCCGGGCCTCGGCGGTCTCGGGCCACGGGGCGGCCTCGATGTACGAGGCCAGGTGCTTGCGGAACATCTTCAAACCCAAGCGCTCGCCGTAGAAGGCCAGGCTTCGGCGGAAATGGGTGAGCGCGATGGCCAGCCGCTCCTCGGGTCCAGGCTCGACGAAGCCGCGCCCCTCCAGCGCCGCCTCGATCGCGACGGCGATCCACGGACGGCCATACACGCCTCGCCCGATCATCACCCCGTCCGCGCCCGACTGGGCGAGGGCCTGTCGCGCGCTGTCCCCGTCGACGACGTCGCCATTGACGAGCACCGGCACCGAGACGGCCCGCTTCACCGCCGAGACGGCGGTCCAATCCGCGACGCCCTTGTAGAACTGGTTGCGGGTGCGGCCATGCACGGTGATCGCCTTGGCGCCGGCGGCCTCGGCCCGGCGCGCGATGTCGGGCGCGTTCAGGCTGTCGACGTCCCAGCCCAGGCGCATCTTGACGGTGACAGGAACATCGACCGCCTCCACCGCGGCGGCGACGAGCGCCTCGGCGAGCTCGGGTTCGCGCATGAGAGCCGAACCGCACGCGGCCCCGGCGGCGACTTCCTTGGCGGGGCAGCCGAAGTTCAGATCGATGATCTCGGCGCCGGCCTCCTCAGCCATGCGCGCGCCCTGGGCCATGAAGCCGATGTCGCGCCCCACCAGTTGGATCACGGTGAGCGGCAGCCCCTCGCCGACCGCGGCGCGGCGCACCACATCGGGTCGCCCCTTCGCGAACTCCGCGCTGGCCACCATCTCCGTCGCCACGTAAGGCGCGCCGAGCGCCGTGGCCGTCTCTCTGAAGGGCAGGTCCGAGACCCCGGTCATCGGTGCGATCCACACCCGACCGGGGACGGTGACACCGCCGACTTCGAGCTTGTTGCTCATTTTCTGATCATCCCCGTAGCTATCTTTTTAGGCATGTTGTGCAGCGCAGTAAAGCCCTGATCGACTGGACAAGCGCCAGGGTCGGACTAAACAGCGGCCATGACCTTCTCCGCCGTCATCGTCGCCGCCGGTTCCGGAACCCGGGCCGGTCCCGGCCAGGCCAAGCAGTGGCGGCCCTTGGCGGGCAAGCCCGTGCTGCGGTGGTCGGTGGAGGCCTTCCTGGCGGCGGGCGCGGCGCGGATCGTCGTCGTCACGACGCGGGACGGCGAAGCGGCCTTGAGCGACGTGCTCGCCGGCCTGAGCGGCTGGACCTCGGCCCTAGGCGGCGCGACGCGCGCCCTGTCGGTGCAAGCCGGTCTCGCGGCGCTTGCCGATCGCCCGGATGACGAGCCCGTGCTGGTCCACGACGCCGCCCGTCCGCTGGTGAGCGGGGCGACGATCACAGGGGTCTTGGCGGCGCTGGAGAGCGCCGACCTCGCCCTGCCCGCCTTGCCCGTCGCGGACACGCTCAAGCGCGCTGAGCCAGGCGAGCCCTTGGCGACGACATCCCGAGATCACCTCTGGCGCGCCCAGACCCCGCAGGCCGCCCGCCGCGCGACGCTGCTGGCCGCCTACGCCGTCTGGTCCGGCGGCGAGCCGACCGACGACGCCCAGGTGGTCGAGGCGGCCGGCGGCCGCGTGGCGCTGGCGCCCGGCGATCCGCTCTTGATGAAACTCACCTATCCCGAGGATTTCGCCATGGCCGAACGGCTCGCCGGCGCCGCGCGCATCACCCGAGTCGGCCAGGGGTTCGACGCCCACCGCTGGGGTCCGGGCGACGAGGTCTGGCTGTGCGGCGTGGCGATCAAGCACGACGAGACCCTGATCGGCCACTCCGACGCCGATGCCGGCCTGCACGCCCTGACCGACGCCATCCTCGGCGCGATCGGCCAGGGCGACATCGGCGACCATTTCCCGCCGACCGATCCCCAGTGGAAAGGCGCGTCCTCCGACCGGTTCCTAAAGCACGCGGCCGAGCTGGCGGCGGCGCGCGGGGGCGCGATCGTCAATGTCGACGTGACCCTGATCTGCGAGCGCCCCAAGATCAAACCCCACCGGCAGGCGATGCGCGAACGGCTGGCCGAGATCCTGGGCCTGCCGCTCGACCGGATCAGCGTCAAGGCGACCACGACCGAGAAGATGGGCTTCACCGGCCGCGGCGAGGGCTTGGCGGCTTCCGCCGTCGTGGCGGTCGAGACGCCGGCTTGATCGGGTTACACTCGTCGTCATAGCAACCGGAGCGCTTTGGATGTTCCCGCTGGAAATCGAGACCCTGGCCCGACTGCTGATCGACGAGGCGCGCGCCCGATCGCTCCGCCTGGTCACCGCCGAGAGCTGCACGGGCGGGCTCGTCGCCGGCTCGATCTGCGCCATCGCCGGCGCGTCCGACGTCTTCGAGCGCGGCTTCGTCACCTACACCAATCGCGCCAAGTCCGAGATGCTGGGCGTCCCGGGCGACCTGATCGCCGACCACGGCGCGGTCTCCGAGCCGGTGGCGCGGATGATGGCCGAAGGCGCGCTGCGGGAGAGCAACGGCCACGTCGCCGTCGCGATCACCGGCGTCGCCGGGCCGGGCGGCGGCACGCCCTTGAAGCCGGTCGGCACGGTCCACTTCGCCGTCGCCCGCGCCAATCGGTCCGTGGTCCATCGCCACGAGCGATTCGACGGCCAGACCCGCGAGGCCGTGCAGTTGGCGGCGGTGCGCACGGCGCTGGAGATGCTGCGCGAAGCGGTCGCCTAGATGGCCGAGCCGACGCCCGGCGACTGGAGGCGCTTCACGGGCGTTGCGCTGCCGCGCACGGCGCTGAAGGCCGCCGCCGCGCGTCAGACCGAGATTCGTCACGCGATCCGCGTGTCGGCCGCGGTTGGCGCGGCCTTCGCCCTGGCCACCCTGCTGCGTCCGCCGCAGGGCTATTGGGCGGTGTTCACCGCGGTGATCGTCGTGCAATCCAGCCTCGGCGCGACGATCACGGCGTCGGTCGAGCGGTTCATGGGCACGGTGGTCGGCGCGCTGGCCGGGGCGGCGGCGGCGTATTTTCACGCCCGTTGGCCCGACTTCGGCGGGGTGATCCTGTGCGTCACGGTGGCCTTGTTGTCCTTTGTGGTGTCGATGCGGCCCGCGCTCAAGGTCGCGCCGGTGACGGCGGTGATCATGCTGATCGGCGGGACCTCGACCCATTTCGATCCGCTGACGACCGCCTGGTTCCGGGTGGCCGAGATCACGGTCGGCAGCGTGGTCGGCGTGGCCGCCACCTTGCTGATCTTCCCAGCCCGCGCCCACGCCTCGGTCGTCGCCAGCGTCCAGAAGATCGCGAACCTCGAGGCCCAGGTCCTGGACAATCACGTGGCGATCCTGCGGGGAACGGCGGGTCCGGTCGACAATCTCAAGGCTCAGGACGAGCTGCGCGCCGCGCTGGCCAGGTTGCAGGGCGCCATGACCGAGGCCGACCGTGAAAGCGCCAGCAAGCTCAGCGATCGCTCGATCTCCGAAGCCGTGCCCCGCACGCTCTGGCGTCTGCGCAACGACACGGTGATGGTGGGGCGGACCTTGCAAGCGCCCTTGCCCGCGCCCGGCCTCGCCCCGGCGGCGGCGGACATGCTGGAGGCCAGCGCCGCCTTTCTGCGCGCGTCGGCGGCGCTGCTGGCCGACGGCCCGAGACCGGACCGCCTGGCCTTCGCCAGCGCGCACCAGGCGTTTCAGGGCGCGGTCGAGGCGCTGCGGCGGGAGGGCGTGACGCGGGACCTGGAATTCGACGACGCCGCCCGCGTGTTCGGCCTCGTCTTCGCGGTCGAGAACCTGTTCGGCAACCTCGGCGACTTCGAGGAACGGATCGAGGAAGCGGTCGCGAAGAAGGACTAGACTTTCGACCCGTAGATCCGCCGCGCCCGATCCTCGAAGCACGCGATCAGCTTGTGGGCCGCCTTGTCGATATTGGCCGCCAGCAGCGCGTCCAGCATCACCGACTTGAAGGCGAAGTCGATGACGAACTCCACGCGTGTCGCCTCCCCCTCCGCCACGAAGCGCCAGCCGTTGGCGAGGCGCTTGAACGGGCCGTAGAGCAGGCTGACGTCGATGGTCAGCGCCTCGCGATCGCGGCGAACCCGGGTGGCGAACTTCTCTTTCAGGAACGAGAACCCGACCTGAGCCTCGGCGTCGACGGTGCTCACCGCCCCGTCCACGCGGCCGTTCCAGGTCCGCATGCCGGTGATCCACGGCACGAAACTCGGATAGGCGTCGACGTCGCCGACGAGCTCGAACAGCTGCTCGGGCGCGTAAGGCAAGACGCGCGTGACGGCATGGCGGTGCACGGCTCAGGCCGAGCGAGCGTCGAGCGCGCGCCGCGCCGCCTGCAGCTTGGCGAAGTCGTCGCCGGCATGGTGCGACGAGCGGGTCAGCGGACTCGACGACACCATCAGGAAGCCCTTGGCCCGGGCGATGGCCTCGTAGGCCTTGAACTCCTCGGGCGTCACGAACCGGTCGATCGCCGCGTGCTTGCGGGTCGGCTGCAGGTACTGGCCGATGGTGATGAAGTCGACCCCGGCCGAGCGCATGTCGTCCATCACCTGCATGACCTCCTCCTTGGTCTCGCCCAGACCGACCATCAGGCCGGACTTGGTGAACTGGGAGGGATCGCGCTGCTTCACCCGATCGAGCAGGCGCAGGGAATTGTAGTAGCGGGCGCCGGGGCGGATCTTCAGATAGAGCCGCGGCACGGTCTCGAGATTGTGGTTGAAGACGTCGGGCTTGGCGTCGATCACCACGTCCTCGGCCCCGTCCTTGCGCAGGAAGTCCGGGGTCAGGATCTCGATCGTCGTGCCCGGCGCGGCGGCGCGGATGGCGGTGACGACCTCGGCGAAATGCCGCGCGCCGCCGTCGATCAGGTCGTCGCGGTCCACCGAGGTGATGACCACGTGCTTGAGGCCCATCTTGGCGACGGCCTCGGCCACGCGGCGCGGCTCATCGGGATCCAGCTGGGTCGGCAGGCCCGTGGTGACGTTGCAGAAGGCGCAGGCGCGGGTGCAGATCTCGCCCATGATCATCATGGTCGCGTGCTTCTGGCTCCAGCACTCGCCGATGTTCGGACAGGCCGCCTCCTCGCAGACCGTATGCAGCTTGTGCTCGCGCACGATGCCCTTGGTCTCGTTGTACTGACCCGAGCCTGGCGCGCGGACGCGCAGCCACTCGGGCTTGCGGAGCACGGGCGTGTCCGGACGGTTCTGCTTTTCGGGGTGACGCGCCGCCCGGTCTTCCGGGCCGCGCGCCTTGAGGGTGTCGATCACCGTGGCCATGGCGCCTAAATCGGTCTTCTTGCCCGCTGGATCAAGCGCTCGATCTTGCTTAAGGCCGCGAGGCGCGAAATGACTGCGGCATATGCGTCGCCGCCTCCTCGCCGTTCTCCTGGCCCTCGTCCCCGTCCTGACCGTCTCCGCCTGCGGCGACGGCGGCGCGCGCGCGCCGTTCGCCGAGACCCGGACGCCGCCGGCCCTGGGGGTCCGTTTCTATCCGCCGCCGGGCTGGGCCTGGGGCTATGTCCGCAGCGGGGACGGCCGCGCCCAGCGCTACGGCGTCACCGCGCCGCCGACCGCCCCCAAGGCCACGATCCTGATCCTGACGGGCTATGGCGAGAGCGCCGAGGTCTGGTTCGAAACCGTGGCCGAACTCGTGGACCAGGGCTATTCGGTCTGGGTCCTGGAGCGCGACGGCCAAGGCGGCTCGGAGCGGGCGACGCCCTGGCGAGACCTTGGCCATGTCGAGAGCTTCGCGCCCGACGTCGCCGCGACCAAGGGCCTGGTGAAGGGCGTGATCCGGCCGGCGGCCGGCGCGCCTCTGGTCCTGCTGGGCCATGGCGAAGGCGGCCTCGTCGCCCTGCGCGCGGCGCAGGAGGGCCTGGCCATGGACGGCCTGATCCTCTCCACGCCCGCCTTCGGCCTGAAAACCCTGCCGCGCTCACGGGCGGAGTTCGCCAAATTCACGCCGGCGATGCGCGCGCTTCACCTGGGCTGGGTCCGCGCCCCGGGCCAGCCCGGCTGGCGGCGCGAGGGCCCCGACGACGCTCAGGCCGGCCTCACGCACGACGCAACGCGCGGCAAGGTGCGGGCGGCCTGGATGCTGGCCAATCCCGACCTGCGGATGGGCGGCCGCAGCCTTGGCTGGTACGCGGCCTTCTTCGACGCGTCCGAGGCCGCCGCGCGCGAGGTGAAGAAGGCGACCGCGCCGACCCTGATGCTGACCGCCGGCGACGACAGGGTGGCCACCGCCGGCCCTCAGACCCGGCTCTGCGCCGCGATGCCCGCCTGTCGAGAGGTCCGCGACCCTCGCGCGGGGCACGCGCTACACCTGGAATCGGACGCCGTTCGCGGCCCGTGGCTGGCCGCGATCGAGGATTTCACCCGGGCGCGGATCACCGCCAAAGGCGCGGGCGGCAAGGGCTGAGCTCACGGTTTGTGACTCTTTCTTGCAAAGCTGGACCTTCCTCGGCAGACTCCGCGTTCAACGAACGAAAGCGGTCATCGCTTTTCGGGGAGGTTTCGCCGGGATGCCGGTAGCTTACGACGCGCGTAACGGCCACAAGGCCCTGTTCGACGCCCTTATCGACGCCCGCGACACATACGGGGCCAAAAAGCCGATCCTGGAGGACCAGGATCGCAATCCGCTCACCTATACGGACGTGATCCGGGCCAGCTTCGCGTTGGGCCGCAAGATCGCGGCCGTGACCGAACCCGGCGAGAACGTCGGCGTTCTGCTGCCCTCCGGCGCGGGCTCGGTGGTGACCTTCTTCGCGCTTCACGCCTTCGGCCGCGTGCCGACCATGCTGAACTTCACGGCGGGGCTGCGGAACATCAAGGCCGCTTGCAAGCTGGCCAAGGTCAAGCGGGTGCTGACGGCTCACAAGTTCATCGAGCTGGGCAAGCTGCACGATATCGTCGACGCGATCAGCGAGACGGCCGAGGTCACCTATCTCGAGGACGTTCGGGCGACGATCGGGTTTGGCGACAAGCTGTTCGCCGCCGCGGCCGGCTTCTTTCCGCGCCGTTTCCGCCATCCGGCCAAGCCTTCCGACACCGGGGTCGTGCTGTTCACCTCCGGCAGCTTCGGCGCGCCGCGCGGGGTGGTGCTGACCCAGGAGAACCTGGTTCAGAACGCCATGCAGATCGCCGCGCATATCGCGCTGGATCCCGCGTGGGTGTTCTTCAACCCCCTGCCCGTCTTCCACTGCTTCGGCCTGACCGGCGGGGTGATCCTGCCGATGCTGACCGGCATGAAGGCGTTCCAGTATCCGTCGCCGCTGCACACCAAGCAGATTCCGCCGCTGCTGAAGGACGCCGGCGCCTCGGTGCTGCTGGCCACCGACACCTTCGTCAACCAGTACGCCCGCGCGGCGGAAAGCGACGAGCTCTCGGGACTGCGCTTCATCGTCTGCGGCGCCGAGAAGGTCCGCGAGGAGACCCACAACCTGATCGCCGAGAAGTTCGGCGGCGTGCCCGTGCTGGAAGGCTATGGCGCCACCGAGGCGGCGCCGGTCATCGCGGTCAACAAGCCCGACGACAACCGCCGGGGCACGGTCGGCGGCCTGCTCCCCGGGCAGGAGTGGAAGATCGAACCGGTCGAGGGCATTCCGGAAGGCGGACGCCTCCTGGTGCGCGGCCCGAACATCATGGCCGGCTATCTGCGCGAGGACGGCGGCGTCGATGCGCCAGAGGGCGGCTGGCACGACACCGGCGACGTGGTCACGGTCACCGACGATCTGTGGATCACGATCAAGGGCCGTGTGAAGCGCTTCGCCAAGATCGGCGGCGAGATGGTCTCCCTGACGGCCGCCGAGGACCTGGCCTCGGCCGTCTGGCCCGATGGCCGTCACGCGGTCATCTCGATGCCCGACAAGAAGAAGGGCGAGAAGCTTGTTTTGATCACCGACCGTCCAGACGCCGACGTCGGGCCGCTGGTGGCGCACGCCCAGACGATCGGCGCGCCCGAATTGGCCGTGCCGCGCAAGATCCTCAAGGTCACCGAGGTGCCGGTGCTGGGCAGCGGCAAGACGGACTATGTCGCCATCCAGCGGATGGCCGAGACGGACGCGCGGGCGGCTTAAAACACCGCCCCGAGGGCCTCGACCTCGGCGCGGAAGCCGTGCTTGCGCCCGTGCATGGCCCGCAGGTCGGCGACGAAGGCGGCGTGGTCGGGATATTCGCCGAAGTCGCCGATCATCGCCGCCAGCGACTCGGCCTCCAGCAGCTGGCGGGCGGCGTCGGCGTAGCGGGTCGCCACGCCATAGGTCAGCACGTACTGGATGGACGCGCGCAGCAGCAGGGTCGCGGCCAGCGGATAGCTCCCCTCCAGCCGGCGCGCGGCCTCGGCGATCAGGGTGTCGTCCGCGCCGCTGATCTCGCCTGCGCGTTCGAGCACCAGGCGCGAGGCGGCCGGCAGGTCGGGCCACGAGACCAGGAACGCCAAGGCCATGTCGAAGCGGGGAAAGCGCCGGGCGACCGCCTTGGCCTGATCCTCGGCCTCGACATCATCGAAGTCCGGCAGGCCCTTCAGATAGGTCCGCAGGCGGGGGATCGACAGCGTGCGCTCGAACTCGGTCCAGCGGCGCTTCTGGGCTTCGTCGCGGTGGCCGGTGGCTTCCAGCGCCTCCAGCATCACGTCTTCCCAGGTCGCGCGCTCCTCGAGCGAGCTCTGATGCCGGCCGCGCTGGTCGCCGGGCGCGCCGGCTTGCAACGTAGCCAGCGCGTCCTCGGCCCGGCCGGCCGCCAGCAGGCGCCGGCCGATCTCGGCGGCGACCAGCGGCGTGCGTCGCAGCTCGGGCGAGAAGGTCGCCTCGAAGGCGTCGACATCGCCGCTGGCGTCGGCCAGGCGGCGCAGGGCGTCCTTGTAGATGGCGCCGCGCGCGTCATAGGCGTGGGCCGACCGCGTCGGCCGCGCGGCCAGCAACTGCTCCAGCGTCTTTCGTAACCGGTCACGCCCCGTCCCGCCTAGGGTCGGCGCCAGGGCGTTCACCAACGGACCGAACTGAGCATACTCGTCGTGGCGCAACAGGCTCGCGACGCGGTCGGCCAGGGCCAGCGGATCGGGCAGAGCCTGGGCGGCGATGGCGCCGACGCCGTCGCGCGCGGCCAGGAAGACGTCGCCGATCGGGCCTTCGATCTGGCTGAGACGGTCCAGGGTCGGCGTGGCCAGATCCAGCAGATCCAGCATCAAGCCCAAGGCGGCCGTGGCGTCGTCCCGCGCCAGCCGCTCGATCATCCGGCGATGCAGATCGAGATCCTTGGCGAAGGCCGGCCGCTTGCGCCAGTGGATGCGCGACTGCGACTTGCCAATGGTCGCCAGGCGCTTGGCGATCTCGCTCGCCAGCCCCTCCCCGCCCGCCTCGGCGAAAAGCTCCAGGCGCAGCACGCGCTTGACGTGGCTGTCGCTGGAAAGGTCGAGCAGGATGGCGGCCAGGCGCTCGGGACCCAGGTCGACCAGATTGGCCTCGGAAAGGGTCGTCTTGGATCCCTTCCGCGCCTTGGCTGGTTTCTCACCCGTCGTCGCGGCCGCCTTGCGCGCCATCCAGACTCCCTAGTTGTCCTAGATGTGCAGCACGCGGCCGTAGGCGTCCAGCGCGGCTTCGTGCATGGCCTCCGACATGGTCGGGTGGGCGTAGACGATGCCGTGCAGGTCTTCCTCGGTGGCTTCCAGGGTGATGGCCGTGACGAAGCCCTGGATCATCTCGGTGACCTCGTGGCCGATCATATGGGCGCCGATCAGCGCGCCGGTCTTGGCGTCGAACACGGTCTTGACGAAGCCCTCGACCTCGCCCGCCGCCACGGCCTTGCCGTTGACGCGGAACGGGAAGCGGCCGGCCTTGACCTCGATGCCGGCCGCCTTGGCGCCGGCCTCGGTGTAGCCGACCGAGGCGACCTGCGGGTTGGCGTAGGTGCAGCCCGGGATCGGCGAGTGGACGTTCGGGGTCTTGTAGCCGGCGATCGCCTCGGCGGCGTGGATGCCTTCGTGGCTGGCCTTGTGGGCCAACCAGGGCGCGCCGGTGATGTCGCCGATGGCGTAGAGGCCCGGAATGTTGGTGCGGCAGTGCTTGTCGGTGACGACGTGGCCGCGATCGAGATTGAGGCCCAGCGCTTCGAGGCCGTCGTTGTTCGGCGCGATGCCGACGGCGACGATGCACTTCTCGGCGGTCAGCTGCTCGATCTTGCCGCCGGCCTCGACGGTCACGGCCACGCCGTCCTTGGCCTTCTCGATCTTGCCGACCTTGGCGCCGACGCGGAACTTGATGCCGCGCTTCTCGAACGCCTTCTGGGCGGCCTTGGAGACCTCCTCGTCCTCGACCGGCATGATGCGGTCGATCGCCTCGACCACGGTCACCTCGGCGCCCAGGGCGCGGTAGAAGCTGGCGAACTCGATGCCGATGGCGCCCGAGCCGATGACGACCAGCGACTTGGGCATGCTCTTGGGCGCCAGGGCATCGCGATAGGTCCAGATCTTGTCGCCGTCAGAGACCGCGCCGATGGCCGGGATCTCGCGGGCGCGGGCGCCGGTGGCCAGGATGACGTTCTTGGCCTGGACCGTGCGGCTGCCGCCGGCCTTCAGCGCGATGACGAGCTTCGGGGCCGGATCGCCCTTCTCGAGCTTGGCCTCGCCCTCGATCACCTCGATCTTGTGCTTCTTCATCAGGAAGGCGATGCCGCCCGACATCTGCTTGGCCACGCCCCGCGAGCGCTCGATGATCTTGTTGAAATCGAACGACGCGCCTTGCACCGACAGGCCGTAGCCGCCGAGATGCGAGAGTTGCTCATAGACTTCGCCCGACTTCAGCAGGGCCTTGGTGGGGATGCAGCCCCAGTTCAGGCAGATGCCGCCCAGGTTCTCACGCTCGACGATGGCCGTCTTCAGGCCCAGCTGGCTGGCGCGGATCGCGGCCACGTAGCCGCCAGGACCGGCGCCGATGACGACGACATCGAATTCCGTGGACATAGTCTTGTCTACCCTAGCTTTGACGTCGGCCGGGGGAGCGGCGCGACGATCGACCGATCCAGGCGATCGGTCCGGGGAAATTCAGAGCAGCGCTTCGATCGCCGCTTTCAGGTCTTCGGGCTTGGTCGTCGGCGCGAACCGCTCGACGACCTCGCCGTCGCGACCGATCAGGAACTTGGTGAAGTTCCACTTGATCGCCTCGGTGCCCAAGAGGCCCTTCTGTTCCTTCTTCAGGAACCGGTACAGCGGATGAGCGCCCTCGCCATTGACGTCGATCTTCGACATCACCGGGAAGGTGACGTCGTAGGTTAGCGAGCAGAAGTTGGCGATCTCGGCGGCGTCGCCGGGCTCCTGCGCGCCGAACTGGTTGCAGGGGAAGGCCAGGACCGTGAAGCCGCGGTCCTTGTAGGTCCGCCACAGCTGCTCCAGCCCCTCGTACTGAGGGGTGAAGCCGCACTTGCTGGCGGTGTTGACGATCAGCAGCACCTGGCCGCGATAGTCGGCCAGGCTCGCGTCCTGGCCGTCCAGCGTCTTGGCCGAATAGTCGTAGACGGACATCCCTGCCCCTCCTTGGCCTTAGACGATCAGGGTCAAAGGCTCTTCGATCAGCGGCTTGAAGGCCGCCAGGAACTTGGCGCCGATGGCCCCGTCGACCACGCGGTGATCGCAGGTCAGGGTCACGGTCATCACGGTGGCCACGGCCAGCTGGCCGTTCTTGACCACCGGGCGCTGTTCGCCGGCCCCGACGCTCATGATCGCGCCCTGCGGCTCGTTGATGATCGACGAGAAGGCCTTGATGCCGAACATGCCAAGGTTGCTGACCGAGAAGGTGCCGCCCTGGAACTCCTCGGGCTTCAGCTTCTTGGCCTTGGCCCGGGCGGCCAGGTCCTTCATCTCGGTCGAGATCTGGGCCAGGCCCTTGGTCTCGGCGGCGCGGATGATCGGGGTGATCAGGCCGCCGTCGATGGCCACGGCCACGGCGATGTCGGCATGCTTGTGCAGGGCGATGCCTTCGGGCGTGTAGCTGGCGTTGGCCTCCGGCACCTGCTTCAGGGCCACGGCGGCGGCCTTGATGACGATGTCGTTGACCGAGACCTTCACGCCCTGCTTCTCGAGCAGGCCGTTGATCTTGGCCCGCGCGGCCAGCAGCGTGTCGATCTCGATGTCGATCGTCAGCGGGAAGTGCGGGACGTCGCGGAAGCTGTCGGTCAGGCGGCGCGCGATCGTCTTGCGCATGCCGTCCAGCGGCACGAGGTCGTACGAACCGGCCGGGATGCCCATCTGCTCCAGCGACAGCGCCTTGCGCGGCTCGGCGGCGGCCGGAGCGGCGGCGGCGGGCGCGGCGCTCGGGGCGGCCTTGGC
>NZ_CAMQSF010000013.1 GCF_947036865.1 uncultured Caulobacter sp. | reverse complement strand
CGAGCAGCGCACGGCCGAGCGGCTGCGGGCGCTGCTGGCGCGCGCCTACCGCACCGGCGGGCTCGACGGCGTGGGCGGGGCCCGGCGCATCCTGGCGGCGCTGGCCGGCTCGCGGCAAGGCGTGGGCCCGGCCCGGCGGATGGTCCCATGACCCCCGACGAACGCCGCGAGCGCCACATCCTGGTCGTCGACGACGACGACCGCCTGCGCAAGCTGATCAAGGAGTTCCTCAGCCGCGCCGGCTTCCGCGTCACCGCCGCCTCGGACGCGGCCGGGGCCGATCGCCTGTTCGAGGCGTTGGACTTCGACCTGATGGTGCTGGACGTGATGATGCCGGGCGAGGACGGCATGGCCTTCACCAAGCGCCTGCGCGGCCGGGGCGGCGAGAGCGGCCGCACGCCGATCCTGATGCTGACCGCCCGCGACCAGACCGCCGACCGGATCGAGGGCCTGTCCAGCGGGGTCGACGACTATCTGGGCAAGCCGTTCGAGCCGCAGGAGCTGCTGCTGCGCATCGAGGCCATCCTGCGCCGCTCGGCCGCGCGGCCGGTGGGGCCCAAGGCGCTCAGCCTGGGTCGTTGCAGCTTCGATTCCGATCGCGGCGAGCTGACCTGCGACGGGGAGGCGGTGCGGCTGACCGAGGCCGAGGTCACCCTGCTGCGGCGCCTGGCCCGCTCGGCCCACGAGCCGGTCGACCGTCTGGAGTTGGCCCGCGACACCGCCGACGCCACCGGCCGGGCGGTCGATGTCCAGGTCACCCGCCTGCGCCGCAAGATCGAGCCCGACCCGAAGAACCCCCGCTACCTCCAGACGGTCCGAGGGATCGGCTACCGGCTGGCGCCGGACTGATTGATGCGCCCGCGCACCAAGCTCTACATCCCGCGCGTCATCAAGCGCTGGCTGCCGACCACGCTGTTCGGGCGCAGCCTGCTGATCATCGTGCTGCCGGTGGCGCTGATGCAGATCGCCGTCACCTGGGCCTTTTTCGACGCCCACTGGCAGACCGTGACGGCGCGTTTGTCCGAGGGCCTGGCCGGCGACATCGCCTGGGCCGTGCGCTCCTACGAGGACGACCCCAGCCCCGCCGCCGTCGACAAGCTGGCCAAGCGGGCCGAGGAATCGATGTCGCTGTCGATCGCCTTCCAGAAGGGCAAGAAGCTGCCGACCGGCCGCCGGCCCTCGCTGTTCGCGGCCCTCGACCGCTCGCTGCAAAAGGCGCTGGAGGAGCGGCTCGACAGTCCGTTCTGGTTCGATACCACCCGCTACACCGCCTATATCGACATCCGGGTGCAGGTGAAGGACGGAGTGCTGCAGATCTACGCGCTGCGGGACCGGGCCTACGCCACGCAGGGCCACATCTTCATCCTGTGGATGGTGGTGGCGACCATGCTGCTGACCGCCATCGCCATCCTGTTCATCCGCAACCAGGTGCGGGCCATCGAGCGCCTGGCCGAGGCGGCCGACGCCTTCGGGCGCGGCGAGGACAACGACTTCAAGCCGCACGGCGCGCGCGAGGTGCGCCAGGCGGCCCAGGCGTTCCTGGCCATGAAGGCCCGCATCGTCCGCCATATCGAGCAGCGCACCGCCCTGCTAGCCAGCGTCAGCCACGACCTGCGCACGCCCCTGACCCGCCTGAAGCTGGAGATGGCGCTGGCCGAGCCCAGCGAGCAGCTGGAGGCGATGAAGGGCGATCTCGCCGAAATGGAACACATGATCGACGAATACCTGGCCTTCGCCCGGGGGGAAGGCGGCGAGGCGGCCCAGATGGTGAACCTGTCCGAGCTGGTCGAGGGCGTCGTGGCCGACGCCGAGCGGGCCGGCGCGCTGGTGGAGACCGCGATCACCCGCGACCTCGAGGCCCGCCTGCGCCCGCTGGCCTTCCGCCGGGCGCTGGCCAATCTGATCGACAACGGCGTGGCCCACGCCCAGCGCGTGCGCGTGACCGCGCTCCCGCGCGCCGGCGGCGGGGTCGAGATCGCGGTCGACGACGACGGCCCCGGCATCCCTGAGGACCGCTACGAGGAAGCCTTCAAGCCGTTCTCGCGCCTCGACGAGAGCCGGAACCAGAACGAAAAGGGCGTCGGGCTCGGCTTGGCGATCGCCCGCGACATGGCGCGCGGGCTGGGCGGGGACCTGGTGCTGTCGCGCTCGGCGATGGGGGGACTGAGGGCGACGATCCGGTTGCCGGGGTAACCTCGGCCGTCTTCCCCGCTTTCGCGGGGAAGACGGCCTTGGTTGTCGCTAAAACCCCGCCCCGATCTTCCCGAGTTGCTCGGCCATCTGTTTCAGGCGCTTGTCTAGCTCGGCCATGGTGCGGTTCAGAGCGCCTTCGTCGTCGCGCCAGACCTGGACCGCTCGGGCCCAGACAGCGGTCATGGCCGCGAGGCGCGCGGCGGTGGCCTCGACGCCCGCCGCCTCCAGGATCGCGCGGGCGGTCTTTGGAAAGCGGATCGCCGCCGCCAGCGGACCTTCGGCCCGGGCGATGGCGATCAGGGCCGCGCGGTGCGGCTCCATCGCTTCCAGCCGCGCCATGGCCGCGTCGAACAGGCGGTCATGCACCGCCGCGCTCTCGGCGTAGTCGACGCCCAGGGCCGCGCGGTCGAAGCGGGCCGACAGGTGGGCCAGCACGCCGCGCTTGCTGTCGGCGGCGGCGTAGAGCTCGGCGAACGGGATCTCGGCCTTGCCGGCGATGTCGCGCAGGGCGATGGCGGGCCAGGGGCGATCGGCCGCCAGGGCCAGGGCGGCGGCGGCGGCGCGGTCGAGGATGTCGTCTCGGGCGGTCTGGGCGGCGGTCATGCGCGTCACATGGCGGCGCGATGCGACGAGAGCAAGACAGTCACCCCCCAAGTTCCTTCGAGCGCGCCACGGCGGCGTCCATCGCCCGAGGCAGGAGGTCGCCAAAGCCGCCCTCGCCCATCAGCACGGCGAGCGCGGCGGCGGTCGTACCGCCCGGCGAGGTGACTTGCTTGCGCAGCTCCGCCGGCTCCTCGCCGCCGCGTTCCAGCAGGGCCGCCGCGCCGATGATCGTCGCGCGCGCCAGCCGGGCGCTGTCGGCGGGATCCAGGCCCTGCCCCGCCCCGGCGGCCTCCAGGGCCTCGACGAAGGCGTAGAGATAGGCCGGCGCGGAGCCGGACACGGCGGTGGCCGCGTGCATCAGCTCCTCGCTGGCCAAGTCGACCACGGTCGCCACCGGCGCGAACAGGGCGTGGGCCGCCGCGCGGGCCTCGGCGTCCTCGGCGAAGACCGAGGCCGTCCCCCGCCCGATGGCCACGGCGGTGGTCGGCATCACCCGCGCCACGCGCCGACCGCCGAACGCCTCGGCGAGATCGGCCGCGCGGATCCCGGCGGCGATCGACACGATGACGGCGTCCGGCGCCAGATGCGGAACCACATCCTTGACCGCCTCGCGCCAGATCTGCGGCTTGACCGCCAGCAGCACGGTCCTGGCCGCGCCGAGCGCTTCGAGCGGCGGATTGACCAGAGCGCCCGTAAAGGCGGCGGGATCGATATTGGGGTCGCGGACGATCAGGTCCGAGGCGGCGAAGGCGCCGGCGACCCGCCAGCCCTCGATCAGAGCGCCGCCCATGCGGCCCGCTCCGAGGAGAAGGATGGGGGTCATGGAGCGCACCTCGATCTCTGTCCCCTTCTCCCGCAAGGGGAGAAGGATTTAAAGGCCTAAGCCTGGCCCACCGTCTCGAACATGCAGGCGGCCATGGCCTGGTCCGGGGTCTTGGCGCCTTGCAGCAGGAACTCGAAGGCCGGGAAGAAGCGGTCGGCCGCCTCCACCGCCGCGTCGATCATCGAGGCGGCCTGGGCCATCGTCGGGCGCTCGCCGGCCGGCAGGGCCAGGGCGTGGCGGAAGACCACCTCGCCGTCCTCGGTCCAGACCTCGAAATGGCCGAGCCAGACGCGCTGGTTGATCAGGGCCAGCAACTCGTAGGCGTTGGCCCGCTTGCTCTTGGGGGCGCGCAGATCCAGCGACAAGCACAGCTGCAGGCAGTCGGCCTCGGGCCGCCAGGCGAACCACAGCTCGTAGTCCTTCCAGTCGCCCTTCAGCGCGAAGGCGAGATCGCCATCCTCGGTGCGGTCGAACGTCAGGTTTTCCGCCGACAGCACGTGCTCGACCACCTCCAGGGGGTCCAGCGCGATCATGACGTCGTCTTCTTCCGGTTGGGTGTCCATGAGAATCCTACGTCCCCGGCGGCGCTGGCGGGGATGACCCCCACTCCAAATCGCCCACGTTCGAGGACTCTAATCTGCTTCGCGGCGTTCGTCTCAACTCGCTTCACGCCTTGAGCGAGCGCGCGGCTGGCTATTCGCCTGAACTCGCGGTTTTTCCCGGAGCGCTTTTCGCGGGCGTCTTCTTGGCGGCCTTCAGCGCGGCGACTTCCTCGCGCAGCGCCGCCACCTCGGCCTTCAGCGCCTCGAAGTCGTCGCGGCGGATCAGGTCGAACTCGGCCGCCAGACGGTCGGCCTGGGCCCGCATCGCGGTCTTCGCCTCCTCGCCGGCGGTCTGGGCGATGCCCATCGCCGCCTGGGTCAGCTTGGCGAATTCGTCGAGAAAGGGGTTCTGGCTGTGCATCGCGGTTCCGATGGCCCGACGGTGGGCCGACGCTCCATATATGGGAAACGCCGCGTGAATGCGAAGCCCGATCGCGTCCTTAGGCGCCGGTCGCCCGCCAAAAGCGCTCACACTTTCGCCTCGCCCGCTCTATAGGTGCGACGATCTGTCCCGACGGAGCCAGAGCGTGATCTTTCCGAACATCGATCCCGTGGTCCATCTCGGCCCCTGGGCGCTGCAATGGGGACCGCTGGCGCTGCGCTGGTACGCCCTGGCCTATGTGGCCGGGATCCTGCTGGGCTGGCGCTACGCCATCCGGATGACGCGGACGCCCGGCCTCTGGGGCGGTCGCGCCCCCACGGCGACGGCCTTGCAGATCGACGACCTGGTGCTGTGGGTCACGCTGGGCATCATCGTCGGCGGACGCCTGGGCTATATTCTCTTCTACATGCTGCTGAACGGCGACCAGCGCGCCTGGCTGCTGAGCCACCCCCTGGACGTTTTCAAGATCTGGGAAGGCGGCATGTCGTTCCACGGCGGCTTCCTGGGCGTCTGCGTCGCCGTCACGCTGTTCGCGCGCCAGCAGAAGATCGACATGCTGAAGCTGGGCGACTTGGTGGCGCCCGTGGCGCCGATCGGCCTGTTCTTCGGCCGGATCGCCAACTTCATCAACGGCGAGCTGTGGGGCCGCCAGACCGATGTGCCCTGGGGCATGGTGTTCTGCAACGAGACCATCAAGGCCGCCAACCGCGGAACCTGCCCGGCCGGCGGGTACCCGCGCCATCCCAGCCAGCTCTACGAGGCGGGCCTGGAGGGCGTGCTGCTGTTCCTGATCCTGGCCTTCTGCGTCTACCGCCTGAAGTGGCTGCGGCGGCGCGGGGCGATCGTGGCGACCTTCCTGATCGCCTACGGCCTGTTCCGGCTGTCGCTGGAGAACGTCCGCAATCCCGACATCGGCATGCCCGACTTCCCGTTCGGCCTGACCATGGGCATGATGCTGTCGACGCCGATGATCCTGGTCGGCGGGTGGCTGCTGTGGAAGGCTTTGACGGCGCCGCTCGAACCGGACCTCGAACAGGCGCAAGACGCGGCGCATGAGCCTGCTTGACCGCCTGAAGGCGCAGATCGCCCAGGATGGGCCGATCGGCGTTCCCGAGTTCTTCACCCGCTGCCTGCACGACCCGCGCGACGGCTATTACGCCACGCGGCCCGGGTTGGGCGCGACGGGCGACTTCGTCACCGCGCCGCTGGTCAGCCAGATGTTCGGCGAGCTGATCGGCCTATGGGCCGTCGAGACCTGGACCCGAATGGGCCGGCCCGCGCCGTTCCGCCTGGTGGAGCTCGGGCCCGGCGACGGGACGCTTATGAGCGACCTGCTGCGCGCGGCGCGGCTGGAGCCGGCGTTCCTCGAGGCGGCCGACCTGTGGCTGGTCGAGGTGTCCGCGCCGCTACGGGCCAAGCAGGCCGAACGCCTGGGCGACCGGCCCCGCTGGGCCTCGCGCCTCGACGAGATCCCCGGCGGCGCGCCGCTGATCCTGATCGCCAACGAGGTCCTCGACTGCCTGCCGGCGCGGCAGTTCACGCGCATGAAGGACGGCTGGGCCGAGCGGGTGATCGGGCTCGGCGAGGATGGGGAACTGGCGTTCGGGTTGCGGAGCTTGGGCAAATCCCCCCTCCCCCTTGATGGGGGAGGGGCGGGGGTGGGGGTGGCCGCTGAGCGCGATGCGGCGCGCCGTCGCCAAGCGGCTTCCGCCGAGATCACCCCCATCCCCGATCCTTCCCCCATCGAGGGGGAAGGGAGCATCTGGGAATCCTCCCCCGCCCAGGCCGCCCTCGCCGCGGACATCGCTCACCGCCTGGTCGCCGACGGCGGCGCGGCGCTGCTGATCGACTACGGCCGCGCGACGCCCGAGCCCGGCGACACGCTGCAAGCGGTCCAAGGCCACCGGAAGGTCGATCCGCTGGCGACCGCGGGCCTCGCCGACCTCACGGTCTGGGCCGACTTCCCGTCGGTGATCACCGCCGCGCGCGAGGCCGGCGCCAAGGCCGGTCCGATCCTGACCCAGGCCGCGTTCCTGCTGGCGCTCGGCGTCGTCCAGCGCGCCGAGGCCCTGGCCGCCGCCCGCCCCGATCGCGCCGACACCCTCGCAAGACAGCTTGATCGTCTGGTCGGCGAGGCGCAGATGGGCGTTCTGTTCAAGGTCGCCTGCCTTTGCGCGCCCGACCTTTCGCCCCCCCTCTTCGAGGACGCGACATGACCCATGCGCCCGACCTGCCGACGATCCAGTCGCCGCTGCTGTCCAGCCTGCCCGGCGTGCGGCACGCCTTCTTCACCCGCCAGGGCGGGGTCTCGAAGGGGATCTACGCAAGCCTGAACGTCGGGCGCGGCAGCCAGGACGAGCCCGCCGACGTCGAGGAGAACCGCGCGCGAATCGCCGCCTGGTTCGGCGGCGGCCCGGAGGACCTGAACGTCTGCTACCAGATCCACTCGACCATCGCGATCAAGGCCGACGGCTCGTGGGGCGACGCCCGCCCGCAGGGCGACGCGGTGGTCAGCAAGACGCCCGGCGTCATCTGCGGCGCCATGGCCGCCGACTGCGCCCCGGTGCTGCTGGTCGATCCCGAGGCTCGGGTCGTCGCCGCCGCCCACGCCGGCTGGCGCGGGGCGCTGGACGGCATCGTCCAGGCCGCCGTCGACGGCATGGTCGAGCTGGGCGCTCGCCCCGACCGGATCACCGGGGTCGTCGGCCCCTGCATCGGGCCCAAGTCCTACGAGGTCGGCCTGGAGTTCCTGCAGAAGTTCGAGGCCGATTGCCCAGGCTCGGGCCGGTTCTTCCGGCCGGGCGTGGCCGAGGACAGGCGATTCTTCGACCTGCCGGCCTTCGTGCTGGACCGCTTGGCCACCGCCGGGGTCCAGCGCCGCGAATGGGTCGGCCGCGACACCCGCGCCGAGGAGGCCTGGTTCTTCTCCAACCGCCGCGCCTTCCTGAACCACGAGGGCGACTACGGGCGCCTGCTGTCGGCGATCATGCTGGAGGCGTGACCGCTCGAAACCTCGCCCTTCGACAAGCTCAGGGTGAGGTTTCGATTGAAAAGCCGAGCGCTCGCCCTGGTCCTCACCCTGAGCCTGTCGAAGGGCGAGGACCACGCACGGTCTCCGTCCGATGACGGAACGTAGCAATTTGCCACGTTAACGCTTGCCCCCCCGCCGTTCGCTGCCATCGCCGATCGCGCGGCGATCGGCGAAGCCCTTGTAAAGTTTGCGCGTGGCGGGCGCCGAAACCGGGTTCCACTTTCGGCTGCCACGCTCTAGAAGGCCCCGCATCGGCGTCCCCCCACCCCCGAGCGATCTGCCATGAAGCTGCTGTCCGGCAACTCCAACCGCCCGCTGTCCCAGGCGATCGCGGAATATCTCGACATGCCGCTGACCCGCGCCCAGGTGCGCCGGTTCGCCGATCTGGAGGTGTTCGTCACCATCGACGAGAACGTGCGGGGCGAGGACGTCTTCGTCATCCAGTCGACCAGCTATCCGGCCAACGACAACCTGATGGAGCTCCTGATCTGCATCGACGCCCTGAAGCGCGCGTCGGGCAAGCGGATCACGGCCGTGCTGCCCTATTTCGGCTATGCCCGCCAGGACCGTAAGACCGGCGGCCGCACGCCGATCTCGGCGAAGCTGGTGGCCAATCTGATCACCCGCTCGGGCGCCGACCGGGTCCTGACCATGGACCTGCACGCCGGCCAGATCCAAGGCTTCTTCGACATCCCGACCGACAACCTCTTGCCCTCGCGGCTGCTGGCCGACGACATCCGCATGCGCTACCCGATGGGTCCCGACCTGATGGTCGTCTCGCCCGACGTCGGCGGCGTGGTGCGGGCCCGCGCCCTGGCCAAGCGGCTAGAGGACGCCGACCTGGCGATCGTCGACAAGCGCCGCTCGGGGCCCGGCCAGTCGGAGGTGATGAACATCATCGGCGACGTGCAGGGCCGCCGCTGCATCCTGTTCGACGACATCGCCGACTCGGCCGGCACGCTGTGCAACGCCGCCCAGGCGCTGATCAATCACGGCGCGACCTCGGTCAGCGCCTATGTCACCCACGGCGTCCTGTCGGGCGCCGCGGCCGAGCGCGTGGCCAATTCGGTGCTGACCGAGCTGGTGGTCACCGACTCCATCGAGGCCTCGGACACCGCCAAGGCCTGCCCCAAGATCCGCTACGTCTCGTGCGCGCCCCTCATCGGCGAGGCCATCCGCCGCATCGCCAACGAAGAGTCGGTGTCGAAGCTGTTCGACTAGAGTCTCGTTCCGATCCTACCGGCGAACGCCGAGGGCCCAGATCGCGCGCTTGGGACGACGGCGAGGCCCTGGCGTCCCTCGAAGACGCCCCAGCGCTTTTCCATCTGGGCCTCGGCCTTCGCCGGGGAAGCGGTGCTTGGGAGAATAGCCGCCAATCCGCTCGCCTCTCGCACGGCTACGCTTGTAAAAGCTTGGTTAACGGGGCGACAGTCACATTCCTGCCCGCCCGGGCTGCTATGCGCGCCGCCAAGACCTGATGGGGAAGTTCACAACATGCGATCCGTTTCGCGTACGCGCGTCGTCCTGACGACGACCGCCGCGGCCTTGGCCGCGCTCGTCGCCGCCTGTAGCTCCCCCGCGCCGCCGCCGCCGCCGCCGCCGGTGGTGCAGGCGCCGCCGCCTCCGCCGCCGATCACCCTGTCGGCCAGCGTCGTCGAGCGGGCCAGCGCCTTCCGGGGCTACATGGCCCGCGCCGGCGCCGTCTCGTCGGCGTTCCAGAACGGCGACCAGATCCAGGCCTCGCTGAAGATCGGCGCGGCCTACGAGCCCAAGTCGTTCATGAACGGCGCGGTGGCCTACGCCGCCGTGCTGGCGCTGCAGGACCCGACCTTCGTCGCCTCGGTGCGCGAAGTGGCGGCCAACCCGACCCAGCGCCAGGAGATGATCAACAACATCTTCTCCAACCCGTCCTACGCCGCCGTGTTCAAGGGCGCCGACAGCGCCGCCGGCCTGATCATCGACACCATCGGCGGCGACGGCCTGAAGGTCTACATGGCCGGCAAGGCCGTGAAGCAGGCGGCCTATGACGTGCAGAAGGCCTCGTGGTCGAAGAGCACGGTCGTCGACCGCGACGGACGCCTGGCCTCGACCAAGACCCTGTCCTCGACTCCCGCCCTGGCCGAAAGCGCCGATGTCGCGGTGCTGCAGCAGGCCTCGACCGGCGGTCAGTCGCTGGGCCTGTCGCCCCGCACGGCCGCGGCCCCTTACCAGCCGGTGGTGATCCGCGGCCTGGCCGTAGCGGCCCTGGCGGCCCTTGGCGCGGCCGGCGACCAGAACCTCGCCTCGATCGACGCGCTGAGCAATGATCCGGGCACGGCCAACTGTCTGAACATGGCCAAGCTGAACCTCTATCAGTGCCTGGCTGTGTCCAAGCCGCACTACGAGGACATCTTCTGCCTGGGCCAGCACATCCTGATGGACACCGGGGCCTGCATGGTGAAGGCCGCCGGCGCCAGCCTGCCGCCCGAACCGCCGCCGCCCCCGAAGCTGGAGCCGGTCAAGAAGACCGTCGCCAAGAAGGGCCCGGCCAAGAAGGCGCGCGCCAAGAAGAGCTGACATCCGATACGCCACCGTCATCCCGCGCTTCATGCGCGGGACCTATGTCTCCGCCGCAGGTGCGGAGCGGAAGCTTCCTCCCACCCGAAAGCTGAACCCTGGGTCCCGCGCATGAAGCGCGGGATGACGGGCGGGGTTTCGACCCTCTTGGAGGCTCCAAACCCCGAGATTGCGTCGCCCGGCCCTTTTGTGTATGTAGCGCGACCCCGAAACGACCGGGTGAGCGTGGCGATCCAGCCATAGGCGCCTTGGTCCTTAGAAGAGAGCATCCGGCTCTCTAGAAAGAACCCGACGATGGCCGAGATCATCCTGAACGTTGAAGTCCGCGACGGCGCCGGCACCGGCAATGCCCGCGCCACCCGCCGCGCCGGCAAGGTTCCGGGCGTCCTGTACGGCGGCGGCAAGGCCCCGGTGAACATCGCCGTGCGCGCCAACGAATTCCGCAAGTCGCTGTACACCGGCAAGCTGCTGGGCCACCTGGTGACCCTGAAGTACGGCGAAGAGACCCAGCCGGTCATCGCCAAGGCCGTCCAGTTCCACCCCGTCACCGACGAGCCGGTCCACTTCGACCTCTATCGCGTCGACGAGCACCAGCTGATCAAGATCGAAGTGCCGGTGCACTTCAAGAACCACGAAACCTCGGTCGGCCTGAAGAAGGGCGGCACGCTGGAAGTCATCCGTCACACCGTCGAGCTGGCCTGCCCGGCCGACCAGATCCCCGAGGAGCTGGTCATCGACCTGGCCTCGCACGACCTGGGCGACGTGATCCGCATCTCGGAAGTCAAGCTGCCGGCCGGCGTGAAGCCCGCCATGGACCGCGACTTCGTGATCGCCAGCATCAAGACCTCGGCCTCGGCCCAGTCGGACGCCGGCGACACCACGACCGAAGGCTAATCGTCTGGCGGTCGGATCACCGATCTGATTTGAGAAGGGCGGGCTTTCGGGTCCGCCCTTTTTCGTTCGAGGCCCCGCGTCCTTCGAGGCCCGCTATCGCGGGCGCCTCAGGATGAGGGACTCACCGCACTGAATGCCTCATCCTGAGGTGCGCGCTCGCGAGCGCGCCTCGAAGGACGCAGGGCCTCGCCACAGGGACCACGCATGCTGATCCTCGCCGGCCTGGGCAATCCCGAGCCCAAGTACGAGAAGAACCGCCACAATGTCGGCTTCATGGCCGTCGACGCCCTGGCGCGAAAGTGGGGGACCGCGCCCTGGCGCGCCCGCTTCCAGGGCCTGGCCTGCGAGGGCCAGGTCGGAACGCCCGACGGCCCGGTCAAGCTGCTGCTGCTGAAGCCCAAGACCTATTACAACGAGAGCGGCCGCGCCGTGGGCGAGGCGATGAAGTTCTTCAAGCTCAAGCCCGCCGACGTCATCGTCTTCCACGACGAGATCGACATGGCCCCGGGCCGCTTCCGGATGAAGGCCGGCGGCGGGGCGGCGGGCAACAACGGCATCCGCTCGGTGACCAGCCAGGTCGGCGACGCCTTCCGCCGGGGCCGCATCGGCGTCGGCCATCCGGGCCACAAGGACGCGGTCATGCACTATGTGCTGGGCGACTTCCACAAGGCCGAGCACCAATGGCTGGACCCGATGCTGGACGCCATCGCCGACGCCCTGCCCTTCGCCGCCGCCGGCGACGACGAGCGCTACCAGGCCGAGGTGATGCGCCTGGCCCCCGCGCCCAAGGCCGATCCGCGCAAGCCGGCCAAGGAAGACTGATCTCTTTCTCCGATCTTCCCCGCGAAAGCGGGGATCCATGCGGCGGTCGGGCATGCGTTCGGCCAGCGAGACAGGTTGAGAGTCAGCTTGGGTCCCCGCTTTCGCGGGAATAGTCGGTTGTTAGGGGCGCGAGGTTGACGGCCGCGCACCCGCGCGAGAAAGACCAGGAACACGTCTCGGGGTCGTCCATGTTCTCGCTGCCGCTGCCGCTGATCGGCCTGTCGTTCCTGATCGCGATCGCCCTGTGCGTCCACGTGGTGCGCACCCATCGCGAGATGTACTGGCTGTGGATCATCCTGGCGTTCCAGCCGGTGGGCGGCATCGTCTATTTCGTCGCGGTGATCGCGCCCGAGCTGTTCGGCGGCCGCACCGCGCGCAAGATGGGCCAGGCGGCGCGCAAGGCGCTGGATCCGCAGCGCGAATACCGCGAGGCCCGCCAGGCCGTCGACGACGCCCCCACCGTCGCCAATCGCGTGCGCCTGGCCGTCGCCGCCACCGAGCTTGGCAAGCACGCCGAGGCCGAGCGCCTCTATGCCGACAGCCTGACCGGCATGTACGCCGACGACGCCCAACTGCTGCTGGGCCGCGCCAACGCGCTGATCGAGCTCAACCGTCCGGCCGAGGCCCTGCCGTTGCTGGAGAAGCTGGGCGAGCAGCCGAACGCCGGCCGCACCCCGCACACCATGCTGGCCCTGGGCCGCGTCTATCACGCCCTGGGCCGCGAGGAGCAGGCGGCGACGGCCCTCTCCTGGGCCGCCGACCACTATCCGGGCTTCGAGGGCATCGCCCGTTACGCGGTGTTCCTGGCCCAGACCGGGCGCAAGGACGAGGCCCGCGCCCAGCTCGTGGAAATCGAAAAGCGCCTGTCCAAGACCCACGCCCACTTCCGCAAGGAAGCCAAGAGCTGGCGCGACTTCGCGGCCGCCGGGATCGGGGCCTGACGCGGCGCTACATCGGGCCGATGGTCTCGAACCGCAGCCGGTCCGGCCCTTCGATCGAGGTCGGCGCCTTGAGGTTCCGGTCTGGCAGCAGGGCGCGATAGCGCTGGTACATCGCGCGGGCGTCGCGGCCGGGCTTGGCCGTCAGGCACTGATCGAACTCGCCTTCACGTCCCCAGGGCTTGATTTCGGCGCGCGCGACGTCGCGGTCGGCCTTGACCGTCGCGGCGACCTTGTCAGCCAGCGCCCGGTCGATCCCGCCGCCATAGCTGCCGAACTTGATCGTCACGTCGCAGCGGGCGGGGCCCGGCGTGACCGGCGCGGCGGCGCAGGCCGAAAGGGCCAGGACGGCGAGGGCGGCGAGACGGATCATGCGGGGAACCCTCCGGCGCGGGCCAGGGACGAGGCGGGCGCCTTGCCCAGCTTGGCGCTGATCTCGCGACCCAGGGCCAGGGTCGCGGAGAGGTCGTAACCGGTCTCGAAGCCGGCTCGTTCCAGCATGTAGACCAGATCTTCCGTGCCGATATTGCCCGTGGCGTTCGGCGCGAACGGGCAGCCGCCCAGGCCGCCCACCGAGGCGTCCAGCACGTCCACGCCCGCCTCGACGCTGGCATAGGCGTTGGCCAGGCCCGTGTTGCGGGTGTCGTGGAAGTGCATGCGCAGGCGGGCGTCCGGCGCGGCCTCGCGAACCGCTTCGATCCGCCTACGGACGGTCGACGGATCGGCGACGCCGATCGTGTCGCCCAGCGCGATCTCGGGCACGCCCAGGGCGGCGGCCTCGCGAACGATGGCGACCACCTGATCTTCGCTGACCTCGCCGTCGAACGGGTCGCCGAACGCCACCGAAAGGGTCATGGTGATCGGCGGGCCGCCCTCGGCCGCCCGGCGCTCGACGATCGCGGCCAGGGCCTCGACCTGCTGGCGCACGGTGGAGCCCTGATTGCGCGTCGCGAAGCCGTCCGAGGCGCAGACCACGACATTGGCCTCGTCGCACTGGGCGGCGACGCAGCGCTCCCAGCCGCGCATGTTGAGCACGAGCCCGATCCGCGAATGCGTCAGGTCGGCCGGCAGGGCCGCCATGATCTCCTCGGCGCCGGCCATCTGCGGCACGCGGTTCGGATTGACGAACGACACCACTTCCATGCGCTTGGCCCCGCAGGCCTCGAGCTTGCGGATCAGGTCGAGCTTCTCCTCGACCGACAGGCTGAGCTTTTCGTTCTGCAGGCCGTCGCGCGGACCGACCTCGACGATCTGGATGAAGCGGCTCAAGGCTGGGTCTCCGGCTGGTCGTCGACCTGGGGCTCGCCGCGATAGATCGTCAGCCGCTCCTGGTCGCCGTCGGAATAGTTCAGGCCGGCGATCGTTCCGACGGGATGAGGGGTGAGGCCCAGCTGGGCCATGGCGGCGCGGAACGGCTTTTCCTCGCGGCCCTCGACCACCGCCGGGCGACCCTCGGAAATGGCGTCGGCGGCGCCGTCGCCGTCGGTCAGCTCGGTGGCCGTGCCCAGCTGGAAGATCAGGCTGGGCTCGGCATAGCCGGTCACGGCCACCGGCCCGGCGGCGCCCGAGCGCGGGGAGAGCCGGGCGCGGTCGAGCGCGTCGGCGACGTCCTTGGACAGGAACAGCGGCTCCAGGCGCGGCAGCAGGCCCGCCGTCAGGGCCACGTGCGCGCCGACGCCCAAGGCCCCGGCCATCACCAGGGCTCGCGCCGAATGGCGGCGCAGCAGCAGCACCGCGCCGACGATCCCGGCGGCCAGCGCCAGGGCGGCGGCCAGGATGGTCCAGGCAAGATCGGCGCCCGTCCCGAACTGCTTCTGGCCATAGATCGCGACGGCGGCCAGCAGCGCGCCCATCAGCACCGACAGCCCGCCGCCGATCCAGCGGACGACCCCGCCCAGCGGCGCGCGCACGGCCGCGGCCATCAGCATGGCCAGGGCGCCATAGGCCGGCAGCTCGTAATGAACGAGCTTGGTGGGCAGGGCCTCGAACATCAGCCAGGTCGGAACCAGCCAGCAGACGGCGAAGCGCACGCCCGGCTCTTTGCGCTTGGTCCAGGCCACGACCAGGCCCGCCGGCAGCAGCAGGGTGGCCGGAAACGCCAGCAGCGGCGCCAGCAGGGCGTGGTAGCCGAACGGCCCGGCGTGGCCCTCCTGGCCGCCGGCCATCTTCGGCGCGAGGTCTCCGCCCACCGCCGCGCCCCAGAAGCCGCCGTCGGTGGCGACGGTGATCATCATCGCCCACGGCAAGGTGACGGCGGCGAACAGGATCAGACCCCAGGTCCAGCCCAGATCCTTCATCCAGGCGGCCTTGCGGTCCCAGATCGCCAGGGCCACGAGGGCGAACAGCGCGACCAGCAGGCCGACCGGACCCTTGATCAGGGCGGCGACCGACAGGCCCAGCCAGAAGGCGAGCTTGGTCGGCTTGCCCGCCGACTCGCCCTTCAGCTGGGCGGCGTAGATCCGGGCCAAGGCCGCCATGGCCAGGGTCGTTGTTCCGCAGAGGGCCGCGTCGGTCTTGGCGATGAAGGCCTCGGACGACAGCAGGAAGGTCGCGCCCAGGATCGCGCCGGACAGCAGGCCCGTCCGCGGATCGAACAGCGCCGCGGCGCCCCAGGCGCAGGCCGCCGCCGCCAGCATCGCGCCCAGCAGCGACGGGATGCGATAGGCCCAGATCCGCCGATCCTCGGCGTTGGACAGCAGCGTGACGCTGGCGGCCTGCAGCCAGTGAATGCCGACCGGCTTCTTGAAGCGCGGCTGGTCCTGGAACTTGATGACCACGTAGTCGCCGGTCTCCAGCATCTGCGAGGTGGCCTGGGCGAAGCGCGACTCGTCGCGGTCCAGCGGCGGCATGGCGAACAGGCCCGGCAGGCCGGCGACCAGGGCCACCAGCGCGGCGAACAGAGGGCCGCGCCACCCTCGGCTCCAGTCGTCCAGGCGAGATTCAAGCGTCATGGCCGCAGCTTTAGCACGATCCTTTCGTGTCGCGACTTTTGCTGTATGAGGAGGCGATGAGCTCCCGCGCCATCGCCACGCCTGATTTCTCGATCGTCGTGCCCGTCTTCGACGAGGGCGAGGCCGCCCCGAAGCTGGCGCGCGAGATCGCGGCCGCCTTCGCCGGCGAGGCCTATGAGATGATCTTCGTCGACGACGCCAGCCGCGACGACACCAAGGCCCGGCTGATCGCGCTGAAGGCCGAGATTCCGCAGTTGCGCGTTCTGGGCCACCGCAAGAACTCGGGCCAGAGCCGCGCCGTGCGCAGCGGCGTCCTGGCCGCCCGCGCCCCCATCGTCATCACCCTGGACGGCGACGGGCAGAACGATCCCGCCGACGCGCCGCGCCTGGCCAAGGCGCTGCAGGCCGGTCCCGAGACCCTGGCCCTGGTCGGCGGCGAGCGGGTCAAGCGGCAGGACAGCCAGGCCAAGCGGCTAGCCTCGAAGTTCGGCAACGGCGTGCGCAAGCGCCTCTTGAAGGACACCGCCAACGACACCGGCTGCGGGCTCAAGGCCTTCCGCCGCGAGGCCTTCCTGCGCCTGCCCTATTTCGATCACATCCACCGCTACATCCCGGCCCTGATGCTGCGCGAGGGCTATGAGGTGGCGTTCCAGCCGGTGAACCACCGGCACCGCGAAACCGGCGTGTCGAAATACACCAATTTCGGCCGGCTGAAGGCTTCGGTCTCGGACCTGCTGGGCGTGATGTGGCTGCAGTCGCGGTCCCGCAACCCGCAGGGCGTCGACGAGGCCTGAGGCGCCAAAACCGCGTCCTGGGCGAGCCGGCTTCACCGCAACGGAATTTGCGGCTAGGGCTTAACCATGGCGATGAGGATGAACCACGACGCCAGAGGGGGAAATTCGATGTTCGCGGCCGTTCCGCTGCTGGCCTTGCCGGTGATCATCTACAATCTCGTGGCCCTGACCCTGGCGGGCGGCTTCAAGGCCGTCGACGCCGGCGCGCGGATGGGCGGGACGCTGTTCACCATTCACATGACCTCGCGGGCCGAGTGGGCGGTCAGCCTGGGCGACCTCTTGCTGGCCGCGTCGCTGGTGGTGCTGTTCGTCGAGCTGCTGAAGTCGACCACCAGCCGCAAGATCGCGATCATCAATCACTCGCTGTCGATGATCCTGTTCATCCTGTGCCTGGTCGAGTTCCTGCTGGGCCCGGCCTTCGCCACCTCGACCTTCTTCCTGATCACCCTGATGGTGCTGCTCGACGTGCTGGCCGGCTTCATCGTGACCATCGTCGCCTCGCGCCGCGACATCGACTTCGTCGAGCATTGAGGCCGAGCGCGTCCTCGCCCCTCTAGGCCAGCCTCAACCCCATCGCCGACAGCGGCCGCTCCAGCGGCGCGCCCAGGATGTTGGGCGAGCCCGCGTCGCCGTGCCACCAGGCGGCGTAGCCCAGGGATTTCAAGAGCTTCAGAGAGTGTCGGCTGCGCTTGTCGGGCTGGCATTCCATGTAGATCAGCGGCCGATGCCGCGCGATGGTCCGGCGCGCGCCGCGCAGCACGTCGATTTCCATGCCCTCGACGTCGATCTTGATCAGGTGGCAGGCGGCCAGGTCCAGGCTGTCGAGGGTGATCCGCTCGACCTCCTCGCCGGCCTCGTCGTCGCGATAGGTCAGGGTGCGCGCCCGCTCCCGATCGGGGGACAGGGTCATCATCCCGAAATTGCTGGGCTCGCCATAGTCGATGCTGGGCAGGCGCATCCTGCCCCGTCGCGCCCCGACCAGCTTCATGTGGCAGTGGGCGTTGGTCCAGCTGTTCAGGGCCACGGTGGCGACCAGGGCCTGGAACATGATCCGCTGCGGCTCGAAGGCGTGGACCGTCCCGGTCGGCCCGACGAAGTTGCAGAAGGCCAGGGTGTGCGAGCCCATATTGGCCCCGACGTCGAGCACGGTCTGGCCCGGCTGGATCAGCCGCGCGAACAAGTCCATCTCCTCGGGCGACCAGACGCCGGTCTCGCGGATGCCGGCGAAAACGAAGAGGTCGTTGCGGTTCAGCAGCATCGGGCCATAGCGCGACGGAACGATCTCGTTGAATTCAGGGCGCGGCGGCGGCTCGGGCGGCGGCATGTCGGCTTCGATGGCGACCGAGGCGAGGTCCTCCGGCGTCAGCCTCCGCGCGCCCGGACACGCCGTCCAGGCCCGCCAGAGCCAGGCGCCGACCGCCATCGGCGCGGCGTTCCCGGGCCAGGCCAGGGCGGCGTGGCGCAGGGCGGCGAGGAAGCCGTCGGCCGCCTGTCCGGCGCGCACGCCGATCAAGTCCTGACCGACCTGGCTCCACAGCAGTCCCTCCGCGATAGCCAGGGATGCGCCCTGGTCGGCCTCGGGCAGCAAGCGCGCCGGATCGGCGGTGAAGACGAGACGCGGATGGGCCATCACCACGTCGCCGCCGACCGCCGCCCCGACCACGGCCAGGGTGCGCAGCCGGATCAGGCCGAAGCGGCCGTCGAGGCTGGCGGCGGGGTTGGCGACGAGGGTCTCGGTCGAGACGCCGGCGCGCTCCGGCCGCGCTTCGGCCCAGGCCCTGATCGTTTCGGCCACGCCCGCCGAGGCGTTGCACAGATGCAGGTGGACGCTCCAGTCCGGCGCCGTGGTTTCCAGCCCTTCGGCCTGCCGCAGCGCCGCGCGCGCCTCCTGATCGCCGAGCGCCACGACCAGAACGGTGCGCGGCGCTCGTCGCGCGACGATGTCGAAGGCCTCCGGCGCGGCCAGGCCGGCTTCCGGCGCCCTCGCCGGCCATTCGACCTCTCGCCCCAGGCGCTCAAGCGCGGCGGCGAGGCAAAGCGCGGCGACCCCGTCGGACGAGGCGTCCAGGGCGACGGCCTGGCGGGCGGCTTCCACGCACCCGGCGTGATCGCCGCGCGCCAGTCGCACGACGGCGAGGCCGAACCAGGAGGGGCCGTGACGCGGCCCGTTCTCCAGGCCCCGGAGAAAGCACGCCTCGGCGGTGTCGAGATCCTCGCTGAACCTCAGGACCATGACGCCGCAGTTGTAGTGATGCTCGACGATCCCAGGCCAGCGGTCGCGCGCGGTCTTCAGCGCCTCGAAGGCCTTGTCCAACTCGCCGAGGCCGGCGGCGGCCAGGCCGAGATTGGACAGGGTCAGCCCCTGGTCGGCCTCGATCCCGAACAGGCGCTGGGCCGTCTCGGTCGCCTCGGCCATGCGGCGATAGCGCTGGTAGTGGAAGTCGCGCGTCGCCTGGATCAGCAGGTCCAGTTGCACGGGCTCCAGCGCGTCCCGGATCGACAGCGGCGCCAGCGGGATCCAGGACAGGCGCGCGCGCAGGTAGGCCATGTCCATGCCGGCGCGTCGGGAATCGCTCATGCGCCGATCTTAGCAGGCGCGGTCGCGAGGCCAGACCGTCAGGCCGCGCCGGGGAAGCCGTTGGTCTGCCGCAGCGCCTCGCCCAGGGCCATGGCCGCGGTGGTGGCCAGGTTCATCGACCGGGCGTCGGGGGCGATCGGGATCACCAGCCGCCCCTGCGCGGCCGCGTGGACCTCCTCGGGCGCGCCGCGGCTCTCGTTGCCGAACAGCAGCGTATCGCCGGGCGCGAAGGCGAACCGGTGGAAGGCCGTGGCCCCCTTGGTCGTGAACAGCAGAAGGCGCCCTTCGGTCCGTTCCGGCGCCTTAAGGAACGCCTCCCAGCCGTCGTGGCGCTTCAGGCGGGCGAGCGGACCGTAATCCAGGGCGGCCCGCTTCAAGCTCTTGTCGTCCAAGGGAAAACTGCACGGCTCGATGACGTCGAGCCCGACGTCGAAGCAGGCCGAAAGCCGAATGGCCGCGCCGACGTTCTGGGGAATACCCGGTTGAAAAAGTGCGATGCGCATAATAAGCGAACCAACCACAAGGGCAGCAGGGGCTTTGCCGCGAATCGAAAGGGCTTGCGGACTTTGTCCGCGCGTCCGATAGGACGATCCGACCGCTGCCTTGTGGCGGGGATCCGCGTGCGGGTCCAGCAAGATATGGCGCTGGAAAGCGCTTCTCCAAGCCGGCCGTTTCCGCGGCTGGCGGAATCGAAGGGTGACGTAAGGTGGCCGACACCGCCGTGGGCGCAACGACCGAGCCGGAACACGGGAGCGATCCCTCCCGGCGCGACTTCATTCATATCGCCGCGATCGCGGCCGCCGCCGGCGGCGCCGCGAGCCTGGTGTGGCCGTTCATCGACCAGATGAACCCGTCCGCCGACACGCGGGCCCTGGCCTCGACCGAGTTCGACCTGACCAAGGTCGCCGAAGGCCAGCAGGTCACGATCAAGTGGCGCGGCAAGCCGCTGTTCGTGCGCAACCGCACCAAGGCCGAGATCGCCAAGGCCGTCGCCGACGACAGCGCGGCGATGAAGGATCCGGAAAAGGACGCCGCGCGCGTGAAGCCGGGCAAGGCCCAATGGCTGATCGTCGGCGGCAACTGCACCCACCTCGGCTGCGTGCCCACCTTCGGCGGCGGCGAGTACGGCGGCTGGTTCTGCCCGTGCCACGGCTCGGTCTACGACACCTCGGGCCGTATCCGTAAGGGCCCCGCGCCCAAGAACCTCGTGGTTCCGGAATACGCCTTCCTGTCCGACACCAAGGTCAAGATCGGTTAATCCAGATGAGCGGACATTCGACCTATCAACCCAAGACCGGTTTCGAGCGCTGGCTCGACGCCCGTCTGCCGATCATCCGCCTGGGCTATGACTCGTTCGTCGACTATCCCACGCCGCGGAACCTGAACTACTGGTGGACCTTCGGCGGCATTTTGTCGCTGTGCCTGGCCTCCCAGCTGATCACCGGCATCATCCTGGTGATGCACTACACGCCGAGCGCCCAGGGCGCCTTCGCGTCGGTCGAGCACATCATGCGCGACGTGAACTACGGCTGGCTGATCCGCTACATGCACGCCAACGGCGCGTCGATGTTCTTCATCGCCGTCTACATCCACATGATGCGCGGTCTCTACTACGGCTCGTACAAGGCCCCGCGCGAAGTGCTGTGGCTGCTGGGCTGCGTGATCTACCTGCTGATGATGGCCACCGCCTTCATGGGCTACGTGCTGCCCTGGGGTCAGATGTCGTTCCACGGCGCCGTCGTGATCACCAACCTGTTCGGCGCCCTGCCGCTGGTCGGCGAGAGCATCACCACCTGGCTGTGGGGCGGCTTCGCGGTCGACAACCCGACCCTGAACCGCTTCTTCTCGCTGCACTACCTGCTGCCGTTCATGATCGCGGGCGTCGTGATCCTGCACGTCTGGGCGCTGCACGTGGTGGGCCAGAACAACCCGACCGGCGTCGAGCCGAAGTCGAAGGCCGACACCGTGCCCTTCACCCCGTACGCGACGGTGAAGGACGGCTTCGCGATGAGCGTCTTCCTGATCCTCTTCGCCTTCTTCGTCTTCTACATGCCCAACGCCCTCGGCCACGCCGACAACTATATCGAGGCCAACCCGCTGGCCACGCCGTCGCACATCGTTCCGGAATGGTACTTCCTGCCGTTCTACGCGATCCTGCGCGCCGTGCCGGACAAGCTGATGGGCGTGCTGGCCATGTTCGGCGCCATCGCCTGCCTGTTCGCCCTGCCGTGGCTGGACACCTCGAAGGTGCGCTCGATGCGCTACCGCCCGACCGCGAAGGTCTACTTCCTGTTCTTCGTGGTGGCCTGCTGCATCCTGGGCGTCTGCGGCGCCAAGCTGCCGGACGATCCGGTGATCCCGCACCTGACCACCTTCCAGGTGATGGGTTCGGACCTGAACAGCTTCGTGTGGCTGTCGCGCGCCGCCTCGCTCTACTACTTCGCCTTCTTCCTGGTCGTGCTCCCGGTCCTGGGTCTGGTCGAAAAGACCCTGCCGGTTCCGGACTCGATCGCCTCGCCGGCCCTGTCGGCCGAAGCTCACAAGGGTTGATCCCGATGCTCCGCAAACTCTCGGTTATCGCGGCGGTCGGTCTCCTGACGGTCGGCGCCGCCGCCCCGGCTCTGGCCCAACACGGCGCCCTGGAGCCCAAGGACGTCCACTGGTCGTTCGAAGGCCCGTTCGGCAAGTTCGACCAGGCCCAGCTGCAGCGCGGCTACAAGGTCTATCGCGAAGTCTGCTCGGCCTGCCACTCGCTGAAGCTGGTGTCCTTCCGGAACCTCGGCGACAAGGGCGGCCCGTTCTACAGCGAGAAGTATCCGAACTCGAACGACAACCCGTACGTCAAGGCGATCGCCAAGGACTACGAGGTCGCCGACATCGACTCGGAGACCGGCGACGCCATCAAGCGTCCGGCCACCGCCGCCGACCGCATCCCCTCGCCCTACGCGAACGAAGCCGCGGCCCGCGCCGGCAACGGCGGCGCCCTGCCGCCGGACATGTCGCTGCTGGCCAAGGCCCGCGAGGGCGGCCCGGCCCACATCTATTCGATCGTCACCGGCTACAAGGATCCGCCCAAGGGTCTGAAGGTCGGCCCGGGCCAGCACTACAACCCGTACATGGCCGGCGACCTGTCGTCGTACTGGTCGGGCAGCAAGGAACACGTCCCGCCGGGCGGCTTCATCGCCATGCCGCCGCCCCTGAAGGACGGCCTGGTCAGCTTCGACGACGGCACCAAGTCGACGATCGACCAGCAGGCCAAGGACGTCGCGGCCTTCCTGATGTGGGCCGCCGAGCCCAAGCTGGAAGAGCGCAAGCAGACCGGCTTCGCCGTGCTGATCTACCTGCTCCTGCTCTCGGGCCTGCTGTACGCCAGCTACAAGACGGTCTGGCGCAACGAGTCGCACTAAGCGGCTTTGAAGACCTGACAACGGAAAGGCCCGGCGGCGACGCCGGGCCTTTTTCGTTGCGGGTCAGTTGGCGATGGCCAGGCTCTTGCCGTCGGCCGCCAGGCGCAGGCGATGACGGGCCCACAGGCCTGTGCCCAGGGTTCCGGCGATCCCGTCGGGCAGATCGTCGGCGAGGCTGGCGGGGACGTTCTCGGCCAGCACGCCGTCCAGGGACAGCGCGCGAAGGGTCGCCGGCGCCAGATTGCGGGCGCTCGCGTCCAGCTTCCCCGTCGCGGCCGCGCCCCGCGACGCCAGCCGCGTCATCGCCTTCGACGCCGTGTCGAGGGCGAAGGCGCCGCTCAGGGCGCGCGGCCCATCGCTGACGGCGGCGGAGATCGTCGGAAGCCCGTCGATCACCATGACCGGCAGGACCACCTGCCGCCCCGCGCGCCAGGGTCGGTCGATGCGCAGCCGGCAGCGCCTGAAGTCGATCTCCACGCCATGGCCGGCCAGGACGTCCATGCCGATCACCCCGGCGATGGGGGTGACGAACCCCGCGCCCCGGGCGTCGAGATCGGCGACCTTCACCGAGACCCCCGCCGCCTTCAGGCCCGCGACCTCGACCGGCAGGGTGATTTCGGGGTCCGTGATCCCCTCCATCTGCGCCTTGGTCTCGTGCAGCAGGGTGCGCGGGGCCGAGAGGTCGATCACATAGTCCCCCGCCATCACCCCGATCACCGCCGGCGCGACGACGGCGCCGTTCTCGAACCAGCAGGCCGTCTCCCCCGCGCGCGCGGCGCCCGCCAGCGACAACGGCAAACCCAAGGCCAACAGAAGAACGCAACGACGCATTTCCGCAGCCTAGCTCAGCGCCGCCGAGCGCGCGACGGCCTCGACACGTGCGCCGAACCTTGTTCATCTTGGCGCGAGCGGAGGGGCGGGCATGATCGAGGGGCACAATCCGGAACTGGAGGCGGCTAAGCGCCTGGACGCCTTCGTCGACGCGGCCTTCGCCTTCTCGGTCACCCTGCTGATCATCGCCGGGGCCGAGCCGACGGTCAGCATCGAGGCGCTGTGGCGAGCGCTAGGCCGCATCCCGGCCTCGCTGGGGGCGTTCGTCCTGATCGTGATGTTTTGGATGGCCTATCGCGAGTACGGCCGGCTCGTCCCCCGTCGCGACACGGTGTCTACCCTGAACGCCCTGGCCATCGTGTTCACGGTGATGGTCTATGTCTTCCCGCTGCGGATGCTGGTGCAGGCCGGCTTCATCTGGCTGTCGCGCGGTTGGCTGCCCGGCGAGCCGATCGTCCGCACCCTGGGCGATCTGAGCGCGCTGTTCCGGGTGTATGGCGTGGGCTTCGCCGTGCTGGCCGGCCTGTTCGCCACCCTCTATTTCCGCGCCCTTCGCCATGCCGAGCGATTTGGCGTGGCTCCGGAGAGCCATCGCTCGATCCGCATCAGCATCGAGGTCTGGACGATCTCGTCGATCGCGGGACTGTTGTCGGCGGCCCTGACCTTCACCCCGGCGGCCAGCTGGGCCCCGGGCTTCGCCTATTGGCTCATTCCCGTGGCGATCACCCTGCGCGAACCGCTCCGCCGCGCCTGGTCCCGAAAGGGCGGCCAGCCCACGCGGAAGGCGTCTTGATCCGGCAGACGACCGCCACGGCGAGCCTCGCCCCGGCGCGGCGCCCCTATCTCGGCCGCCAGCCTTCGGCGATCATCGCTATCTGCCGGTCCATCGCCGCCGACATCTCGCCCGGCGGCAGATCGCCGCCCGCGGTCGCGGCCAGGCGATAGTTCCACGCATAGAGGGCCTTCAGGGTCTCGGCGATCAGCGGCAGGTCGAGATCCTCGCGAACCTCGCCCTTGCGCACGCCGTCCTCCAGCACGTCGAGCAGCATCTGGCTCAGGCGCGGGTTGCGGCCGTAGGGCGTGACGCCCGGGTCGTTGTTGGGATTGTAGGACGCGGCGATGTGCGCCAGGAACAGCTTCACCCGCCGGGTCTCGAACTCGTAGTGGATGGCGAAGATCGAGCACAGCCGGTCGGCGGTGCTGCCGCGCAGGTACGGCAGGACGCGATCGAACTCCGCGTAGAGTTCGGCGAGCCGATGGTTCATGACGTGACTGAGCACTTCGGCCTTGGAGGCGAAGGTCGTGAACACGCTGCCGACCGAGACGCCCGCCCGCTCCGCGATGGCGCGGATGGTGGTCTCCTCGTAACCGACGTCGTTGAACAGGTCACGCGCGGCTTCGAGAACCTTCTCCCGCGTCGCCGCCTTCTGTTCGTCTCTTACGCCCACGCACGTCCCCCTCGAACACGCCAGCGTCATTGTTGAAATCGAAGGCGCTCCGAACCCCCGAACGGAGCGCCTTCGTACGTCTTTAAGCGCGGGCGCCCGCGAGAATGACCTTCAGTTGTTCCGAAAGCCGCGCCAGCAGCGCCTCCACCGTCCAGCCGTCGTAGACCGCGCGACGATAATTGGCGAGATACACGTCGAAGGTCATTTCGGCCAGGAGCTTGGCGTCGATGTCGGCCTTCAGCTGACCTTGCTCCACGCCGCGCCGCAGAGCGTCGGCGAGCAGGCGGAAGATATGCTTCAGATCCGAGCGGGCCCGGCGCTCGGCGGCTTCCGAACGGGTCCACGAGACCGCGATGCTGGCCCGCAGCAGCGGCAGTTGCTCGACGTGGAAGCCGTAGGCGATGGCGAACAGGCCCAGCAGGGCCTCATCGACCGTCTTGGCGTTCCGCGACGCCTGGGTCATCTGAGCGTGGATGACCTCGTAGTCGGCGGTCAGAATCTCGTCGAACAGCTCCGACTTGTCGGCGAAGCTGGCGAACACCGCGCCGGTCGACATCCCGGCGGCCTGGGCGATGTCACGGATGGTCGCGCCTTCGTAGCCGCGCTCGCTGAACAGGCGGCGCGCGGCGGCCAGGACGCGTTCGCGGGTGCGCTGCTTGGCCAGCGCCCGGCGGGTCAGCTTCACCGGCGCGTCGGCGGCCGACTCGATCTTGACGGACACAAAGCTCATGCGGCGGCCTCCAGACGGGCGAGAGCGGCTTCCGCGCGCTTCTCGAACTCAATGCAGTACTCATCGACGACGTTTTGAAGGACGTCGGCGTAGCGGCGGGCCAGCTGACGGCCGTCCTGCGCGGCGTCGCGCAGGTCGATGATCAGTTGGCGGACTTCAGCCAGGGCTTCTTCGCGATCGGACGCGGAGAGCCCGGCGGCGGACGAGAGCGTGGCGCTCTGAGCCATTGCGGTTATCTCCTGCCTCCCCGCTGGGGTGGGTACAACGTCGAACGATCCGCGGTGAGGGGTTGATCATGTTCAACGAACGCGTACTGAAAAATAGGAAGCGGGCGCAATAGCGCCAGGGGTGGGCCATTGCAACCGCCAAAAAGAACAAAAATCGCCGAGTGACGACTTACGGTTAAGATATGACACCGGTCTCAAAGCGTCACTGCGACAAAAGAACTCAGCGAACAAGTTCGTCGAGCTGACTCAACGGACCGCGTTCCGGCCCCCGCGCGGCGGCGGACCGAAAGGCTCTATGGCGCGGCGGAGCTCCGCGCCCTATCTTCCGCGCCATGGCTCACCTGTTCGACTTCCTCGTCCCGATCGCCCTGGGCGCCGTTCTGATCGCCCTGGCCGCCGGCCTCTACGCCCTCTTTCGCGGCGGCGATTTTGGCCGGTCCTATTCGAACAAGCTGATGCGGTTGCGCGTCCTCTTGCAGTTCATCGCCATCATCGTCCTGGTCGCCGCCGCCTTCTGGTGGCGCCAGGGCGCGTGACGGACCCTCATAGCTCGGTTCGAAGAACGGGAGTCCGCGACCGATGGTCACGCTGAACCGCATCTATACCCGGACCGGCGACGACGGCTCGACGCGTTTGGCCACCGGCGCCCCGGTGAGCAAGGCTTCGCTGCGGGTCGAGGCCTATGGCGGGGTTGACGAGACCAACGCCGCGATCGGTCAGGCGCGACAGCATGTCGCGACCGATCCGACGCTCGACGCGATGCTGGAGCGGATCCAGAACGACCTGTTCGACCTGGGCGCGGATCTGGCGACGCCCGAACAGCACGGCAAGCCGGATTGGGAGCCGCTGCGCGTCCTCGACAGCCAGGTCGAGCGGCTGGAGCGCGAGATCGACCAGCTGAACGACGAGATGGCGCCCCTGACCTCGTTCGTGCTGCCGGCGGGGTCGCCCGCCGCCGCCGCGCTGCACGTGGCGCGCACCGTCTGTCGGCGGGCCGAGCGGACCTGCGTGGCGTTGGCGGAGACCGAGGGCGAGATCGTCGGCGAACCGGCGCTGAAGTATCTGAACCGCCTGTCGGACCTGCTGTTCGTCGCGGCCCGCTGGAGCAACGACAAGGGCCGCGCGGACGTGCTGTGGACGCCGGGCGCGACGCGCTAGGTATCAGGCGACCCCGCCATCGCGCGACGTTCGCGGGACCGATCTAGCCATCGCAAGCGAAGCGCGGACGACGCTCTCACGTAGAAGCTGAACCATGGGTCCCGCGCATGCCGCGCGGGATGACGATTAGGTTGAGATTTACTTCTTCTCGGAAGGCGCGGGAGCGGCCGCCCCCGCCTCCGGCTTGATCCGCGCCTCGCCATTGATCGGCGGCACATTGCTGGGGCGACGCGTCAGGGTCTCGATCGAATAGACCGTCGCGCACTTCATCCAGCGACCCGCCCAGGCGCCGCCGCGCGCCTCGCAGCGTTCCTTCGGCCAGACCCACAGGGCGTGATAGGCTAGCACCCCGGCGCTGCCGAGCAGAAAGAGGCCGAGAAAGATGTACTTCAGGCGCGTGAACGTCTTGGTCATGCCGGCCCCTTACCGCCTTTACGCCCTTAAGGGAATGCGGGCTCGCGAGCGGACACGGGCGGCCCGCGCGAGAAATCCTACAACCGTTTGAACCGCAGGCGCGTTATCGCATTACGCTTACGCAAAGGGAAACTTGCATTGCGGCGCCGAAACGCTAAGTCGGTTGCCCAGCAGGAGAAAACACAAGCCTGGAGGCGGTGGAAACCGATGAAGGTCCTAGTCCCGGTCAAACGGGTGATCGATTACAACGTGAAGGCCCGCGTGAAGGCGGACCAGACCGGGGTCGACCTCGCGAACGTCAAGATGTCGATGAACCCCTTCTGCGAGATCGCGGTCGAGGAAGCCGTGCGCCTGAAGGAAAAGGGCGTGGCCACCGAGGTGGTCATCGTCAGCATCGGCCCGGCCCAAGCCCAGGAGACCATCCGCACGGCCCTGGCCATGGGCGGTGATCGCGGCATCCTGATCACCACCGACACCGACGTCGAGCCGCTGGGCGTGGCCAAGCTGCTGGCCGCCGTGGTCGCCGAGGAAAATCCGAACCTCGTGATCATGGGCAAGCAGGCGATCGACGGCGACAACAACGCCGTGGGCCAGATGCTGTCGGCCCTGCTGGGCTGGCCGCAGGCCACCTACGCCTCGGCGGTCGAAGTCTCGGGCTCGAGCGCCAAGGTCACCCGTGAAGTCGACGGCGGTCTGCAGACCCTGGACGTCGACCTGCCGGCGGTGATCACCGCCGACCTGCGCCTGAACGAGCCGCGCTACGCCAGCTTGCCGAACATCATGAAGGCCAAGAAGAAGGAAATCGCCTCGAAGACCGTCGCCGACTACGGCGTCGACGTCGCGCCGCGCCTGAAGGTCCTGAAGGTCGCCGAACCGGCCAAGCGCTCGGCCGGCGTGAAGGTGGAAACCGCCGCCGACCTCGTTTCCAAGCTCAACACCGCGGGGGTGCTGTAATGGCTGTTCTCGTCGTCGCCGATAACGACAACGCGCACCTGCGCGACGCCACCCACAAGACCGTGACCGCCGCCCAGAAGATCTCGGGCGACATCGACGTGCTGGTCCTGGGCAAGGACGCCAAGGCCGTCGCCGACCAGGCCGCCAAGATCGCCGGCGTGCGCAAGGTGCTGCTGGCCGACAGCGACGCCCTGGGTCACGGCATCGCCGAGGCTCAGGCCGACGCGGTGCTGGCGCTGGCCGGCAACTACGACGCCATCCTGGTTCCGGCCACCTCGGGCGGCAAGAACTTCGCCCCGCGCGTCGCCGCCAAGCTGGACGTCGCCCCGATCAGCGACATCGTCGAGGTCGTCTCGGCCGACACCTTCACGCGCCCGATCTATGCCGGCAACGCGCTCGAGACGGTGCAGTCGTCCGACGCCAAGAAGGTGATCACCGTGCGTCCGACCGCCTTCGCCGCCGCCGCCGAGGGCGGCTCGGCCTCGGTGGAGACCGTCGGCGGCGCCGACGCGGGCAAGACCCGCTTCGTCAGCGAAGAAATGGTCAAGTCCGACCGTCCGGAGCTCGCCGCGGCCAAGATCGTCGTCTCCGGCGGTCGCGCCATGGGTTCGGCGGAAGAGTTCCAGCGCGTGATCGAACCGCTGGCCGACAAGCTGGGCGCCGCCGTCGGCGCCTCGCGCGCGGCCGTCGACGCCGGCTACGCCCCCAACGACTACCAGGTCGGCCAGACCGGCAAGGTCGTGGCCCCGCAGCTCTACCTGGCCATCGGCATCTCGGGCGCCATCCAGCACCTGGCCGGTATGAAGGACTCCAAGGTGATCGTCGCGATCAACAAGGACGCCGACGCGCCGATCTTCCAGGTGGCCGACTATGGCCTGGTCGCCGATTACAAGACCGCCGTTCCTGAACTGATGGAAGCCCTGGCGGCGGCGGGCAAGTAAATATCGGCCAAGATGGCTGAACACTCGTAAGGAAAAAGGCTCGGAGGCGACTCCGGGCCTTTTTGCTTCGCCGATACCACGCGCCGCCTTGCAACCACCGGACACCGCGCTATGAAGCTTGGTAACGGTAAAATTCCTTAGGGCGGGGGGCTCTTTGCCGCGATTTGCCGAGTGGCTTGACCAGGACGTGACCTCGGTCACGGCGCGCAGCCTTCCGACCCTGGGCGTGCGGCTGGCGATCTGCGCGGCGACCGCGCTGGTCTACGCTCTGGCGGTCGACATGCGCGGCGGCTTGCTGTGGGGCTTGGCCGTCGCCACCGCCGAGGCGGGCGTGTGGGTCTGCAGCCGTCCGCAGCGCGACGAGCGGCCGGTCGGCGCCGCCCAGCGCATGGCCTATGTGGCCGCCGTGACCTGGATGAACGTCGTCTGGTGGTCGCTGGCGATCATGCTCTGGCGGCGGGAGACCCCGGCGCTGCGGCTGGCGGCGTTCTGCGTCGTCTCGTCCTTCCTGGTTCACGCCCAGGCCTTCACCGCCCGGTCCAAGACCCTGCTGCTGATCATCGGCGGCGGATCCTCGACCCTGCTGCTGTTGCTGTGCGGCGTCTTCAACGACTTTCCGCTCTCGCAGCGCGTGGCGCTGTGCGCCTCGGCGATCATCCTGATCACCTATACCGCCAAGGCGGCGCAGACCAATGGTCAGCAGGGCCGGGCGCTGGAGCGGGCCAAGAGCGAGGCCGAGGCCGCCAGCCAGGCCAAGTCCGAGTTCCTGGCCCTGATGAGCCATGAACTGCGCACGCCGCTGAACGGCATGCTGGGCCTGTCCCAGGCCCTGAAGCTGGGTCGCCTGGCGGCGGAGCAGCGCGACCAGGTCGAACTTCTGGAGGAGTCCGGCCGCACGCTGATGGGCCTGCTAAACGACGTGCTCGATTTCGCCAAGATCGAGGCGGGCAAGCTGGAGATCGCGCCGATCGCCGGCGACCTGCGCCAGCTGGTCGACCGGGTGGTGCGGATCAACGAACCTCAGGCCCGGGAAAAGGGAACCACGATCACCCTGCGGGTCGACGACTCCGTCCCGGCCGAACTGGTCTTCGACCCGTTGCGCGTTCGCCAGTGCCTGGCCAATCTGATCTCCAACGCCGTCAAGTTCACGCCGTTCGGCCAGATCCTGGTGCGGGTGGCCTGCGAGCCCGCCGAGGCCGACCGCCTGCGCATCAAGGTCTCCGTCGCCGACACCGGCATCGGCATCCGGCCGGACGTGCTGGAGCGGCTGTTCACGCCTTTCGTCCAGGCGGACGCCGCGACCGCGCGGCGAACCGGCGGCACGGGCCTGGGCCTCAACATCACCCGGCGACTGGCCCAGATGATGGGCGGCGCGGTCACGGCCCGCAGCGAGGTCGGCAAGGGCTCGACCTTCGTCCTGACCTTCCTGTGCGACCTGCCCGTGGCCAAGCTCGCCGAGGCGGAGCCGGTGTCGCCGCTGCGGTTGCTGGTGGTCGACGACTATCCGATCAATCGCAAGGTCATCGAGCGGATGCTGACGCCGCTGGGCTATGAGGTCGCCGAGGCCGGCGACGGCGAGGGCGCGATCGAGGCCCTGGGCCAGGGCGACTTCGACATGATGCTGATCGACTTCAACATGCCGCGGATGAGCGGACTGGAAGCCACGCGCCGCATCCGCGCCGAGCGCCGCTGGGACAAGATGCCGATCATCTGTCTGACCGCCGGGGTGATGGACGACGAGCGCTCCGAGGCGCTGTCGGCGGGGATGGACGCCTTCATCGAGAAGCCGATCGAGATGGCGACCCTGGTCTCGACCATCGGCCGCCTGAACCGCCGCGCGGCGGCGGGCTGACGCAAGGCGACGGCGCGCGTTAACCACTGTTGCGGCGGCGCCACAATCACACGCCCGTCGCGGTTCTGTCGCGGCATCGTCTTATGGCGTCCCTATCCCCGGCCAATCGCACCGCGAAGGGGGATACCGCAGATGTCATCCACACGTTCGATCCAGCGCCAGACGACGCTCTGGTGCGGCGCGGCGATCGCCGCCCTGATGGCCGGCGCCGCCCAGGCCGCCGAGACCGCCCCGACGACGCCCGCCGCCGACACCGACGCCACCAATGTCGAGCAGGTCATCATCACCAGCCAGCGCGAGACGCGCTCGGCGGTGGCCATGGAAGCCCAGCAGATCCAGCGCGTCCTGCCCGGCGCCAGCCCGCTGAAGGCGATCCAGTTCCTGCCCGGCGTGATCTATCGGACCGCCGATCCGTGGGGCAACAACGAGCAGAACCTGTCGCTGTTCGTCCACGGCTTCTCGACCCAGCAACTGGGCTACACGATGGACGGGGTGCCGCTGGGCGACCAGCAGTACGGCAACTACAACGGCCTGTCGGTCTCGCGCTCGGTCACCAGCGAGAACGTCTCGCGCGTCACCCTGTCCTCGGGCGCCGGTTCGCTGGGCGTGCCCTCGACCAGCAACCTGGGCGGCGCGATCGAAACCTTCAGCCGCGACCCGGCGGCCGAGCGCGGCCTGACCGTCAACCAGACCGTCGGCAGCCACGACGCCTTCCGCACCTTCGTGCGTCTTGAGGGTGGCGACCTGGGCAACGGCTTCCGCGGCTACGTCTCGTACCTGCGCCAGGACGCCAAGGCCTGGGACTTCAACGGCCACCAGCGCGGCCATCAGGTGAACCTGAAGCTGGTCCGCGACACCGAGCACGGCGCCCTGACCTTCTACGCCGACTGGCAGATGAAGGTGGAGCCGAACGAGGACGCCACCGCCTTCGGCAACCAGCAGACCGCCGCGGCGCAGAACTTCACGCCCTATAGCCGCGCCTTCATCTATCCGGACCTGGCCGGCTGCGTCGCCAATCTGACCGGCGGCCCGGGCACCCCGCCGCCGGCCCAGGGCAACAACTTCTCGAACTGCTTCAGCGCCGCCCAGCGCGAGGACATCCTGTCGTACGTGAAGTACGCCTGGAAGCCGACGCCGAACTTCACCTGGACCAACCAGGCCTATTATCACTACAACTTCGGTCGCGGCATCGTGGCCGGTCCGGTCAACACCGCCGGTCTGCCGGGCCTGTTCGCGACCTACTATCCGAGCCTCGTGGTCGGCACGACCACCAGCCCCGCGACCCTGACCAACATCGTCAACCTGTTCGGCGGCACCGGCTACGCCGTGCGCACCACCGAGTACCGGATCAACCGTCCGGGCGCGATCTCGACGGTCGAGTGGACCCTGGGCGACCACCAGCTCAAGGGCGGCGTCTGGTTCGAGCACAACGAACCGGCCCAGCAGCGCGCCTGGTATCCGATGACCAAGGAGAACAACGACCTGTCGCCGTACGACGTGCCGCGCGGCAAGAAGGTGCTGACCCAGTACGCGGCCGAGTTCTTCACCAACGACATCCAGCTGCACCTGCAGGACCAGTGGCGCGTGACGCCGAAGCTGCTGCTGCAAGCGGGCTTCAAGTCCAGTCTGCAGACCGCGCACGGCAAGTTCCCGATCAACCAGCAGAACCTGCCCACGGTCGCCGTGCCGGTCCGCTATCCGACCGGCTCGATCGAGTCGAACAAGTGGTTCCTGCCGCAGGCGGGCCTGCTGTGGGACGCGACCGAGAACGAGCAGGTCTTCGTCAACGTCCAGCAGAACATGCGCCAGTTCATCCCGTACGGCGCCGGCAGCGGCTTCTACGGCTTCTCGGCCTGGAGCCTGGGCACGCAAGCCGCGTTCGAGCTGTTCAAGACGACGGTGAAGCCCGAGACCTCGTGGACCTATGAAGCGGGTCTGCGCAGCCGCCACAGCGTCAACTGGGGCGTGATCACCGGCTTCGAGGGCCAGATCAACGCCTATGACGTCAAGTTCAGCAACCGCCTGCTGAACATCGCGCCGTTCAACTTCATCAACCCGGCGCCGGCCATCCTGGCCAATGTCGGCGGCGTCACCACCAAGGGCGTCGACGTGGCCGGCACGCTGAAGTTCGGCGAGCACTTCCAGCTCTACAACGCCGTCTCGTACAACCAGTCCAAGTACGACAGCGACTACCAGTCGGGCACCACGGTCGTGAACGGCGTCACCCAGCCGGTCACGGTCGCCACCGGCGGCAAGTACGTGCCGCTGACGCCGAAGTGGATGAACAAGACGATCGCCCGCTTCAACTATGGCCGGTTCGACGCCCAGATCAGCGGCGACTATGTCGGCCGCCGCTACGTGACCTATCTGAACGACCTGTCGGTCAAGTCGATGATGCTGGTCGACCTGCAGGCCGGCTACACGTTCGACATGCCGGCGGGCGCCATGGTCAAGGGCGTGCGCCTGACGGCCAACGTCACCAACCTGTTCGACAAGAAGGGCGTCTCGACGGCCTCGGTGACCAGCAACTCGGGCGGCTACGGCGCCTTCCCGCAACCGCCGCGCATGGGCTTCCTGACCCTGTCGGCGGAGTTCTAGGCTGCCGCCGTTCTTCTTGAGAAGAACGGCGACGGACTTCGAAGGCCTAACCCACCTTGTCATCCCGGAAGCCTCGCAGAGGCTGTCCGGGACCCAGGAGCCACGCCCGGCGCGGTTGCCCTGGGTCCCGGCTCTCCGCTTCGCCGCGGCCGGGATGACAAGCTTTTCGGAAAATAAAAAGGCCCGGTGGTCTCCCACCGGGCCTTTCGTCGTTCGGAGGCCGAAGGACGCTTAGTCCTTGGCGCGTTCCACGTACGAGCCGTCTTCCGTCAGGATCACCACCTTGGTGCCCGAGGTGATGTAAGGCGGCACGGTCGTCTTGACGCCGTTGCTCAGCACGGCCGGCTTGTAGGACGAGCTGGCGGTCTGGCCCTTCACCGACGGTTCGGTGTCGACGATCTCCAGGATCACCGTGCGCGGCAGCTCGATGGCGATCGGCACGTCGTTGTGCGTCGACAGGATGACGGTCATGCCTTCCTGCAGGTACGGGGCGGCGTCGCCGACCACTTCCTCGGTGGCCACCAGCTGGTCGTAGGTCTCCGGGTTCATGAAGTGGAAGCCGTCGCCGTCCTGGTAGAGGAAGGTGTGGTCGCGGTCGTCGACGAAGGCGCGCTCGACCTGCTCGGTCGTGCGGTAGCGTTCCGAGACCTTCACGCCGTCCGAGATGCGGCGCATGTTCAGCTGGGTCACCGGGGTGCCCTTGCCGGGGTGGATGTTCTCGGCGCTCAGAACGACATAGAGCTTGCCGTCCATATCGACGACGGAGCCTTTGCGGAGCGAGCTGGCTGCGACCTTCACGTACGTACCGTCCTTGGGAAGAATGCGCGCGCGAGGTCGCGGGCGCGTTCGTGCTATTGATCCGTGAGCGCCCTCGTATAGCGAAAGGGGCGAAATCTCCAGCCTCTTCGGTTTCCGAGCCTTGACCACACCTTCGTCGACCTGGTGGCGCGCCGACGTCCACGCTGACCGGCGGCCGTTCCTGCTGGCCCGCAACCGGATCACCAAGGCCGTCCGCGCCTGGTTCGACCGCGAGGGCTTCGAGGAGGTCGAGGCCGCCGCCCTGCAGGTCTCGCCCGGTAACGAGGCTCATCTGCACGCCTTCGCGACGGAGGCTCTGACCACCTCGGGCGAGGCCAGCCCCCTCTATCTGCACACCTCGCCGGAGTTCGCCTGCAAGAAGCTGCTGGCGGCGGGCGAGGAAAGGATCTTCAGCCTGGGCAAGGTTTGGCGCAATCGCGAGCGCGGGCCGCTGCATCATCCCGAGTTCACGATGCTGGAGTGGTATCGCGCGGGCGCGGCCTACGAGGTCCTGATGGACGACTGCGCGACCCTGCTGGCCCTGGCGGCCGAGACGGCGGGGACGCGGCGCTTCGACTTCAGGGGCATGGCCTGCGATCCGTTCGCCGCGCCCGAGCGCCTGTCGGTGGCCGAGGCCTTCGCGCGCCATGCCGGGGTCGAGCTCCTGGCCAGCGTCTCGGCGGACGGGTCGACCGACCGCGACGCCCTGGCCGCCGCCGCCCGCGCCGCCGGGATCCGGGTGGCCGACGATGACGGCTGGGCCGACGTCTTCAGCCGCATCCTGGTCGAGAAGGTCGAGCCGCGCCTGGGCGAGGGCCGCGCGACCATCCTGTGCGAATACCCGATCTCGGAGGCCGCCCTGGCCCGCCCGAAGGCCGCCGATCCGCGCGTGGCCGAACGGTTCGAGCTCTATGCCTGCGGGGTGGAGCTGGCCAACGCCTTCGGCGAACTGACCGACCCCGCCGAACAGCGCCGGCGCTTCCTGATCGAGATGGACGAGAAGGCCCGCGTCTATGGCGAGCGCTATCCGCTCGACGAGGACTTCCTGGCCGCCCTGGCGCACATGCCCGAGGCCTCGGGCTCGGCCCTGGGCTTCGATCGGCTGGTTCTGCTGGCCGCCGGCGCGCGGCGCATCGAGGACGTGATCTGGACGCCGGTGGCGGGGTGAAGACGCCCTCCTCGGAAATTTTCGGAAAGGCCTCTTGCGGCCGCCAAGGCGTCGCCCAAATCCAATAGGCGGGCCGGGCCCCTCTGGCGTTTCGACACCCCTGGTCGAACGTGATGTCGGACCGCATCGGGTGCGCTCGATGTCGGGTCCAGGCGGCCGTCCCCTCCCGCCGTTCCCAAGCCCGCCGTCGAGCGCGCCCCCACATAAGGAGGAGCGCTGACCTTGACCTTGTTGAACGCCCGACAGATGCGCGCCGAGATCGCGCGGATGACGCGCGCCCTGTACGAGGAGGCCCGGAAGCCGACGCCGGACAGAGGCATGATGCGGCTTTGGGACCTTCGTCGCGAGCGCCTGCGCGAACAGCTCGGAGGCCTGGAGATGAACGCCACGGCCGCGCGATGGCGATAAGTCCCTTCGCGACCGGCGCGCTCGGCCCGGTCCAGGCCCTGGTCGCGGCGTGCCTGCTGATCGCCCAGGCCGATGGCGAGGTGACCCCTGACGAGCGCGGCCGGATGATCGAAAGCCTGGGGGCGCGCGCGCCGCCCTCTGGCGACGAGGGCGTCGCCTTCATCGACGACGCGCTGACGGCGTTCGAGGCCTTGGAGGCCGGCTTCGAGGCGCGACCGGAGGAAGCCTGGGCCGAAGCCGAACTGATGATCCGCGCCTTGAAGGGACGATCGGCGGCCCCCGACATCGCGGCCGCCGCCACGGCGGTGGCGATCGACGGCGGCTTGACGGCCGAGGAGCGGTCCCTGCTGCTCGACATTTGCGATTGGCTGGACGTGCGCCCGACGGCGCTCGTGCTTTGGCCCAGACCCAGCGCTTGACCGCGATCAACGCCCGGCGTCCCCTTCTGGTCCAAAGTGGCGCGAGCGAAGGGGAGCGGCCAATGGCGCGGGACAGGGCTCACGACGAACGACACGCCGTCTCGCGGATCGGCTGGCTGCGCGCGGCCGTGCTGGGCGCCAATGACGGCATCGTCTCGACCGCGGCGCTGATCGTCGGGGTGGCGGCGGCGCAGGCCACGCGCGGCCCGATCGTGCTGGCCGCGAGCGCGGGCCTCGTGGCCGGGGCGATGTCGATGGCGGCCGGCGAATACGTCTCCGTCGCGTCCCAGGCCGACAGCGAGTCCGCCGACCTGGCCCGCGAACGGCTGGAGCTGGAGACCCAGCCCGAGGCCGAACTCGAGGAGATGACGGCGATCTATGTCGCGCGAGGCCTGACGCCGGACCTGGCGCGACAGGTGGCGGTGCAGTTGAACGCCGGCGACGCCCTGGCGGCCCACGCCCGCGACGAGCTGGGGATCTCCGAGCACCTGACCGCCCGTCCCGTCCAGGCGGCCCTGACCTCGGCGACGACCTTCGCCGTCGGGGCGGTCATGCCGCTTCTGGTGGCGATCCTCGCGCCCCTGCCGGTGATCCTGCCCGTGGTCACGGTCGCCACCCTGATCTTCCTGGCCGTCCTCGGCGCGCTCGGCGCCTGGGCGGGCGGCGCCCCGCCGCTGAAGCCGATGCTGCGCGTGACGTTCTGGGGCGCGCTGGCCCTGGCCGCCACGGCCCTGATCGGCAAGCTGTTCGGAGCGGTGGTCTAGCCGGGGCATTTGCCTAAGCGCCGGAAATCCCGCATATCCCGGCCCCTCATGACCGCCGCCAAGACCCTCCGTGACGCGCGAGCTCTGGCGCGAGCCGGGCTGATCCCGCCCGAGCGCCTGCCGGCGCTGGAGGCGGTGGCCGCGCGCTACGCGGTGGCGATCACCCCGGCCATGGCCGCGCTGATCGATCCGGCCAACGCCAATGACCCGATCGCCCGCCAGTTCGTCCCCGCGCCCGAGGAGCTGATCGCCAGCCCCGGCGAGGACGGCGACCCGATCGGCGACGCGGTCCACAGCCCGGTCGAAGGCATCGTCCATCGCTATCCGGACCGGGTGCTGCTGAAGCCGACCCACACCTGCGCGGTCTATTGCCGGTTCTGCTTCCGGCGCGAGATGGTCGGGCCCGAGGGGCTGTCGACCCTGACCCCGGAGCAGCTGGACGCCGCCTTCGCCTATATCGCCGGCCGCCCTAAGATCTGGGAGGTGATCATCACCGGCGGCGATCCGTTCGTGCTGTCCCCTCGCCGCCTGGCCGACCTGATGGACCGGCTGGAGGCGATCGCGCACGTCAGGATCGTCCGCTTCCACACCCGCGTGCCGGCCGTCGATCCCGAGGCGGTGACGCCCGATCTGATCGCGGCGCTGAAGCGCTCGACCAAGACCGTCTATGTCGCCCTGCACGCCAACCACGTCCGCGAGCTGACCCCGGCCGCCCGCGCGGCCTGCGCGCGAATCGTCGACGCGGGGATTCCGATGCTGTCCCAGACCGTGCTGCTGCGCGGCGTCAACGACGACCCCGAGACCCTGGCGGCGCTGATGCGCGGCTTCGTCGAGACGCGGATCCGGCCCTACTACCTGCACCACGGCGACCATGCCCCCGGCACCGCCCACCTGCGCACGACCCTGGCCGAGGGCCAGGCGATCATGAAGGCCCTGCGGGGGACCGTCTCGGGCCTGGCTCAGCCGACCTATGTGCTGGACATCCCGGGCGGCCACGGCAAGGCGCCGGTCGGCCCCAACTATCTTTCCGACGGCGCGGTCGAGGACCCGAACGGCGCGGTCCACCCCTATCCGCCAAGGCCCTGACGCCCGGGTTCCCCCCTGCCTCATTGCGTCGCAGCAAAGCCTTGGCGAGCGCGGGGTTTCTCGTGCTAGAAAAGTCGTCACAGTCGAAGGCGTGGGCGCGAAGGCCCGGCGCAAATCAAGCGAAGGCTTGGCGTTCATGAGTGAAATCAAGACGGTCGGCGTGATCGGCGCCGGCCAGATGGGGTCGGGCATCGCGCATGTCGTCGCCCTGGGCGGCTATGACGTGCGTCTCCACGACGTCTCGCGCGAGCGGATCGACGGGGGCCTGGCCGTCATCGAGAAGAACATGGCCCGCCAGGTCGGCCGTGGGATCATCGACGACGAGACCATGAAGGCGGCCCTCGCGCGCATCAAGCCGGCGGAGACGCTGGAAGAGGTCGGGGCCACGGACCTGGCCATCGAGGCCGCCACCGAGAACGAGGAGATCAAGAAGTCGATCTTCCGCAGCCTGCAGCCGCACCTGAAGGAAGGCACGCTGCTGGCCTCGAACACCTCGTCGATCTCGATCACGCGTCTGGCCTCGGCGACCGACCGGCCCGAGCGCTTCATCGGCCTGCACTTCATGAACCCCGTGCCGCTGATGAAGCTGGTCGAGATCATCCGGGGCATCGCCACCGACGTCCCGACCTATGAGACGGCGGTCTCCTTCGCCAAGTCGCTGGGCAAGATCACCAGCAACGCCGAGGACTTCCCCGCCTTCATCGTCAACCGCGTGCTGGTGCCGATGATCAACGAGGCGATCTACACGCTGTACGAGGGGGTCGGCACGGTCGACGCCATCGACACGGCGATGAAGCTGGGCGCCAACCACCCGATGGGCCCGTTGGAGCTGGGCGACTTCATCGGCCTCGACACCGTGCTCAGCATCATGAACGTGCTGCACGAGGGTCTGGCCGACAGCAAGTACCGGCCCTGTCCGCTGCTGGTGAAGTATGTGGAAGCCGGCTGGCTGGGCAAGAAGACGGGGCGCGGGTTCTACGACTATCGCGGGGAGCACCCGGTCCCGACCCGTTGAGGTCGGCCGCCCCGCCGGGGCGAAACGCGCGCCTGATCGGAGGATCGGGCGTTTCGTCGGCGCGAAAAGGGGATCACGCCGACGACCCGCCCCGACCTCCCATGGGCATGGGAGGCTGGTCCGCCGGGCCCTGGGGGACCCAACGACCCATCGCGAAGCGCCCTGTACCCCACCGGCGCCCGCGAGCCCCCCTTTTGGCGCGCGAGCCGGGGGTCTGTCATTGACCGGCGATCCACGTTCTATTGCCCCACGGTTTTGGAGGCCGAGGCGTCATGGCGGATGATCGTCCGCGTAGAGATCTTTGGGTGCTGGACGCCCGCGAGCACGCGGACGCGGCCGAGCAATATCGCCGGTCCTGCGCTCACCTGTTCGACATCACCCTGTTGTCGCCCGAGGCCACGTTCCACAATTCGATGGACGGCTACAATCTGGGCGGCGTCGTGTTCGGCCTCTGCGAAGGCGCGCCGCAGCGGTTCGACCGCCGGCTGAGCCATGTCGCGGCCGACGCCTCGGACACCGTGATGGCGGTGCTGGAGCTGCGCCCAACCGGCTGGACGGCGGACTATGACGGGCGGGCGGCCAGCGGCGCGATGGGCGAGATTCGCCTGGTGGACATGGCGCGCCCCTTCAGCCTGACCATCGAGCAGCCGTTCGAGTCCCTGTACTTCGTTATCCCGCGCGCCCAGCTCGACCCGCAGGTGGCCGGCGTCGACTTCCATGGCCGCGTCGTCGCCGAGGCCGCCGGGCCCGGCCGGCTGCTGGGCTCGCATCTGCGGACCCTCTGGGAGGCGATCGGATCGCTGACGACCACCGACGCGACCTTGGCCGCCCGGGCCGGCGTCGCCCTGATGAGCGCGGTGATCCTGGCCCACGGCGAGCCGGCGGCCACCGATCCGCGCCCCATCGAGAAGATGCTGCTGGCCGAGGGTCAGCGATATGTCGACCAGCATCTGGACGATCCCGATTTGTCGCCCGAGACGGTGCGCCAGCACCTCGGGGTGTCGCGCAGCCTGCTCTACAAGGTGTTCGAAGCGCGGGGCGGGGTCAGCGCCTTCATCCAGGCTCGGCGGCTCGACCAGACGTTCGACGTCATCCTGCAGGACCGGACCGAACAGCACACCCTGGCCGAGATCGGCTATCGCCACGGGTTCCGCTCGGACGCCCACTTCAGCCGCGCGTTCCGGGCGCGGTTCGGCGTGACGCCCGGCCGGCTGCGCAAGCTGGGCGAGGCGGCGCGGCGGGAAGGCCTCTCGGCGCTGGAGCGGCCCGACGACGTCTGGGCCTGGTTTCGCAGTCTCTAAGGCGCTCAGCCGCCGCCCAAAGCCACGGCCACGTGATAGGTCACGAACGAGGCGAGGTAAGCGAGGCCCGTCATGTAGGCGAACATCACCGCCGGCCAGGTCCAGCCGTTGGTCTCGCGCTTGACGACGCCCAGGGTCGCCGCGCACTGCGGGGCGAAGACGTACCAGGCCAGGAACGACAGCGCCGTGGCCAGCGACCACTGGTGTTGCAGCAGCGTGCTCAAGGCGGCGTGGGAGTCGGCGTCGCCGCCGACGGCGTAGACCGTGCCCAGCGTCGCCACGGCCACTTCCCGCGCGGCGAAGCCCGGGATCAGCGCGACCGTCATCTGCCAGTTGAAGCCGATCGGCTGCATGATCGGGGCCAGCAGGTGGCCCAGCCGGCCCGCCAGGCTGTAGTCGATCGCCGGACCGGTCGCGCCCTCGGGCGGGTTGGGGAAGCTCGACAGCACCCAGACCAGCACCATCAGCGGCAGGATGATGCGGCCGGCCCGCTCCAGGAAGATCCGCGCCCGCGTCCACAGGTTCATGGCCACGTTGCGCGGCTCGGGCCAGCGATAGGTCGGCAGCTCCATCATGAACGGCTCGACCGCGCCCCGCCAGAACACGCGGCGGATCACGAACGAAACCAAGAGGGCGCTGACGATCCCGGCCGCGTAAAGGCCGAACATGACCAGGCCCTGCAGCGACAGGAAGCCATAGACCGTCCGCGCCGGGATGAAGGCGGCGATGATCAGGCCGTACACGGGAATCCGCGCCGAGCAGGTCATCAGCGGCGCGACCAGGATGGTCGTCAGGCGATCGTGGCGGTTGTCGATCACCCGCGTCGACATGATGCCCGGAATGGCGCAGGCGAAGCTGGACAGGAGCGGAATGAAGGCCCGCCCATGCAGGCCCGCCCCGCCCATGATCTTGTCCATCAGGAAGGCCGCGCGAGCCATGTAGCCGCTGTCCTCCAGCATCAGGATGAAGAAGAACAGGATCAGGATCTGCGGCAGGAAGACGAGCACGCTGCCGACCCCGGCGATCAGGCCGTCGGAGACGAAGCTGGCGAACAGCCCGCCGGGCAGGTGCTGACCGGCCCATGCGCCCAGGGCGCCGAAGGCCGCGTCCAGCGCGTCGGCCGGGACCTTGGCCCAGGTGAACACCGCCTGGAACATCACGAACAGCAGGGCCATCAGGATGGCCAGACCGGCGACCGGATGCAGCAGCACCGCGTCGACCTTCCCGGTGACGGTGTCGGGCCGTTCGGGCGGCTTAACGCAGGCCTTGAAGATCCGCTGGGCCTCGGCGTGGGCGGCGCGGATCTCGGCGGCGGTCGGCTCATGCCAGACGCTCGCGGCGGCGGTCGCGTGGTCGGCGGCGATCGCCTCGACCTTGTCGAGCAGCTCGCCGATACCGCGCTTGCGCGTCGCGACCGTGGTGACGATCGGCGCGCCGATCTCCTTGGACAGGCGCTCCAGATCAATCCGCAGGCCCTGGCGCTGGGCGATGTCGTACATGTTGAGGGCCAGCACGAACGGCCGGCCCACCTGCTTGAGCTCCAGCACCAGGCGCAGGACGAGGCGCAAATTGGTGGCGTCGGCCACGCAGATCAGCGCCTGGGGCGGGGCCTCGCCGGCCAGCTTGCCGAGCACCGCGTCGCGCGTGACCACCTCGTCGGGACTGCGGGCGCGCAGGGAATAGGTGCCGGGCAGGTCCAGCACCCGGATCGGGCGGCCGCTGGCCGTGGTCAGCGCGCCTTCCTTGCGCTCGACCGTGACCCCGGCGTAGTTGGCCACCTTCTGGCGGCTGCCGGTCAGGGCGTTGAACAGCGCCGTCTTGCCCGAGTTCGGATTGCCGACAAGGGCGATCCGGGCCGGGGCCGGGGCGGAAGCGGTCGTGTCGGCGGCGGCGGCGAAGCGGGTGTCGGAAGCCAAGGCCCTAGCGTCCGTCGAACTTCACGCTGACGGCGCCCGCCTCGCGGCGGCGCAGGGCGACCCGCGTGTCGTCCACCCGCACCGCGATCGGATCGCGGCCGAACAGGCCCTCGTGAAGCACCTCGATGGTCGCGCCCTCGACGAAGCCCATCTCCAGCAGGCGTCGCTCCAGCTCCTCGGCCGCCACCGCCTCGGCGGCGCCCGAGACGCCAGTGACTCGCACGATCACCCCCCGGTCGCCGCGCCGCGCCGAGGCCAGAGGGCGGGCGCCGGCGTCCGTCGCGGCGAGGTCGAATTGCGGGGATAGCGCGAGCGCCTGGGACATCATGGCTCCGTTCGTATTGCGAACGATTATCAGTCGAAGCGGAGAATGTCGATTCAGTGATCCTACGGATCTAGGATATGTTTGAATCTCTTCAGGGCCTTGAGACGGAATGGCGCAGTCGCGTTAATCCATTCGACTCCCGCCGCGCGGACCGGTCTGATTGTCCGTATCGATTCGTGTAGGCGAAGAATGCGTAAGCTGTCGTTCACGCTCTGGACTGTGGGGTATCTCAGCCTGGCCCTGATCGTCTCGCTCCTCCTCTGGAGGACGGGGGCGACGCCGGCCACGGGTCTGGCCGCGTTCATCGGCACGCTGGCGCTGTGCTACGCCTTCCACGGCCTGATCACCCAGACCCTGACCGACGGCGGCGTGCGGCTGGAGATCGAGACCATCCGCGAGGCGCACGCCATCCTGCTCGACCAGGTCGAGAAGGTGGACGCCCGGATCTCCGACCTCGTCGAGTCGGTCGCCCAGGACGCCCAGCGCCGCTCCGAGGCTCTGTCGACCGAGGTGCATCAGCTGGAAGACCTGATCCAGCAGATGAACGACCGGCTGGAGCACCAGCTGAGCCATCAGATGGCCGCCGCCTCGGCGCGCAGCACCAGCCTTGGCGGCCGCGAGCGCGCGCCGCACGCCAGCCACATGCTGCAGGTGGTGCAGGACGCCCTGGCCGAGAACCGGGTCGACCTCTATCTGCAGCCGATCGTCAGCCTCCCCCAGCGCCGGACCGTCTTCTACGAGAGCTTCTCGCGCCTGCGCGACGAGACCGGCCGGGTGATGATGCCGGCCGAATATCTGGCCGTGGCCGAGCCCGAGGGCCTGATGACGGCCATTGACAACCTGCTGCTGTTCCGCTGCGTGCAGATCGTCCGCCGCCTGGCCAAGCAGGACCGCAAGGTCGGGATCTTCTGCAACATCTCGCTGGCCAGCCTGGGCGACGAGAGCTTCTTCCCGCAGTTCCTGGAGTTCATGCAGGGCAACAAGGACCTGGCGGGCGCGGTGATCTTCGAGCTGGGCCAGGGCGCCTTCGAGCGGCGCGGTCCGGTCGAGGCCCGCCACATGGCGCGTCTGGCCAGCCTCGGCTTCAGCTTCAGCCTGGACAAGGTCAGCGACCTGGATCTCGACTTCCAGGACCTGGCCCGCGCCGACGTGAAATATCTGAAGGTCGGCGCCCAGATGATGCTGGACCAGCTGGAGGAGCAGGACGGCAAGCTGGTCATCGCCTCGCTGCCGGACCTGAACGCCACCGACTTCGCCGCCCTGACCCGCCGCTACGGCATCGAGGTCATCGTCGAGAAGGTCGAGGCCGAAAAGCAGATCGCCGAGATCCTGGATCTCGACATCGGCTACGGCCAAGGCCACCTGTTCGGCGAGCCGCGCGCGATCCGCGACGCGGTGCTGGCCGAGGCCGAGCCGCCGGCCGACTTCATCCGCGGCGCCATGCGTCGCCGCGCGGTGGGCTGGTAGGTCCAACGCTGCTGACAGGTTTGGGCGTCGCGCCGCAAGCTTCGGAATGATTTCCGGAGCGGTCGGGCGCAGGGTCTCCTCGCGAAAGGAGATCCCTCATGACCGCTCCGACCTATGCCGACGACGACGCGCGCTGGGCCGCCGCCCGCGCCAAGGACCGCGCCGCCGAGGGCGCCTTCTACATCGGCGTGCGCACCACCGGCGTCTATTGCCTGGCCAGCTGCGGCGGCCGGCCGCTGCGAAAGAACGTCGCCTTCCACGCCACCCGCGAGGCGGCCCGCGCCGCCGGTCTGCGAGCGTGCCTGCGCTGCAAACCCGACGAGGATCTGGAGACGCTGCGCTTCGGCCTGGTCGAGACCGGTCTGGGCCTGGCGCTCGTGGCGCGGTCCCAAGCGGGCCTGCGTCTCGTCACGCTGGGTGACGATCCCGAGGCGTTGCGAACCGAGCTCGCGACCCGCTTCAAGCGCGCGCGGATCGTGCTGGACCCCGAGGGCCTGGCCCAGGATCTGAAAGCCGTCGCCGAGGCGATCGACCATCCGGGGCGGGCGCTGGTCCTGCCGCTCGACGCCCGGGGCACGGCTTTGCAGCAGGCGGTGTGGGCGGCGCTGCGGGCGATTCCGGCCGGAACCACCGCCTCCTATGCCGAGATCGCCCGCGCCATCGGCCGGCCGACCGCCGCCCGCGCGGTGGCCCAGGCCTGCGGGGCCAATCCGCTGGCCGTGATCACGCCCTGTCACCGGGTGGTCCGGGGCGACGGCGGCCTTTCCGGCTATCGCTGGGGCGTCGAGCGCAAGCGGGCGCTGCTTCAGCGCGAGGCCGCGTGACCCTGGACTGGACCCGCATCGCCGCCGAGCTCGACGCGCGCGGCTGGGCCCTGACCGGCCCCATGCTGAAGCCCGAGACCTGCGCGGCGATCGCGGACCTCTATCCGCGCGACGAGGGCTTTCGGAGCCGCGTGGTGATGGCCCGCCACGGCTTCGGGCGCGGCGAGTACAAGTATTTCAGCTATCCCCTGCCGGACGTCGTCCAGCGGCTGCGACAGGGGCTCTATGGCCCACTCTCGACGATCGCCAACCGCTGGGCCGAGCGGCTGGGCGAGGATCGGCGCTTTCCGGAGACGCTGGACGGCATGCTGGACCGCTGCCGCGCGGCGGGGCAGACGCGGCCGACGCCGCTGCTGCTGACCTACGGCCCCGGCGACTACAACTGCCTGCACCAGGACCTCTATGGGGAGCATGTCTTCCCGCTGCAGGTGGCGTTCCTGCTGGACGGGCCCGGCCGCGACTTCGAGGGCGGCGAATTCGTGCTGGTCGAGCAGCGGCCCCGGCAGCAGAGCGCGCCGCACGTCGTGCCGCTGGCTCAGGGCGAGGGCGTGATCTTCGCGGTGCGCGAACGGCCGGCGCAAGGCGCGCGCGGCGTGCATCGGCGGATCTTGCGCCACGGCGTCAGCGAGGTCCGGGCGGGCCGGCGGCGGACGCTGGGCGTGATCTTCCACGATGCGACGTGAGGGGTAAAACGCTCCCCGCGCCTTGGGGGAGGAGGAGTGAAGACGCGCTGGCTCACCCCAGCGGCGAGACCCCGAACAGCACGCGGTGCAGGCCCATGACGAACACGGCGTAAAGCACGGTCCCCGCGACCACCGCGATCACATCGGCCATCGGCTTGGTCACGACCGGCGGCGGCTCGTCGCGCCCAAGCGCCGAGGCCAGGGCCGCGATCGCCCAGACCAAGAACGACCCGAACAGGATCGCCGAGGCCTGGTCGCCATTGGCCAGCAGGTGCCCCGCCGACCACAGGATGGTCCCCAGCAGCATCGGGTGGCGGACCGTCGCCTTGATCCGGCCGACCGGCCCATTGGCGCCCGCCAGCAGCACGAAGGCGATCCAGACCAGGGCCATGGTCGCGTGCCGCCCCCAGGCGGGCGGATCATACAGCAGCGGCGCGACGGGGCGGACCTTGATCCAGCCCACGATGATCAGAACAAAGCCCAGGCCCGAGGCCAGGGAATAGAGCCCCTTCCAGCGGCGCGGACTGGCGGCGATCTGGCCGTCGCGAAACGGCCCGGCCAGGATCCGCGTGGAGTGTACGCCCAGGAAAATCACCAGGCCCAGGATCAGAATGGTCATTGGCCCCTCCCAATTCACGGGAGGATAGCCACGGAACGCCGACCTTCGAAAGCTTCGCCGCGCGCGCCTTGAATTGCTCGCGATCGGACGTAGCTGAGACCTCGGCGCGTTGACGCCCAGCCTCTCGACCGGTACCGCCCAGACCATGATGGATTTTCCCGCCGGCCTCTCCGCCCTCTCCGAGCGCTACGACGTGGTGCTGTGCGACGTCTGGGGCGTGATCCACAACGGGGTGCGCAGCTTCCCCGAGGCCTGCGACGCCCTGACCCGGTGGGCGGAGACCCAAGGCCCGGTGGTGCTGATCTCGAACTCGCCGCGCCCGTCCAAGGATGTCGTGGCGCAGCTGGACGGCCTGGGCGTGCCGCGCTCGGCCTGGCGGGGCTTCGTGACCTCGGGCGACGCCACCCGCGCCCTCCTGGCGCCGCGCGCCGGCGCCAAGGTCTGGAAGATCGGCCCCGAGCGCGACGCGCCGCTGTGGGCGGGCTTCGACCTGACCCTGGCGTCTCCGGACGACGCCGACTTCGTGCTCTGCTCGGGCCTCTATGACGACGAGAACGAGGTCCCCGAGGACTATCGCGACCGCCTGAAGGTCGCCGCCGATCGCGGTCTGCTCTTCATCTGCGCCAATCCCGACCGCGTGGTGCAGCGGGGCGAGCGGCTGATCTTCTGCGCCGGCGCCCTGGCCGATCTCTACGAGACCCTGGGCGGCGCGGTGGCGATGGCCGGCAAGCCCTATGCCCCGATCTACGATCTAGCCCTGGCCGAGGCCGAAAGGCTGCTGGGCCGTCCCGTCGAGCGCCAGCGCGTGCTGTGCGTCGGCGACGGCGTCATCACCGACGTGAAGGGCGCCCACGATCAGAAACTGCCCTGCCTGTTCATCGCCAAGGGCATCCATGGCGAAAAGGCCTTGGGTCCTGACGGCAAGCTCGATCCGAACGCGGTGCTGGCCCTTCTCGAGGCCGAGCACCTTGGCGCGACCCACGCCATCGGCGATCTGGTCTGGTGACGGACGCGTGAACCGCTACAGTGTGTGCAACGCACAATAAAATCCGCAGGGGACGCGTCATGCAGGGCAAGTATCTCGAAGAACTGACCGTGGGCCAATCGGCCGAGCTGGTCCGCACGGTCGGCGAGGCCGACATCCAGGCCTTCGCCGAGGTCACGGGCGACAACAATCCGGTCCATCTGGACGCCGCCTACGCCGCGACCACGAGCTTCGGCGAGCGGATCGCCCACGGCATGCTGTCGGCCGGCTACATCTCCGCGGTGCTGGGGACCACCCTGCCCGGCCCCGGCGCGATCTATCTGTCCCAGACCCTGCGCTTCAAGCGGCCGGTGAAGATCGGCGACAGCGTCACGGCGCGGGCCACCATCACCGAAATCGACGAGGCCAAGGCTCGCGTCACCTTCGCCACGGTCTGCCTGGTGGGCGGCAAGCCGGTGGTCGACGGCGAGGCCGTGGTCATGGTCCCCCGCAAGGCCGCCTGATGCCCCTGAAGACGATCAACGCCTGGAAGAACCTGTCGCCGGAGGATCGCGGCGCGGCCGTGGCGCTCGGCAATTTCGACGGCGTGCATCGCGGTCACCAGCAGGTGATCGCCCAGGCGGCCAAGGCGGCGCTGGCTCAGCAGGTTCCGCTGGGCGTGATCAGCTTCGATCCGCACCCGCGCCGCCTGTTCCGGCCCAGCGAGCCGGCCTTCAAGCTGATGACCCACGCCCAGCAGGCCCGCGCCCTGGCCAGCCTGGGGGTCGACCGCTTCTACCTGCTGCCGTTCGACTTCGAGATGGCCAGCTTCGGCGACCGCGAGTTCGTCGAGAAGGTGCTGGTCGAGGGCCTGGGCGTCAAACATGTCGCCGCCGGCTTCGACATCTCGTTCGGACGCGGCCGCACGGGCAGCGGCGATCTGCTGAAGACCTATGGCGACGAGTACGGCTTCACCGTCTCGATCGCCGAGCCGGTGGCCGGCGGCGACGGCGAGAAGTTCTCCTCGACCGCGGTGCGCGACGCCCTGCGCGAGGGCCGCCCCGACCAGGCCGCCCGGATCCTGGGCCGGCCGTTCGCCATCGAGGGCGTGGTCCGGCGCGGCCAGCAACTGGGCCGGCAGCTGGGCTTCCCCACCGCCAATGTCGAGGTCGAGGACTATGTGGTCCCCAAGCTCGGCGTCTACGCCACCCGCACGCGCCTGCCCGACGGGCGCCAGGTGCCGGGCGTGGCCAATCTGGGCAACAACCCCACGACCGGCGAGGTCGAGACGCGGCTGGAGACCTGGCTGTTCGACTTCGACGAGGACCTCTACGGCCAGGTCATCGAGACGGACCTGATCGCCTTCCTGCGTCCCGAGCTGAAGTTCGACAGCATCGACCTCTTGGTCGAGCAGGTGCGCCAGGACGAGCAGGCCGCGCGGGCGATCGTGGCGCCGGGCTTCTGACGACATCCTACCCTCCCCCTTGATGGGGGAGGGGCAGGGTGGGGGTGATGCTGCGTGGATGCCGCGCCTAGGCGGCGGACGGTGTCACCCCCATCCCCAACCCTTCCCCCATCAAAGGGGGAAGGGGGTGATACGCACCGCGCCACCTCGCCCGTTGGCTCGCGGTTCGCGCGAAACCCTTTCCCCGATCCGCCCCACCCGTTAACCTTGGTTAACTTCCGGGTGGGGATCGGATGCTCAAGGGGCGCAAGTATCATCATTTCGCGCGGGCCAGGCGGCCGGTCGCCCGCCGCGCGCACGAGATCCTGGCCTATCCGGACGGCGCCCAGTTCGTGTTCGACACGGGCAAGGCCCAGGAGGTCGAGGGCGGCTATTGCGCCCTGCCCGACGGCGATCTCCTGGACGCCTATTCGAACGCCGTGGTCCGGGCCGTGGAGCGGGTGGGCCCCAGCGTCGTGCGCATCCATCCGATGCTGGACGATCCGCGCCTGTCGGGCGTCGGCTCCGGCTTCGCGATCGGACCGGCGGGCGAGGCCAGCGGCGGGCTGATCCTGACCAACAGCCACGTGGTCCAGGGCGCCAACCGCTTCGTGGTGATCACCGCCGAGGGCCGCAGCCTGACGGCCCGCTGCGTCGGCGACGATCCCGACACCGACCTCGCCCTGATCAAGATCGACCAGCCGGCCGACATCCCGACGGCCCGGCTGGGCGACAGCAAGCGGCTGCGGCGCGGCCAGCTGGTCATCGCGATCGGCGCGCCGCTGGGCTTCGAGGCCACGGTGACCACCGGCGTGGTCTCGGCCATGGGCCGCTCGCTGCGGGGCGAGCGCGGGCGGCTGATCGAGGACCTGATCCAGACCGACGCGGCGCTGAATCCCGGCAACAGCGGCGGGCCGCTGGTCAATTCCACCGGCGAGGTCGTCGGCATCGCCACGGCGATCATCGCCGGCTATCAAGGCCTGTGCTTCGCGGTGGCGGCCAACACCGCCCGCTTCGTCATCGCCGAGCTCCTGGCCCACGGCCACGTGCGGCGCGGCTCGATCGGCGTCGTCGCCCAGCAGGCTCCGATCCCGCCCGCCCTGGCCAAGGCCACCGGCGTCGCCCAGCCCTACGCGGTCTATGTGGCCTCGGTCGATGTCGGCGGACCGGCGGCCAAGGCGGGGCTGAAGGAAGGCGATTTGCTGATCGCGGCCGGGAACCAGGCCCTGACCGGCCTCGACGACCTCTTGCGGGCGCTGGACCACCACAGCATCGGCAAGGCGCTCGAGTTCCTGGTCATCCGCAACGCGCGCCTGATGACGGTGACCGTGACGCCGAGGCTGAGGAAGCCGGGGGCTTAGCCGCGCCAAGATGCTCGCCTCTGGGGGAGCTGTCGGCGAAGCCTGAGCGGGCATCTCCGCGTAAGCCGCGCAGCCCCCTCCGGTCGCTGCGCGACCACCTCCCCCAGGAGGGGAGGATCTTGACGCACTGGCCTTGCCGCCAACCCTCTGCTATCCCCACCGCCATGAGTTTCGTTCGGAAGATTTCGCGAATTATCCGCCCGGCGTGACGCCGCCGGTCGATGGTCCAGCGCGCGCCGGGTTTTCCCGCCCCCTTCCGATCCCTTTGACAGCCGGACACCGATCCATGGCCGACGACGCCACGCCCGCCCGCGACTATCGCGAAACCGTCTTCCTTCCCGACACCCCGTTCCCGATGCGCGCGGGCCTGCCCAAGAAGGAGCCCGAGATCCTGGAGGGCTGGGCCGCCCTCTCCGACAAGGGTCTCTACGGCGCGGTCCGCGCCAAGCGCCAGGCCGACGGCCGCCCGCTCTACGTGCTGCACGACGGCCCGCCCTACGCCAACGGCGCGATCCACATCGGCCACGCGCTGAACAAGATCCTCAAGGACTTCGTGGTCCGCAGCCGCTTCGCCCTGGGCTACGACGTCGACTACGTGCCGGGCTGGGACTGCCACGGCCTGCCGATCGAGTGGAAGATCGAGGAGCAGTTCCGCGCCAAGGGCCGCCGCAAGGACGAGGTCCCGGCCGAGGAATTCCGCCGCGAATGCCGCGCCTATGCCGGCGGCTGGATCGAGGCCCAGAAGACCGAGTTCCAGCGCCTGGGCGTGCTGGGCGACTGGTGGAACCGCTACGCGACCATGGACTTCTCGTCCGAGGCCACGATCGTCGCCGAGTTCCACAAGTTCCTGGCCACCGGCCAGCTCTATCGCGGCTCGAAGCCCGTGATGTGGAGCCCGGTCGAGCGCACCGCCCTGGCCGACGCCGAGATCGAGTACCACGACCACGTCTCGCCGACGATCTGGGTGAAGTTCCCGGTCACGCAGGGCTCCGATGCCGCCCTCGGCGCCAAGCTGGTCATCTGGACGACCACGCCGTGGACGATCCCGGCCAACCGCGCGGTCTCGTACAATCCGGACATCCCCTACTCGGTGTTCGAGGTGACGGCGCTTGAGGAAGGCCTCGAGTTCGAGCCCTGGGCCAAGCCGGGCGATCGCCTGATCGTCGCCGACAAGCTGGCCGAGGACGTCTTCAAGGCCGCCAAGGTCGCCGCGTGGAAGCAGGTCGAGGCCGTCGACTGCGAGGGCATGGTATTGGCCCACCCGCTGGCCGACCTCGACAGCCACTACGGCTTCGCGGTGCCGATGCTCTCCGGCGACCACGTGACCGACGACGCCGGCACCGGCTTCGTCCACACCGCGCCCGGTCACGGCGCCGACGACTATCAGGTCTGGCTGGCTCACGGCCACCGCGAGATCCCCGACACCGTCGATCCCGACGGCGCGTACTACGATCACGTCCCGCTGTTCGGCGGCCTGAAGGTGCTCGAAACCGAGGGCAAGAAGGTCGGCAAGTTCGGGCCCGCCAATGGCGCGGTCATGGAAAAGCTGATCGAGGCCGGCAATCTGCTGGCGCGCGGCCGGATCGAGCACAGCTATCCGCACAGCTGGCGCTCGAAGGCCCCGGTGATCTTCCGCAACACGCCGCAGTGGTTCATCCGCATGGACCACGCCGTCGATAGCCTCGGCGGCAAGACCCTGCGCGAGGTCGCGGTCCAGTCGCTGGCCGACACCGCCTTCCACCCCGAGGCCGGCCGCAACCGGATCGGCGCGATGGTCGAGACGCGTCCCGACTGGCTGATCAGCCGCCAGCGCAACTGGGGCACGCCGCTGGCCATGTACGTGGACAAGCACACCGGCCAGCCGCTGAATGACCCGGACGTCAACGCCCGGATTCTCGCCGCCATCCGCGAGGGCGGCGCGGACGCCTGGTTCACCCGGCCCGACGCCGACTTCCTCGGAAACCACGACCCGGCCCAATTCGAGAAGGTCACCGACATTCTCGACGTCTGGTTCGACAGCGGCTGCACCCACGCCTTCACGATCGAGGGCCGCGCCGACAGCCACTGGCCGGCCGACCTCTATCTGGAAGGCTCGGACCAGCATCGCGGCTGGTTCCAGTCCTCGCTGCTGGAAGGCTCCGGCACGCGCGGCCGCGCGCCCTACAAGGCCGTCCTGACCCATGGCTTCACCATGGACGAGAACGGCGAGAAGATGTCCAAGTCCAAGGGCAACACGGTCGAGCCGCAGGCGATCACCAAGGAGTCCGGGGCCGAGATCCTGCGCCTCTGGGCGGCCATGGTCGACTATTCGGAGGACCAGCGGATCGGCAAGACGATCCTGGCCACCACGACCGACGCCTATCGCAAGCTGCGCAACACGATGCGCTACCTGCTGGGCGCCCTGGCCGGCTTCACCGAGGACGAGCGCGTCACCGACTACGCCGACTTCCCGCCGCTGGAGAAGTACATCCTGCACCGCCTGTGGGAGCTGGATGGCCAGGTGCGCGAGGCTTACGAGAGCTACCGCTTCTCGGACGTCATCCGGCCGCTGATCGAGTTCTGCCAGGGGGATCTCTCGGCGCTCTATTTCGACGTCCGCCGCGACAGCCTCTATTGCGACCGCCCCGACGCCCTGAAGCGCCGGGCCTATCGCACGGTGCTGGACGAGGTGTTCAACCGCCTGACCATCTGGCTGGCCCCGCTGGCCAGCTTCACGATGGAAGAGGCCTGGGTGACCCGCTTCCCCGAGGCCGGCCCCGTGGCGCTGCGGGTGATCCCCGAGCGCGTGGACGCCTGGCGCAACGACGCCGAGGCCGCGCGCTGGGAGAAGGTCCAGGCGGTCACCTCGGTGGTTACCGGGGCGCTGGAAGTCGAGCGCCGCGAGAAGCGGATCGGCTCGGCGCTGGAGGCCGCGCCGGTGGTGCATGTCGCCGACGCCGACCTGCTGGCCGCCTTCGAGGGCCTGGACCCCGCCGAGGTGTTCCGCACCTCCGCCGCGACCCTGGTCGCCGGCGACGGCGGCGCGTTCCGAACCGACGAGGTCAAGGGCGTCTCCGTCGATCCGAAGCTCGCCGAGGGCAAGAAGTGCGCCCGCTCGTGGCGCATCCTGCCGGAGGTCGGAACCGATCCGCGCTATCCGGAGCTTAGCCTTCGCGACGCCGACGCCGTGGCCTACTGGGACGCGACGCACGGCTAGTTCTTTACCCTTCTCCCCTTGCGGGAGAAGGTGGCCTGCGAAGCAGGTCGGATGAGGGGTCTCGCCGAGATCGCCGCGCAACCCCTCATCCGTCGCTGCGCGACACCTTCTCCCACAGGGGGAGAAGGAAAGTTGAGGACGAAATGTCGTCACTGAACATCACCCGCCTGGGCTGGACCGCCTACGCCGTCGCCGCCGCCACCCTGATCCTGGACCAGGTCTCCAAGCTGTGGATCCTGTCCGTGCTGGGCCGCGAGCAGGGCGCGTCAATGCACCTCTTCGGGCCGCTGTACCTGACCATGGTCCACAATCACGGCATGAGCTTTGGCCTGCTGCGCGACACCGACTGGGGGCGCTGGCTGCTGATCGGCTTCTCGATCCTGGTCGTGGTCGGCCTGAGCTGGTGGGTGCGCAAGGCCAGCAAGCCGCTGCCGGCCGTCGGGATCGGCCTGATCATCGGCGCGGCGATCGGCAACAACCTGATCGACCGGGTGCTGTACGGCTATGTCGTCGACTTCATCGACGTCTCGCGGCTGCACTTCCCGTGGGTGTTCAACGTCGCCGATTCCGGGATCAATATCGGCGTGGCGCTGCTGCTGCTGGACAGCTTCCTGGGCGAGGAAAAGAAGCTCGCCCATCAAACCGAGTAATGGGCCGAATGACGCCGCAATCGCGTGGGAGATTGGCGCCCGCGCGATGATGTCGTATCGAGTGCGTCCGAAAATCGGGCCGGGGGTCGGCCGCTGGAGCATGGTTTGATGAGTTTCAATCGGGTCGCGACCGTGAGCGCCCTGACCGCCGTGGCCGCGATCGGCCTGGCTGGCTGCAGTTCGACCCAGAAGGCTCTGGGCATGAGCAAGGTGGTCCCCGACGAATTCCGCGTCGTCAGCAAGGCGCCGCTGGCCGTGCCGCCGGACTACGCGCTGCGCCCGCCGGCGCCCGGCGAGCCGCGTCCGCAGGAGCTGCAGCCCGAAAGCGCCGCCCGCGCCGCCCTGATCGGCCAGAGCAACGCCGCCAACCGCTCGGAAGGCGAAAAGCTGCTGGTCGCCCGCGCCGGCTCGGACAAGGCCGATCCGCTGATCCGTTTCGTGGTGGACGACGAGAACGGCGACCTGGCCCACAAGGACGAGAGCTTCGCCAGCAAGGTGATGTTCTGGAAAAAGGGTCAGCCCAAGACCGACGTGACCACCGCCGCCCAATCCGGCGCCAATTCCCCGGCCGAGGTCGACCCCGCCGCCGAAGAAGCCCGCCTGAAGAAGCTGGTCGGCCCGGGCGGCGTGGTGATCAGCCGCGAGAAGAAGGGCGGCATCAAGCTGCCGGGCCTGTAAGGCCGGACTTCCGCCGAGATTTGAGAACGGCCCGGAGGCGATGCTTCCGGGCCGTTTTTGTTTCTAGCGTTGTCCGGCGAGGTTGGGAAACTTGGTCCCCTCCCCCTTGATGGGGGAGGGGCAGGGGTGGGGGTGATGCGGCGGTGAAAGCCGCGCGCAGCCTAACCTCGGCAGGTCACCCCCATCCCCGCCCTTCCCCCATCAAGGGGGAAGGGAGAAGGCTGGGCCAGCCCTACCCGTCCCCCGGCGTCTTCACCGTGATCCCCCGCGCCCGCAGCTTGTCCAGCACGCCGTTCTCGGCGACCAGGGCCCGCAGGGGGAAGAACGCCACAGCGTGGCCGGGGGTCTTGAGGAGGTCCGTCAGGCCCTCGACCTCGTCGTCGACCAGTTGGCGCTTGAGATCGGAGACGCCGGGCATCAGCAGCTCGCAGCGCTCGGCGCTGCGCGGCCCGGCCAGGGCGTCCTTGACGCGGCCCTGAGCCCAGGCCTCGGCGGCGACGCGCACCGGAGCGGGGCCGGCCTCGACCGCGTCGAGGGTCTCGGACAGGCAGGTCAGCCCCGCCGCCTCGCTGTGCTCGCGCACCAGGGACGTCAGCATCGGCATGGCCTTGTGGACCGCCGCCGGCCGCGCCTTGACCCGCCGGTCGCGAGCCAGTTTCTGGATGGTCCGATCCGGCTCGGACATCTGCAGCTCGGCCTGCTTGTTGGCCTTGCCGTTCAGTCGCAGCGCGACGAACAGCGGCTTCCACTTGCGCCAGCCGTCGTCGTTCTTGTCGACCGCGGTCCACGCCTTCTGGGTCCGCGCCGCCAGCTCCGGCGCCCGCGCGGTCCAGCCGCCGTCGTCCTTCAGGCTGCCGCGCAGCCGGAGCATGGCGGGAATGTCGGTCAGCCCGGCCTGCCAGATCGGCGGCGTCAGCAGGGCGAAGGCGCCGTCGAGCCGCCGCTCCAGCACCGAGCGGTCCCAAGCCTGCCCCTTCGGCAGCGACGACGGCAGACCGAGCACATAGATCGTGGTGTCGGCGTCGGAGACCCGCCACCAGGCGGGGCCAGGCAGCTTGGCGCTGACCACCAGGGCCTCGACCACATTGGCCTGCGGATCGTCGATCGCCTGGGCGCGCGCGGCGCCGGCCAGCGCCAGAACAAGCCCCAGGGCCGTCAAGGTCACGCGCATGTCTTCCCCCTTCTTCGCCGCGCGACCCTGATCGGCCTCGATGGCGGAAGCTTGACCCTATTCCGGCGGCGTTACGGTGAAGCCCTTCGCCCGCAGGCGATCGAGCACCCCGTCCCGCGACAGCAGCGAGCGCAGCTCGATGATCGCCACGGCCTTGCCGGGCTTCTTCAAGGCCGTGGCGATGGCCTCCACGGCGTCGTCCTGGCCGTCCTTGAATTGGCGCGCGATCCACGGGGTCGAGGCCAGGCAGCGCTGGAAGCCGCGATCGGCCGAAACGACCTCGCGCACCTGGCCCCGGGCCCACTGGTCGGCGGTCTCGCGCACGCTGGCCAGACCGTTCTCGGCCTGGCGCAGGCCCGCGTCCAGGCAGAGCTCCTGAAGGGGCGGGGGCGCCTCGCTCAGCGACTTGACCAGGCCGATCAGGTCGTAGTCGTCGAGCTTCTTGATGCGGGGCGCGGACTTGAGGTCCTTGTCCTTCGCGAGGCTCCGAATGCGTTTGGTCAGCTCGTCGAGGGTCATGGTGACGTTTCCGCCCCGTCCCTCGGCGATCATGAAGCCGGCCAGGGCGGGCTTGAGGTCGTCGAACTCGTTGAGCGGCTTCTTCTGGGCGGCCAGTTGCCGCTCCAGGCGCGCGCGCAGGTCCGGCGGCAGGGTCTCGCGCATCGGCCGATCCATCAGGAACGGCTTCCCGCGACCAGGGATCAGGGCCAGCAAGCTGAGGATTCGGAACTCCGGCTGCTGGCCGATGATCAGCACGTTGGCCCCGTCCAGTCGTCGCCGCAGGACCGAGTCGTCGAAGTCGAGCTTGTCCGGAACGAAGGCCGGCATGCCCATCACATAGACGGTGGTGTCGGCGTCCGAGACCTTCCACCAGGCCGGCCCCGGCAGGCGGGCATTGACGATCAGCTCCTCGACGAGGTTGGCCTGGCTGTCGACCGGGGTCAGGTCCACCGGCTTGGTCTGGTGGATCGAGACCTCGTTCCTGCCCTCGACCTGGGCCAGGGCCGAGCCGCACAGCAGCAGGGAGAGCGCCAGGCCGGCGGCGGCGGCGATGCGGGGCGGGGTCAAGACGGCTGTTCCTCGAACGGCGGCGGAATCGCGCTAGATATGTCGGTCGTCCTTGCTTGGCCGACCGCCGTCCGGCCGGTCAAATTAAGGAGTCGCAATGGTGGCGCTCGGTCGCCGGCGCGCTCCGCCCGAAAGTCCGCTTGATGCCCATCCGCCGCCTGCCGCCCGAGACCGTCAACCGCATCGCCGCCGGCGAGGTGGTCGAGCGGCCGGCCAGCGCGATCAAGGAGCTGGTCGACAACGCCATCGACGCCGGCGCCACGCGGATCGAGGTCGAGGCCCACGGCGGCGGCCTGACGCGGATCCTGGTGGCCGACGACGGCTGCGGCCTGTCGGCCGAAGAGCTGCCGATCGCCATCGAGCGCCACGCGACCTCCAAGCTGGCGCCCGACGCCGACGGCCTGTGGGACCTCTTGCGGATCCACACCATGGGCTTCCGGGGCGAGGCCCTGCCGTCGATCGGCTCGGTGGCGCGGCTGTCGATCGCCTCGCGCGCCAAGGGGGCCAGCGACGCGTTCTCGATCCTGGTCGAGGGCGGCCAGGTCGGCGACGTCGCGCCGGCCGCCTTTCCGGGTCCGCACGGCGCGCGGATCGAGGTGCGCGACCTCTTCTACGCCACCCCGGCCCGCCTGAAGTTCATGAAGTCCGAACGCGCCGAGGCCCTGGCGATCACCGAGGAGATCAAGCGCCAGGCCATGGCCCACGAGTCCGTGGGCTTCTCGCTGGACATCGACGGCCGCCGCGTGTTGCGCCTGCCGCCGGAGCATCCGGGGCCGCGCGGGCGCCTGGCGCGCCTGGCCGCCGTGCTGGGCCGCGAGTTCCAGGACAACGCCCTGGAGATCGACCAGACGCGAGACGGCGTGCGCCTGTCGGGCTTCGCCGGCTTGCCGACCTATAATCGCGGCAACGCGGCCCACCAGTACCTGTTCGTCAACGGCCGGCCGGTGCGCGACCGGCTGCTGCAGGGCGCCCTGCGCGCGGCCTATGCCGACTTTCTCGCGCGCGACCGCCACCCGACGGCGGCGCTCTATGTGACGCTGGAACCGACCGAGGTCGACGTCAACGTTCACCCGGCCAAGGCCGAGGTGCGGTTCCGCGATCCGGCCCTGGTGCGCGGCCTAATCGTCGGCGCCCTGCGCCACGCCCTGGCCGGCGCCGGCCACCGCGCCTCGACCACGGTGGCCGCCCAGGCCCTGGACAGCATCCGCGCCCAGCAAAGCCCGTTCCCGGGGTATCAGCCCGGTCCCTCCGCCGCCGGCTTCTCGGCCTGGCGCGAGGGCGGCTGGACGCCGCCGACGCAGCGGCCGATGGACCTGCCGGGGCTGAACGAGGTTTCGGCGCGGGTGGAGGGAGATTTCCCCCTCCCCCTCGCGGGGAGGGGGCCAGGGGGTGGGGGCGCCGGCTCGGAATGGGCCGCGCCGGACTGGACCGACGCCGAGCCGACACCCCCACTCCCAACCCTCTCCCCGCAAGGGGGAGAGGGCTATGTCGACTATCCCCTCGGCGCGGCGCGGGCTCAGGTGCACGAGACCTATATCGTCGCCCAGACCCGCGACGGCATGGTCATCGTCGACCAGCACGCCGCGCACGAGCGGCTCGTCTATGAGCGGATGAAGGGCGAGATGGCGGCCGGCGGCGTGGCCCGCCAGACCCTGCTGCTGCCCGAGGTCGTCGACCTCGACCCGGCCGAGGCCGAGCGGGTGGTCGCGCGAGCCGACGAGCTGGCCAGCCTGGGTCTGGTCGTCGAGAGCTTCGGCCCGGGCGCGGTGCTGGTGCGCGAGACCCCGGCCCTGCTGGGCAAGACCGACGCGGCCGCCCTGGTCCGCGACATCGCCGACGACCTGGCCGAGAACGGCGCGGCCCTGGCGCTGAAGGAGCGGCTGGAGGAGGTCTGCTCGACCATGGCCTGTCACGGCAGCGTCCGCGCCGGCCGCCGCCTGAACGCCGCCGAGATGAACGCCCTGCTGCGCGAGATGGAGGCCACGCCCCACTCGGGCCAGTGCAACCACGGCCGCCCGACCTATGTGGAGCTGAAGCTGGCCGATATCGAGAAGCTGTTCGGGCGGCGGTAGGGCTTTAGCGTCTTTTCACCGTGTCATCCCGGCCGTAGCGCAGCGGAGAGCCGGGACCCAGGGGGTGAAGGAACGCCATGCGCACCGCCCCCGGGTCCCGGATAGCCTCTACGAGGCTTCCGGGATGACACGCGTTTTGATCCCGAGCCAGGCCTGCTACCGCCGCTCCGCGAACACCCGCATCGCCTCGGCGAGGTACTCGGTCAGGCCAGGCGCGATCGCCTCGTAGCGCGCGGTGAACTCCGGGTGCTCCTGGTAAAGGCAGGTCTGACGTCGCGTGAGGGTCAAGCGGCGAAATCCTTCAGGCGGCGCTTTGGGTCGCCAGTTCGCCGGCGGGGTCTTCGACCGGCCGGTCCAGCAGCGCGGTGACCGCCGGTCCCTGCACGCGCGCGACGCCCGCGACCTTGCAGGCCTCCAGCTCGACGGCCGAGGCGACATTGGCGACGCCCTGGGCCACGCCCTTGGCGGCGTAGGCGGACTTGCGCTCGACGAATTTGAGGATCTGCTTCAGGCGCGCCGGCTCGGTCTCGCCCGACAGGACCAGGGTGACGCTTTCCAGCAGCTCGGGGGGCAGGCCCTGGACGGGGAAGGTCGGATCGGTGATCCGCAAGTCCATGGCGGCGAAGGCCCCCGTCAGCAGCGCCCGCATCTGCTGCAACATGCCGATCGAGGCTTCGCGCGGGGCGCCATAGATCGAGGCGGTCAGTCGCGACCGCGCGTCGAGCGGCAGGCGCGACAGGCGCGCCTTATAGGCTTCCTGGGACGTGGGCGTGATCAGATTCCAGAACCCGAACGAGGCCTGGATTTCGCCGAAGGGGGCGGCCTTCAGCGCCGTCTGAAGGTCGGTGAGCGCGACGAGGTCCCGCTTCAGCAGCTTGGCGTCGTCCTCGGGCGGCGGCTCGCTCAGATCGGCCCGCATGCCGATCGCCGAACCGGCGAAGGCGCTCTTGGCCAGGTCATAGACGCCCCACCAGCCGGTCTCGGCCGGCTTGGCGGCGGCGGGCTTGGGCTTTTCGATCGGCGGCGGCGCGGGCGCGGCCTTGGCGGTCGGCTTGACCGGCTCCGGCGCGGGCGGCGGCGCCGCCGTCCGGGCCTTCTCGGCCGCGAGAGCCTTGGCCTCCTCGCGCGTGGCCGGCAACGGCTTGACGGCGTCGGCGGTGACCATGTGCACGCGGCCCGGATCGCCGCCGTAACCCTCGCCGGCCATCAGGGCCGCCAGCTCCTTCTGGGACAGGGCGGAGAAATGCAGGACGGCCGTCTCGTCGCCCTCGAACATCATCAAGGCGATCTGGCCGATGGGGCGGCTGGGGAACAGAACCTTTTCGAGCTGGATCGCCAGGCCCTGCACCTCGGCCGGGTCCAGCTGCTCGATGCGATGATCGGCCAGCACGAAGGCCAGCGGCGCGACGGCGCCGCATTTCCGGGGCGCGCGCCACTTGGCCTTTAGGAACGCATCCGCCACCCCCTGCGCCTTGTGCTTGGGGATATCGCCGGGGCGAATGTCGCCGTCGACGGTGAACAGGATCCGAAGGCAGGCGATAGCCGTCATGCGCGAAACATGCCCTGTCATTCCTCGCCAATTCGTTAGGCGGGGCTGGATTTTCCCGCCCCGTGGCGAAACGCCTCAGCGATCCGGCCCGGACCTTCAAGCCCTGAGCGGGAGCTCGCTCAGCGGGACCGCCTGGTCGGCGACCGGCGCCGCGAACAGGGCGCTCACCAGCGGTCCTTCGACGTACTGGGCGCCCATCCGCGCCGCGAGCTCCAGCTCGCGCGGCGCGCGCACTCCGGCCAGTCCCATCGTCAACTTTCGGCCCAGATACTGGCCGCGCGCCGACAGGAAGCGCTGGGCCTTGAGCAGGCGCGCCTTCTCGTCCTCGTCGGGCAGCTGGAGGAAGACGCGGTCGACCAGGGCGTCCGGCAAGGCCTGGGCGTAGAAGCCCGGATCGCTCACCCGGAGCCCCACCCGCGCGAAATGAGGCCGCACCAGCTCGCGCAAGGCGCCGATCGCCGAGAAGGGCGGATCGCGCGGCGCGTCATAGACGAGGGCGCCGAGCCGCTCGCGGACCAAGGGCGAAATCGCCGCAAACCGCTCGCCACAGGCGTCGCGCAGGCCGGCGCGCGCGATGCTCCAGAGGCGCACGCCGACCCAGGCCCGGAGCTGAGGAGCCTCCTCCAGGGCGGCCACGGCGCGTTCCAGCGCCAGGAGGTCCCTGTTCATGAAATCGGCGTCCGTCCGAGGCTCGACCTCGCCGGGCTTCAGGAAGGACTGGATATGGCTGGCCTCGAACCTCTGGCGGGGGAGGCTGTAGACGCCGCGCCAGCCGAGGCGCGCCGGGGCCGGCGGCTCGGCCTTGGGCTTGTCGGCGACCACCCGGGGCGTGGAGCCCCAGGGCGCGAGCTCGCGCACGCCGTCCTGGCTGACGATCCGGGTGCGGCCCGGCTGGGGCGGCGGCTCCTCGCCTCCGCGCATGCCCAGCAGTTCGGCCTCCGGCAGGGTGGTGAAGTTGAGAACCTGCTCCTCGTCGCCCTCGAAGGTCAGCATGCAGAGATCCTGCTGACCCTGGGCGCCGAACAGATGCCGTTGCAGCTCGGCCGCCATCTGGCGCAGCTCCTCGCCGTCCAAGGCCTCGGCGACGGGATCGATCAGCAGGTAGGCGCCCGGACCCACGCGGCCGTGACGGCGCGGCGCCCGCCAGCGCAGATCGATATAGCCCGCGGCCGCCTTGTCGATCTTGGCCGGCGTCACCCCGTCGATCGCGACGGTTCGCGCGCCGTGTTCGATGCAGATCCGCAGACAAGCCATCCCCGCCATGGGCGGGTATTCACGGCCAAGCTTGCTTTACAAATTATTGGTCCGGGCCGGCCCGCGTCCGAATGCCGCGGACGTCAGGCGAAGGTCTCGCTGAGCCGGAACTCCAGCCGCTCGCGCACGGCCGGCCAGTCGTAGTCGGTGATCGAGAACACCGCCGTGTCGCGGATATGGCCGGTCCAGGTGACCTTGTGATTGCGCAGCACGCCTTCCTTGGTCGCGCCGAGCTTGAGGATGGCGGCCTGGCTGCGGGCGTTGCGCACGTCGGTGACGAACTCGACCCGGATCGCGCCGCCGTCGAAGGCGTGCGCCAGCAGCAGGCGCTTGCTCTCCGGATTCACCGGACCCGAGCGCGCTTCGGGATTGAGGAAGGTCGCGCCGATCTCCAGCCCGCCGTGCAGCCGGCGGATGTTCAGGTAGCTGGACGTACCGACCACCTTGCCGTCGGACTGGCGGCGGATCGCGAAACCGATCCGTTCGCCCCGGTCGGTCTCGCCCTGCAGCGCGCCCCAGAAGTCCTCGAAGCCCTCGCCGCAGCCGTTGACCGACATGATCTCCCAGCTTTCGGGATCACAGTCGATCGCCCCCTTCAGTTCGTCGCGATGGTCGACGGTGATCGGTTCGAGCCGGACATAGCGGCCCTGGAGGGTGTCGGCGGTCAAGGTCAGCATGGGGCTGTTTTCGGACAGGACCCGCGCCATGACAACCCGCTCCCGCGCCGATTGCTTGTCCTTACGCGCCTCTGCCCGCTTGCCCCTCGCGTCAAGGCGGTGTTACAACCACTTCAAACAACTGTTTGACACACCGATAAGCGGGCAGAGGGAACGGCCATGGACTTCGACATCTCCCCCAAGCAACGCCTGTTCATGGATCGCGTCGTCGCGTTCATGGACGAGCACATCTATCCGGCCGTCCCGGCCTACGAGGCCGAGATGAACGTGCTGGGGGCCGAGCGCTGGAAGGTCGTTCAGGTCGTCGAGGACCTGAAGAAGAAGGCCAAGGCCGCCGGCCTGTGGAACTTCTTCATGCCGCCGCACAGCGGCCAGACCCATGTCGACGACACCTTCGAGTTCGAGGGCGAGCAGCTGACGAACCTCGAATACAGCCTGATCGCCGAGCAGATGGGCAAGGTCGGCTTCGCCTCGGAAGTGTTCAACTGCTCGGCGCCCGACACCGGCAACATGGAAGTGCTGATGCGCTACGGCACGCTGGCGCAGAAGGAGCGCTGGCTGCGCCCGCTGATGAACGGCGAGATCCGCTCGGCCTTCCTGATGACCGAGCCGGCGGTGGCCAGCTCGGACGCCACCAATATCGAGACCCGCATCGAGCGCGACGGCGACCACTATGTGATCAACGGCCGCAAGTGGTGGAGCTCGGGCGTCGGCGATCCGCGCTGCAAGGTGGCGATCGTGATGGGCAAGACCGATCCGACCGCCTCGACCCACAGCCAGCAGAGCCAGGTCCTGGTGCCGCTGGACGCCCCGGGCATCGAGGTCGTCCGCATGCTGCCGGTGTTCGGCTATGACGACGCCCCGCACGGTCACGCCGAGGTGGTGCTGAAGGACGTGCGCGTGCCGATCGAGGACGCGCTGCTGCTGGGCGAGGGCCGCGGCTTCGAGATCGCCCAGGGGCGCCTGGGCCCCGGCCGCATCCACCACTGCATGCGCACCATCGGCACGGCGGAAGTCGCGCTGGAAAAGATGGTCAAGCGCCTGATGACCCGGAAGGCGTTCGGCAAGTACATCTCCGACCACTCGGTCTGGGAGCAGCGCATCGCCGAGGCCCGCATCGACATCGAGATGTGCCGCCTGCTCTGCCTGAAGGCCGCCGACATGATGGACAAGGCCGGCAACAAGTCGGCCCGCCTGGAAATCGCGATGATCAAGGTCGCCGCCCCGCGCCTGGCCCTGAAGGTCATCGACGACGCCATCCAGGCGCACGGCGGCGGCGGGGTCACCACCGACTACGGCCTGGCCAAGGCCTATGCCGGCATTCGCACCCTGCGCCTGGCCGACGGTCCGGACGAGGTCCACTGCCGCACCATCGCCCGCATGGAAATGTCCAAGTACGGCGACCTCGCCTACAAGCAGAAGGCCGACAAGGAAGCCGCCCTGCACGTGCCGGGGATCCGGTAGGCTCCTTCTCCCCTTGCGGGAGAAGGGTCGGGGATGGGGGTGATCGCTGAGTTGGCGGCGTCGCGCCGCATCAACCACCGTGGTCACCCCCACCCCTGCCCCTCCCCCATCGAGGGGGAGGGATTCACTAGACAAACCGCAAATTCCGGGCGGACAGCCTGGCCTCGACCGGCGACCATCGCCGCATGAGTCGTCCCGCCCGCCTCGTCCTCGACCGCGCGCCTTCGCCGATCGGCGAGGTGCTGCTCGTCAGCGACGAGGCCGGCGTCCTGAGGGCGCTGGATTTCCATGACCACGAGCACCGGTTGGATCGCCTGCTCAGGACCCACTACGGCGCGCTACGCCCGGAGCCGGGCGCCGCGCCGGTCGCGGTCCGCCGGGCGCTCGAGGCCTATTTCGAGGGCGCGTTCGCGGCGCTCGCCGCCGTCCCCTGGGCGACGAACGGGACGGCGTTTCAGATCGCGGTGTGGACCGCGCTGACGCGGATTCCCGCCGGCCAGACGATCACCTATTCCGAGCTCGCGCGGCGGGCCGGGCGTCCGAACGCGATCCGCGCCGCCGGCCAAGCCAACGGGGCGAACCCCTTGAGCCTCGTCGCGCCCTGTCACCGGGTGATCGGCCTGAACGGGGCGCTGACCGGCTACGGCGGTGGGATGGAGCGCAAGCGCTGGCTGCTAGCCCACGAGGCGGGGGGCGGGCGCGCCGGCCACCTCGCCGCGTTGTAGGGCGCCCAGCAGCGCCTCGCCTTCGGCGCCGGCCCACCGGGTGCGGGCGTTGGCCCGCATCTCCGCCGTCGGCAGTTGACCGGGCTCGAGCTTGAGGTCTAGCGGCGCGCCGAACTGCCGGGCCAGCACCCGACCCTCTTCGTCGACCAACAGATTACAGGGCAGGTTGCCGCCCAAGCCGGAGCCGCCGGGCCTTTCGCGTAGGGCGAGCGTCTCGAGCAGGACGCGCGACCCCGGCGAACGGTCGATCGTCACCTCCATCGTCTCCGCGCCGACCTTGGCGAGCGCGGCGCGCGCTTCGCCCAGGGAGATCTCGCCCCGCGGCCCCGTCAGCACAGGCAGCATGCGAAAACGCTTGCCTTCAAAGAGCCGTCGCCGCGCCGCCAGATCCCTCAATTCCACCAGGCAAGGCGCGCACCAGGGCGCCCATAGCGACAACAGGGTCAGGCCGGGCTGGAATCGAAGATCGCGGAGGCCGGAAGCGCCCTCGACCTTGACGCGGGGGACGGTTAGGCCGGCCGGCGGTTGCTTGAAGCTCAGCGCCAGGATGTTTCTCTTCAGCGCGGGCGTGTCGAGGATGTCGGCGCGTGGCGTCGGGTCCTTGTAGACCACGGGCGGCTTGCTCCCGTCGTCCGCCCGCGCCGCGCCGGCCGCGATGGCGGCCGCCAAGGCGCCGCCGATCAAATCTCGCCGTGAAGCCGTCATGCCTCTCTCCCACAATCTCCGGGAGAGCTAGAGCGGGACCTTGCGGCGGAAATTAGGCCAACGCCGCGCCGCGCAGCAGAACACGGCCGACTTGGAAAAACGGCAGGCTGAGCGTGATCCCGATCAGGGCGTTGAAGACCATCGATCCGGCGTTGAAGCGCCCCGCCTCGCCGTCCAGCGCCGCCGAGAGCGCTCGGCCCGCCGCCGCCCCCAGCCAGGCGACCGCCAAGGCGAGCGCCATGGCCGCGCCGATCCTCGGCTGATAGCCCAGATACAGCGCCGCCACCCCGTGCGAGGCGATCAGCACGCCGCCCATCGCCCGGCCCTCGGCGAACAGCGGCGGCTTGGGCGTGTCCTCGTCGGCCAGACCCGCCAGACCCAGCATCGTCTGCGGCCGCGCCAGGATCATGCCGCCCAGCGCCCCGCCGATGACGCAGGCCACCACCGCCAGGAACAAGGACAGGACATAGCTCGACATGGTTTTCCCTACTCCGGCGACCGACAGACGGCCTCGACGTTGAAACCGTCCGGATCCAGAACGAACGCGCCGTAATAGTCCGGATCGTAATGTGGGCGAAGTCCAGGCGCCCCATTGTCTTTTCCGCCGGCGCGCAGCGCGGCGTCGTAAAAGGCGTCGACCTGGGCGCGGGTCTCGGCCGCGAACGCGACATGCAGCCTGCCGCGCGTGGCGTTGTCGCCGCTCACCCAGAACATCGGGCGCTCTCGACCGTAGCCGACCACGTCCACGCCGTTCGTGAAGGCCTTGGGAACGACATAGAGCTGTCGGACGCCCAGCGGCGCCAGGGCGGCGTCGTAGAACGCCGTCGAGCGCTGGAAATCAGCCGTCCCCAAACCCATGTGGTCGAACATCGATGCCTCCCCTTGGCGTATTTCGAAAAAAGTTCGCCGGCGCCGTTCTTGACTCCCTTCGAGCCACTGCCTAACTCACCGGCGTCGTTGGCACTCGAAGGGAGCGACTGCTAACAGCAGCGCCTCCTCGGTCGACGAAGCCATTATTAAACCGTTCCGACGGAGAACCAGAATGAAGTTTCGTCCCCTGGGCGACCGCGTCCTCGTGAAGCGCGTCGAAGAAGAAACCAAGACCAAGGGCGGGATCATCATCCCCGACACCGCCAAGGAAAAGCCGCAGGAAGGCGAAGTCGTCGCCGTCGGCCCCGGCGCGCGTAACGACAAGGGCGACGTCGTCGCCCTGGACGTCAAGGCCGGCGACCGCATCCTGTTCGGCAAGTGGTCGGGCACCGAAGTCAAGGTCGACGGTCAGGACCTGCTGATCATGAAGGAAAGCGACGTCCTGGGCGTGGTCGAGGCCTAAGGCCTCCCGCTCCCGAGCGCTTTCTCCCCCTAACCTCATTCCAGAAAGGCACCTAAAATGGCCGCCAAAGACGTCTATTTCTCCTCCGACGCGCGCGACAAGATGCTGCGCGGCGTCAACGTCCTCGCCAACGCGGTGAAGGTCACCCTGGGCCCGAAGGGCCGCAACGTCGTCATCGAAAAGTCGTTCGGCGCCCCGCGCACGACCAAGGACGGCGTCTCGGTCGCCAAGGAAATCGAACTGGCCGACAAGTTCGAGAACCTCGGCGCTCAGATGATCCGTGAAGTCGCCAGCAAGACCAACGACAAGGCCGGCGACGGCACCACGACCGCCACGGTCCTGGCCCAAGCCATCGTGCAAGAAGGCCTGAAGTCGGTCGCCGCCGGCATGAACCCGATGGACCTGAAGCGTGGCATCGACAAGGCCGTCGCCATCGCCGTCGAGGACATCAAGGCCTCGTCGAAGAAGGTCACGACCAACGCCGAAATCGCCCAGGTCGGCACCATCTCGGCCAACGGCGACAAGGAAGTCGGCGAGATGATCGCCAAGGCCATGGACAAGGTCGGCAACGAAGGCGTCATCACCGTCGAAGAAGCCAAGACCGCCGAGACCGAACTCGACGTCGTCGAAGGCATGCAGTTCGACCGCGGCTACCTGTCGCCGTACTTCATCACCAACGCCGACAAGATGGAAGTTCAGCTGGAAGAGCCGCTGATCCTCCTGTTCGAAAAGAAGCTGTCGTCGCTGCAGCCGCTGCTGCCGGTGCTGGAAGCCGTCGTCCAGTCGGGCCGTCCGCTGCTGATCATCGCCGAGGACGTCGAAGGCGAGGCCCTGGCCACGCTGGTCGTCAACAAGCTGCGCGGCGGCCTGCGCGTCGCCGCCGTCAAGGCTCCGGGCTTCGGCGACCGCCGCAAGGCCATGCTGGAAGACATCGCCATCCTGACCGGCGCTCAAGTCGTCAGCGAAGACCTCGGCATCAAGCTCGAGAACGTCTCGCTCGACATGCTGGGCCGCGCCAAGAAGGTCTCGATCACCAAGGACGACACCACGATCGTCGACGGCATTGGCGAGAAGGCCGACATCGAGGCCCGCATCGCCCAGATCAAGCGCCAGATCGAGGACACCACCTCGGACTACGACAAGGAAAAGCTGCAAGAGCGTCTGGCCAAGCTGGCCGGCGGCGTCGCGGTCATCCGCGTCGGCGGCTCGACCGAAGTCGAGGTGAAGGAAAAGAAGGACCGCGTCGACGACGCCCTGAACGCTACCCGCGCGGCCGCCGATGAAGGCATCGTCCCGGGCGGCGGCACGGCCCTGCTGAAGGCCTCGAAGGCCCTGGCGGGCGTGACCGGCGACAACGACGACCAGACGGCCGGCATCGCCATCGTGCGCCGCGCCCTGCAGTCGCCGATCCGCCAGATCGCCGAGAACGCCGGCGTCGAAGGCTCGATCGTGGTCGGCAAGATCCTGGAAAGCGACAGCAGCTCGTTCGGCTTCAACGCCCAGACCGAGCAGTATGTCGACCTGGTCGCCGACGGCGTCATCGACCCGGCCAAGGTGGTCCGCACCGCCCTGCAGAACGCCGCTTCGGTGGCCGGTCTGATGATCACCACGGAAGCCGCGATCGTCGAGGCTCCGAAGAAGTCGGCTCCGGCCGCGCCGGGCGGCATGGGCGACATGGACTTCTAAGGAAGTCCATACAGTCGCCCATTCTCCAAAGAGATCTGGATCGGCCAGGCCGATCCAGAGCGGCGACATGGACTTCTAAGAAGTCCATCAAGTCCGAAAGCTGAAACGGATGAGGGCGGAGCCGCGAGGCTCCGCCCTTTTTCGTGCGTCGCGCGGGCGCCCCGACACTTTTTCGCCGGTTTTTGACATCGCCCGGCGTGCGCCCGGCCACGGTCGCGTTAACGCTTTCGCGAGACCTTGAGCATGGAGGCGGTGATGTCGTTCGTGCGTATCCTTCCCAACCATCGTCGGCGGCGGACGCCGAGGTCGGTGCTGGTCGTGATCGGCCTGTCGGCCTGGCTGGCGCTGGGCCTGGTCAGTCAGGCGGCGTTCCAGCTGATCGGCTGACCCTTTCGCCCGGCGGCGCGCGAGGCTACATGCGGCGGATGTTCCGCCAGCGCCCCGACGCCGATCTGATCGTTCAAGGCTGGGTCATCGGCGTCATGGTCGAGGTCCCGGGCGAGCGCGCGCCCGTCCGCCACTACTTCGCCGTCGGCAAGGCCGACCGGGCCCAGGCCGAGTGGGCGGCCGTGGACCTGGCGATGAACGCGGGCTCCGTGGCTTCGAGCCCCGTCGGCGGCCAGGAGCCCGTCGAGGCCCTGCGCGAGATCGTCGCCTACCGCATGCGCGAGCTTGGCCTCAAGCCCGGAGAGGCGCGGGCCCTGGGCGACAAGAACCCCCGCCGGTGGCTGTCGCTCTGACCTAGTGGGACTTGCCGCCGCCGCAGCCGCCGCAGCCGCCCCCGCCGCCATGATAGCCGCCGCCGATGTGGATCGAGCTGGACGCCGAGGCCGAGGCCGAGGCGGACGCCGAGCTTGAAGCGCTCCCGCGGGCGTAGCCGCCGCTCCAGCCGCCGCCCGTCAGGCCAGGGCCGCCATAGCCGCCGCCGCGTCCGCCCGACTGCGCGCCGATGTAGCCCATCGGCAGCGGGGGCGGCTCGACATAGTCCGGGTTCCAGCCGCCGCCCGAGCGGTAGCGTGACCGCGACCACGTGGCGCTCTCGTCGTATCGGTACTGCTCCTGGTAACGATCGTCGCGGGAGACGCCGCAGACATCGCAGCTTGGCGCCGGCCGCGCGTCATAGCCGCAGGCGTCGGGACAGGCCGGCGCTTCGCGAACGGGCACATAGACCGGACGGTCGACATAGACATAGATCGGCACCTGGACGATCTTCTCCACGACCTCTCCGCCTTGATCGCAGCCCGAATGACAGGGCCCCGGTTGCGGCGGCGGCGGCGGCGCCGGGCTTGGCGCGGGAGCCGGCGCGGGCCGGTCGATATAGACCGGCTTCTCGACGATCTTCTCGACCGGAACCTCGACGCGCTTCTCGACGATCCGCTCCACCGGGTGGTCGACATAGACCGGCACGCGCTTTTCCACCACGACCGGCCGATCGACATAGACGACCTTCACCCTCGGCTTGGCCCGTTTCGGCGCGGGCGCGTGGCGGACGGGGGCGCCGGGGAAGCCGTCGGCCAGGACGGGCGAAGCGGCCGTCACACTGGCGACAAGGGCGGCCAAGGCGGCGCCGAGCAGGGTTTTGAGGCTCATGGCCGACCTCGATGCGAACACAGGACGTCCCGAACTGGGACAAGCGTCCTTCGCGCCGCAAGGCCGGCGCCAAGGCCCTTGGCGGGCGGCCGGCTTTGTGGGCATGCTCCGCCCCAAACGAGCGTTTGAGGGAGGGGAGACCATGAAGACGATCCTGGCCGCGCTGGGCCTGACGGCCAGCCTGACCCTGGCCGGCGTCGCGAGCGCCCAGACGCCGGCGCCGGCCGCCAACGACTACGGCAAGACCGAGTCCTGGCTGTGCCTGCCCGGCCGGCAGGACGCCTGCGCCGTCGATCAGACCACCACCGTGGTCCAGGCCGATGGCAAGACCTCCATCGAGACCTTCAAGCCCGCCGCCGATCCCGGCTTCGACTGCTTCTATGTCTATCCGACCGTCTCGGTCCAGCCGACCGGCAACAGCGACATGACCGTCACGGCCGCCGAGCGCGGCGTGGTCGAGCAGCAGCTGGCCCGCTTCGCCGGCCAATGCCGGGTCTACGCGCCGATGTACCGCCAGGTGACGCTGACCGCCTTGCGCGCGGTGATGATGGGCATGCCCTCGCCGGGCAATGCCGCCCTCGCCTATGGCGACGTCCGCGACGCCTGGGCCTGGTATCTGGCGCACGAGAACAAGGGCCGCGGCGTCATCCTGATCGGCCACAGCCAGGGCTCGCGGGTGCTGCTGGAGCTGCTGAAGAACGAGGTCGATGGCAAGCCGGCCCAGAAGCGGATGATCGCGGCCTATGTGCTGGGCATGAACACGCCGGTGGTCGACGGCAAGTACGGCTCGATCCCGCTGTGCGCCAAGGCCGATCAGGCCGGCTGCCTGGTGACCTATGTCTCGTTCCGCGAGACCAGCCCGCCGCCGGCCAACAGCCGGTTCGGCAAGACCGACGAGCAGGGCCGCCGAGCCGGCTGCGTGAACCCAGCCGCCTTGCTGGCCGGCAAGGCCTCGACCGACGAGACGCCGCTGCGGTCGTATCTCGGCGCCAAGCCCTTCGCGTCGAGCGCCGCGCCCAAGCCGTTCGCGACGGGCGTCACCGTCTCGACGCCGTTCGTGTCGCTGCCTGGCCTGATCTCGGCCAAATGCGCCAGCGCCGGCGACTTCACCTATCTGTCGGTCAAGGTGAACGCCGACCCGGCCGATCCGCGCACCGACGAGATCACCGGCGACGTGGTCGTGGGCGGCGCGGTGCTCAAGGACTGGGGCCTGCACCTGATCGACGTGAACCTGACCATGGGCGACCTGGTCGCTCTGGCCGGCCGCCAGGCCAAGGCCTACGCGGCGAAATGATCGCGGCGCGCCGCTTCCGCCCCGGGAGCGGCGCGCTCGTTTGCTACTTCGGTCCCGTCGCGGCCTTGAACACCGTCACGCCCAGCAGGCCGACGACGATGAAGCCGATCAGGAACAGGAAGAACAGGATCTTGGCGATGCCGGCGGCCGCGCCGGCGACGCCGGTGAAGCCCAGCGCCCCGGCGATCAGGGCGACGATGGCGAGGATGATGGCCCATTTGAGCATTGGCGTATCCTTGGCTGAGCGCGCGAGCGGCGCCGTGGCGCATTCAACGCGGCGTCCGCGCACGCCGTTCCTTGTTTTCGCCCCCGGTCGCCGCTAACTCGAAGCCATGGCCTCCAAGCCCGAAAGCCCGACCGAACCCTTCAAACGCGCCCTGGCCCACGCGGCCCGTTCGCTGGCCGAGACCCCGGACCTCGAGGTCGTGTTCTCGGGCGACGGCCCGCAGCTCCTGGGCAAGCGCGCGGTGCTGCCGCATCCGCCCCGCGACCTGTCGGGCAAGGAGGCCGCGCGCATCCGGGGCCTGGCCGACCAGATGGCCCTGCGCCTGGCCCACCACGACGCGGTCGCCCACGCCAAGGCGCGCCCCGCCTCGCCCGACGGCCAGGCGGCGTTCGAGTCGATCGAGCAGGCCCGGCTGGAGGCGATCGGCGCCAACGCCCTGGGCGGCGTCCGCGCCAATCTGACCGCCGCGCTTGAGGCCCGCCTGGAAAAGCAGGGCCTGACCCGCGCCGTCGCCACCGACCGCCAGTCCGCCCCGATGGCCGAGATCCTGGGCCTGATGGTGCGCGAGCGCCTGACCGGCGACGCCCCGCCCGACGGCGCCAAGGCCCTGGTCGACATCCTGCGCAACGACATCGAGATGAAGGCCGGCAAGGACCTCGACCGTCTGGCCGCCGCCATCGACGACCAGGCCGCCTTCGCCCGCGTGACCCGCGAGATCCTGCGCGACCTCGACCTCGGCGAGGAGATGGCCGACGCGACCGAGAGCGCCGACGAGGACCAGGGCGAGGACGACGCGCCGACCGAAAATTCCGACGAGGACCAGGGCGAGGGCGAAGGCGAGCAGCCCGAGGGCTCGTCGCCGCAGGAGAGCGAGGCCTCGGACCGCGAGAGCGAGGCCGGCGACGAGGAAATGGTCCAGTCGGACCAGGACGGCGAGCCCGAGGAGAGCGACGAGCCGCCCGAGATGGGCGACGGCGCCAAGCCCGCCCGCCCCGACACCAGCGCCTCGCAAGGCGGCGAGCCGCTCTACAAGATCTTCACCACCGCCCACGACGAGGTGATCGACGCCGAGGACCTGTGCGACGCCGAGGAATTGACCCGGCTGCGGGCCTATCTCGACCAGCAGCTGACCGCCCTCTCCAGCGTCGTCTCGCGCCTGGCCAACAAGCTGCAGCGCCGCCTCCTGGCCCAGCAGAACCGCGCCTGGACCTTCGATCTCGAGGAGGGGATGCTGGACGTCGCCCGCCTGACGCGGGTGATCATCGACCCGACCGCGCCGCTGTCCTTCAAGCAGGAAGAGGACCAGGAGTTCCGCGACACGGTCGTGACCCTGCTGATCGACAATTCCGGCTCGATGCGCGGCCGACCGATCATGGTGGCGGCGATCTGCGCCGACATTCTCGCGCGCACCCTGGAGCGCTGCGGGGTCAAGACCGAGGTGCTGGGCTTCACCACCCGCGCCTGGAAGGGCGGGACCAGCCGCGACGAGTGGATCAAGGCCGGCAAGCCCGCCGCGCCCGGCCGCCTGAACGACCTGCGTCACATCATCTACAAGGCCGCCGACGCGCCCTGGCGCCGGGCCCGCAAGAACCTCGGCCTGATGATGCGCGAGGGCCTCCTGAAGGAGAACATCGACGGCGAGGCCCTGATGTGGGCCCACCAGCGGATCATCGCCCGGCCCGAACAGCGCCGCATTCTGATGGTGATCTCGGACGGCGCGCCGGTGGACGACAGCACCCTCAGCGTCAATTCAGGCCACTATCTGGAGCGTCACTTGCGCCAGGTCATCGGCGAGATCGAGGGCAAGAGCCCGGTGGAGCTGATCGCCATTGGCATCGGCCACGACGTGACGCGCTACTATCGCCGCGCGGTGACCATCGTCGACGTCGAGCAGCTGGGCGGCGTGCTGGTCGAGCAGCTGGCGGCCCTGTTCGAGGAAGAGCCCCGCGCCGTGACCCGCACGCGCGGCCTCTTGGCCCCGCCGCCGGTCGTCACGCCCCAGGCGGCCAAGGCCGGGAAAGTCCCGGCGTGATCGGGCTCCGCTCGGTCCTCGTCCTGTCGATGATCGGCGGCCTGGGCAGCGTCGCCACCCAATGCACGCCGCGCAAGCCGCCGCCGGTCGTCGCAACGCCGGCCGCGCCCGTCAAGGCCGGTCCGGAGATCGAGGTCGTCGCCACGCCCGTGCCGCTGGACGCGTCCAATCCGGCCCGGACGACCGTGGACGGCGGCTTCACCTATGCCGGCGGCCTGGCGCTGACCAGCCCGACGACCAGTCGGCTGCACGGCCTGTCCGACCTCGCCGTCGGCGCGGACGGCCAGCTGACCGCGATCACCGACGAGGGCGACCTGTTCGAGGCCAGGATCCAGCTGGACGCCGCCGGCCGCCTCGTCGGCGTCACCGACGGCAAGCTGCGGCCGCTGATCGGCCTCGACGGCCAGGCGCTGCAAGGCAAGCAGCAAGGCGACGCCGAGGGCCTGGCCATGCTGCCGAGCGGCGAGCGCCTGGTCAGCTTCGAGCGCGACCACCGCATCTGGCTCTATCCGGCCGGCGCGAACGGCGCCTGGGGAACGCCGCGCGCCGCTCCCAAGCCCGCCACGGTGTTTCCGGACAACGAGGGCATGGAGGCGCTGGCCGCCTATCCCGCCGCCGGGCCCGACACCTATCTGGTGGGCGGCGAGGAGGGCGAGGTGTGGCTGTGCCGGCTGTCGGCCGACTGCAAGGCCCTGCCGCCCCAGTCGGGCCCAGACTTCACCTGGGGCCTGACCGCCTTCGCGCCGTTCGCCGGGCCGGCCGTGGCGACCCTCCACCGAGGCTACGACCCGATCCGCGGCTGGCGCGCGGTGGTGCGGTTCATCTCCGACCCGACCCTGCCGGCGGCGCGCCAGCGGACGACGGCGACGCTGCGCCTGGACGGCTCGCTGGTTCACGGCAATTTCGAGGGCCTGGCCCTGACGCGCTCGCCCAACGGCGGCACGCGCCTCTATCTGGTCACCGACGATGGCGCGCCGGGAAGCCAGCAGACCCTGCTGGTGGCCTTCGATTGGGTCGCCCCGCCCGCGCCTCCGCCCCTGCCGCCCAAGCCGACGCGCAAGAAGCCATCTCGCAAGCGCTAAGCCGTTTCGTTTCCGACGATACGGTTTCGTTGACAACCATCTGATCTAATTGACTTTTTCGTCACCAAAAGTGACTTCGCGCTTGCGGCAGACACCGGTGTCAGGCATAGATGATTCCGACGGACGACGAGGCGAGATCCCGGGGCCGTCAGAGGAACGCGCCGGGAGGCGGTTGAACCCAACCTCCTTTCCGGGACCATCACCATGATCCGTCTGCTCGTCATCGCCATCTCCGCCCTGATGGCCACCGCCGCCGCCACCTCGGCCAGCGCCGAGGACATCGTCGTCAAGGTCGCCGGCCGCGCCACGCCGGACGTCCACGCCGACATCGTCCAGGCCGCCAAGCGCCTCTGCCAGGAAGACCTGGCCGGCAACCCCTACGCCGCCGACCTCTCGACCTATTGCGTGCGCGAAGTCACGCGCGACGCGGTGATCCGCACCGGCAGCCGCAACCTGAAGGCCTATGACCGGGCCCAGGCGCGCAGCACCTACTTCGTCAAGATCGCCACCCGCTAAGCGGACGCCGGACGACCATGGAAAACCCGCGAGACCGAGGTTTCGCGGGCTTTTTCGTCATCGACACGCGTCTTTCGCGCGCGAAACAGTCATGCCGCTCAGCTTTGAGTGCAGTGCAATATAATCGTTGATAACCTACAAGAACGTTGCTATACGCGTTCTGACGGTCCCACAGGCGACTAGACCGGGGACGGGCCGTCAGAGGAACGCGTCTGGAGGTGGTTGATCCCAACCCCCTTTCGGAACATCGAGATGATCCGCTCCATCGTTCTGGCCGCCTCGGCCATCGTTCTCGCCGCCGCCGCTCCGGCCTCGGCCGCCGAAATGCGCGTTCAGGTCGCCGGCAAGCCGGCCGCCGAAGTCCGCGCCGACATCGTCAAGGCCGCCTCGACGGTGTGCTGGAAGGACGTCCGCGGCGAAGCCATGGCCGGCTACCTGTACCCGGCCTGCATCCGCGCCTCGGTCAACGACGCCGTCGCCAAGCTCAACAGCCCGGCCCTGACCGCCTACAACGCCGCCAACCCGGCCACGGGCGCCGTCGTCTCGCGCTAAAGCGCAGACCTCAAGTACCAAGCTTTCCAAACCCGCCGCGGCATAGGTCGCGGCGGGTTTTGCTTTGTGGGGTGGAGGGGAGCCCCGCCGCGTGGCCTGCCGGAACACTTGACTCCCGGTCGCCCGGCTGACCGCCGTCGCCGAGCGCCTTCCGGGCGCCGCCGCGCCGAAGGTTTGCAGAACCCCGTATTTAAGCGCAGGTTGGCGCCGAGCAGCGTTGGATTGAGGAAACCCAATGTCCTTAGAGCCGACCTCGCGCGCGACGGAGATCGAGGACCGCCTGCAAGCGATGGCGCATCGGCTGTCAGGAACCGCTGATCCCGACACCGGCCTGTTGTCGATGCTTCTGGAGGATATCCGCGAGCGCCGCCGCGTCGAAGCCGAGCTCGCCGAATCTCGCCAATGGTTGGAGCTCGCGCACGAGGCCGCCGGCGTCTGCGCGTACAGCTTCGACCCCGCGTCTGGCACGCTTGAATGGTCGGCTTCCACGCGAGCGCTATACGGCTTCGAACCAGGCGACGCGCCGACCATCGAAACCTGGCTGGCGACCATACACCCCGAGGATCGAACGCGCGTCGCGTCCGTCGCCGAGAGGGCCATCGCCCAGGGCGCGTCGATCGATCAAGGTTTTCGCGTGGTCTTGCCGGACAGCCGGGTGCGTCACGTCCGTGATCGAGGCCGCGTGCTCAAGGACGAGGCTGGACGGCCGGCCAAGGTGGTCGGCCTCAATATCGACGTCACCGAGCTTGTCGAAGCGCGGGAAGCCGCCGAAGACGCGCAGAGGCTCGCGGTGCTCTCCAGCGTCTTTCCAGGTCAGGATGTGCGATCGGGGGGAATCCAGGCCTTTCTCGATGCTCTACCCACCGGCTTGATGCTGACGAACACCGCGCGCGAGGCCACCTACGTCAACAAGACCCTCAACGACATGTGGCGCGGGCGGCAGGAGCTTCCGGACGCGGCCGCCTGGAACAAGTACGTCGCCTGGTCGGCGTCGACCGGCGAGCGCATCGCCGACGCCGACTGGCCGTTGGCGAGGGCGGTGCTTTCGGGCCAGCCCCAGCCGGTCGAGGAGCTCAGATTTCAGCGGTTCGATGGCTCCATGGGCTACATGCTCGTGTCGGCGGTGCCCTTGCTCGACGCGAACGGGGCCACGGTCTCGGCGGTCGCGATAGCACAGGATGTCTCGGACTGGCGGGCGGCCGAACGACAGGCGCAGCTCGAGACGGCGCTGTTGCGCAAGCTGGGCGACGTGACGCCGGACTACCTCTTCGTGAAGGATCGCGAAGGACGTTTGCTGTACGCCAACAGCGCGGTCGTCAGCTCGATCGCGCGACCCTGGTCCGAGATCGTCGGGCGAACCGAGTTCGAATGGCACCACGACCCCGACGAAGCCGCCGCCATCCATGCCAATGACGAGCGGATCATGGCCTCGGGCGCCAGCGAGACCCTAGAAGAAGTCTATACGACCGAGGCCGGGACGGCCGTCGTTCGCGCGACGAAGACACCGATCACCGACGATTTCGGACAAGTGATAGGCCTGGTCGGCGTCGGGGTCGACGTCACCCGCGAGCGCAAGGCTCAAGAACATTTGGAACTACTCGTCAACGAGCTGAACCATCGCGTCAAGAACACGCTCACCATCGTCCAGTCCATGGCGCGCAACGCCTTTCGGGGCATCGACGTCGCCGAGGACGCGTATCGGAGCTTCGAGGATCGCCTCGTCGCCCTGGCCAGCGCCCATGACCTATTGTCAGAAGGGTACTGGGCGGAAGCCCAGCTTGAGGACGTCATTCGGCGCACCTGTGGGCCGCACGTTGCTGATCGCTTCGAGATTTCCGGCGATAATGTGCAGGTCTCCTCGCGCATTGCCCTCGCGATCTCGATGGCCGTGCACGAGCTCTGCACCAACGCCACGAAGTATGGCGCGCTCAAGGGCGGCGGTCGCGTCCGCATCGGTTGGACAGTCGATGACGATCAACTCTCGCTCAGTTGGCAAGAGCGTGGCGGTCCCGCCGTGCGCCCGCCCGAAAAGATGGGTTTTGGCTCCCGGATGCTCCAACAGGCCATCGGCGCGCTCCCGGGCGGCCGGATCGAGACCACCTATGAGACGGCCGGGCTCCAATGCAGCCTCCATTGCAGCCTCGGCTAGGCGAACGCCTCGGCGGGTCTTCGAAATCGTCGAGGTTGAAAGCCCGACAGCCGGAAAAGTGACGTACCCGCCGCCGATTGCGCCGCTCCAGCCGACGTGAACAAGTCTTTGGCATGATCGCCATCCCCACCTCGCCGTTGGCCCACGTCGCCTTCGATCTCGCCGGCTGGCTGGCGGGCGTGGCGCTGAGCGTGGTGCTCTATCGTTGGCGACTGAAACCGTTGGCGCAGCGGATCGCCGGCCGGATCGACGGCGGCTACTTCGTGGCGCTCGTCCTCGGGGCCCTGCCCGGCGCATGGGTCGCCGGGTCGATGAACAGTCTGCGCGGTCCCGATCCGGCGTTGTCGCACAGCGTCGTCGGGGCTTTGGTCGGCGCCATCGCGGCCATCGAGATCTACAAGGCTTTCAGAGGGATCAGGCGCTCGACCGGCGGGGTCTTCACGGGCCCCTTCGCGGCGGGGGTCGTGATCGGACGCCTCGGCTGTTTCTTCGCGGGCAAGGCCGACGGCACCTACGGCGTCGCGACGCGGCTACCCTGGGGCGTCGACCTCGGCGACCACGTGTCCCGCCATCCCGTGCAGCTCTACGAGAGCCTGTCGATGGCGGTGTTCCTGACGGCCTATATCGTCGGCCTGGCACGGCGCGACGACTGGGCGATGCGGCGCGGCTTCTACGCCCTGTGCATGGCCTACGGGGCGCAGCGGTTCGCCTGGGAATTCCTAAAGCCCTATCCCAAGTTGATCGGGCCGTTTAATCTCTTCCATGTCTTGTGCGCGGGGCTGGTGGCTTATGGATGGATCTACGACCGTCGCGAGCGCGCGCAAGGCGGCGCCGTATCTGTTCCTGGGCCAGACCACCAGCCTGTGCGAGGCCTGCCTGGCCCTGGTTCCGGCCAAGATCATCGCCGAGGACAATGACGTCTTCCTGCTCAAGCGGTGTCGCGAGCACGGCGTACAGAAGACCCTGATCGCCGATGATCTTTCGTATTGGAAATCGCAGCGGGACTGGCTGAAGCCCGGCGACCGGCCGCTGAAGGTTCAGACGCGCACCGATCATGGCTGCCCCTACGATTGCGGCCTTTGCCCCGACCACGAGCAGCATTCGTGTCTGGCGATCATCGAGGTCAACGAGGCCTGCAATCTCTCTTGCCCCGTCTGTTTCGCCGACTCCTCGGTCAAGCGCGAGGGCCATCGGTCCCTGGCCGAGATCGAGCGCATGTTGGACATCCTGGTCGATTCCGAGGGCGAGCCCGATCTGGCGCAAATCTCGGGCGGCGAGCCCACCCTGCACCCCCAGTTCTTCGAGATCCTGGAGGCGGCGCGGCGGCGGCCCATCCGTCACCTGATGATCAACACCAACGGCCTTCGCATCGCGCGCGAGCCGGGCTTCGCGGAACGGCTGGCGACCTTCATGCCGCGCTTCGAGGTCTATCTGCAGTTCGACAGCCTCGGGCGCGAGCCGCTGATGGCGCTGCGGGGCGCCGACCTGACGCGCGTGCGCCAGGACGCCCTGCAGGCCCTTGAGCGCAACAACATCTCGACGACCCTCGTGGTCACGCTCAAGAAGGGCCTGAACGACGGCGAGATCCCGGACATCGTCCGTCACGCGCTCACCTGGCGATGCGTGCGCGGCGTCACCTTCCAGCCGATCCAGGACGCCGGGCGCAATGACGGCTTCGACCCGAAGCGCGACCGGATCGTGCTCACCGAGGTTCGCCGGCGGATCGCGGAGGCGGGCGTCTTCGCGCTGGAAGATCTGATCCCCCTGCCCTGCAATCCGGATCAAATCTGCATCGGCTATGGCCTGCGCAACGGCGGCGAGGTCCTGCCGATCACGGCGATGCTGCCGCGCGAGCTCTTCGTCGCGGCCGCGCCCAACACCGTCACCTTCGAGGCCTACCCGGAACTCCGCAAAGGGATCTTCGATCTGCTGTCCCTGTCGACCGCCCAGGCCGATACGTCGGAGAAACTCGCCAGCCTGCTGTGCTGCCTGCCCGAGGCGGCCGTCCCGCGTGACATCGCCTATGAGAACACCTTTCGGGTGGTGATCTCCCAGTTCCTGGACCGCTACAATTTCGACCTGGGCACGGTGAAGCGCTCGTGCGTCCACTTCGTGGAGCCCGACGGTCGGATCATTCCATTCGACACCTACAACACCTTCTACCGTCCGGGCGCACCGGGAAACGAAAGCCTGCGGCGCGGCCGGAAGGAGCCGAACTGATGGCGGAACAAGACGAAATCGGTCGGCGCGTCGCCAAGCTGTTCGGGGCGTTCCTGATGGCGGTTGGGGTCCTGATCGCGGGCCTCTGCGGCCTGTGCAGCGCGACGGTGCTTGTCATGATGGCCGGACCCCAGGGCAAAGGCCTGATCAGCGCGCTCCTCCTCGTCGCGGTCTTCGGCGGCGTTCCGATCGCGACCGGCGTCGCTCTCTTCAGAGTCGGCCGCGCCATGTGGCGCGACTAAGTCGCTAGGGTCTAAGCGGCGACGCCGCGGTCAGCCCCGCCCGATAACGAAAAACCCGCCGGGATCGCTCCCGGCGGGTCTTCGAATTCACAGACGTGAAACCCCGTCAGCCTCAGGCGGCTTGAGCGGCGGCCTTCGCCTTGGCCTTCACCTGGGCCTTGATCTTCAGGGCGCGCGGCGACAGCTGCTCGTCCTTGGCGCCCAGCAGGAAGGTGTCCAGGCCGCCCTTGAAGTCGAGCGTGCGCAGGGCCGCGTTGCTGATGCGCAGCTTGAAGCTCTGGCCCAGCGACTCCGACTGGAGCGTGGCGGGCGACAGGGCCGGCAGGAAGCGGCGCTTGGTCTTGATGTTCGAGTGGCTCACATTGTGGCCGACCATCGGACCGATACCGGTAAGTTCGCAACGGCGCGACATGGTGGTTACCTTGGCTTGGGCGAAGCCGCGCCCTCTGTTGAGGAGAGCCAGGCCCGCTAAGATATGAATTCGGACACGCGGTTCCGGCAGGCCGGCCGCGCGAGAGCGGGCGATATAGGCGAAGGCCGCCCCTTGAGTCAAGGCGTCCAGCCCCGATTACCCGCGCCGCCGTCGGAACCCCGATCGCGCCCCGGCCTTCAAGCACGGTTCATCCAACGCTCTATATAGGGAAGCGCCCATGCAGGAGATCCGTCGTATGCGTTCCGCCGTCCTTGCCGCTTCCGTCCTGGCGCTTTCGTCGGGCCTCGCGGGCCTCGTCCTCGCCCAGCCCGCCGCGCGCGCCGCCAGCGCGACGATCCTGCCGGGCCAGTGGGAGTACGACTACAAGATCGGGCCGATCCCGGTCAGCAGCGAGACCAAGTGCCTGAAGCCGGCCGATGTCGAGCAGTTCTCGCGCGGCATCTGCACCAAGCGCTATCGCTGCGACTACACGACCAATGTGGTGCGCGACGGCAAGATCCAGCTGCGGGGCACGTGGACCGACAAGAAGGACCGCGTGTCGCCGGTGACCGCCGAGGGGGTCTATGCGCCCGAGCGGTTCAAGATGGACATCCACATCAAGACCATCAGCGGCATGCCCCTGGCCGGCAGCCTGACCGCGCGGCGGGTCGCGGCCGAGTGCCCGGTCGAGGAAACCGCCTCGAAGTAGCGGTCGATGAAACCGATTTGTGGTTAACGCGCTTTGAGGTACAATAGCTTGTAGGGAACAAACGCTGAATCGGCGAACGTCGCTGATTCGGTCATGATTCGTTTCGCCCCTGTTCAGCCAAGCGTTACCGCGCGTTAAGCGCCGTCGGCGGACGATTTTTCCAAAGGCTATTTCCGATCTTCCCGGCGAATGCCGGGACCCAGATCGAAAGGCGCTTAGGATGGCTGGAAAGACGCGGCGCCCCCTGGATCCTCCTCCATGGGCTTCCATCTGGGCCCCGGCATTCGCCGGGGAGACGGACTGAGCAAGGCCCTAGACGCCGCGCGGCGGGGCGACCGAGAATTCCAGGTCGAACAGGGTCGGCGTCTCGCTGGTTCGGGCGCGCTCGATCGTCAGCAGGCGCGCCTTGGTGTTCGTCCCGCCATTGGCCGAGAAACCGCCCATGCCGCCGGAAGCGGCCAGCACGCGGTGGCAGGGCACCACGATCGGCCAGGGATTCTCGCCCAGCGCCTTGCCCACGGCCCGCGCCGCGCCCGGCTCGCCCATGGCCCTGGCCACCTCGCCATAGGTCGAGGTCTGGCCCGGCCGGATGGCGCGGGCGATCTCGTAGACCCGCTGGTTGAAGGCCGGTTGCCCCTCCAGCGCCAGCGGCACATCGGAAAGATCGTCGCGGCCGCCGGACAGGAGATCCCGGATGCGGCCGATGATCAGCTCGATCTCGGCGGGCGGGTCGGCCTCCGCCGCCTCGGGGAACCGCTTGCGCAGGCGCGCCCAGGCCGCGCCGGGCGACGCCTCGGGCAGTTGCACGCCCACGAGGCCAAGGTCGCTCCAGGCGACGCCGCAGCGGCCGATGATCGTATCGAAAAGGGAGAACCCCTGGGCGGTCATGCGGAAAATCTAGCAGCCCTGTTGCGACTTTCGAGGCCCCGCCCTTACGATTTCGAAAACTCGCCTTGCCTGGAGATCGCCCGTGCGCCGTTTCGCCCTCGCCGCCCTGCTGGCCGCGACCTCGCTGTCGACCGCCCTGGGCACTTCGGCCCGCGCCGGCAACCTCCTGATCCATGGCGGCCCGATCCACACCGGCGTAGAGGCTAAGCCGACGGCCGAGGCGGTGCTGATCCGCGACGACAGGATCCTGTTCGTCGGCGATCTGGCCGCCGCCCGCGCCAAGGCGGCCAAGGACGCGGCCGACATCGACCTCAAGGGCGCGGCCGCCTATCCGGGCTTCGTGGACGCCCACGCCCACCTGACCGGCATCGGCCTGCGCGAACTGACGCTCAATCTGGACAAGACCACCTCGGTCGCCGACCTCGTGGCGACGGTGAAGGCCTACGCCGCCGCCCATCCGGAGGGCGCGATCTATGGCCGAGGCTGGATCGAGACCCACTGGCCGGAGAAGCGCTTCCCGAACAAGGCCGATCTGGACGCCGCCGCGCCGGGACGGGTCGTGGTGCTGGGCCGCTCGGACGGTCACGCCAGCGTCGCCTCCAGCGCGGCCCTGGCCAAGGCCGGGGTCACGGCCGCGACGCCCGATCCGGCCGGCGGCAAGATCCTGAAGGGCGCCGACGGCCAGCCGGACGGCATGCTGATCGACCACGCCCAGAGCCTGGTGAAGGACGTCATCCCGCCGCCGGACGCGGCGCTGATCCGCAAGGCGCTGGACACCGCCGGCCAGCTCTACGCCGCGCGCGGCTGGACGGGTCTGGCCAATATGAGCGTCATGGCCCCGGACCTGGCTCTGCTGCGCGAGGAGGCGGCCCAGGGGCGGTTCCATATCCGCGTCGACAACTACATGGACCCCAGCGGCGCGGCCGAGGTGCTGGCCAAGGGTCCCCAGACCGACGTCACGGGCCTGATCCGCACGCGGGGGATCAAACTCTATATGGACGGCGCCCTGGGGTCGCGCGGCGCGGCCCTGCTGGAGCCCTATAGCGACGCCGAGGGCCTGGGCCTGCAGCTGACGCCCTACGACAAGGGCGTGGCCTTGATGAAGCAGGCCAAGGCGGTCGGGGCGCAGGTGGCCATGCACGCCATCGGCGATCGCGGCAACCGCATGACCCTGGACTGGTTCCAGGAGGCGCTGGCGGGCGACACGACGGCGCGCTGGCGGATCGAGCACGCCCAGATCGTCGCCGACACCGACGTGCCGCGCTTCGCCAAGCTGGGGGTCATCGCCTCGATGCAGCCCAGCCACGCGATCGGCGACCTCTATTTCGCGCCGGCCCGCCTGGGCCAGGCCCGTCTCCACGAGGGCTATCGCTGGAAGGATTTCCTGACCGCCGGGGTCGTGGTGGCCGCGGGCTCGGACGCCCCGGTCGAGGTCGGCGACCCGCGCATCGAGTTCTACGCGGCCGTCTATCGCCACGGCCTGGACGGCTTCGCCAACGCCGACTGGCACCTGGAGGAGGCCGTCACCCGCGCCGAAGCGCTGAGGATGCTGACCCTGGCCCCCGCCTACGCCGTGTTCCGCGAGAAGGAGCTGGGCACGCTGGAGGCCGGCAAGAAGGCCGACGTGACGGCCTTCGACCGCGACCTGATGACGGTCGAACCCAAGGCGATCCTGACCGCCCAGCCGGTGCTGACCGTGGTGGACGGCAAGGTGGTGTTCCGGCAGTAGCCTTGGCGCCAGCTAGCGGCCGTCTTCCTCCGCCAGCCGGTCCAGCACCGCTTCGGGCGCGATGTCGCGCCGCAGCTCGTCGACGGTCGGATCGCGCGCCTCCCGCACGTCCAGCTTGGCGGCGATCGCGACGACGAGGCCGATCAGCCGCGTCACCTCGTGCTCGGTCAGCAGATTGACCTGCAGGTCCAGGTCGGCGCGGCGATCGGCGGTGCGTGCGGCGCGGTTCTGGCTGATCAGGACGAAGGTCGACAGAAAGATCGCCTCGACCGACGCGGCCGTGGCCAGGATGACGAAGGTCGGGTCGAAGCGGGGGACACCCGGCAGGAGACCGCAATTGGTCAGCACCCAGGCCAGCACGATCACCAGGTGGACATAGACGAAGGTCATGCTGCCGGTGAAGGCCGTGACGGCGGCGGCGAGCTTGTCCCCGGCGCTGGCCTCCCGCTCCTCGCGCCTGGCCCGGTCCCGCAGGGCCTCGATATTGCGGGCCATGGCGGAGGTCAGACCGTCCGGCTCGGGCGGCGGCACGGTGGGCGACGACGGCTCTGTCATGGCGCGGAAGAATCCTTTCGGGCGGCGGAGCGCGGACGGCGCGAGATCAACGCGCCGACCCGCCCTTCGGTCGCCCGCGCGGCGCTTGAGCTTGCCCCGCCTCGATTCCCGCCCCACCTTCGGGCCATGAGCGACCGTTCGACCGGCCTGGCCCCCTCGAAACTGACCGCGGTTCTGGGGCCGACCAACACCGGCAAGACCCACCTGGCCGTCGAGCGGATGCTGGGCCACGCCTCGGGCATGATCGGCCTGCCGCTGCGCCTGCTGGCGCGCGAGATCTACGACCGGATCGTCAAGCTGCGCGGCAAGGCCAGCGTCGCCCTGATCACCGGCGAGGAAAAGATCGTGCCGCCGCGCGCGGCCTATTTCGTCTGCACAGTCGAGGCCATGCCGCTGGCCCGCGAGGTCGAGTTCCTGGCGGTCGACGAAATCCAGTTGGTCGCCGATCCCGAGCGCGGCCACATCTTCACCCACCGGCTGCTGCACGCGCGGGGCAAGTACGAGACCATGTTCCTGGGCGCCGGGACCATGGCCCCGCTGGTGCGCCGCCTGCTGCCCGACGCCGAGATCATCGGCCGCGAGCGCTTTTCCAACCTCTCCTACGCCGGCTCCAAGAAGCTGACCCGCCTGCCCCGCCGCAGCGCCATCGTCGCCTTCTCCACCGACGCGGTCTATGCGATCGCCGAGCTGATCCGTCGCCAGAGGGGCGGCGCGGCCGTGGTGATGGGGAGCCTCAGCCCCCGCACCCGCAACGCCCAGGTCGCGCTCTACCAGTCGGGCGAGGTCGACTTTCTGGTCGCCACCGACGCGATCGGCATGGGCCTGAACATGGACGTCGACCACGTGGCCTTCGCGGGCCTGCGCAAGTTCGACGGCAAGCGCACCCGCTGGCTCTATCCGCAGGAGGTGGGCCAGATCGCCGGTCGCGCCGGCCGCTACACCCGGGACGGCACGTTCGGGGTGACCGGCGACTGCGAGGAGATCGACGAGGACCTCGTCGAGGCCGTCGAGAGCCATACGTTCGAGCCGATCGTCGCCGCGGAATGGCGCAACGCGCGCCTCGACTTCGGCTCGCTGCCCGGCCTGCTGCGCTCCCTGGCCGAGACCCCGCAACGGGGCGGGTTGAAGCTGTCGGAAGAGGCTCTGGACGAGCGCACCCTGCGGGCCCTGGCCCAGCAGGAGGACGTGATCAAGCGCTGCAAGACCGACCGCTCGGCCCTGATCCGGCTGTGGGAGGTCTGCCAGACGCCGGACTTCCGCAAGACCACCGACGATGAGCACCAGCGCATGGCGCGCACCCTGTTCGACGACCTGACCACCGGCCGCAAGCGCCTGCCGGAGGACTGGGTGAACGGCCAGTTCAAGGCCCTGGACCGCGTCGATGGCGAGATCGACAGCCTGGCCGCGCGCCTGTCGGGCGTGCGCACCCTCAGCTACATCGCCCACCGTCCCGACTGGGTGGCCAATCCCGCCCACTGGCAGGGCCTGACCCGCCAGCTGGAGGACCGGATCAGCGACACCCTGCACGAAAAGCTGATGGCCCGGTTCATCGACCGCCGCACCAGCGCGCTGATGAAGCAGCTGGGCGAGCGCGAGACCCTCTATGCCGGCGTCGGCCAGGACGGCGAGGTGACCGTCGAGGGCCACGTGGTCGGCCATTTGTCGGGCGTGACCTTCACGCCGGAAAAGGGCACCTCGCCGCTGGAGGAGCGGGCGTTGCGCAACGCCGCCCAGCGCGCGGTCGGGCCCGAGATCGCTCGGCGCCTGGGCCTCTTGGCCAGCGAGCCGGACGAGGCCTTCACCCTGACGCCCGACGGCGCGATCCTGTGGCGCGGCGAGGCGGCCGGCGCGGTGCGCCGCGACCTGCCGCTGCTGTCGCCCCGCGCCCGCCTGCTGGGCGAGCTGGGCCCCGCCGC
>NZ_CAMQSF010000012.1 GCF_947036865.1 uncultured Caulobacter sp. | reverse complement strand
TTATGCGGCGGAGTTCGGGATTGTGGGCCCGTCCGGCCGGCAGAACGTCAATGGCCTGATCGCGCGCGTCCTCGAAGATGACTCGCTGCCGGAGCTGGCGCGCGAGCTCTTCCAGTTTCAAGCCAAGGAGTACGCCGCGGTAGAGGCGCGCCTGGCGGAGATCGACGCGAAGCTGATGAAGTGGCACCGCGCCGACGAGCTGAGCCGGCGCATCGCCACCATTCCCGGCGTCGGCCCTATCGGCTCAACGTTGCTGAGCATGAAGGCGCCGCCGGCGGAGACCTTCGGCTCCGGGCGCGACTTCGCCGCCTGGCTGGGGCTCACGCCGCGAGACCATTCGACAGGCGGTCGATCAAGACGCGGCGGGATCACCAAGGCTGGAGATCCATCGATCCGGTCAACGCTGATCGTCGGGGCCACAGCGCTGCTGCGCCATGTGCGCCTCGGGCATACAAAGCCATCGCCCTGGCTGGCCAAGCTCATGGAGCGGAAGCCGCCCAAGCTAGTCGCGGTCGCGTTGGCCAACAAGTTCGCCAGGATTGCTTGGCGGCTGATGGTGTCGGGCGGAGTTTACACCCGGCCCGCAGCACTGAACCCGACCTGATCTGAGACCGGCGCCCGGAAGCCAAAGAGGCTGCACCCGGACCGCCCAGAAGACTTGCACGAACGAACAGATGGAAACGACCTATCGGTCGGTACGCGCGACATTCCGAAGATTGCACTGGCATCCCGATGTCGCCAATGTGTTTGGAGCGCGCGTAGCGAACACCATCTTGGCCAGCGAGCTTCTCGCGCAAACAGGCCGGACATCTGATAGCAAGCGTTAGGTCAGACAGTCTGCGCGTTCACTGCAAGCGGGGGGCCGTCCACATCTGCAACCTCTATAGCCTGAAGACTGGCGACCTCTTCAGCCTCTGGGAAAAGGTGTTGCGCCTGCCCGTGGTCTGGGAAGGCCAGGCCTCGAATTTCGAGCCGCGGCCGGAGATCCGGATGACCGAGGTCGCGCCGATCGTCCGCCATGTCGAAGGCCAGGCGGTCGTCTCGATGACCAGGTGGGCCTGGCCCGGGCCTGGCGGCAAGCCGGTCTTCAACTTCCGGTCGGACGGCCGTCACTTCGCCGATAGTGACCGGGTGCTGATCCCGGCCGACGCCTTCTACGAGTTCACCGACCCGCTGCCGGGCCAGAAGCGCAAGACGCGCTGGAAGTTCACTATGCCGCAGAGCCCCCTCTTCTGGATCGCGGGGGTGGTCAAGCAAGGCTGCTGGTCGATGCTGACGACCGAACCGGGCCCGGATATCGCAACCTACCATGACCGCCAGGTCGTGGTTCTGACCGGGGATCAAGGGCGCGACTGGCTGGATCTGACCCGTCCAGAGGCTGAGATTCTGCGGGCCGCGCCCGCTGGAACCCTGGCAGTCGAGCGGGACTTTCCGCCGCCCGACCTCTTCGGCTAGGCGCGCGGCTCGAGGTCCAGGTACGGCGCGCCAGCGCCGTCGTCTTCGCGCCGGTTCAGGACCTTGTCCTCCCGCTGGCTGCTGATCAGCACCGACACGCCGCGATAGCGAATGCCGACGATCGTGTTCACGCAGGTGGTCGGCAGGTCGGCCAGGGACATCTTCACCCAGGTTCCGGAATTAAAGGTGATCGCGCCCGGCTTCAGGGTTTCGTCGCCAGCCTCCGCCGCCTCTGCGGCGATGGCGTCCAGCATGTCGTCGATCTCAGCACGGTTCATGCGCGGGCAGTACGCGATTCGAGCGGGGCGCCGGCCGCGCCGCCTTGAAAGCGTCACAGGAAATGCCCGATCATCCCCAGGTCGTCGCAAGGAGGACCCCATGCGCAAGACCCTCGTTCTGGCCGCCGCCCTGACCATCGCCCTTTCATCCGCTGGCGCGAGCCTGGCCGCCGCGCCATGCCGCGATGCCAAGGGCAAGTTCATCAAGTGCCCGGCCGCGGCCGCGCCCGCCAAACCGACCAAGTGCAAGGACGCCAAGGGCAAGTTCGCCAAGTGCGGGACGCCTGGGGCCAAGCCGGTCGGCTGATTGCCCCATCGCCGTTGCGGCGCGGCGCTCACAACAACGCCTGGAGTTTGGCGCTGGCTTTGGCTTGTGGCGTCGTCGTAAAGCCGCGTTGACAAGCGGACGATCTCGCCTGCAGCGGCGCTCGAACGTTGAGCGTTGGACCTATACGCTTCGACGTATAATCGGCGCATATGCGGCCGGGCGTATAATGGGCGCCTGGCGGGCCATCGTGCTCGAGACGCGAGAGGCTCCGGTTAACCGAAACCCGAGGCGTCGCGAGCTTCTCAATCGTGGCATGCAACTCCGGCGCGCTAACAGAAGTACCTGGCGCAATCGCGCCAGAAGCTTGCCGAGCCCTCAGACAGTCGAGCCCCTAAACAGCGCATCGGCGTGCGCCCAGTTGATGGTGGCCATGAAGGCGTCGACATAGGCGCCGGCCTTGGCGCCGTAGTCCATGGCATAGGCGTGCTCGTACATGTCGAGCGCCAGCAGGGGCGTGCCACCGGCCAGGGTCATGGTGTGGTCGGCCGCCCAGGTGTTGACCAAGCGCTTGTCACGCGCGCTCCAGGTCAGCAGCACCCAGCCCGAGCCGCCACCCAGGGCTTTGCCCATCGCCGCGAACTCGGCGCGCCAGCGCGCGTCGCTGCCGAAGTCCCGCTCGATCGCGTTCGCAAGACCCACGCCCGGCCTGGTCGGAGCGCCCAGGCCCGCGAAATAGAGCTCATGCAGGATCATCGAATTCCAGGCGATCAGCTCCTCGCGCTTCAGACCGTTGAGTTCAAAGCCTGGCGCGGCCGCCGGGTCGAGCGCGGCGAGCTGAGCGTCGATAGCGCCCAGGCGCTTCACCGCGCCGACATAGTTGTTGTCGTGATGGCTGACGAGAAGCTTCTCGGACAGGCCGGTGATGGCCTTGGGATCGAACGGCAGCGGTTGGGGCGCGAAGCCCGGCGCGGCCTTGGCCTGCGCCAAGGCGGGCGCGCTCGCGGCGGCGGCGAGGACGCCCGAGAGCGCGGCGCCGGCGAGAACCTGACGACGATCGGTTTGGAACGCGGTCATGGGAGAACTCCTGCTCAACGGATGGGGGTTTGATTGGACGGACAGCGGCTTTGCGCCAGCTCGGCCAGCAGCGCGTCGAGACGTTGGTCGAGATCGGCCTTGGCGCGGTCGTAGTCGCTGTTCCACGAGGGCGTGCGCCACGCGCGGGCCATTGATAACCCGGGCGCCGAAGCCGCCTCGTCGAAGGCGATGACGAGATCGGCCCAGGCCACATCGGCGGGGGAGAAGGGCAGAGCGGGCTCGGCCTTGGGGTCCAGGTCGTCAAGCGCCAGGCGTCGCGCCAGTTCGGACGAGACATGATCTTCGATGTCGAGGCCCCGCGAGCGCACCTCGACCGCCAGGGCCGCGCGCTTGGCTCGACGCTTCAGAGCCTCGCGCGCGATGGCGCTTTTGACCGTTCCGGCCGGGCAGACGAAAAGCACCTTGGTCGGCAAACATGTCGCGAGCGCAGCGCCAGGCGCCGACATCAGGCACAGGGCCAACAGGCCGCGACGACTAAGCAGCCTGACTGAGGATTGATCGACCAAGAACCCCGCAACATGGCGCATCATCGCTCCTTCCCCCGCGCGGCGCGGCGGATCTGGAGCGGGCCTTGGACGGCGAGCCGTCTATCGCCGGGCGCCCGCGTTGGCCCGGTGCGTCAGGCTTAACGGAGTTTCGGGGGCTCGCAAAGCCCTCGCGGAACGTCGCTCAGCGAAATGCACATCCCCTCCACCAGGACAGGACTCGCCAGATCCTCCCCCGGGGGATATGAGGGCGACATGGCCCACGTCGTTCACGCCACCCATCCCGAAATCATCGCCCGCCTCAAGCGCGCCAATGGACACCTGCGCAAGGTCATCGAGATGATCGAAGGCGGCCGCTCCTGCGTCGAGCTGGCCCAACAGCTGCACGCCATCGAGAAGGCGGTGGCGGCGGCCAAGAAGACGCTGATCCATGACCACATCGACCATTGCCTGGCGCACGCCGCCGAGGACCAACCGCAGGACGCGGTCAAGGCCGTGGCCGAACTCAAGACCCTGACCAAGTACCTCTAAGAGCGCCCCATGCCTTCGCTTGCCGACCTCTTCGCCCAGGGCGCCGCCCACGCCTGGCTGTTCATCCCGTCGGCCCTGTTGCTCGGCGCGCTGCACGGACTGGAGCCGGGCCATTCCAAGACGATGATGGCGGCGTTCATCGTCGCCGTGCGCGGCACGGTCTGGCAAGCGATCCTGCTGGGCCTCTCGGCGACGCTCTCCCATACCGCCATAGTCTGGGCGATCGGCCTGGCCGGCCTCTACTTTGGTCGCAATCTGAACCTGGAGACGGCCGAGCCGTGGTTCCAGCTGGCCTCGGCGGTGATCATCATCGGCGTGGCGCTGTGGATGGTCTGGCGAACCTGGCGCGAGCAGCAGGCCTCGGATCGCGAGCACGACCACCACCATCATCACGATCACGACGATGGGCACGACCATGGGCACGACGAGACGCGCGTGATCGACACCGGCTATGGTGTCGTGGAACTGAGCATCTTCGAGGATGGTCAGCCACCGGCCTTTCGCGTGACGGCGCGTACCGGCCACCTGCCGCGCGCGACGGAAGTCACGGTCACGACGACGCGTGAGGATGGCGCCACCCAGGTCTTCGCGTTCATGGCCAAGGATGGCTTCCTGGAGTCGACCACCGACATCCCCGAACCGCACGCCTTTTCCGCGCGGCTGTCGATCTCGCATGGCCACCACAGCCACGACTTCGACGTGGAATACAGCGAGGATGGCCATCACCACCACGATCACGACGGCCTGGACGTGACCTCACCGGGTTTCCAGGACGCGCATGAGCGGGCCCACGCCAACGACATCAAGCGCCGCTTCGCCGGCCGTGACGTCACGACCGGTCAGATCATCCTGTTTGGCCTGACGGGCGGGCTCATCCCGTGTCCGGCCGCGATCACCGTGCTGCTGCTGTGTTTGCAGCTCAAGCAGGTCGCCCTGGGCGCGACGCTGGTGCTGTGCTTCTCGATTGGCCTGGCCGTGACCATGGTCTCGGTCGGCGTTGTCGCGGCGCTGGGCGTGCGCCATGCCGAGAAGCGGTTCTCTGGCGCGTTCACCGCCTTCGCGCGGCGCGCGCCCTATGCTTCCGGGGCCCTGATCACCGTCGTGGGTCTGGCGCTCGCGTTACAGGCGCTTCGCGGCATTTTGGCTTAGCTTGGCCCACGCCGTTGCCGTTCACCGCGTTCCGCGCGAGAATGGTTCTCAGCTTCGGGCGATCAGGGGCCGTTCGTTGATCTCGCGCATGCACAGGGTGTTTGGAAAAAGCCTGTCGGCTTTCGCCGTCATGCTGATGACCCTGCTTGTCGCCCAGGCGCCGATCGCCACGGTGGACCGACTGCTTCACGCGATGGGCCATGGTCACGCGGCCAACGCCTTCGCTGGCGCGGTGCTCGAGACAGCCGACCACGATCATGATGGCGATCATGACGCTGGCCATACCGATGAGGAGGCCGGACCGACAGCGCAGGCGCTCGATGACAGCGCCTCGGTCGACGCCGGCGCGCCAGCCTCCCACCATCATCACCATCACGATAGCCCGTCGGTCTACGGCTTGACGGGCGCGCCAGGGCTGCCCCTGGCCTGGAGCGCATCGCGATCGCCGTTCGGCCTGGAAGATGACCTTCGCCGGGGCATCGGCGCGCCGCCCCAGGATCGTCCGCCCAAGGCTCCCCTCGCACACGTCACCTGATCCGCGCGGCCTGAAGCGCCGCGCTCGCACGTTCGAGGACCTTTCATGTCTGCCCTTTTCCAAGGCCGGTCACTCCGGCCCTGGCTGCTCGCCACGGCGCTCGCCTTGGCGACGCCGCTCTCCGCTTCGGCGGAACCTCTTGGCCTGTCCGACGCGCTGAGCCGCGCGGCCAAGGCCGATCCCGCCCGCCCGGCGCTCGCCGCGCGACTGCAAGCCGCCGAGGCCGGCGTTCGCCAGGCTGCGGTCCGGCCCAATCCCGTCATCGGGGTCGAGGTCGAGGACCTTGCGGGCAGCGGCTCCTATTCGTTGGTCGATCGCGCCCAGGCCACCCTGTACTACCAGCAGAGCCAGGAGCGTGGCGGCAAGCGCGCCGCCCGCACGGCCCTGGCGCGCGGCGATATCGCCTTGGTGCGCCTTCGCGACGACGTTCGGATGCTCGACCTCCTGCATGAGGTCGAGGTCGCCTGGATCGAGGCGGTCGCCGCCGAAGCCGAAGCGCGTCTGGCCGCGGACCGCCTGGCGCTGGCCGAACGGGCGCGGTCGGAGGTCTCGCGCCGGGTGAAGGTCGCGCGCGATCCGCTGTTCGCCGGCGCGCGCGCCGATGCGCAGGCCACCGAGGCGGCGATCGCCCTGTCGCAGGCCAAGGCCAGAGCCGCCAATGCCCGTCGCGCGCTCAGCGCCTATTGGGGCGGCGGCGAGGTCGAGATCGATCCGTCGAGCCTTGAGGACCTTTCGGTCGCCGATCGGGTCGCCGGCCCTGCCTCACCGGTGGACCTGGCGCTGCTGGAGGCCCAGCGTGGCGTCGCCGCCGCCAAGGTCCGCGTCGAGGAGAGCAAGGCGGTCCAGGACCCCACCTGGCGCGCGGGCCTGCGCTACCTGAACGACGGCGGCGATGTGGCCGCGATCGTCGGGGGCTCGATCCCCCTTGGCCGCTATGACACCAACCGTGGCGCCATCGACCAGGCGCGAGCAACGCAGACGGCGGCCGACCTCGATCTCATGAGCGCCCAGGCGGTGCTTGAGCGGAAGATCGCCGCGGTCCAGGCTTCTCTGGCCCAGAAGGCCGGCGAGGCACGCCGCCTGGCGGACGAGATCGTCCCGGCCAACGCCCGCACGGTCGATCTGGTCCGAGACGGCTTCAATCGCGGCGGCTTTTCCTATCTCGACGTCCTGGACGCTCAAAAGGCGCTGATCGAGGCCCGTTCGCGCCGCCTTGTCGTCCTCAAATCCTTCCAACTCGACCGCGCTCAGCTCGATCGCCTGACCGGCGCCTTCGCGAGCCTGGTCCCCGCTACGGAGTCCGCCCGATGACCCGCTCGCCAACGCGCCTTGGCGCGCCCCTGGTCCTGGCTTTGACCGGGACGCTCTTCCTCTCAGCCTGCGGTGAAAGCCTCAAGCCCGCCGAAACCGAAGGCCATGCCGCCAAGGCTCCTGAATATGAACGTGGCCCCCATCGCGGCCGTATGCTTCGCGATGGCGACTTCGCCATCGAGGTCACCATCTTCGAGGACGGCGTCGAGCCTGAGTTCCACGTCTACGCCTACCGCAAGGACAAGCCCCTCCCGCCGAAGGACGTCCAGCTATCCATCGCCCTGTCGCGCCTTGATGGCGAGGTGAACCGATTCGCCTTCACCCCTGTCGAGGACTACCTGCGGGGCGCGGGCGTGGTGCATGAGCCGCACTCCTTCGACGTGGCCGTCGCCGCGACCTACCAGGGCCGGGCGCACCGGTGGGGCTATCAATCCTACGAGGGGCGCACGACGATCTCGTCGGCGGCGGCCAAGGCCGGTGGCGTCCGGACCGAGATCGCCGGTCCCGCGCCGATCGCCGAACTGGTCGACATGGGCGGGCGGGTCGAGATTACGCCGGAGGGCAAGGGCGAGGTCCGCGCCTGGTATCCGGGACGGATCGTGACCTTGCACGGCGAACTCGGGCAGACCGTTCGCAGGGGCCAGTTGCTGGCCCGCGTCGAGTCCAGTGAGAGCCTGCAGACCTACTCGATCCCCGCGCCGATCAGCGGCGTCATCGTCGAGAAGAACCTCAATGTCGGGGATGTCACCGGCGACCGCGCGATCTTCGTGATCGCCGACCCGACCAAGCTGCACGCCGAGTTCTTCGTCTATCCGCGCGACGCCGAGAAGGTCCGCGTCGGCCAGCCTGTCGAGGTGCGTAGTCTCTCGGGTGACACCAAACTCCAGGCCAAGGTGGAGGCCGTGCTGCCGACCGCCGATCTGGCGAGCCAGACCCTGCTCGCGCACGTCCATCTCCCCGGCGGGGCCGACAGCGCCTTCCGTCCCGGCATGGGCGTCGAGGGCTCGTTCCAGGTCGGCGCGGCCAACGCGCCGCTGGCGGTGCGGACCAAGGCGATCCAGCGTTTCCGCGATTTCCAGGTCGTGTTCGTCAAGGTGCGCGACACCTACGAGGTGCGGATGCTGGAGCTCGGTCGCCAGACGCCGGAATGGACCGAGGTGCTTTCGGGCCTCAAGCCCGGCTCCGAGTACGTCACCGACGGCGCCTTCCTGATCCGCGCGGACATCGAAAAGTCCGGCGCGAGCCACGATCACTAGAGGGGGCGACCATGCTCGAACGCATCATCGCCGCTTCGATCCGGCTCCGCTGGATCGTGCTGGCTCTGGTGGCCCTGTCGGCCGCCATCGGTGTCTGGAGTTTCCAACGCCTGCCCATCGACGCCACGCCGGACATCACCAATGTCCAGGTCCAGATCAACACCGAGGCGCCGGGGTTCTCGCCTCTGGAGGCCGAACAGCGGATCACCTTCCCGGTCGAGACGGCCATCGCCGGCCTGCCGGGACTGCAATACACCCGGTCGGTCTCGCGCTACGGCCTCAGCCAAGTGACGGTCGTCTTCAAGGACGGGACAGACATCTACTTCGCCCGCCAGCTTGTCGGCGAGCGGTTGCAGAGTGCCCGCGCCCAACTGCCCGCTGGCCTCAATCCCGAGATGGGGCCGATCTCCACGGGCCTTGGCGAGATCTTCATGTACACGGTCGAGGCCAAGCCGGGCGCGCGCCGACCCGACGGCAAGGCCTGGACGCCCGAGGACCTGCGCACTCTGCAGGATTGGGTCATCCGGCCGCAGCTGCGCAATACGCCCGGCGTCACTGAGGTCAACACTATCGGCGGCTACGAGCGGCAGTACCACGTCACGCCGCTGCCCGACCGGCTTTCGGCCTACGGCCTGACCATGGCCGACGTGGTCGTGGCCCTGGAAAAGAACAACGCCAATGTCGGCGCCGGCTATATCGAGCGCTATGGCGAGCAGTACCTGATCCGCGTGCCGGGACAGGCCACTGGCATTGACGACCTCAAGGCCGTGATCGTGGCCAGCCGCAATGGCGCGCCGATCCGCGTCGCCGATATCGCCGATGTCGACCTGGGCCAGGAGCTACGCACCGGCGCGGCGACCGAGAACGGCCAGGAGGTCGTGCTCGGCACCGTGTTCATGCTGGTGGGCGAGAACAGCCGCACGGTTGCGCGGGCGACCGCCGCGCGCTTGCAGGAGGCCGCCAAGGCCTTGCCGCCGGGCGTCACCGCCGAGCCGATCTACGACCGCACACACCTCGTCGATCGGGCCATCGCCACGGTCGAGAAGAACTTGGTCGAAGGCGCGATCCTGGTCATCGTCGTGCTGTTCCTGCTGCTGGGGAACATCCGCGCGGCCCTGATCACGGCGGCGGTGATCCCGCTGTCGATGTTCCTGACCATCACCGGCATGGTGCAGTCCAAGGTCTCTGGAAATCTGATGAGCCTGGGCGCGCTGGACTTTGGCCTGATCGTCGATGGCGCCGTGATCATCGTCGAGAACTGCCTGCGCCGCCTTGGCGAGGCGCAACATCGTTATGGGCGATTGCTGTCACGCGATGAACGCTTCGCCCTGGTGGCCAGCGCGACCAGCGAGGTGATCCGGCCATCGCTGTTCGGCGTGCTGATCATCACCCTGGTCTACGTGCCGATCTTCGCCCTCACCGGGGTGGAGGGGAAGATGTTCCACCCGATGGCCATCACCGTGGTCATCGCCCTGACGGCGGCCTTGGTGCTGTCCCTGACCTTCGTCCCGGCCGCCGTGGCGCTGTTCGTCACCGGCAAGGTCGAGGAGAAGGAAAGCCCGATCATGCGCGGCGCCCGTCGACTCTACGCGCCGGCGCTTGAAACGGCGCTGCGCTTGCGGGTGGTCTTCGTGGCGGGCGCCGTCGTCCTCGTGGCGATCGCGGCGCTGGCGGCCTCGCGGATGGGCTCGGAGTTCGTGCCCAATCTCGACGAGGGCGACATCGCCATGCACGCCCTGCGTATCCCCGGCACCAGCCTCTCTCAGGCGATCGCCATGCAGACGGCGCTGGAGGCCAAGGTGAAGACCTTGCCCGAGGTCGATCGGGTGGTGGCAAAGATCGGCACCGCCGAGGTGGCCACCGATCCCATGCCGCCGTCGGTCGCCGACACCTTCATCATGCTGAAGGACCGCAAGGACTGGCCCGATCCCAGGAAGCCCCGCGCCCAGCTCGTGGCCGAACTCCAGGCCGTCGTCGCCAAGGTCCCGGGCAACAACTACGAGTTCACCCAGCCGATCCAGATGCGGTTCAACGAGCTGCTCTCGGGCGTGCGGGCGGACGTGGCGGTGAAGGTGTTCGGCGATGATCTCGATCAGTTGCTCGAAATCGGCAAAGAGATCGGCGGCGTGGTCGAGGGCGTCGAAGGCGCTCAGGATGTCGGCGTCGAGCAGGTGACCGGTCTTCCGGTCCTGCAGATCACGCCGGACCGCGCGGCCTTGGCGCGGCTCGGTCTCAATGTCGACGACGTCCAGTCGGTCGTGGCCACCGCGATCGGCGGGACGGTGACGGGCCAGGTCTTCGAGGGCGATCGCCGGTTCGACGTCGTGGTTCGCCTGCCCGAAGCCGTGCGCGGCAAGGTCGACGACATCGGCCGCCTGAGGATCCCGCTGCCTGGGACGATCGACCAGCCGCGCGGCTTCGTGCCGCTGCAGGACGTCGCCAGGATCGAGATGGTCATCGGCCCCAACCAGATCAGCCGCGAGGATGGCAAGCGCCGCGTCGTGGTCACCGCCAATGTGCGGGGTCGCGATCTGGGCTCGTTCATCGCCGAGGTCGAGCGGAAGGTCGGCGCGGAGGTCCAGCTGCCGACCGGCTACTGGATCACCTATGGCGGCACCTTCGAGCAGCTGATCTCGGCGGCCAAGCGGCTGCAGCTCGTCGTGCCCGCGGCGTTGCTGCTGATCTTCGGCCTGCTCTACGCGCTATTCCGCTCGGTCAAGGACGCGGCCATCGTCTTCTCGGGCGTGCCCTTGGCCCTGACCGGCGGCGTAGCGGCTCTGCTTCTGCGCGGTTTGCCGCTGTCGATCTCGGCTGGCGTTGGCTTCATCGCCCTCTCGGGCGTGGCGGTGCTGAACGGCGTGGTGATGGTCAGCTTCATCCGCGCGCTTCGCCAGGAGGGCGCGGACATCGACCACGCCATCCGCGAAGGCGCTCTGACCCGCCTGAGGCCGGTGCTGATGACCGCATTGGTGGCGAGCCTGGGCTTTGTCCCGATGGCCTTCAATGTCGGAGCTGGGGCCGAGGTGCAGCGTCCGCTGGCCACCGTCGTCATCGGCGGGATCATCTCCTCGACGGTGCTCACGCTGCTGGTCTTGCCGGCGCTCTATAAGCTTGCGAACGCCGCTCGTCGGTCTCGAAGCGATGAAGCGGTTTCGGGGGAGGCGTAGCGAGAGCATGAATGGGGGCAAGGCGCGGCGGTTGCCGGCGCCTTGCCGGGCGTTCTGCAGCCGGCTTCATCACGTCAGCGCCTGGTCCCAAACGCGATTGAGCACCTGCGCCGCCAGGGCCGCCTTGTCGTGCGGCAGAAAGCGTCCGTAGTGCTGGGCGATCGTGTCGGGGGTGTCCTGGATGGCGTAGCTGGCCTGCTCGTAAGACCCAGTCTGCTTGAGGACGTGGGTGGCAAGCACGTCACGGACATTGTGCGGCCCATGCGGCAGCAGGCCCTCGATTGCGCCGCGGCCGGTATAGGGATTGTAGATTCCGTAGCGTTGGATCGTCAGTCGCCAGGCCTCGTAGAAGGTATTCTGGTCGTAGGCCGCGGACTTGCTCTTGGCCTTCATCGTCTTGACGAACAGCACGCCCGGATCAGAACGACCTTTGAGCAAGACCGGCCGGTCGATGGCGAGGTAGCGCTCGATCTCCGTGTAGAGCCCGCCAAGATCGGGCAGGGCCAGCCGGAACGGGTTCTTGCGGAAGTACGATGATCCGGCGTTCTTGAAGGCCGCTGCCGGGATCAGAACCTCCCAGACTAAATCGCGCGGATTCCAGCGCATCTCGCCCCGTTTGAGGGCTTCGAGCTTCCGCTCTGACGTTGGGGGCTGATCCTTGGGGCAGACCAGCAATTGCCGCAGGTTCTTTTGCCGAAGACCAAGGTGAAGGCCCAGGCGCAGCATCAGAAAGGCGCGTGTCGCCTCGGCGGACGTGATTGGATAGAGACGCGCGTGCGGACGTCGCCGCAGGATCTCCTCAGTGATCTTGCGGTACTCGCCGACCGGACTGTCGGCCTCGAGGATCGGCAGGATCGCCTCGAAGGGGTCGCGGTGGAGACGAGCGACCCGCCCGACCTCCTTGGCCCGAAGCAGCACATGCTGGTGCTGGACGTCGCAGACGGCGTCCCAATCCTCGGCGGCGGCCCTGACGTCGCTCGCTGTGACCAGGCCTTCGATCGGGCGTAGGCGATCGGCGAGATCGCGGGTCTGTCTCAACCATCCCGTCTCGCGCCGGCTCAGCGACGCGCCCAGGATCAGCATCTCGCCTTCCCAGCGGGTGTAGAATCCGCGCCGGCCTTCGCGCCAGCCAAGGTACCAGTCCCACACCGCCGGGAACGCCAGAAGCCCGAAGCTGATCGAGCCCAGGGGAGCGCCGTAACCGCGGACGGGACCGTTCGGACAGGCGGCCAGAGCTCCCATCAGGAGGCCAAGATGTTCCATGCGCTGGTCGGCGGTCTCGCTGTTCCAGATGCCGTTGCGGCGTCGACCGCGGGAACTCAGCGTGGCGGTCTTGAAGATCAGGAGGTCGACGGCCTCCTCGGCCAGCGCCGGCGGCGCGGCGGCCGCGCCGAGCGGCCGGCCTGCGCACAGCTCGCCGCGATCCGCCAGGCGCTCTTCAAGCGACGCGCCAGGCGACAGGCCGCCGACAAGGCCAGTGGTGGGAAACTGCAGCGCGAACCGCTGCTTCATGGCTTCGGACTGATAGCGGCGATAGTCGGTGTGGCCCGACAGGATCACCGACCGAACCCAGGCAATGATCTCCTCGCGCTTGGTCAGGGGCAGTTGCGCGAAGTCGTCGGGCAGGTGCCAGGCCATCCGCCGTCGCTCGGACATCGGCAGCGGCAAGGTCTCGGCGCTGGCGACCATCCGGCCGGCATGGGGAAGCTTTTCCCGAAAGTACCCGGCTGGCAGCTTCCAGCGGCGTTCCAGCGCCGCGAGGATCCGAAAGCTGGTTGCCCCGCGCGGCGCCTTCTGGCCGCGCCGCCAGGCGGTGAAGGTCGTCGTATCGATCCGGTCGTCGCGCTGGCAGACCGCGCGGTGCAGGCCATAACCAGTGTCGCCGTGCCGGCGCATGTGAAGATCAAGCGCTTCGCTGAACGAGGGCGTGTCTTCCCAATCCTCCCAGAGCGGCTTGGGGTGGGCGACGATCGGCCTTGGCGGATAGCCGGATCTGCGCCTTTCAGGTTTTGCGATTTCCTCTGGCTGGAGGGCGGCGGGCTTTTTCGACGCGCGCTTCGGCGTCCTTGATTCAACGCTCATTTTACTCAGGTCACAGGCGGAGCTCCTTGTCCGCCGCCGCATGACGCGCCAGACGCGCATTTTCCCTGGCTCCGCCCGGCGGGCTCCCGCCGTCCGCTTTCGCGGCCCGCTTCGCCCAGGACCGTGAGCGGCCGGCGGTCACGCTCGGTCCCGCGGCTTTCGCCGCTCCCTCGGGCGTGACGCCTGGCGGGCGCCTCTGGGCGCCGCCGGCCGCTCGACGCCGCCTCCCGCCACGCGCCGTGCGCGGGCTCCTGTGCAGGCTTCATCGTCATGGGCGCCCGCGAACGGGCGCGCGGGCTTGGGGCTCCGCCCCTGGCGCGCTTCGGATCGCCTTCCGCCCAGCTTCGGGCGCGCTGCGCCGCCGGGCGATGCCGGACCCCACGCCCTGCAGCCGGGTCCCCGCGAAGGCGCCCCTCCGCTTGCACCCCTGGTCTCGCCGACGGGCAAGGCCGCAGGCGCGCCTTGCGCCTGCGACCCTGACCCAAGGAGGCAGACATGACCCAGACCCAGCAAAGCCCCATCGCCCAGGTCGGCGAGGTTCGAGACATTCCGTTGAACCGCCTCAAGGCCTCTCCCAGGAACGCCCGCCGCGTCGGCCACTCATCCGAGGTGGTCGAGGCGCGAGCGGCCAGCATCCGCGCCAAGGGCCTGCTGCAGCCCTTGGTGGTCGAACCGGAGCTGCGCGACGGCGGCGGCGAGACCGGCTACTACCTCGTCAGCATCGGCGAAGGCCGGCGCCAGGCCTTGCGCCTGCTCGCCAAGCGCAAGCTCCTGCCCAAGGCCGCGCCGGTGCGGTGCGTGGTGGACACCCACAACGACCCCGCCGAAATCTCCCTGGACGAGAACGTCAGCCGCAGCGACATGCACCCGGCGGACGCCTTCGAGGCTTTCAAGGACCTTGCCGAGCGCAAGGGTTATGGCGCCGAGGAGATCGCCGCGCGCTTCGGCGTCAGCGCCCAGGTCGTGCGCCAGCGCCTGCGCATGGGGGCTGTGGCGCCCGCGCTGCTCGACCTCTATCGCGAGGGGCAACTGACCCTCGACCAGATCATGGCCTTCGCGGTCAATCCCGACACAGAGCGCCAGATGCAGGTCCACGCGCTGCTAGCCCCGCATCAGCGCCAGCCCTACGCCATCCGCCGCGCCATGACTCAGGCCAAGGTCGAGGCCGACGACCCGCGCGCGGCGTTCGTCGGGCTCGACGCCTATGTGGCGGCGGGCGGCGCGGTGCTGGTCGACCTCTTCACCGAGGCCGGTCAGGGCTGGCTGGAAGATGTCGCCCTGCTCGACCGCCTCGTCGCGGAGAAGCTTGAGGCCGAAGCCGTGACGCTTCGCAAGGCCGAGGGGTGGAAATGGACCGCCGCCTATCTGGCCTATCCCTACGATCACGGCTGCCGGCGCATCTGGGAAACCCTGCTGCCCCGCAGCGCCGAGGATGAGGATGCGCGCTCGGCGCTGATCGCCGAGCGTGAGCATTTGATCGAGCGGTACGCCGACCTCGCCGATCTGCCCGACGGGGTCGAGGCGCGCCTCGCCCAGATCGATGAGGCGGTGGCCTCCCTGGGAGACCGCTATGGTTTCGACCCGGTCGAGAAGGCGCGGGCCGGGGCTTTCGTGCTGCTCGGTCACGACGGCGACCTTCGCATCGAGCGCGGCTATGTCCGGCCCGAAGACGAACCGGTCGCCGCGCCCGATGAGGTTGTCGGCGATGCGGACGCCATCGCCGAGGACGTCGAAGGGGGCGAGAAAGACGCCGCGGGCGACGGGGCTGACGGTGAGGACGGGTCTGGCGAGGTTGATGAGCCGTTGGGCGCGGCCAATGCGCCGCTGTCGCCGCGCGTTCGCGCCGACCTTACGGCCCATCGCAGCACCGCCTTGCGTCTCGCGCTGGCCGAAGCGCCCGACCTTGCCCTGGTCGCCTTCACCCACGCCCTGTTGTTGCGGGTGTTCCGGGGCGTGGGCGGCTATGCCTCGTGCCTTGATCTTCGCCTCGGCTCGCGCAATCTCGCCGCCGAAGGCGAGGGGATCGAAGACAGCCGCGCGGGCCGCGCCAACGCCGAGCGTCACGCCCAATGGGCCCGGCAGTTGCCCGACGACCCCGAAGCCTATTGGGACTTCGTGGTCGGGCTCGACGCCGATAGCCGCATGAGCCTGATGGCTCACTGCGTCAGCCTCAGCCTCGATGCGGTGCGCGGCTGGGAAAACCGGCCGATGGCCTGGAGCCATGCGGACCGGCTGGCGAGCGCCCTGGACCTCGACATGAGCGACTGGTGGGCGCCGACCGCCGATCGCTACCTGGGCGCGGTCACCAAGGCGCAGATCATCGATGCGGTGGGCGAGGCGGTCTCGCCCGAGGCGGCCGAGCGCCTGTCGGGCCAGAAGAAGGCGGAGATGATCGAAGCCGCCGAACCGCAACTGGTCGCGGCGCGGTGGCTACCCGCCTGTCTGCGCACGCCGGGTCAGCCTCTGCCGTGGACCGGACCGGCACCGCAGGCCGGTGACGCCTCAGCGCCGGAGGAGAGCGCCGCCTGACTGGGCTCAGAGGGCGGGCGCTGGCCTGCCCTCTGCCATGGCGAGGCGCGATCTCGGTGCTTGTCGGTGCGGGGCGTTCGGCCCCGCACCGTTCCGACTTTGTGAAGTCCCGCCTTTGCGGACCTGCGCTCTTCAGGCTTTCCGGCATTCCGACTTCCCGTCTTTACAGCGCGTCCGGCGGGGCGCCCCTCGTGGGCGCCCCTTGTCGTCAGTCGGCCTTGGCGGTGCTGCGCGATCAGGCAAGGCGGCGGACCCCGTCGATCACCATCAGACCGGCGTTGACCGGCCCGCCGAAGCTGAAGACGCCGGCGCGTCCTCCTGTTCCCATTGAGGTTCCGGCTGGTCTTCTTCCAGGCGGCACCAAATTCCGTCTGGCCAGCGAACACCCGGTAGTCGGGCCCGCGCTCGCCGGTCTTCTCGCAGGAACCGATCGCTGGACATGGCGTCGAGGCGCAAGGTCGACGCCCCTGTCGGACGAGGCGTCGGCATTGGCGGCGAAGGTTCCGATCGTCGCCGCGAGCGCCTTCCAACCTCTCCAGGCCGCGACCGGCGCGACCTCTCCTGGCCTGATCTGGCCTGGGTGCGGTGGCCTGGCAACCGGTCCGGCAAGTTTCTTCCCCTGGCGGCGCGCCGCCATTCCTCGCGCGGCAACAAACCCGCCTTTCCCCGGTCCTTCGGCAAGCCTGCGGGCGCGAGACGCGCTGCCGGTCCCCCTGTCGCCCCCGGCCGGGGATCGCCATCGAGGTCGCGATGGTCGCGGCCCGAAGATGAGAAGGAAGACTTCAATGGCGACGATCGGAACCTTCACCGCCAATGCCGACGGTTCGTACTCGGGGGCGATCCGCACCTTGACCCTCAACGTCAAGTCCATCTCGATCCGCCCCTGCGAGAAGACCGGCGAGCGCGGGCCCGACTACCGGGTGTTCGCTGGCCAGACGGAATTTGGCGCCGCCTGGAAGAAGACCAGCCGGGACAACAACGAGTACCTGTCGGTCAAGCTCGACGACCTCAGCTTCGGCGAGCCGGTCAACGCCGCCCTGGTGGTGATCGACGGGGTCCACAGCCTGGTCTGGTCGCGCAGCACCGCCAAGGCCGACTGACGACCACGGGGCGCCCCGCGAGGGGCGCCCCCACCGCGCTTTGCGGCCTCAACTGGCCAGTTCGAGGTCCTCGGTCGCAAAGGCGCGCACAACCGCCAGCAGCTTGCGCCTGAGCGCCGGTGACAGGCTCGCCATGTGCGCTGCCATGGCCGCGCCTTCACGGCTGGACAGGAGCGCCTCGACCGGATGGACGCTCGTCGATACGCCGGAGTCCGCGACGAGGCCCTCGAAGAACCATTCGATCCGGAGCTCCAGAAAGACGGCGAGCCCGAAGAGCGTGGAGGCGGAAAGCCGGTTCGCACCGCGCTCGTACTTCTGGATCTGTTGAAAGGAGACGCCAATCGCCTCGCCAAGCGCCGCCTGAGAGTGGCCGCGGATGCCCCGGGCCAACCTGACGCGGGCGCCGACATGCAGATCGACGGGATGGGGCGGGGTGCGAGTGCTCAAGTCGGAACTCCAGGTCAGGCGGCGTCGCCGTGTTGCTCCCATGACGCGCGGCCGCACGGATTTCCCGGTCGAGCGCTTGGGAGAGCGTCGACGAAGCTACGCCAGGCTTCGCCAGCGCCTGTCTTTGCCCGATCGGCCCCCAGGCCCCCTTGAGCCCGGCGTTGCGGGCCGACATCGTCCAGGCGCCGCGAGGTCATCCTCGAGGCGCGCCCGCCCAACGCGGGCCGGCGGCGGCGCGAAGCGGCCCCCACCCAGCTTCGCGCCGCCGTTCCCTGGCCACAGGAGATTTCCATGACCACCATCGGTTACTTCCGGCGCGACGGGGAAGCCTATGTCGGCCGCCTCGCCACCTTGCAGATCGACGCCACCGTTCGGCTCATCCCCATCGATCGGGTTTCCGCGCGGTCGCCAGCCTTCCGCGCCTTTGTCGGCGAGGCCGAATGCGGCGCGGCGTGGCGACCGCAGGACCCGGCCAGCGGCGCGATCCTGAACCTCGAACTGGACGATCCGACCTGGCCCGAACCGATCAATGCGCGGCTGATCGCCGGCGAGGAGCCCCATCCGCTGGTCTGGATCCGTCAGCGCGCCGGCGACGAGAACCGGCCGCGCACGCCGACCTGATCGCCTTCGCATCGGGTGATGCCGCCAGCGCATCGGCCGATCCCGGTTTACACGCCTCCCCGCCCTGCGAAATACTCTAGGGTCCCCCAGGGGAGGGGGCGGACATGACCGACGCAGGCCTGCGCGAAACGCCGATCTGCGAGCCGCAGGTCACCGACTACGACCGCGCCCATCTGCAGGCCTATCTGCGATTGCTGGACGCCGCCGCCGCCCGCGCCGACTGGCGCGAGGCGGCGCGCGTCATTCTGGAGCTCGATGTCACGGCCGACCCCGAACGGGCCAGGCGGATCCACGACGCCCATCTTGATCGCGCCAGATGGATGGCGGCGGCCGGATATCGCGATCTGCTGGGCAGGACTTCCTAGGGTGATGCCGGACCGGCATCGCGCGCCCGCGTCGATGCGGCTTCCCGCCACGCTCCGCTCACAGACAGAACCAGCCAGGCGCTCAATCTTAGGGCGACCGTCGCCGGAGGTTCTTCATGTCGCCAGACGCTGGACGGTGGCGATCCGCCGAAGCCTATGACTATCTCGCGACGCTCTCCGCAGCGGAGCTGGCCTGGGAATACCTGCGTCGCAACCCGGAGTATCAGACCGAGTTCGACCTCGCGAGCGGTGGGGCGCCGACAGCCGGCGTGAACGCCCGCTGGGGGTTGCGATTTCCTGGTCGACCCGTCGCAAGACGCGCGGACCGCCGAGGTCTGGTGGCGGCCCGAGATCGACTCTGAGCTGATCGAGCTTCAGCTGGCGGCGGCTCACGCCGCCACGGATCATCGTCGCTTCCGGCGACTGTTCGTGGGCGACCTCGATGAAGCCGGCCGTGCGCGCTGGCCGGTCGGACGCGGTCAGCAGATCCGCCTGGCCTTGCGGGGAGCGCAGCCGGACCCCCGGCGCCCGCTCGAGGCGGTCCTGCCGCTAGACAGGACGACGCCGGATCGGCTGCGCGCCCTCGACCGTCTTGTGCGTCATCTCGACGGGCGCAAGCCGCCGCCCGACCCGATCACGCGCCAGCGTCGCCGACGTCTTTCCGCCATGCTGCGGGCCCTCGACGCGCGAGACAGCGGCGCGCCCTACCGCCAGATCGGCGAGGCGCTTTTCGGGGCGTCACGAATCGCGGCCGAACCCTGGAAGAGCGCCTCCCTTCGTGACGCCACGCTTCGCCTGGTTCGGGACGGCCGCGCCCTGGTCGAGGGAGGGTATCTGGCGCTGCTCGGCGCCCGAACGGCTCGTCAGCCCGCCTGATCCGCACGACCGCGCGATGGGGGCGTGCGAAAACGCCGGCCCGGTCTTCGCACTCCCCGGCGAGCCGAATGCTTCGCCAGCTTTCCCCGGTCCGCGCCGCGCCATCCGACGACGCGCCAGCCACACCGGGAGACCGCACATGACCGCCCCGACCACCCCGAACGCGCCCCGCTTCGTTCGTACTCAGCAGGCCGCCGCCTATCTTGGCCTGTCGCACCGCACGCTCGAAAAGCACCGCACGTTCGGCACCGGCCCGGCCTACCGCAAGCTGGGCGGGCGCGTCCTCTACGCGATCGACGACCTCCAGGCCTGGGCGGACCGAGGCGCGCGGGTGTCGACCACGGACCCGACCGCCGACGCGGTCCTGCCGGCCAAGCGGCGTGAGCCGGTCGCCGGCCAGGCGCGAGCCTGAGCATGGCGCGCCAACCGCTGTTCCAGGACGCCGCCGCCGCCGCGCGGCTCGATCCGTTTGTTGTCGTGGCCGGCGACGCCAGCCCGCGCGACCAGCGCGACCTGATGGAGAGGCCCTTCTTCTCGCTTTCGAAGTCACGCCGCACCCGGCCGATCCAGTACAAGGCCGGCGAGGTCGAGGTCCTCGTGCACGGGCTGCCGGAACATGGCATGGCCACGATCTGGGACGCCGACGTCCTGATCTGGGCCGCCTCGCAGATCGTCGACGCCGAAAACCGGGGCGTTCGCACCTCGCGACTGCTGCGCTTTACGCCCTACCAGCTGCTTACCGGGGTCGGGCGCGCGACTGGCGCCACCGAGTATCGCCTGTTCAAGGCGGCGCTGCGCCGGCTGCAGTCCACGGTGGTCGCGACGACTATCCGGCACGGCGAGCACTGGCGTCGCCAGCAGTTTTCGTGGATCAACGAGTGGGAAGAACGCGCCATCAGCGGCGGACGGATCGAAGGGGTCGAGGTCGTCCTCCCCGAATGGTTTTATCGCGGCGTCGTCGACCGCTCCCTCGTCCTCAGCATCGACCCGAACTATTTTCGTCTGACCGGCGGCATCGAGCGCTGGCTCTACCGCGTGGCGCGCAAGCATGCCGGACGGCAGGCGGCGGGCTGGGCCTTCGAGCTGGCCCATCTGCACCACAAGTCCGGCAGCCTTGCGCGCCCGGCCGACTTCGCGCTCGACATCAGGCGCATTGTTCGCCGCCAGCCGCTGCCGGGCTACCGCCTGATGCTGGAGCGCGGACAGGGGCGCGAGCGCCTGCGGATCCTGCCGCTCGTCGTCGAGATCGCGCTCGACCGGCCTGTGGACGGGCACGTGATATCGGGCGCGCCGCCTGTCGGGATATCGGGCGCAGGACTATCGGGATATCGGGCGCGCGCATCCGCGCCAAACCCTTGCGCGGGCGAGGTTTGCGCCGCGCCTAACTTGGACTCTAACCCCGAGTCTAACCTCTTGGCCGCCGCCTTGCTTGGCGCGGGCCTCACCGACGCGGAGTCGGACCGTTGATCGTGGCGCTGCTCAATCAGAAGGGCGGGGTCGGCAAGTCCACCCTGGCCCTGAACCTCGCCGGCCACTGGGCCGCCCAGGGCCGACGGGTGACGGTGATCGACGCCGATCCGCAAGGCTCGGCTCTCGACTGGGCCCAGGCCCGCGGGCACGCCGGCCTGGCCCGGACGTTCGGGGTGGTCGGCCTGCCGCGCGAAACCCTGCATCACGAGGCGCCCGAGCTGGCGCGCTCCGCCGACCACGTGATCATCGACGGCCCGCCGCGCGTGGCCGCCCTTCTGCGTTCGGCGCTTCTCGCCGCCGACCTCGTGATCATCCCGGTGCAGCCTTCTCCTCTCGATGGCTGGGCGTCGGCCGAAATGTTGCGCCTCCTCGAAGAGGCCCGCGTCTACCGGCCCGGTCTGCGCGCCCGGTTCGTCCTCAACCGGTGCGCCGCGCGCACGGTGACCGCCCGCGAGACCAAGGCGGCGCTCGCCCTGCAGGACACCGCGGCCCTGCGGCGCACGATCGGTCAGCGGGTGATTTTCGCCCAGGCGATGGCGGTCGGGCGCGTGGCGGCGGAAGTCGAGCCGGACGGCCCGGCGGCCGCCGAGATCGCCGCTGTCGGGGCCGAGATCGAGAGGCTTCATCCATGAGCCCCGGACCCTTCGCCGCTCGCCCGCCCCGCCCCGAGGCCTGGGTCCACGAGGAGGCCGGCCGCCCGGCCGCCCGGCCAGGTCCGTTCACCGCCCGCCTGACCATCGACGTCACGCCGGCCTGCCGCGGGCGGATCAAGATCGCCGCCTTCGCCCGTGGCCAGACCGTGGCCGACATGGTGCGCGAATTGCTCGACCGGGAATTCCCCGAGGATGCGCCATGAGCGGGCCGTTGCTCACGGAGGTCGATCTGTCCTGGTGGAAGGGGCGGGTCGAGGAATGGCTGCGCTTTGGCGCGCCCGTCGAGGAGGTCATCCACGATCGTCGCCGCCGCACCCTCATCTTCGCCAGCGACGCGGTGTTCGCCCGGGTGCGATGGATGGGCGGCGACTATGGCACGAGCGCTTCCTGTCTGGAGATCCTGCGCGCGCCCCGCCCGGGGGAAGGGTACGCCACCTCGCCGGGCGTGCGTCCGGGCGCGACGCCTCTGGCGGTGGTGGAAGGCTGGACCCGGGTCCGCCGGGCCCTGGAGGTCATCGACGCGATCGCGGCGACGGGCGTGCGCCTGACGGACGTGGCGCCGGACCATTGGCGTCACGTCCACAACCGGCTCGCGGTGGGCTTGTGGCCGCGGCCCTATGATCGCGCCCGGCATCGCGCCTGGCGGCTTCGCGCGAAGGTGACGCGATGACGGCGCGGCCCGTCTGGCTTGGCGTCGCCGCCTGCCTTGCGCTCGCTGCTCCGCCGCGGCCGGCAATGTTGTGGAACACGACGGCCAGCGTGCCGGTGGGGCTCTACGGCTTGTCCCCGGCCAGGGCGCTTCGCCCCGGCGATCTCGTGGTCGTCCGTCCCGAGCCCGCGCTGGCGCGGACCCTGGCCGAGGCCGGATGGCTTCCCGCCGGCGTACCCCTGCTCAAGCCGGTCGCCGCGCGCGCCGGCGATACCGTCTGCCGTGTCCGCGAACGGGTCCTGATCAGCGGCCGCGAGGTGGCCGTCGCCCTGACGCACGATGCGAGGGGCAGGCTGCTGCCGCGCTGGAGCGGCTGCCGACGGCTGGGTCCGGACGAGGTCTTTCTGCTGTCTGGAGCCCCAGGCAGTCTGGACGGCCGCTACTTCGGGCCGACCGACCGCCGTTCGATCCTGGCGCGCGCGGCGCCGATCTGGACGGCGTCACCGGAGGTTCGGCGGTGAAGCGGCTCGCCCTGGCCCTGGCCGCCCTTATCGTCACCGAAGGCGGCGCCAATGCTCAGACGCCAACGTCGCCTCTCCCCGTCGCGGCGCTCCCTGAAGGCGGCGGTCGCGGGGGTCATCCGGCGCACGTGGAGGCGGCCGCTCTCCGGTTCGGCCTCTCGCCCGACCTCCTCCGGGCGGTGATCGCCGCCGAGAGCGACGGTCGCCCCGGCGCGGTGTCGTCCGCCGGCGCCAGGGGCCTCATGCAGTTGATGCCAGGCACCTGGACGATGCTCCGCGCGCGCCTTGGCCTTGGCGAGGATCCGTTCGACCCGGCCGACAATATCCTCGCCGGCGCGGCCTATCTGCGCGAGCTGCACGATCGCTATGGAGCGCCGGGCTATCTGGCCGCCTACAACGCCGGGCCGGGGCGCTACGAGGCGAGCCTGGCTGGACGGCCGTTGCCCGCAGAGACCCGTGCTTATGTCGCGCGCATCACGGCGGTCCTCGAGGGCGGGCAGGTCGCGGGCCGGCCACTCGAGCCCACTTCGCCGGATCGGGCCGATCGACCACGCCTGACCGGACTCTTTGCCACGACCTGGCCGATGGCGCTTGGCCGGCCCGCATCGGCTGGCGAGCACCGCGAAGGCGGGCTGTTCGCGCCCCGGCGAGGACCGTTGCGATGAGCTCGCGGAGGAAGGCTGGCGAGCCATGGAGACTTCAGCGACGATGGCCAGATAAAAGCCGCGCCGTCGGTCGGCTCGCAAGCCGTTGCGGGGGTTGGGGTTCGACCGCCGTCGCCGTGCGCGGGCGGCTGGCGGCCAGCAGCCCTTCATCCGCCTTTTCAGCGGCTTGTCCGCCGGCGGTGCGCGCATGAGCGCCTTCGACGACGACTTTCTGCTGCGGCCCGGCCGGATCGGAGGCGATCGGCGGGGAAGGCCGAGCAGCTTCCTGGGACAGGTCCGCCAGGCGATCGAGGCGACGGGCGACGCCGGGCCCGGCCGGCGTCCTGGCCGAGTGGGCGCGTCGGGACGCTCGGCGCGCGGAACAGGACGGGCGCCCGCGCGGGCCGCCAGCGGCCGGCGTGTGGTCGTTAAGGCCCGCATCGTTCGCCACGCTGGATCGCGATATCGCGCCGCGCCGCTGGCTCGGCATATCGCCTATCTGCAGCGGGACGGCGTCGATCGTGAGAAGGGCCCAGGACGGATGTTTGACGCTGGCGGTGACAACGCCGCCATCGGGGACTTCGCGGAGCGGTGCCAGGATGATCGCCACCATTTTCGCTTCATCATCTCACCAGAGGACGCCGCCGAGCTTGGCGACCTGAGATCCTACTGTCGCGACCTGATGGGGAGAGCCGAGCAGGATCTTGGCACAAGGCTCGACTGGGTGGCGATCGACCACTGGAACACCGACAACCCGCACCTGCATGTCCTGGTCCGTGGTCGCGGCGACGATGGTCGTGACCTCGTCATCGCCGGTGACTATGTGGCCCGGGGCCTGCGTCAGCGGGCGGAGGACCTCGTGACGCTCGAACTGGGACCTCGGTCCCTGCCGGAGATCGAGGCGGCGCGTGACGCCGATGTCGCGGCCGAGCGCTGGACGCGTCTTGATCGCGCCCTGCTCGCCGCAGCGGATCCTGAAGGGCGGATCGACCTTCGTCCTGGCCGCGGAGCGGATGTGGAGAGAAGCCGACTGGTGGGACGTGTCGCAAAGCTCGAGGCGCTTGGCCTGGCGGATCGCGAGGCGCCGGCGCGCTGGCGCCTGTCCGCCGACCTGGAAACAAGGCTGCGCGACCTCGCCACCCGAGGCGACATCATCAAGTCCTATCACCAGGCCATGGCCCGCGCGGCGCGCCACCCGACGCCGGAGCGTCTGGAGATCCATGCGCAGGGCCAGGCCGTTCCCGTGACCGGAAGGCTCCTGGAGCGAGGTCTGAGCGATGAACTTGTCGGCTCGGCCTATGTCCTGGTCGACGGGCTGGACGGTCGCCAGCACCATCTGGCCTTCGCCGACCTTGCCGACACCACCGATGCGCCGCTCGGCGCCATCGTCGAGTTGCGCGCCTTTGTCGGCGGCGACGGGAGCTCGCGGCAGACGCTGCAGGTTCGCAGCGATCTTGGCCTCGAGGCGCAGGTGCGGGCGCAGGGGGCGACCTGGCTCGACCGGAGGATTCTGCAGTCGGCGCCCGATACCGGCGTCGCCGGATTCGCTACGGAGGTGGCCGAGGCCCAGGCCCGGCGCGCCGGGGTGCTTGTGCGCGAAGGCCTGGCCTCGGTGCGTGATGGGCGGCTCGTCGCCGCGCCCGGACTTCTGGCGACGCTGCAGGCGCGCGACCTTCAGGCCGCGGCCGCGCGGCTGGCCGCCCAGACCGGTCGTCCGGCGCGAGCGCTCGGCGTCGGCGAGGCTGTCTCGGGCGTCTACCAGAGCCGCCTTGACCTTGCGTCCGGCCGGTTCGCGGTCCTCGACGACGGCCTTGGCTTTCGGCTGGCGCCCTGGCGACCAGCGCTTGAGGCCCATCGCGGCCGGTCGGTTAGCGGGGTGCTCCAGCCGGGGGGGATGGCCTGGTCGCTTGGGCGCGCCAGAGGACGGGCGCTATGAGCCGTCGGCCTCGCCGCCCGGCTTGTGGGCGTCTCCAGGCGCGTCGCTCGCCTCGACGTCCGCGCGGGGAGCGCCCGTCGCCGTCGGGCTCGCCGTCGGCGCCGCGCCGAGGCCGAGCCGGGCGGCGTTTTCGCTGAGCCAGGCCTCGTCGCGCGCCTGCGCCGCGAGCGCCTTTTCGGAGAGGTCCCTGAACATCTCCCGGTAGGCCGAGACCCAGGTGGTGGTCTCAAGGCGCGCCATCGCTCCGCCCGTCTCCTCGGCGAACTCCTGAAGGGTGATCATGAACGCGATCATCGCCTTGTTCTGGGCGACCCAGGCGGCGAACTCGGGCTTGCCGATCTGCACCGCCGCCAGGACGCCGATCGGGTCGCAGTCCATGGCGCGCGAGAACGCCATCACGTGCTCGATGTTGAGCTGACCGCCGCCGGCCTCGAAGTTCTGGTAGCCGCGCAGCGACAGGCCCAGGGCCTTGGCAAGGTCGTGCGGCTTCACCTTGCGGATCGCGCGCACCGCCCGCAGGGCGCGCGAGAGGAGCTTCGAGCGCTTCTTGTCCTCGGAGTCCTTAGCCCTCATCCAAACCACGCATGCCGGAACTACCCTAGGTGTAACAGGGGCTGATGCTGTAGCGGAAGCCGTAACCGGCGGGCCGTCTCCACAGAACCGCGGCGTCATGGCGGCGGGGGTCGGGGCGACGGATGTTCGTCACGTAGTTAAGGTTGTGGAAAAGATCAAGCGCAGAATATCTGCGCGTTCACGCAATATATTGGCATCAAAATGAATAGGCCGTCTTAAATACTTGTGGTTGCAAAGATAGAGCGTAAAAACTATTTTGCGTATCGTTGGAGAGTCGTGGCGTAACCTGGCGTTCGGTCTCCTGGTCTGGAGGTCTGCGTGAGGATCGACGCCCCCGGCAAGCCAAGAGACCCGTTCAGTGTGGCCGTCGAAGCGCTTCGCAGCCAGCTGAGAAGCGGCCGCCTGGTTTCCGGCGAGCCCCTGACCATCACCGAACTGGCCCACGACCTTGGCCTCAGCGCCACGCCTGTGCGTGAGGCGCTGTCGCGGCTGGCCGGAGAACGGCTGATCGAGGACAGACGCGGACGCGGCTACTTCGCCCCGCGCTTCGATGTCTCGGACCTCGTCGAGCTCTATGGCCTTCGCCGACTCTATCTCGCCGAGGCGCTGATTGCAGACGGCGCCGAGCCGCCGCCAGAACCCGACGAGCCGACGCCTCCGGCCGCCCGGCTCGGCCAGGTGCTCGACTGGATCGTCGCCCGCGCTGGCAACCGCGCCCTGTTCGACGCCTATCGCCAGGTCGGCGAACGCCTTGCGCCCTCCGTGAGGATCGAGGGCAAGGTCTTCTCCGTCGAGGATGAACTCGACGCCGTGGAAGAAAGCCTGGGTGATCGAACGCGACTGGCCACGACCCTTGGCGACCTCCACGAGGCGCGCCGGTTGCGGGCCGCAGACCTGGTGCGCGCCATGCGCGCCCACGCAAATATAGCGTCGTTATAGCTGCAATATACTGCCAATGCAGATCGGGCGGCGCCCTTGATGAAGGGCCGCGATGGTGCGGCCATCCCAACCCCAAGGAGTTCGTCATGACCAAGACCCGCAAGTTCCGCCTCGTCCGCCTGGGCGACGCCAAGCGCCTGACGCAGGGCGAAGGCACCGTCGGCTTCGAGATCAACCTGAAGCCCGGCCGCGACGCCGGCTGAAGCTTCGCGGGCCGTCGGCCCGGACGGCCCGCCAGCGCCGTGTGACGTGTCCGCGAAGCGCCAGACGAGGCTTCGTCGCCCGCGAGCGCCATCCGCTTCCTGAGGCCCGGCGACGCCCTGGCCGCAAGGCGGCGCGGATGAGCGCCCGCGATCGACATCAGTCGCGTCGCGAAGATGGCCTTTCGAGATCACGCCGCGCGCACCACCAACCGCCGGTCCCCGATCGGCCATCGTAGGAGGACGCCATGAAGGCGATCCAGACTCCCCGCATCGTCAGACTGGGCAAGGCCAAGCGCCTGACCCGCGGCGGCGGCGACATCGGGCTGGACTTCCAGCTGCAGCCGATGGTCCCGCAAGGCTGACATTCGCCGGGCGGCGGTCACGCCGTCGCCTGGCCCCGCCAGACCTTCACCCGCTCAGGCGCGTCCGACCCCATCGCGCTCATGTCCGGAGACCCCATGCGACTGCGCCCCGACGTCCATCTCGCGCGGCTGGGCCGCGATGTCGTTCTGCTCGACGCTGGCCTTGGAGAGTATCTCTGCCTGCCTGACGCCGCGGAGCTGTTCTTCCAACCGGCTACAGGCCCAGTCGAAGTGCTCGACGACGCCGTCGCCAGGGAGGCCGCCGCGCTGGGTCTGGCTGGCGCGGGACGGTCGGTCGCCGCGCCCCTTCCGCCGTCGCCACGCGCCGATCTGATCGACCATCCGGCGTCATCGATCCGCGGCGCCGACTGGATGGCGGGCGCCGGCGCCTGGACAACCATGCTGGTCCGCTATCATGGCCGCTCGTTCGGGCGTCTGATCGCCCATGCCGCCCAAACGCGCCGTCATGTGGAGGCGCCGGCGCCAGCGCGACTCGCCGACGAGGTCGCCATCTTCCGACATCTCCTGCCCTGGGCTCCGTGTCAGGGGGTCTGCCTCTATCGCTCGTTCTTTCTGCTGACCTTCCTGCGCCGGCGCGGGCTGGACGCCACGTGGGTGTTCGGGGTTCAGACCTGGCCCTTCGAGGCCCATTGCTGGCTGCAGGCGGGAGAGACCGTGCTCGATGACCGGCTCGACCATGTCCTGCCGTTCACGCCGATTCTGGCCGTCTGACATGGGCGACTACGCGATTCTCACCTGGCGACCGGACGACCAGGCCGCCCGCGCTCCGCTCCAGTGCGCCCAGGCGGCTCTGAGGCGGCTCGGCCTTGAGCTTGCCGCCGTCCGGCCTGGTTTCGAAGCCTGGCGCTCGAGCCTGGGGCCGCCATCTCTGTGGCTCTCGCCCGACGAGGGCGGTGTGGTCGTCGGCCAGGTGTTTGGATCAATCCAAGAGGCCTGGCGGGCCGATCCGCTCGATTGCGCGCGCGCGCTCGGGCGCGAAACCTGGGGGCGTTATGTCGCCGTCTTCCGCGACCAGGCTGGCCCGGCCAGGGCGTTCTTTCGCGACCCGTCCGGCGGCCTGGAGGCGCTGGCCTGGCGATGCGGCGCGCTAACCGTCGTCGCATCGGACCTCGACGCCCTGCTGGAGGCCGCCCCGCCGCACGACCTCGCCGTCGACTGGTCCCTGCTGGGCGCGGCGCTGGCCGATCGCCTGGCGCTCGCCGGACGCTGCCCCCTGCGCGGCGTCGACGCCGCCACACCAGGCGCCTTGCGCTGGCTCGACGGCTCTGGCGAGGTCATGGCCTGGAGCCCCGGCGCCTTCGCGCGAGAAGCCCGACCCGACAGTCCTGAGGCCCGCCGGGGACTGGTCGAAGCGGTCGACAGAGCGGTCGCCAGTCTGGCGCGCCGCGGCCCGCCGCTCATGGCCGAGGTGTCCGGCGGCCTCGACTCCTCGATCGTGGCCAGCGCCCTGGCCGCCCGGCCGGAAATCCATGTCGCCCAGTGGCTGCACTACTTCGTCGAGGATCCCGCCGCCGACGAGCGGCGCTATGCCCGCGCCACGGCCCGCCAGCTGGGCCTCGCGCTCACCGAGGCGCCGAAATCCGGAGCCGGCCTCGACCTTGCGACCCTGTCGCGGACCGCCAAGGCGATCCGGCCCAGCGGCGCCAATGCCGACGCCCACTATGATCGCGACATCGCCGAACGCGCCCGAACGCTCGGGGCGGCGCAACTGTTCACCGGCCTGGCGGGCGATACGGTCTTCATGTCCGGGGGCGGGGCGCTGGTCGCCGCCGACGCCTACTGGCGGCGGCCGTTCTGGTCGGCGGGGCTCGCGCCGTCGCTGTCGGTGGCGCGCCGCGTCCATGGATCGGTCTGGTCAATCTGGCGACAGGCGCAGGCCGCGCGGTTCGGATGGGCGGTGCGGTCCGAGCCGTCTCCGCCGCGCCATCTGGCCTCGCGGCAGAGAGCGCCCGCCCTTCATGGCTGGCTCCTCGACCTCGACGGCGTGGCGCCGGCCAAGCGCCGGCAGGTGCGCCACCTGGCCCTGCAGGTGCTGGTGTCGGGGCGCACGCTGCGGGGACAAGTCCTCGACCTTGTTCATCCGCTGCTCGCCCAGCCGGTCATGGAGACCTGCCTCGCGCTTTCGGTCACGGCCCTGACCCACGGAGGCGACGACCGAGCCATGGCGCGCGAGGCCTTCCGGGAGCGCCTGGCGCCGGAGGTCCGCGCGCGGCGGTCGAAGGGCGACCTTGGACGCCACTATGGCCGCGCGATCGCCGAGGACCTCACAGCGCTTCGCGAGTTGCTGCTCGACGGCTGCCTGGTCGAGGCCGGGCTGCTCGACCCGACCGCTCTCGACGAGCTGCTCACGGTTGAAACCCTGATCTGGAAGGGGCCATACCGCGAGATCATCGAGGCGGTCGTTCTCGAGCAGTGGGCGCGCTCATGGACGCGCCGGCTCGCCGGGCTCGGACCTCGGCCGAGCCCCGAACGCCTCGTCGAGGAAGTCTAGGGCCTCGCGATAAAGCCGCCGGACATTGCCGGGCCCGTTCACCACATGGCCTTCGCCCCAGAACGTCAGCAGGCGCGCATCCTTGCCCTGGCGATAGAGCGCGGCGAACATCTCCGCGCCCTGCCCATAGCCATATTCGTCGAGATCGCCATAGGCGAGCAGCACCGGCGCGGTGATCTTGTCGGCGTGGAAGAGCGCGCTGTTTCGGACGTATCGTTCCGGTACGGCCCAGGGCGGCCCGCCGACCGCCATCTGTCCGGTTTCGAAATAGCCGAAGGTGCCCATGAACGGCAGGCCCTCCTCTGGCGTCGATTGCAGGAAGTTGCTTCCCCAGCGCGTGATCATGTCACTGATCCCGGCCGTGCAGATGATGGCTTTGAAACGATCGGACTGGGTCGCCGCTGACAGCGCCGCCTGACCGCCGAAGCTATGGCCCCAGATCGCCACCCGCCCGCTATCGGCAAGGCGGGCGACTTCCGGCGTGTCGAGCACGGCGAGGATCTCCTCGGCCAGGCCCTGAGCCGGTTCGTTGGGGAAGCGGTTGTGCGGCAGGCTCGGATAGAGCACGGCATAGCCGTGGCCAGCCAGCACCAGCGGCGAAACGGTGGAATGGGCGGCGCCGGGCCGGGCGTCGGCTGGTGGGGCCGCCGCGCCGAAGACCCCGCGGCCGGGATAGGGGATCACCACCAGCGGCGGCGGACGGTCCGCGCGCCAGCCTGGCGGAAGCACGATCCAGCTGGTGAGCGGCTCGCCGCTCGGGCCCTTGTGGGCGATGGCCCGGACCTCTCCGAACTCGATGCCCGCCAGTTGCGGGTTGAGCGTCATCAGCTCGACCGTCTCGCCGCCGTGTCGGGCCCTTATGGTCTCGACCCCATGGCCGTCGCGGTCGGCGATGACCGACCAGCCGCTTCCCGTAACGACCAGGGCCGTGTCGGAGATTTCGCCAAGGTCCTGCTCGCGTTCCGCTGTCAGCCTGACCAGCCGACCGTTGCGGCGGACGAGCAGCCCGTCGCCCGCGACCAGGCTGGCCATGGCCGGGCGGCCCTGCTCACCCAGCACCGGGGCCGGCGCGGCGGTTGCGCCGTCCAGGCTGGTCATGCGGCCACGCGCGATCCGCAAGACCCGCCCGGCGCCGACCACCACCATCCGGCCTGCCGCGTCGCTGACAATCCGGTCGGGGCGCGTGGGGGCCGCCTCCGGCAGGAGCGGCGCGGTCCCTTCGCCCACCACCTTCAGCCACCGGTCGGGCGGCGAGTCTGGACCGGCCGCTGGCCGACCGAGCACGACCGCCGTCTCGCCGACCCAGCCGGCGCGCGGAATCTCGAACCCCTCGTAGGTGTAGTCGAGGCGCGGTCTGACCTGGTCGAGCCGGCGAGCGGTGAGGCGGCCGGTCTGCGGCGTGAGCATCATGAGGCCGCCGGCCTCCGGTGGCTGGCCGGGCCGGCGGGCATAGACCAGCAACCGGTCCGACCGCGGCGCCCAGGCCAGCAGGAAGGATGACAGGTCGCAGTCCTCACAGCCGGGCAGCCGCCTGTCGGTCTCCAGGTCGAAGACCGAGAGGTCGCGGCGTCGCGGCGAGGTCCCGCCGAGGATCCGGTCCGAGGCCCTCGGCTGGATGTCGGCGCCATAGGCGTAGGTGGCCACGTAGCGGCCGCTCGACGATAGCTCGAGATCCAGGAACTCGCCGGTCGCCAGCGGTCTGAAGCGACCGGTGTCGACATCAATGCGGACAAGCGCCCGCTGCATGCCTGGCGCGCCGCGGTCGAGGTATTTGCCGCTGCCGATCGCCAGCACGCTGGGCCCTCCGGTCTCCGCGGTGATCCGGGCGGCCGCCGAGCGGTAGGCCATGCTCTCCCAGCCACGCCGGAAGACGAAGTGCGGGCGATCGGGCGGTGTGACGATGGCGACGACCTCGTGGTCACCGCGCCACTGAGCGGTGCGTCCCATGAGCGAAAAGTCGAGCCCGACGCCAAACCAGCGGACAGCGCCCGTGGCGAGCTCGACGACGCCGCTCTCGGAGCTGTGCCCGCGCATGCGCGTGACCAGCAGCCGGCGACCATCGGGAGAGAACGGACCGGCCGTGTATCCGGCGTCCGCGTCCTGCGCGAGGAGCGGTGTGGCCGGACCAGGATGGGCGAGGTCGACGCGGTAAAGCCGTCGGGTGATGAACTGGGGCGCGGCGCCGTAGTCGAAGCGCGGCGCATGGTCGAGGCCACGATCGATCGTGATGACCAGCCAGCGGCCATCGGGCGAGGCGCCGACCGCCGAGCGACGATCGATCTTCATCAGGTCGTCGACGGTGAAGGGTCGGGCCTGCGCGGCCGTGGCGAAGAGGGCGCAGCAAAGGGCTGCGCACTGCAGAAGCAGTCGCATGGAGTTGACCTTCTCTATGGAGGAAGGCGGGGACGCGCCGGGCGCCCCCGCCCGGCGCTACCAGCGCTTGTTCAGCTGTAGGGCGACCACGCGGCCCAACACGTCGGCGTTGGTCGGGTCGTAGCCCACCCCGTCGAACGAGTCGTAGAACGGCGCCTTTGTCCCCAGCAGGTTCTGGACCGACAGGCTGGCCGTAACGCCGCGGAGCGGACCCGCTGACGCTGGCGCGGTCCAGCGCATCAGCACATCAGTCGTGGTCCACGAGCCGATCCTCTGGCCCGTCGTCGATCGGTAATCGTCGACATAGCGGACGGAGAGGTTGGCCAGGAGTGGCCCGTGGGTCCAACTGGCCCCGGCCACGGCGCGCAGGTCGACGGGGAAACCAGCAGTGTCGACGAAGGATGTCGAGGGCGCCGAGGGGCTGATGCGCCGGCTGTACTCGAACAGGTATGACACGCTCGCGGTCAGGCTGAGCGTCTCACCGCCGAGCCTGGCGGGCCAGGCGCCGCTGATGTCGAGGCCGCGCACGTCCAGCTCACCGGCGTTGAGGTTCCGCGCATCGATGATCGTGCCATAGGCGTTGGCGGGGAACAGTTTTGGCGTCGAACTCGTCGCCGCGTCGATGAGCGCCTGAGCAGCGGCGACATCGCCGGCGTTGCTGGCGCTGAGCCGTCGAACGAAGTCCTTGTAGATCGGGTTCTTCAGGGCGTTGAGGATGTCCTCGTAGACCGGATGTCCGACCTGGTTGGAAAACCGCGTGTCGAAGTAGGTGACGCCCAGTCGGACCCCGGGACGGGAGGCTGGCGTCAGGTCGACGCCGGTCGTCCACGACCGCGCGGTCTCGGGCCGCAGGCCAAGGTTCCCGCCCGTCTGGATCAGGCTCAACGTGTTGCCCGTCACGTCGGGCACGAAGGCGGCGCTGATCACATAGGGCTCGTTGATGTCGGCCAGGGTGGGCGCGCGGAACGAGGTGCCGTAGCTGGTTCGGAACCTGACGCCCTCGACCGGCTCCCAGACCACGCCGACCTTGGGATTTCGGCTCACCCCGAAGTCGCTGTAGCGCTCGATGCGGCCGGCGAGCGAAAGCTCCAGGCGGCGCAGGCCAGGGATGTCCTGGTGAGGGCCGAAGATCGGCACGCGCAGTTCGGCGAAGGCTGAGCGGACGTCACGTTCGAACAGCGTGCCGTCCGTCGTCGTCACCCTGGCGCCCGAGGTCAGGTAGGCGTTGCGAACAAGAAAGTCCTCCTTGCGCAACTGCCCCCCGGCCGCGAGCTTCAGCGCGCCGCCTGGAAGTTCCGCCAGCGTACCGTCGAGCTTCAGGTTGACCGAGGAAACGCGGTTGCGTCGCCAGTGGTGCTGGTAGCCGCTGCGGATGAAGGCCTTGACCACATCACTGTTCGCCGCGCCGTCGCCATAGGGATTGAAGTAGCCGTCGCGCGCGGCCGAATAGGTTGTCGAAGGATCATCGGCGACCGAGCCCAGAGCCTCGCGCAGGAAGCCGGAATTGAGCGCCTGGTCCTGGTTGCGCTCACCCTTGTCCGTCGAGAACGCCGCGTAGACTTCGCCGCGCCAGGTGCGCCCGAAATCGCGGGCCGCGCCGAGCGACAGGCCAAGGTTCTCGGCCGTGCCCTCGAGCCGGTTTGAGCCGAGCACGCCGACGAAGTCATAGGCGATCAACTGTGAGGCCTCCCCCGCGATCGGCACGAAATAGGGGTTGGCGCTGGTGACGGTGATGATCGAGGAGGAACCGCCCTGGGCGAAGCTGAACTTGCGGTGGGTGTAAAGCGCGTCGGCGGACAGTTCGACCGCGCCCAGGGTCTGGCCGAGCGTCGCATAGAGGCTGACGCGCTCCTGATCGGGCAGCGTGTCAGATCCCGCGCGGGGCTCGCCGAAGTTCATCGCCCCCGCCACGAAATCGGAGGGTTTGAGCCCGACGCCCCTGGACGGGATGGCGTAGACCGGCACATAGGCCCCGGCCGCTGCGCTGTAGGCGACGATGTTCCCGGGATTGGCGAACTGGACCCGGTGGTCGGTCCCGCCCAGCGGACGCAGGTCGCTGCTTGCGGTCTGGGCGCGTGCCGAGGCGGCCAGGGCGTCGCGTTGATAATACTCCGCCGAAACCACGGCGCGGCCTCCGCTCCAGCGCGCGCCGAAGGTCTGGCCGAACTGCAGCTCGGCCGCGTCGCCCCTCTGGGCAAGGCTCGATCGCAGACGGGTCTCGGCCCCCTCGAACGTCTGGCGCAGGATGACGTTGACGACACCGCCCACCGCATCCGCGCCGTAGAGCGCCGAGGCGCCGTCCAGCAGCACTTCGACGCGGTCAATGGCCCCGGTGGGGATCGCCGAGACATCCGCGAAATTGCCCTTCAGGCCGGTCCCGGCCATGCGCCGGCCGTTGAGCAGCACCAGGGTCGCGGAGTTGCCCAGGCCTCGCAGGTTGACGCCCGAGGCCGCCGTGTCGTTGACGAAGGTTCGGTCCGAGCCGAGCAACTGACTGGCCGGGCTCGCACCGCCGCCAAAGTTCTGCGGCAGGGCCGCGAGGGCTTCGGCGAGGTTGCCGTGGCCGGCGCGGTCGATCGCCTCGCGGTCGAAGGCGACGACGGGCGAGGCGCCGTCCCTCGCCCCGCGGATCAGCGATCCCGTGACCAGCAGTTCGGCGACCTCGTTGGCGGGGCCTTCCCCGGTCGCTTCAAAAGGGGCGGTTGTGTCGCCTCCCGCCGCGACGGCGCGCGCCTTCAGGACAAACCCACTCTTGCCGCCGCGCCGGATCTCGAGGGGCGCTCCGGCCACCAGTTGTGCGATGGCCGCCTCGGGTGTCAGGCTTCCGCGAACGCCCGCGGTCGTCAGGCCCGCGACCAGCTCCGGCGCGAACAGGATCTGGCGGCCGCTCTGAGCGGCGAAGGCCTGTAGCGCCGGCTCAAGAGGCCCGGGCGGGATGTTGAACGCGACGACCTGGTTCTGCTCGGTCGGCGCGGCCATGGCCTGAGCCGCGCATGCCGTCCCCAGCAGCGTGGCGGCCAGGCTCGCGAGCAGGCGGTGTTTCAAGGTGGTGCTAGGCAAGATCGGTCCCCTCCGACACCGGCCCGGCGTCCGTCGTGTGACGGATCTTCTGTGCACGGCGCATGGCATCGTGGCTCAGACGCGCCATCTCCGGCTCATTCCTGTCGCCGCGAAAAAGAATTTCAGGGGGTAGCCGGCGGCGCGGGGCCGCGCGCCAGCCGGATGGGCCCGTCGCCCGAGCGCTGGACCACGAAATCGTTCATCTCCGCCACCGAGCTCACGAAGGTGTCGGTGTCGCCGACGTCGAAGGTTCCGCTGATCAGGGCTGCGTCGAGCGGGCCGACGTCGAGAACGATCTTGCGCCGGTCGTAGCGGTTGACCTCGGCCACAGCCGCCTTGAGCGGCACGCGGTTGAACACCAGGCGTCCCGTCGTCCAGCTCGTCTCGGTCGGGAGATCGACAGAGACCGGCCGAGGCGTGGGGGCCGCCGTCGACAGACCCTGGCCGGGCGAAAGCCGCCAGACGACCGGCGCGGCGCCCTTGGCCTCGCGCACCTCAACCGAGCCCCTGACCAGGGTGACCTCGGCGCCGCCGTCGGCGCGGCGAACGTCGAACCTTGTGCCCAGCGCCGTCACCGAGGTGTTTCCAGCTCGCACGACGAATGGCCGGGCCGCGTCGTGGGCGACCTCGAACATCGCGCGTCCTTCGAGAAGCTCAAGATTGCGGTGACCCCGGTCGTAGCGCACGAGCACCTTGCTGTCGGTGTCGAGCATCACCGTGGAGTCGTCGCTCAGACGCACCAGCCGCTGCTCGCCCACGCGGGTCTCGTAAGTGGCCGGTCCATAGAGCCGATAGCCGGCCACGCCGCCCACGACCACCAGCGCCAGGGCGAAGGCCGCGCCGAGGCCAGCGACCAGGCCCGCGGGTCTGCGAGGCTTGCTCCTGGCGCGCGCGTGCGCCGACGAAATAGCAGCCTGGATGTCGGAATCCCCGTGAACAGCCTGACTGCGACGCCAGAAGGCGTCGACCTCGTCATAGGCTGCCCTGTTGCCGGGCAGGCGACGCCACGCCTGAAAGGCTTCCATGTCGGCGGCGGGCACGGCGCGCTTGTTCAGACGGGCGAACCACGCGCTCGCCTCGCTCCTGGCCTGGTTCGAAGGGACGGTCGAAGGGCTCATGTCAGGCGTCTTCCGCTTCGTCCTGCAAGCGCACGATACAGTGTTCGAGGGCCTTGTTCAGCCGCCACTCCACCGCTTTCACCGATAAACCACAGCGTGTAGCGATCTCTTCATAAGTCAAACCCTCGAAACGGCTCAAGACGAAGACGTCCCGATACCGCTCGGGGATCGACAGGATCAGCTCCCTGACGAGAAGATCTTCCATGGGCGTGGCGGTAGCCCCCGGCTCGCCGGGACCGGACTGAACCGCCTCGGCATGGCGGGCGCGGACGGCGCGCCGACGGAGCAGATCCTTGGCCAGATTGGAGGCCACCCGCATGAGCAAGGCCTGGGGGCTGCGGATCTCATTCGTGTTGCGTGGGGCCAGGCGAGCATAGGTTTCCTGCACGACGTCGTCGGCGTCCGCGTCGATGCCGCGTCCAAAGCGCCGGCGCAGCATCGCGCCAAGCCAGGGCGCATAGCGCCTGTAAAGCCTGTCCAGATCATCGCGGTCGTCCCAGCCGCCCTCGGGCTGGGTCGCAACGCGCGGAAGCTTGGGGTCCATCGCCTACTCCGTCGGTTGGACGGGGCGCCTGGAAACTCGATGGCGGGCAAGGGCGCGCGGCCGCAAGACACGGACGCGAGGGCGCGCCCGGGGGCGCGGGCGCTGTCGGCGCGCCGCTTTGATCGGCGCGTCGCTATGGCACTTAGGCATCGCACGGGGTTTCCACGCCCCACCCGCGCGCAAGGCGCGAGCGTCGAAATCCTGAATCAAAGAGGACTGGCGCGCAAGCCAGGGATCGTCGTTAGGCGAAAATGGGGGCGGGCGTTGGAAACCTCGCGATGACGAAGGCCCGCCGACTTCAGCGCCGACCGCCGCCGATGACCCCCGGCTCCAGATCGGCGCCTATAGGGCGGCGCCCGCCATGTGACAGTAGGCGCCTTGAGATCATCCGCAAGCCGTTGCCATGTGTCCCCGACTCTCTATCCTCGGCGCGCAGCCTGTGAGAGCCCGCGCGTGACGACCCAGCTTCCAGACGGAGAATACCCCTTCGCCGACGTCAGGCTCCCCTTGAGGGAACTGGCGATGATGGAAGCTCCGCGTGAACTCGAGGCGTTGCTCATCGCGTCGGCGAAAGCATCCGGGATTGAGATTGTACGGGATCAGCCTGTGGAGCTGACCTGCAGTTCCGAGGCGTATCCTGACGCAACATTCGTCGTCTTCTGGCCCAGTGGGCAGGAGCGCATGAACATCCTGGCGCCGGCGGGCTCAGGCGCTGGCAGAGCATGACCTCAGGGCGCTACTCAGCGCGAGATGAGTGTTGTGCATTTTTGTGCAGTTCTGTTGACCCCGGATCGCCGCTCCCTCACTCCTGAGGAGGAACAAAAGGTGATTCGAAATGAGCGACGTGGCGCGCGTGCAGGTTCTTCTGCAGCCGGCGGAAGCAGAGAGATTTGAACGCTACTGCAGCCAGACCGGCCATAAGAAGTCGACACTGATCGCCCGCCTCATCCGGGAGCACCTGGACCGTGAGCAGTTCGAAATCCAGCCGTTGCAGGTTGTCCGGAGGGCAGTGGGATGACTGTCGATACGCGCCAGACCATACTGTCAAAAATCGCTCGCCTGCAGGCCGGCGGGGCCCCAAGGGTGCTCGATCTCTTCGCCGGCTGCGGTGGCATCTCCCTCGGATTCCAGGCGGCTGGGTTTGAAATCGCCGCGGCGGTTGAGTTTGATCGCGATGCGGCCGCGTCGCATGGCGCCAACTTTCACCCGGGCGACCCGCGACACGCTCAGCCTCGCGATATCACCAGACTCTCGCCTGAACAGCTCGCGGAGGATCTGGAGCTGGGCGGCGTCTCTTCCGCGATCGACGTCATTGTGGGCGGGCCGCCGTGTCAGGCGTTCGCGCGCGTCGGGCGCTCAAAGCTGCGGGAGATCGATGAGCATCCCGAGGCGTTCAAGCACGATCCTCGGGCCCGCCTCTATCTGGAGTACCTGCACTATGTGGAAGCGTTCCAGCCTCTGGCGCTTCTGATGGAAAATGTGCCGGACATGCTCAATCATGGCGGCCAGAATATCGCTGAGGAGACGTGCGAGGTCCTGCGCGATAAGGGGTACGTCGCGGGCTATACGCTGCTCAATGCCTCGTACTTCGGCGTTCCCCAGATGCGCGAGCGGATGATCCTGATCGCCTATCGCAAGGAACTCGGCGCCGAAATCAGCTTCCCGCAGCCCACCCACTACATGAAGCTGCCCCCCGGCTACGCGGGCAGCCGGCAGGTGGCGCTGAAACTCCTGAACCGCCGGTCAACGAGCGGAGAGCCGGTCAGCTACATGGATCCGCCTGAAGCTGATCCGTCTCTGCCGCCAGCGATCACCGCCAAGGCGGCGCTTGAGGACCTGCCGCCGATCACGCTGCATCTCGAGGGAAAGCTTACCAAGGGGGCGCGCAGGTTCGATGAACTGATCCCCTACGGCGGCAAGGCGCGTGCCGGGAGCTACGGCGCCCTTATGCGGGGCTGGAGCGGTCGGGAGAACAGCGATGGCGTGCGCGATCACGTCATCCGTTATCTGCCCCGCGACTGGAAGCTGTTCGCTCGCCTCAATCCCGGAGATCAGTATCCTCAGGCGCACGCCCATGCGCTGCGCATGTTTGAGGAAGCGCTGGAGGCCCTGCGTCGCGAGACCGGCTCCGCGCCGAGGAAGGGATCTGCCGCATGGCAGAACCTGCGCGACTCCATCGTCCCGCCCTACGACGTTGGAAAATTCCCCAACAAGTGGCGCAAGATGGAGCCTGACCTGCCGGCGCGCACGCTTATGGCGCACCTGGGTAAGGACAGCTACAGCCACATTCACTACGACAGCGCTCAGGCTCGGACCATATCGGTTCGCGAGGCCGCGCGGCTTCAGTCCTTTCCGGATGGATTTGTATTTTCCGGGACGATGAATCCGGCGTTCAAGCAGATCGGCAACGCCGTGCCTCCGCTGCTGTCCAAGGCTGTCGCGACCGAGATGCTCGCAACGCTGCGGTCGGCTCTGGCGCGCGGTTCAGATCTGGTCCGCCCCTCGGCCGAAGCGGGCTGAAGCAGGGATGTCGAGATTCAACCCTCATCATCCCGCGGACGCGGTATTCGCAGCCGCCGCGCACTGGCGCCATAGCTGTCTCCTGACAGATGGATCGGCCCTTTTCGCGGGGCGCGGTCTCTGGACCGGCGCCAACATCGCCCAGGTGCGAAATGCCTTCCGGGACGGCGCAGAGGATGGGCAGGACAGCTTTCTCACCAAGCTCAGAAGGCAGCTCACTGGTCAGGCTGACGCCATCCATGAGCTCGCAGCCGAGTTACTCTGGATCCTGCTTCTGTTTCCTTCGAATATCGGAGCGGACAAGAAGCGGGAAACTGTGCATGAGGTACTGTCCTGGCGCTCGAAGCATTCGGCTCCTGATGAAAAGTGGCTGAGCGACGATGTTCTCGGGGGGCTTGGCTCGGCCGGTACGGCCTTCAATACCCACCGACCTCGGGAGTTTGCCTATCTTCTCGACCTGGTCGCCCGGCTGAAGGACCTTCCCCCGCCAGAGAGGGTTCAAGTCCTGGGCGACGCCTGGGCCTTTTCAGGGTTTCTGGCCAGCGTCCATTCCGACGGCACGCGCCAGTTCTCGCATATCGTCGAGCACCTCCTCTTCCCCGACGTGTTCGAGCGAATTTCGAGCGGCGCCGACAAGCGCCGGGTGATTGTTGGCCTGGGTGGCGATGACCCGGCGGCGGTAAAACAGTTAGACCGGGCGGCCAGGGATCGTCGGCTCTTCGAAATCCGGAATTCGATCGCGCAGGCGCGCGGGAGTGCAGATTTCGATTTCTATGAGGCTGAGTTCGCCTCAAAGTGGCGCTCCGATGAGGGGAGCGAGAGTAAGTCTGTGGTGAGTAAGCAAAATACCCTGCCGCTGGGCGATCTGCCCCAGCCGGCGCAGTCCTCCACTGATCGGCAGAAGCAGTTCACCGCTTTCGTCACGGAAAAAGCCGGCCCTAATGCGAAGGTCGCGACCAATTTTGGCTTCTCGAACAGCGCGCGTCTCCTCGAGGGCGGACTGTTTGCCTGCACGGCAAACATGGAGGGCGCGTCAAAGAACGTGATCACGGGCGCCGGCGGGGCATCGGCTTACGTTTTCGCCTCTGTCCTGACGTTTCCGCCATATGACGAGGTCTACTTCGCGATCACCGTCAGCGAAGACCGTGAGAGCCTCGATGCCGGCCTGGTCGAACTCTACCGGGATGTCGAGGCGCGTAACGGGGGGAAGGCTGAGGGTGATCGACCGTCGCGGATCAACAACAACGTCAAATTCTACCTCAACGAAGAAGGCAGGATTGGTTTCAGCAATGACTTCTTCGAATCGATCTCAGCCGAGCCGACACTCAGAAGCCGTTCGGCGGCTGTAGAATCGATTGAATTCGCGATCTGGCCGCCGACCGTTTCGGCAAGGCGCAGTCTGCTGGCTCGGGAGTTTGTCGGCTACCTGGGGCGCCTCGTGGGCCGCGAGAAGGTGCATGAGCTGAAGGTGTGGTCGTCGGAGAGCGGCGTTGGCCCGCTTATGCAGCGGATGCCGGCAGACGTCTCGCCGCAGGCGATCCGCCGTGGTGTTGCGGCGCTGGGCGGGGTCTACCCTGACGCCCTGATCGACCGTTTCCACGCCGGCCTCAACCACCTGCAGCACAAACATTTCGTCATTCTGTCCGGGCTTTCGGGGACGGGTAAGACGCAGCTGGCCCTGCAATACGCGCGCACGATCCATGGCCTTGAGAGCATGGAGGCCGCGGATCCGCTGCTGTTTGTCTGTCCGGTGCGTCCTGAGTGGACCGACCCGAGCGGCCTGACCGGCTATGAGGATCGGTTGTCAGGCCAGTACGTCGTGCCAAAGTTCCTGGAGGCGCTGCTGGTGGCGACCGCCCACCCAGCCTCACCGGTGTTCGTCATTCTCGACGAGATGAACCTCGCCAGGGTCGAGTATTATTTCTCCGACATCCTGAGCGCGATCGAGAGCCGCAACGAAATCTCCCTCCACTCCAGCGGCGTGCCGATGGTCGGCAGTACGGGCGGTGAAGTTCCGGCAAGCCTTCGCGTGCCGCACAACCTCTTCCTGGTCGGCACGATCAACGTCGACGAGACGACCAGCACGCTTAGCGACAAGGTGATGGACCGGGCCGTTGTCATCGACATGTCTGATGTCGATCTTGGATCCTTCTTCGACACGCTTGGAGCTCGAGAGGATGCGCTGAACGCCTCTATCGGCGCCTGTCGGCCGGTTCTCCAGGATCTGAGCGCTTTGCTGGGGCCGCACGGACTTGGCTTTGGCTATCGACTGGCCGAAGAGTTCGTCCGTTACCACGCCTTCGCCACCGATCATCTCGGCCGGTCGTCGGAGGAGGTGATCGATGACCAGCTTGTCCAGAAAGCCCTGGCGCGACTGCGCGGCTCGGAGGCTCAGCGCGACCTTCTCCGGAAGCTTGCCGAGACCAATGCCGGCCGGCCCCGCTCGCGAGCTCTGATAGATCGGCTGCAACGCGATCTTGACGAGCTTGGGGCGTTCCAGACCAGCCGGTGAGCGCCACACTCCACATCTGGCCAAGCCGCGATCCTACGCGGGCGGTCCGGGTCTGGCCGGACCCCGAAGCGATGCCATCAGGTCTGATCGAAGAGGCGCGTGAGCACCTCTTCGTTCTGACAGGCGCCCAGGGCGCGGCGCAGGCGGATCTGCTCATTGATGAGCTGCCGCTCGAAGCGCTGCGCGCCCCGGAGCCGGACGCTGCGCGCTGGAGATGGGAGCCGGGCTTTCATGCCGGCGTCGTGGATTGCTGCCTGAAGCTCCAGGGGCAGAGTTTCGCTTTCGAGATCACGACAGACCCGGAAGTGCGCAAGCTCAGCCGTGAGGCCTTCGACGTAATGGTGAGCGAGGTGCTCGAGGACACCTTCGCGCTCTTCGCCCTCAGTTCGTTCCGGAAGGCTGTGGCCCGCGGCGCCGGACGCAAACCGCCGCCCGTTGCCCGTCTTGAGTTTCTGCGGAGCCGTATGGGCATACTGGTCCAGACGGTCCGCGCCATCGATGCAAGGCCAAGGCGCGTTCTCAAAGCAGAGGACGAGCTGACGCCATTCTGGCGGGCTGGCCGCGCAACGCCGCCCGAAGTGCTGAAGTCCTTCCGCTCAGGGCGCCTGATCGCGGAAACTGGGGGCTCGCGACTTCCCTCCGCGATGCGAGGGCATCTGCCCGCTACGATCCGACGGAGTATCCGCAGGTCCAGTCTCGACATCCCCGCGCACCGGCAGATCAAGGCCTCGCTGGAGGTGTGGGCGCGCTGGCTCGATGGCGTGGCCAGTGATTTCGGAAAGCGCACACCGGAAGATCCTGAGGACGGGCGTCTGGTCAGGCTTTGGGCGCGTCGTACACGACGAATGTCCAGGGAGCTTAGGGACCTCCTGGCGCTACCATTCCTGCAGGATATCGGAGCAGGGCCTCCGCGGCCTGACGCCACGCCAATCTGGCGCGGCGAGCCTCAGTACAGGCGGTTCGCGGCGCTCCATCGTGATTTTTCCAGGGGCATTGCCGACGTCTTTGGCGACTTCCTGCAAATGCCACTGGCGCGGACATTTGACCTCTATGAGCTGTGGTCGTACTTGCGGCTCGCCCGCGCGGCCGTGGTGAAGTACGGCGCCGATGAGGTCGATTTCTCCGGGCTTTTTGAAGCAGGACAGGGCATCACACTGGCCGCCGGCCAGGCGGTCGTTCGCCTCCCCTCGGCGGGGATCGCACTCTGTTTTCAAAGGACGTACCGCGAGTACTGGCGCGAAAGGGATGGTCGCGGCAGCTTCAGCCGTGAAATGCGTCCCGACGTCGCCATTGAGGCCCTTGATGGGGCAGGCCGCCTGATCGTCCTCGACGCAAAGTATCGTATTGGCGCCGGGCTGAACGATGCGCTGGCGTCGGCCCACATGTACCGGGATGCTCTCGTCGTTGCTGATGGCGCGGGCGAGGTGCGCCAGCTGGTGAGCGGCGCATACCTCCTCAGCCCGGCTTCGCCGACTTTCGGGGGCAACTGGGAAACCGCGGCGATGCCGGGGCGGCTGTTTCATCCTGACTATCGGGGGAAGTTCCGGTTCGGCGCCGTGACGCTGGCGCCCGGGATGAATGCCGGCCAGATCGAAATGGCGCTTGAGACGATCCTCAAGGATGCGGATGTCGGAGCGGCGCCCTGACCGCGCGCAGGCCGCCAGTGACCAGCGGCGTCGACCCGCTGACCGCCGAACAACGGCGACGGAACATGTCGGCTATACGTGGGAAGGACACCAAGCCGGAGATGATCGTCCGCCGCGCGCTACACGCCGCCGGCCTGCGATACCGCCTCCATGGCAATCTGCCAGGTAAGCCTGACTTGGTGTTTCCCGGCCGGCGTGCAGTGATCTTCGTGCACGGTTGTTTCTGGCACGGGCATGACTGTCCGATGTTCAAGCTGCCTGCCACCCGCCAAGATTTCTGGCGGGAGAAGATCGAGCGAAATCAGGCACGTGATGTCCGGGACCAAGCGACTTTGCTTAGCGCTGGGTGGCGAGTGCTTACGGTGTGGGAGTGCGCACTCCGGGGGCGGGCAAAGCGCAAGCAGGATAATGTTGCCGCTGCTATCCGCGTGTGGCTTGCCGGGGGCGAACCGAGCGCGCAGATCGGCGGACGGTGGTAAGGCTGATGCTGACCTGTGCCTTTAAGGGCTTGGCAGCGTGCGACGAATTTCTTCTAGCTGCGGCAGGCGTAGCTGTGACTCGCGTTGTCGTATCGTATCATTTCGCCGACGGCGGCTGGCGGAGCTTTTTGTCGAGAGCGCATACGCAGCGGAAGCCCGAGCAGGTGCCTCTAGGAACCACGGCGACCGACCGACCAGGGAGTTAGTTCCTGCAGAGGCAGCATGTCGCCACCTCGGTCCAGCGCCAAGCTGATGCTGCGCATGCGGTCGTCAAACAGTTCGAGCAACTCCTGACAACCGGTGTGAGCGCCAATAATGTCGCTGATGAGCTTGAGGTCAGGAAGTTCGTCGCGGTTTACCAGTCCCTCAAGCTGGGTCAGGTCCGAGATCAGGTGATCAACGAGCACCTTGCCGTTGCCGGCCATCAACGCGACGGCCGGGTGAACGTAATCAGTCCGCGCCAACATCGTATGGAGTCCTAGCGACACGTTCTCGGCTCGCTGCTTCCAATACTTGATTGAATCGAACGAAATATCCTCGGACATAAGTTCGGCGGCGACGATTTGGGTGTCGTACTACGCTTGAGCGAGGGTAAAGCGCACTGCCCATGCGGCTTCTTCGCCCTGTCTGCGACGCAAACGGCGAGCTTGGCGGGCTTCGCCACGCGCTATCCAACTTGCCCCCGCGATGGCGATGATTGACCCGGCAGCTTGCGCCCAGGCGGCGGAATCTCCGCTCCATCCGTACTTCTCGATGTTCACGTAGGCGGCCCAAGCAGCGACCGCGATCAACGCCGTTATGATGCCGGTGAAGGCTATTTCGCCAATACGATTTCGCGCGGCGATGGCGACCAAGGCCAGCATAGTCGGTCGCCCGTTAATTCGTCGCGTCGTCGTGTCTACCGACTTCATCTGTTGCCCCGGGTTCAACGAGCACCGTTCCGGTGAGCACCCGCACACGCATTTCCGAATGACGGCCGAATAGCCGGAGCTAGAGTTCCGCCGTCAACAGGCTTGGGTAAAATCGATAGTAGTTGCGATAGTTATCGATGAAATCGGCGACCGAAATTCCGCCGGCATCATCGAAGCCCAGTCCTTCGATGATGGCCTCTGGAGCTGCGGCGACGACCTCTCGCTCAAGGAATAGCCGCTCGCGTAGTGTCAAGTCGGGGACTACCAGCTTGTGTATTATCGACCAAGTGTCGGATGAGAATGGCCACTTCTCCATCCCGAGCTGTGAAAGCATCTGACCTTCGTCGGTGCGGTCTGCGATGACGCCGGTGATCGAAAGCATCTGGCTGGCGTCGGCATAGCGGACGATCGACAAGGGTCGAAAGGTACGCTTGCTGGTGACCGGAAATGCCTTGAGCGCTGCCGCCGCAAACGATTCCGATATCACTCTAGGGAGGTTATCGGCAGTCATGTCATCGGCGGTTGCCCAAGACGGCATAAACTCTTTGATGCGATTTTGGAGGCCCTGAAACTGTTTATCGCGCTTCTCCTCGGCGGTTTTGAGTTTCTCTGACGGCGAGTCGATTAGTTCGCGCGGGTGAGCATTGACGGTGACGCGCACGACATCGCCCGTACTCAAGCGATCAAGAAGAGATTCAAATTCTCGTATTTGCTCGCCGAGTTTTTTCGGATCGGTGTAGTCCAGCCATACGATTACGCCGTCCGGGCCAGTGAACCCGCAGTTCTCCAGAATTTTGTCAATTTCAGAAACAACTTCTCCTGACGTCTTCTCGATACATTGGCAACTGATCACTGGCCTGTTGAACTTTTGGCGGGCGACCACGGCACCCTCCATGTCGAAGGCGATTAGCCGCTTGATCCCCAACACGCGGTGGATGAGCTTGTGATCCTCGAGCGGGTAGGCCCCCATGCTGAGATAGACGTAGTCGGTCAGCGGGCGCCAGCGTTCGATACGGCTCAGAAGGTCGATGAAGATGCGCCTATCGACGGCTTTATGCGGTCGGAGATGGTAGGGTAGAGAAGCGCCGCTCACTTTTTCGAACTCCGCGCGTCCTTGATCGCGCGGTCGAAGGCTTCCCGCCCGACGTCTCCCGGCTTCACGCTCTCCCCCTCTCCGAAGTAGGTCTCGCCGAGGAATGCGACATCCGCTTTTGGTGCCTCAAAGCGGACCACGACGTGGGTCTTCTCCTCAGTAGGGATCGGGTATTGCGGTTCGTATTTACTAACGGATGGCTGTTTCCGCATCGCAGTGAGTGGGGTTTCAGCAGCGATTGCGCGAAGCTTTGGTAGGTCAACATATTCACTGGCTTTGTATATAGTCTCGAGCTTCTCAGGGAATTTCTTCCACTTGTTTGTAAATGAGGTTAAGCTCTTCGTCGCCTCACGCATCAAGTCCTTCGATTCCGAGTAGACGTTAGACGCGGCGTCAATTCCCCGCTTGGTTGTTGTAAGGGGAAGTTTACTTGGGTCGTCACTTCTCAATAGAACGATGCCCGTAATGGCGATGAACTGGCCATGATAGTTCGGCACATTCGCCTCGCCCCAGCCAGTCAATCGGGTTTTATCCTTCCAGATGACGACTCGGTCATTGCAGGCGACCGTCCAGCCTGCGTCGTCGGTGGTGCCACGGGTTTCCTCCTCTCGGTCGGCCTCCTCTGCCGTCAGCAGTTCGCGGTATAGGCCAGCGTAGATTTCGACATCCACGCCCTCGATCTGCCCCTTGTAGATATAGGGTGCAATACGGCCCCCGCTCACTTCGCTTGTCTGAAGCAAAAGGAAAGGTTCGGGCGTGATCGGCTGCGCCTCCTCAAGAGTCTTGCCGACAAAAACGGAGAAGCCCTTACTGAGTATGATTGAATAATGCTGAGCGACGATTTTTTTGAATTCGTCAATCCAGCCATTCGACGAGAATGCCGCCTTTACCTCTTCGTTGAGCTCCATGACGGTGATCGAGGTGCCGCTTGTCGAGAGCTTGCCATCAGGCAGCTCACGGATGGGCAGGTCATTCCAGCCCTCAGTGCTCATCCATTCGGCGGTGAACTCTACGGAGAAGCCGGTGTCGTTCAGAGATTCGACTAGCGCCTCGGTGCCGAGTTTGAAGATCGCGCGCTTCATCCCGATGCCGTACATCCCAACCGTCGCGGGAGGTCGATCTGCGCTGGCACCTTCTGGCTTCCCCATGGCGAAGGCGTATTTCTTTGCCGTGTCGATTGGAATGCCGCCGCAATTGTCGACTATCTGGAAATGGTCAGTCGCCATGATTATCTTGGCTTCGAACCCTGCATAGGGAGTGGGCGAAGTTAAATCCGGCTTTGACGATCTCAATATCCCGTCAACACAGTTATCTAGAAGGTCGAGAATCGCGTCGCGAAGCTCGATGTCTCTAGTTAACATGCTTACAAAGAACTGTTTGGTCGGCGATGCGAAGGCCGTTCCTATTGTCTTATCTTTTTCCGTCACGTGCCCAAACCTTCGCCCGTCCGAAATGTCGGGAAAGTCGACCAGTCTACCGAAACAGGTTATCAACGCCCCGAGGCATAGTCGGCTGAAGGGGCTCTCGGTGCAAGTGCAACCTCGGATGGTCGATTTGTTCTCCGGTTGTGGTGGGTTCGCCTTGGGTGCCCGCGCGGCCGGATTCGGTGCTGAATTGGCGTTCGACGTTGACCCGATCCTGACGTCGTCATTCTCTACGAACTTTCCAGATTCAACCTTTATCCCTGGCGATCTTTCGACCGCAACCGGCAGCGACATTCTAAACCTCGCCGGTGGCCATGTGTTGGGAGTTTTCGGCGGGCCGCCATGCCAAGCCTTTAGCGACATTGGCCAGCGAAAAGTCGATGACCCGAGACGCGATCTTCTCGATCACTTTTTCAGATTGGTCGCTGAGATTTCTCCAGCGTTCTTCGTTATGGAGAACGTCAAAGGCCTGGGATATGCGGACGCCAAGCCCGTGCTGGACGCAGCAATGGCAAGGGTGGCGGGAAAGTACGATCTGCTCGGCCCCGTGCTGCTCGACGCCGCCGACTTTGGGGCGGCTACAAAGCGCCGACGACTCTTTGTGATCGGGGTGGACCCCCGTCGGTGCGATCCAATCACGCTCGCGGACCTCGAGGGTGCGAAAATGCCGGCCGCGACCGTGGCCGATGCCATCGGCGACCTTTCCTCAGCAGTCGAGTGCGAGCCTGATTTAGGCTTCGACGTCTGGCAGTTGCCACCTTCAGCGGAGGGGAATTCTTATCGCGATCAACTTCTTGCGCCTGACGCCAAGTTCACTGGGCATCGCCAGACAGCGCACACCGCTGCAGTCATTGAGCGGTTCCGCAACGTTGCCCAAGGTGGAGTTGACATCATTGGGCGCCATCCTCGTCTAGCTTGGGATGGGCAGTGCCCAACCTTGAGGGCGGGGACAGGCAGTGATCGCGGCTCATTCCAATCTGTGCGACCCATCCATCCCACCGAGCCGCGCGTGATCACGGTTCGCGAAGCCGCACGCCTTCAGGGTTTTCCAGACGACTTCCGCTTTCATCCGACCGTCTGGCATTCGTTCCGCATGATCGGGAACAGCGTCTCACCAATCATGTCTAAGGCCATATTCTCGCTACTCGCCGCGCGTACAGACCATGGGCGGTTGCAAATAGCCGCAGAGTAAAGTCCGCGAGCGGCGCCTATGCAGTCAAAGTTCGATGAAGACGTGCCGGTCAGCGACTTGACGCGGCGGATTATGAGCCGTGTTTCCAGTCGCAATACCTCACCGGAAATGGCCGTGCGTAGGGCGCTGCACCGGGCGGGGCTCAGATTTCGGCTGCATGAAGCGAATATGCCCGGTCGCCCGGACATCGTACTTCCCAGATGGAAGACAGTGATTTTCGTGCATGGTTGTTTTTGGCACCGTCATGCCGATTGTCGCTATGCCAGTATTCCTAAGACTAGAACGGCGCTTTGGCTTGAAAAGTTTGAGCGGAACGTTGCTCGAGATGCCGTTAACCGTAGGAAGGCAGAAGAGATGGGCTGGCGGGTTCTGGAGGTTTGGGAGTGTGACGTAAAGAAAGATCGATTCAAGGAGCCTCTTCTGGCTCACTTTCAAAGTGTATCCTGCCCCAACCGGCATCGTCGCGTCTCTGCGCCTAGCCGCTGACGCCGGCCAGCGACGCGAAAGTGTGTCCGACCTGACTAACTTCAGACAAGTCAAAGCCGCGAAAGCGAATAGCAACCCAAGGGTCGCCCCAGGAAGCTCTACCCCAACCAGCAGCTGTCGCATCCGCGCTGAGGTGGAAGCGGTCGGGTGCAGCGAAGGCCACTTGGACACCGCCGCCGACGGTGCCTAGTTCGTCCTGACTCAACTGCTCGCGCAGCATGTCGAGCGGCTCACGTCGCCAGGGTTTCGCCTCCGGGTTCAGGTCGCGCAGCCGTGCGATCGCATCGTGTTTGCCGCTTCCGAATAACTGGAGCTCGCCGTTCCCAAGCCTCAGCTGGTCCACGGTAAGATCTATCCCGGTAGCGACCTTATGGACCTTCACCTGCCACGCTTCCACAACGCCAGCCTCGTCGTCCCGGCCGAGAAGAATGCATTCCGTGCCGACGGCGCCGCTGTTCGCAAGGTCGAACGCATACGCTTTCAGGAATACGCCTAAGTGCCTGGCGCAATCTCCCATGCTTGGAAGCTTTTGTTCGCCGGAAGACATGAGCCGCGACCAGAGCGGCAACACCGCAGCGTAGGCCTCCAGCGCTACAAGGGTGCTTCCGGTGTAAGCAAACCCAACAGTACGAGACTTTAGCGGGGGATGGCCAGGATCGCGCCCCAATAAGTGGAGGTCCGCTTCAAGTATCTTCGCGGCGCGGTCCGTCATCCGGTCAATGCCGCCCGTCGGGCCGTCTCTTGACAAGCGGCTGTCGCTGACGATCCATATACGGTCTGCCTCGCTTTCCCTCCAAACCATCAGCAGTGTCATGACGTGGCCTCAGGCAGTGGGATCCGACGCGTTTCCGCGCCGAAGATAGCGAATGCGAAGCAGAAATTATCCGAAATTGAGGGAACGGCTCATGCGCAGTAATGAGCGATAGGCCCAGTGCGAGCTGAGCGTCAATTATCTGAGCGTCGCCCTACTGGAGGGTGGCCAACGGCAGCAACCGGCGCTAGGCGGCCGCGGCCCTCAATGCCTCGATACGATCAAGTGCGATCCGCTCGACCACTTCCTGCAGTGCGGCCACCCGTTCTTCCAGCCAAGCCAGATGTTCATCGGAGATCTCGTAGTGCGCTGAGTAGCGCGCCTCAACATAAGCGCGGCGGATCAGATCGAAGCCCTGGCGCTCGAACTTGTTAGTGCGCGGCCAGACGCCAACAAGTCGACTGTCGAGGGCCTCTGCGCGATCGCGAAGTAGATTCAGTCGATGGGTCTTGGCGCTATATAGCGTGAGGGCCAGGATTAGCCCGTGGTAAGCGCGTTCCGCTGCTTGGTGAAGCTGAAAGGCAGCCTCCTTAGGTCGCCCCTGTCGACGGACGTAAAGAGCAGTATCGAGGAAGCCTACGGCGCTTGCGTGCCACTCATCGAAATAGGCTCTGGTCTCGCTGTAGGCGTCTTGGGGTGAAAGCGCCTCGGGATTGGCGAATGGAAAGCCGGCTTCTTCGAAAAGCGTGATCCCGTCTCTCAGGATATCCGTAAAGAAGTAGCGGCCCAGACGAAGCTTCTCGTTCACGTCGTCGAGGCTGTGGACGATGAAGTTCGGCTGAGTGCGCAGGCGTTCGCCTGAGGCCAGTTCCTTGAGGAGGGTTTCGTCCGGACCGGACCAGAACTCTTCGAGGTCGGCCAGGTCGTCGTGATTTACGACGACGAGGATGTCGAAGTCCGAGAAGTAGCGGCCTTTGGGATCCTCGACCCAATCACCCCGAGCGTAGCTGCCGAACAGAATGATCTTCAGAATCTTGCCATTGCGAAAGCGCGGCATGGTCCGTCGGCTCAGGGCCTCGGCGAAACCCTCCCGCAGGATACCGACCACAAGGTCGAGCTCCTTGCGCTTGGCGGCCGGAAGGTGGTCGAGCGACGTCTTCATGGTTCCTTCGGTGAATGGCTGTCTCGCGGGGAGTCTAGGGCGACAGGCGTGGTTGGCGCCACCGTTCGTTGCGCTTGGACAGAGAATATTCCGTCTATAGTCGCTCTATAGAGTAGCCGCGCGCGTCCTGGCGCGGTCGATTGACGGCGCGGTCGCTGCGATCGCTGGGGCGGCTCGACTCGTGCTAGCAACCGTTTCAGACATGGCCAAGGGCGAGATGGGGCGGGCGAGCGCGCGCGCGGGGCTGGGCCTGCACCACCTGCGCTATGTTCTGGCGGCGGCGGAGGCCGGTGGCTTCCGTCGAGCCGCGCGGCGTCTCGGCGTCCAGCAATCGGCGGTGTCGCGACGGATCCAGGATCTCGAGGCGCGTCTGGGCGCCCCGATCTTTGAGCGCGGGCCGAATGGCGTGCGCCTCACCTCGGTGGGCGAAGACTTTGTTCTCAGCGCCCGGATTGCGGTCGTCGGTCTCGACCAGGTGGTTGAGCGCGCGGCCGATGCGGCGCGCGCCGATCACCGTGTTTTGCGGATTGGCCTGCTGTCGGGCCTCGGCGGCGGAAAGCCACAGGAACTGATGCGCTCGCTGCTGGACAGGGAGCCCGGCGTGCTGATTGAACTCGCCGAGGATTGCCTGAATGGCCTCAGCCTTTCGTTGGAGCGGGGGCGACTGGATCTCGCTTTTCTGCCAGCAGCGGGGGGCAATCTGGCCAGGGTTTCGGCTTGGCGCGAGCGCCTGCTGCTGGCCGTCCCTGCGAACGCGCCTCTGGGCGCCGAGACCTCGGTCACCTGGTTGGCTCTCGAGGGGCGCCGTCTCCTGACGGCCTCTGCGGTCCTCGAAGAGGTGGCCTCTCTCGCGGCAAGGCGACTTGGCCGCGACGCGGCGAAGACGATCGCCGTGGCGGCGACGCCTGCCAGTGTCGCCAGACGCGTCGCGCTTGGTCAGGGCCTGGGGATCGTCAACGAGAGCGATGCGGCTCGCGTCACTGGTGTCGCCTATCGGCCCTTGGCTCGAAGCTTCCTGGCCTTCGACGCCGTTCTTGGGCGGCGCCCACGCAAGGCCATCGTCGACTGTTTTCTGTCTTCGCTTCAGGGCGTCGGCTAGTCGTCGAAGACAATGTCGCGGGTTACGATGACTGTGAGGGGAAGGCCCGGGCGCAGCGTCAGGGTCGGCTGCACGTCCAGCTGCTTTCTCACAACCTGCTGGCCCGTCTGGTTGACCGTGTCCTGCACGCCCTGGCGCAGGGCGCGAGCGATGTCGCTCTCGTCGTCAGCCCCAATGGCGGCGCCAGCACCGAGAGTGCTGGAGAGCAGGGCGGCCTTGGCCATGTCGCCCCAGTGGGCGTTGATCTCGTCCACGAGCCCCGAACGGCCCTGGCTGTCGCCCGCGACCAGACGGTCGAGCTGCAGGGAGCGGCCATCGGGAAAGATCACCCTGTCCCAGGCCAGCAACACACGTCTTTGGCCGAAGGCGACCTGGCTATCGTAGCGGCCGATCAGCCTCGAGCCTTGCGGGATGAGAATTGTCCGGCCGGTCAGGCTGTCATGGATATTGCGGGTCACCTGGGCCGAGACGGGGCCGGGCAGGTCGGAGCTGACGGCGCTGATCAGGGCGGCGGGAATGACGGTCTGCGCGAGCAGCACGTACCGACCTGCCGGCGACGTCGGGCGAAAGGCGCTGGTGGAGGGCGGGCTGTCTTGATCGAGGAACCCGCGACGGCTGTCGGTGATCGAAGTCCCCGAACGGGCCTCGGGGAGTGTCGTCGGTCCCGTCTGCGCCGGGAGTGGCATAGCGATAGAAGGCGCCGTCGCTGCGTTGTTGGTGCGATTGAACACGGGGCTTGTGCGTGCGGTCTCAACGGCCTGAGCTCGGGCCTGCTCTCTTGGATCTTGGCCTGATTGGCCGACCGGCGGCGTGGGGACGTCCTGGCCACGAGCCTGGGCCGCGACGATCGGGCGTCCGAGGTCGCCCGGGAGCGGCGGTCCAAGCCTGGGAACCTCGGCGTAGGTCCTCGGGCCCGTCACCTGCGGGGGGCGGCCATCGCCAGTCTCGGCTTTGAGCACCGTGGGCTTGGGCTTTTGGGGCTGCAGCGCCAGGGTGATGGCGGCGCCGACGCTCGCTGCGGCCAAGCCCGCCAGGCACGTGACCGCGACCCGCGAGAGCCGCGCGACCTTGGGCGGCGGCGCGCGTAGCCGGACGGCGTCGCGGGCGGCTTGGCCTGGATCGGGCGGGCTCACGGGTGCTGGACCCGTTCGATCCGCACCTTGCGGGCCGAGCGTCGGTCGCCGAGCCGGAGTTCGGCCTTTTCGAACAAACGATCGACGATGATCTGGCGTCCGTCGAGCCGATAGTTAATCAGGCCGGCCTTGCCTGCGGCGTCGATCAGGAAGAGCGGCGGAAGATCGCCAGAGGCGACGCCGGCCGGAAAGACGACATGCACCTTGGCGCCATCGTCGAACACCTGTTGCGGGCGCCAGGCGACCTTGTCGCCAGAGATCCGGTAGTCGAAGTTCAAGCGCGCAAGGTTGAGGCCTACGGGCACTTGAGCGGGCGCGGGGCTTGTTGGCGCGACCGCGAGCTTGGGCTTGGACACCGCGATCAGCGAATCTTTCGGATAGGTCCAGGCGACCGAGGCCATGTAGGTCGTCGCGCTAGCCCGCAGCTCGACATAGTAGGTTCGGCGATCGGTGTTGATGACGAGGTTGGTCGCGAGGCCTGGCAGGGTGGGCTTGATCAGAACGTGGACGCGGCGGGTCTCGCCATCGCCGCTTTCGGTGTCGCCGATCACCCATCGGGCGGTGTCGCCCGCCGCGATCGGACCCGGTCCCGCCAGGCGCTCGCCGGCCTCGAGCACCAGATCGGTGATCCGGCCCGGCGCGGTGTAGACCTGATAGAGGCCGCCCTCGCTCCAGGCGAACCGCTGCATGGCGCCCTGGAAAGCCTCGAGCTGCGGCTGGACCCGGGCGGCGGTGTTGGCCGCCGCGACGCTGCGTGGCGTGGGCGTGCGTGTCTGAGCGTTGGTGGTTTGGGCGGTGGCGGCCAGGGCGGCGACGAGGATGGCCGATCGGACAAATGGGGTCACGGGGTCATCTCCTTGGACCAGTCGATCGCGTCGACATAAAGGTGGAGCGGGTTGGCCTTCAGCCGCTCGACCTGGTTGGTCGGCCGGTCGACGAGAGTGAGGATCGCCGACCAGCGCTCGGTCCCGGTCAGGGCCCCGTCCTGGTAGTGGCGTTCGATCCAGGAGAGGCGGAAACTGGTCGGCGAGGCGCGCAGCACGCTGGTGACGTCTACCGACACCTGCTCCTTGCCCACCCGTTGACGCGGATCGTTGATCTTGCCGTAGGCGGTCAGGGCCGCCGCGCCGCGCTCGGTGGTGAACTGATAGGCCGAAAGCCAGTTACGGGTGACCACCACCGGATCGGATGAGACCGATCGCACCTCTTCGATGAAGCGCTCCAGACGCGCGGCGATCAGGAAGTCGCTCGGCTTGAAGTCGGCGGTGGCGGGGCCGACGGTGCGGGCTTCGCCGTACCGGTCGACCTCGACGACCCAGGGCACGATATGCCCTCGGGCGCTCTGCCAGACGAGCGCCCCGGTCAGCACCGCGATCGCGCCGCCCTGGACCAGGGCCACCGCCCAGGCGCGGCGACCTGTGACGGCTAGCCGCCCCTCGCGCTCATCCCAGACCTGCTTGGCGCGGCGGTAGGGCGTGTCGGGTTCGGGCGTGGCGCCATAGCGGATCTCGGACCGGCGAAACATCGGTTACGGCTCCTCGGAAAGGTCGACGGATGCGCCGCCGCCGGACGGGCTGGAACTGGCCGCATGGCTGGCGGCGGCCGCGCCATGGGCGATGGTCTGGCGCTGGTTCATCCGCCGCGCCCAGGCCGGAGGGGTGTTGGGCGAGGACGAGGCGTCCGGCGCGGGGCTGCTCTGGGTGGTTTGGCTCTGACGTGCGGAGTCGAACCGCTGACCCAGGGATTGGGCCATGCGCCGCAAGGGGCTTGTGGCCGCTTCAGTAGCGGCTTTCGCCACCCCCATGGCCCCACCGCTCTGGGCTGCGCCCACCGTGGCGCCCGCCAGGCTCGCCGCGCCCCGCGCCGCACCGGCGGCAAAACCCGCAGCTCCCCCGGCGGCCAGGCTCGCGAGCGCGCCGCCGGCCGCTAAGGCGCCGCCGGCCGCGGCGACGCTGCCGACGGCCGCACCGGCCGAAAGCTGCGGCCCTCCAGATACCAGGCCGCTGGCGATGCCAGGCGCGAACAGGCCAAGGCCCAGCAGGCATAGCGAAGCCAGCACCACGCTCAGGGCTTCCTCGATGGTTGGATCCGAACCGGCAAAGCCGGCCGCGAATTGCGAGAAAAGCGTTGAGCCGATGCCGACGACCACAGCCAGCACCATGACCTTGACGCCCGAGGCCACCACGGAGCCGAGCACGCGTTCGGCCAGGAAGGCGGTCTTGCCGAACAGGCCCCAGGGCATCAGCACGAAGCCGCAGAGCGTCGTCAGCTTGAACTCGATCAGCGTGACGAAGAGCTGAACCGCCAGAACGAAGAAGCTCAGAACCACAATCAGCCAGGCGATCAGCAAGACCGCGATCTGGATGAAGTTCTCGAAAAAGGCGACATAGCCCATCAGCCCGGAGATGCTCTCCAGGAGCGGCCGGCCAGCGTCGATGCCCGCCTGACCGACGCGCCCGGGGCGCAGCAAGTCGTCAACCGTGAAGCCCGTGCCTGACGCCTTGAGGCCCAGGCCCGCGAAGCTTTCGAAGATGATCCGCGACAGCGCCGCCCAGTTGCCGATCAGGTAGGCGAAGGCCCCGATAAAGAGCGTTTTGCGGATCAGCCGGGCGACAACATCCTCCCCCTCGCCGAGGCTCCAGAAGAGCGCGGCCAGGGTGACGTCGATGACGATCAGGGTCGTGGCGATGAACGCCACCTCGCCGCCCAGAAGGCCAAAGCCCGAGTCGATATAGGCGGTGAAAACACCGAGGAAGCGATCAACGACGCCAGGACCCTCCATGCTCAGCGCTCCGCCTTCTTCGCGCCCAGGAACCGGGTTCGCGCATCGTCCCAGGCCTTCAGGCAATCTGGATCCTGAGCGCCTGCCGCGCCGAGCGACTGGCAATGCGCCATGCGCGCGGCGTGCGGGGTGATGACGTGGTCCTTCGTCGCCGCAGCCGGCGTCGAGGTCATGGGCGGGTGGCGGGATTGAAGGGCCGCGACGAGGATCGCCAGGACCGCGAAGGCGGCCGCCGCGAGTCGAAAGGACAGACGCGAGCTCATGGGCGATTGAACATTTTGGCCGAGCCCGGCTGGTACCCCGCGCCGGGCGTTAGAAAGCGCCGCAGTTGTTCCCGCGCCTGGTCCTGAGCGGCCGCGCGCTGGGCGGCTTCCAGCGTCTGGGCGCGGCCTTGGGCGGCGAGGAGGAGGAGAAGGTCGGAGAGCTGTTGCGATTGCAAAGCCAGAAGCTGATTACCCGCCTGGGCCGCTTGAAGCGCGCCGCTCGCCGACTGGCTGGCGGTAACGAGCTGGCCAAGCTCGGTCCGCGAGCCTTCGAGGTTGCCGACCACGCCAGCCTGGACCTTCAATGCGTCCTGGAAGGCCGCGACGCTGTTGCTCCAACGGCTCTTCGCGTCGCTGAGCAGGCCCTGGTTGCTGGCGGAGAGGTCGGCAGGGCGGTAGGCGCCTTGGAACGCCGCCTCAACGTCGGCCACACGCAGCGCGACGCCCTTGGCCTGGTCGATCAGCGCCCGGGTTTGAGCCAGTTGCGACTGCAGGGTCTGCAGGGACGAGAAGGGGAGCGTCTGGAGATTTCTCGCCTCGTTGACGAGCGACTGGGCCTGGTTCTGCAGGGCGGTGATCTGATGGTTGATCTGTTCGAGCGAACGGCTCGCCGTCAGCAGGTTCTGGGCGTAGTTGGTCGGGTCGAAGACGGTCCACTGCGCGAACGCGCTGGCGGGGAGCAGAACGGCTCCGGCCGCGATCGGCGCGATCGCCATGAGGGACCGCCGCGAGAGGCATGGGGCCATATCAGGTCTCCAGTTCGAGCGTGGGGATGAGCTCGGCCGCCCAGCTCAGACCCCGCGCGTGCAACCAAGCGCTGGCGAAGTCCTCAGGCGCGTCTGCAAGCGTCGCGTCGATCAGCGCCTGGTCGGCCTTCGATGACGTCGCGGTGAAGGCCAGGGCGACTTCGCCCAGGCTCAGGTCGAACAATCGGTCACCGACCGGTGACTGGACGTAGTAGTCGCGCTTGGGCGTCGCGCGCGCGATGATCTCGGTCTGGCGCGCGTTGAGTCCGAACCCAGCGTAGATCTCGGCGATCTGAGGCTCCAGGGCCCTGGCGTTGGGCAGGAAGAGCCGCGTCGGGCAGCTCTCGATAATGGCCGGTGCGATGGGGCTGTCCTTGATGTCGGCCAGCGATTGAGTGGCGAAAACGACCGACGCGTTCTTCTTGCGCAGGGTCTTGAGCCATTCGCGCAGTTGACCGGCGAACTGAGGGTCATCGAGCGCCAGCCATCCCTCATCGATCACCACCAGGGTCGGGCGGCCATCCAGTCGGCCTTCGATGCGGTGGAAGAGGTAGCCCAGCACCGCCGCCGCACCATGAGAGCCGACGAGGCCCTCGGTCTCGAAGGTCTCGACGGACGACGAAGAGAGCGTTTCGTGTTCGGCGTCGAGCAGCCGACCCGCGGCCCCGCCGATCGCATAGGGACGTAGGGCGAGCTTCAGCGCGCCATCCTGCAACAGGGCGATAAGGCCGCTGATGGTGCGCTGGTCGGCGGGCGCCGCCGCCAGGGCGGCGAGCGCCGACCACAGACGATCGCGATTGTCCGGCGTCAGGCTCACGCCCTCTCGCGCCAGAAGGGCGACCAGCCATTCGACGGCCCAGGTGCGTTCAGTGACGTCGTCGATCCGGGCGAGCGGCTGCAGCGACGGCGGCGCCGCGCCGCCAAGGTCGTGGTAGCGCCCACCCATCGCCAGGGTGGCCGCGCGGATCGAGCCGCCGAAGTCGAAGGCGAAAATCTGGGCGTTTCGGTAGCGCCGAAACGACAGGGCAAGGAGCGCCAGCAACACCGATTTGCCCGCACCGGTCGGCCCGACGATCAGGGTGTGGCCGACATCGCCGACATGCAGCGAGAACCGAAAGGGCGTAGAGCCCGCCGTGCGAGCCTGGAAGAGCGGCGCGGCCTCAAGATGATCATCGCGGGCTGGTCCCGCCCAGACGGCCGAGAGCGGCATCATGTGGGCGAGGTTCACCGTCGAGACCGGCGGCTGGCGCACATTGGCATAGACATGCCCTGGCAGAGATCCGAGCCAGGCCTCGACGGCGTTCAGGGTCTCGGTGATGACGGTGAAGTCTCGGCCCTGGATGGTCTTCTCGACGAGGCGGAGCTTGTCGGCCGCCGCCCGTGCATCGTCGTCCCACACCACGACATTGGCCGTCACGAAGGCCTGGGCGACATCATCGGCGCCGAGATCCTGAAGAGCGGCATCAGCGTCGGCGGCCTTGTTGGCGGCGTCAGCATCCACGAGGCTGGCGGCCTCGTTGGTCATCACCTCCTTGAGAATGGCTCCGATCGACTTGCGCTTTGCGAACCACTGACGACGAATCTTCGTGAGCAGCCTGACAGCGTCGGTCTTGTCGAGCATCAGCGCGCGCGTCGACCACCGGTAGGGAAACGACAGGCGATTGAGATCGTCGAGGATTCCGGGAAAGGTCGCGGATGGAAAGCCAATGACGGTCAGAACCCGGAGGTGCTTGTCGCCAAGCCGTGGTTCGAGCCCTCCGCCGAACGGCTCGGTCGCGAGCAAGGCGTCCAGGTGCATCGGGACTTCAGGGACACGCACGCCCTGGCGAGTGGTGGTCACCGCCCCGTGCAGGAAGCTCAAGGTCTGCGCATCGTCTAGCCAAACAGCTTCGGGCATGAAGCCCTCTATCAACTGCAGGACGCGGTCCGTTCGCTCGATGAAGCTTTGCGCATGTTCCCAGGCGTCGCGTCCGCGCCTGGCGCGGCCTTCGATCATCAGACCGCTGACGCGCGCGGCGTCCTCGGCCGGCGGACGCCGGACGAACGTCAGGAAATAGCGGCTTTCGAAGTGGGCCCCGGCCTCGGCGAACTGCGCCTTTCGTTCGAGGTCGACGAGGGCGGAGGCCACGTCGGGAAAGCGATCCTCTGGATAGCCCGCAGACGGGTCGCGGCGGGCCTCGACGAACAGGGCCCAGCCCGAACCCAGACGCCGCAACGCGTTATTGAGGCGACCCGTGATGGCGACGAGCTCGGCCGGCGTAGCGCTGTCGAGGTCGGGGCCGCGGAACCGCGCGGTCCTCTGCAGGCAACCGTCCTTGTTGAGGACGACGCCGGGCGCGACGAGCGCGGCCCAAGGCAGGAAGTCGGCCAGGCGCGGGGTCGGATCGCCATAGGGCTGGAGCGCCATCATCGCGGTCAGGTCCGAAGATAGGGTGGATAGCGCAGGTGGCGGCGACCAACCTCGACGAACTGCGGGTCATGACGCGCGGCCCAGACCGCGAGCGCATGGCCGACAAGCCAGAGCAGCAGGCCCACGAACCAGAGGCGGAGGCCAAGGCCGACCGCCGCCGCCAGCGTGCCGTTGGCGATGGCGACCGTCCGCGGTGCGCCGCCCAGCAGCATCGGTTCGACCAGCGCCCGGTGCACGACCGCGAAATAGCCTGCTGGCAACGCCTCGGCGCTCATGCCGAAACGCTCCCTCCGGCCGGCAGGTCAATCAGCGCGCCGCCGCCGAACGAGAAGAACGACAGGAAAAAGCTGGAGGCCGCGAAAGCGATCGACAGTCCGAAGACGATCTGTATCAGACGGCGAAAGCCGCCCGAGGTCTCGCCGAAGGCCAGCGATAACCCCGTGACGATGATCACGATCACCGCCACGATCTTGGCCACCGGACCCTCGATCGACTCCAGGATCGATTGCAGTGGCGCTTCCCAGGGCATTGAGGAGCCGGCCGCTCGGGCGGGCAGCCCGTAGAGCACAAGCCAGGCGGTTGCCGACATGCCGCAGAGCAGGTCGCGCAGGTGACGGGGCGGCCGCCCATGGCGGCGGCAGGGGCTCGGTCTCGTCATGATGCGTCTCCGAGGGGGATGAAGCTGTAGCCGCCGGCGTCGAGGCCCTGGACCGCGACGAGTTCGGTGAGGCGCCGCGCAGCACCCCGGCCGCTCAGCACGGCGACCGCATCGACCGTCTCTGCGATCAGGTCGCGCGGGACGGTCACCGCCGCCTCGGCGATGAGCTGTTCGAGGCGACGCAGGGCGCCGAGGGCCGTGCCGGCGTGAACCGTGGCGATCCCGCCCGGATGGCCCGTGCCCCAGGCCTTGATGAGATCGAGCGCCTCGGGGCCGCGTACTTCGCCCACCACGATCCGGTCGGGACGCAGGCGCAGCGTTGACCGCAGCAGGTCGGTCAGCGAGGCGACCCCGTCCTTGCTGCGTAGCGCCACGGTGTTGGGCGCGGGGCAGCGAAGTTCGACGGTGTCCTCGAGGATGATGACCCGCTGCCGGGTTCCGGCCAACTCGGCAAGGAGGGCGTTCGCGAGGGTGGTCTTGCCGCTGGCCGTGGCGCCGGCGACGAGGATGTTGCGTGGCCAGGCGACGGCGGCGGCCAGGGTGTCGGCTTGCGCGCGGTCCATCACGCCCTGGTCGACATAGTCGCTTAGCGTCACCGCCCGGACGGCAGGCTTGCGAATGGCGAAGGTCGGCGCAGAGACGATAGGCGGCAAGAGACCCTCGAACCGCTCGCCGGTCGCAGGCAATTCGGCGGATATGCGGGGGCTTCGTGCATGGGCTTCGCCGTCGACATGGTGGGCGACCAGACGAATGATCCGCTCGCCTTCCGCCGCCTCCAGCCTTACGCCTGTGTCGGATAGGCCCGTCCCGAGACGATCGATCCAGAGACGACCGTCCGGATTGAGCATCACCTCAACGACATCGTCCTGAGCCAACCACGCCCGGACGTCCGCGCCGAGCGCTGTCCGCAGCATACGGCTGGCGCGCGTTTGACTGTCGTCTGGAAGCGGGATCGCCGACACGATCGAAGGCCTCGACAAGGCCCGGCGCACCGGGCGGGAGGCTCTCTAGACAGGACCAAAGCGCCGGCGGCGCAACAAGGGTTTAGCGCTCGGCGAGGCCTGGCGTGCAAAGACAGGCGCTGGCGAAAATTGCGCTCCGATCGGAGTGAGAGGCATTGCGCGGACGACGCTGCAAGGCCGATGCTACCCGCCGGAGGAAGCATGGACTTCGTCGACAACCTGCGGGCCTTGGTGCTCTCTCAGTTGGCCTTGGCCAATCGCGATCCGGAGAAGATTGGGGCGATCGCCGACGCCCTCGTCGAGATGTTGGCCGCCGCGCTCGTGGTCAACCATCGCGACGACCTGCGCGCCCTGGACCAGGCGTGCGCCCTCCTCGAGGGCGCGATCAACCGCTCGGCGCTCGAGCAGCAGGCTCGACTGAAGTCTTTCGGCGCCTTTGACGATCCTGACGCTTAGATCTCGGGGGCGTCCGCTTCGCGTGCGCTGGCCTCGATGTCGCGCGACAGGTTTGCGCCCTTGGCGATGCGACGCCCGAGGCTGGTCAGGAAATTCTGGTAGCGTTCGCGACCCTTGGCTTGCTGAGCGGCCAGGGATGCTTCGGGCAAGGCCAGGGTGTTGGCCAGCCAGAAGCGAACGAAGAGGCCAAGCGCCTCGAGGATGATGCCGACGACCTGCTCTATGCGGTCAGCCTGGCGCGACAGGCGGTCTAGCCTGCGGCTCAGCGCCGCCTCCAGTTGTTCGGCGCCATCTGGCGACAGGAAGCTCTCCAAGGCCGCCTCGACCACCAGCGCCTGTGAGATACGGCGCCTTAGCGCGTATTCGGCCAGCCGTTTGCCGAGGCCGGGTGGAAGCCGAAAGGTGTGTTTGACCCGCATGACTAGAGCTCCATCCCGTCGTCTGGGTCCATCGAGGCTTGTCGCGCGATGCTCGTCTGACTGCGTTCGAACTGGCGCGCCTTGGCCGCGGCCATGTCCTCCGCGAGAGAGTCGTCGAACGCAAATTCGTCTCGGGAGCCTGGGGGCAATGCGAGCTCGGGCAGCGCAAGCGAGTACTCGCGCGGGCTGGGCCCTTCGCCGTCCGCCATCGCGCCGGGGCTGGTCATCGCGGGCGCTGCCTCCCTGACCCGTGGCTGAATCCTCCAGCCGTGCGGCGCGGTCGACAGTCGGCTCGGGACGGGGGGCGGTAGAATTCGGGCCGCCAGACGGCGGTCTTGAAAGTAGCGTGCTTTCTGCGCGCGGATCGGCGGCGCGCCGGCGATCAGAACGATCTCATCGTCCGCCGGGAGCTGCATGATTTCGCCGGGCGTCATCAGAGGCCGCGGCGACTCGGCTTTCGAGACCATAAGATGGCCAAGCCAGGGGGAGAGACGGTGCCCCGCATAATTTCGCATCGCCCGCTCTTCGGTGGCCGTGCCGAGGGCCTCGGAAATCCGCTTGGCGGTCCGCTCATCGTTGGTCGCAAAGCAGATGCGGACGTGGCAGTTGTCCAGGATGGCGTTGTTGGGGCCGTAGGCCCGCTCGATCTGATTGAGCGACTGGGTGATCAGAAAGGCCCTGATGCGGTAACCCGCCATGAACGGCAACGAGCCCTCGAGGAAATCCAGCCGTCCCAGCACCGGGAGTTCATCGAGCATGAGCAGGAGATCCTGGCGCCCGTTCACGTCCTCCAGGCTCTCCGTCAGACGGCGGATAATCTGATTGAGGATCAGCCGGATCAGCGGACGCGTTCGGCTCACATCGGAAGGCGGGATGACGAGATAGAGACTGCACGGCGCCGCGACCAGGTCGGCGATCCGCCAATCGCAGCGGGCGGTCACCGTGGCGACGACCGGATCTCTGTAGAGACCCAGAAAGGTCATAGCCGTCGACAGAACGCCCGAGCGCTCGTTCTCGCTCTTGTTCATCAGTTCCCGGGCGGCGCTGGCCACCACGGGATGGACGCCGGCTTCACCAAGATGCCGCGTGGTCATCATGGCCGCGAGCGTCTGCTCTATCGTGCGGCTCGGATCCGACAGGAAGGCGGCGACACCGGCCAGGGTCTTGTCGGGCTCGGCGTAGAGGACGTGCAGGATCGCGCCGACGAGAAGGGCGTGGGAGGTCTTCTCCCAGTGGCTGCGCTTGTCGAGGCTACCTTCCGGATCAACGAGAATGTCGGCGATGTTCTGCACATCGCGAACTTCGGTCTCGCCGGCCCGAACCTCGAGCAAGGGATTGTAGGCCGAGGATGTCGCATTGGTTGGATCAAACAGCAGGACGGGTCCGAGCTTCGCGCGAAATCCCGCCGTGAGGGTCCAGTTCTCGCCTTTGATATCGTGAACGATCGTCGAGGCGGGCCAGGTCAGAAGGCTCGGCACCACCCAGCCGACGCCTTTGCCCATACGGGTCGGTGCGAACCCGAGCACATGTTCTGGTCCGGCGTGGCGCAGATAGTGATCGCTGTATCGACCGAGAAACACCCCGTCGTCGCCGAGAAGGCCCGCGCCGCGAACCTCACTATCGCTGGCCCAGCGTGCGGTTCCGAAGGTCGACGCCCCGTCACGCTCACGGCTGCGCCAGATCGCCATCATGATCGCCAGGGCGGCGGCCAGAACGCCGCCGCTGGCCGCGATCGCGCCGCCGCGCAGGAAGGTGCCCGGCGCATAGGCGTCATAGGCGAACCACCACCAGAAGAAGGCGGGCGGCGGATAGACGGGGCGGCCCGCGAGAAAGAACCACGGAGCCCCAAGGGCCGGTTGGTGAGCCAGCGACGCCGCGGTCCATTGCGTCGCGGACCACACAGCCGCGAGCGCCACGCCCAAGACGAGGATGATCGTCAGCCAGAGGACCTTGGAACCCTGCATGTTCAGGATCAAGGGGCTCGGACGAGGCGAACGCCAGTCTCTGTCAGGCGCGTTCGCGCAGCAGCGTGCAAAGACAGGCGGCGGCGTAGGGCCGCGCTTTGATTGTCGGTGGCGGCCGCCCTAAGGTAGTGGCTGTCTGGGCGGGGCGCCCGACGGCATGTCCAGGCGCTCGCGCTAAAACCCTGGGGGTCCTCGCAGACCTTTCCACCGCCCCGCCCAGACTCCCTCGAAGTCCTACGATGTGGTCGGCCTCACCAGCCGCGTTTGGTCGGCCGCATGCCTTCGATCGGCAAGGACGGATCGCGTTTGAGGCGACGGGCCCAATAGCCATCGAAGGCGGCGGCGCCAGAGGGGGACAGTTGCAGTGCGTCTTCGCGGCCCTGCGGCGCTTCGAGCAGCCCAAGCTTGACCAGCGGATTGATCGCGACGGTTGGGTACGTCCGCTCGCTTTCAGCGGCGCCCTCCACTCGCCATCGTGTCCGGCCATTGACATCATCCGGGACGAGCACCAGCCCTTCCTCGCGCAGGCCGTGGATCGGTCGCGACTTGATCCCAAGATACTCTAAGGCCTCGCGCGATCGAGGCGGGATGCTTTCCCAGCTTAGGGCCGGCGATGCCGGAGCGCCTCCTCCATCGCGGCCAAGCTTGAAGGCTCGCTCGAGTGCGGCCGCGACGGCGCCGATTGTATTCTGAGAGGCTCCCGACATCCGAGCCGCGCGATCGGCGCGGATGATGCGGCGGGCTTCTTCGCGAAATTGCGCTTTGTGGTTAGCTGGGACCGGGGGCGACTTCGCTGTCATGGTACTCCTGCAGACCCGACGTCACGACGCCGCCCATAACAGATCCAATCGCCAACCGGCGCAATGACCACGCGACTTCCCGTAAAGAGGTGGCTCTTCGCAGATTTAGCCAGCCCGCCTAGTCGAAGGCGCGATTGAGCTCCAGAGCGAGACGCACGCCCGCTTTCTGCAGTTGCAGGGCGGCGGCGGCGCTTGCCCGTTCCGCATAGCCTTCCGGCAGGGCGATCGGCGTCTTGTCGTTTGAGCAGCCGGGCGCGGAGCCAACTGTATAAGCCGTCGATTTAGCGACGGCGAAACTCTCCATCGCCCAGCTCTTCGCGTCCCCCTTTTCCCAGGCCTTGCGTTGCGCGGGCGTGATCCTGGCGCTCAGCGAAGCGGCGATCGTCTTTGCATCGGGACCGAGCGCATCGACGACGACCCCGTCCCAATAGCTGTGGAGGTTGACGGTGCGCGGACCGCCGAGCGCCAGAGGGACGCAGTTTCCACCCTTGTCCTGATTGTCCGCGGCATGGAGTGGCTGATGCAGGTCGCCGACGAAGTGCAGCACGAACTTGAAGGCCAGAAGACGCTCGGCGGCATCGGTCCGTGGGTCGGCCAGCTCGCGCTCGAACGCCTCCAGCCGACCCACCACGCAATCCTTCGCCGGACCCGCGCTCGCGGGCGTCCCGCTGGCCGGGAAGCCGAAGCAGGCCTCGGCGAGGTCAGGATGGTCGAGCTCCACATCAGCAAAGTGCCACTCCGACGTTTCCCGGTGGTCTCGCCGATAGGCGTCCGCCCAGGCCGCTCGCGATCCCAGGTCACTTTCCGTCAGGACGTCCGGATCGCTGGCGAGCAGGGCGTCGACGGCCGCCGCGGCCTTCGGCGTAAGGTAACCGCGCGCGATTTCGGCAACCACGGCGTGGCCGGTGCGGCCCCAAGCCATAGCCGAGGCTGGCATGGCGACGAGGGCGATCAGGCTGGCCCGAAAGGCGAAGCGTAGCATGGGGAGAACTCGGTGAGAGGGACAACCGTCCAGATGAAAGACGGGTGTCGACAAGGCAAGGGTGAATGGCTCGTGTCTCGATGGCCTAACCCTGGCCCGATTGCAGGTCGTCAATCATTTCCAGCATCTCTCGCAATTTCTCGCGCGCGCCGGCGAGCTTGCGAGCCGTGACCAGATCCTGCCGTCCGGCCAGTTGCAGCACCGTCTCCAGGACCTCCTCGGAGTGGCGGGCGAGCACGACGAGGTTCTCACCATTGGGCCCGTTGTTGGCGGCGAACCAGTTGCGGACGGCGCGCGGATTGGTGCGGGTCAGGCGCACGACGGTCTTCACAGCGGCCGGGCTGGAACCGAATTCCCGCCGCAGAGCCTGTGCGATCGCTTCGGTGAAATCGAAGCCCTCTGCGGGGCGTTCCGGGAAGAGCTTTTCCGGATTTGACCGAAGTTTTCGGTCCTTCTGCGAACGCGACATACCCACACGATCCGACCTAGGGTTTCAGGAGAGGAGCCGTGGCGCTCCCTGGGCTCTGACGTGCGAGGCGGGTGTTTTCCCTGATGACTATCGAGACGAACGCGGAAATTCGCGGGGCGCCCGTTCGCGCCGCCCGCTATGTGCGTATGAGCACCGAACACCAGAAGTACTCCACCGAAAACCAGGCGGAGATCATCGACCAGTACGCCGCCCGGCGCGGCTTCGAGATCGTCCGAACCTATGCCGATGAGGGCAAAAGCGGCCTGCGGCTCGATGGGCGTGACGCCCTCAAGAAACTGATCGCCGACGTGCGGGCGGGCCTGGCCGATTTCGAGGCCATCCTCGTCTATGACGTCAGCCGGTGGGGGCGTTTCCAGGACGCCGATGAGAGCGCCTACTACGAGTTCCAGTGCCGCGAAGCTGGCATCGTCGTCCACTACTGCGCCGAGCAGTTCGAGAATGACGGCAGCCTCAGCGCCACCATCATCAAGAGCATGAAGCGGGCCATGGCGGGGGAATACAGCCGCGAGCTCTCGGCCAAGGTGTTCACCGGCCAATGCCGCCTCATCAACCTCGGCTTCCGCCAGGGCGGCCCCGCCGGATTTGGCTTGCGGCGTCTTCTCGTCGATGAGCACCGTCAGCCCAAGGCGCTCCTGGGACGCGGCGAGCACAAGAGCCTGCAGACCGACCGGGTGGTTCTGACCCCCGGACCCGCAGAGGAGATCGAGGTCGTCAACCGCATCTACCGGATGTTCGTGTTGCACCGACGCTCCGAGCGCGAGATCGCCGTGATGCTGAACGGCGAAGGCGTACTCACAGACCTTGAACGGCCGTGGACGCGCGGCACCGTTCACCAGGTCCTGACCAACGAAAAGTACGTCGGCAACAACGTCTACAACCGCGTGTCCTTCAAGCTGAAGAAGAAGCGGGTGGTCAACGATCCCGATCAATGGGTTCGGGCCGAGGAGGCGTTCGAGGGGATCGTCGATCCGGACTTCTTCATCGCCGCGCGTCGCATCATCGAAGAGCGGAGCCGGCGTTTCACGGACGCCGAACTGCTGGAACGGCTGACCGCCTTGCTCGGTCAGCGCGGGTGCCTGTCGGGCCTCATCATCGACGAGGTGGAGGACATGCCGTCCAGCGCCACCTACCGCAGCCGGTTCGGCAGCCTGGTCAGGGCCTATCAGCTGGTCGGCTATGCGACGGACCGCGACTACCGATACCTGGAAACCAACCGCGTCCTGCGCGCCCTTCATCCGAAGGTCGTCGAGCGGACGGTCGTAGGCATCCGAGCTTTAGGCGCCAGCGTCGCCATCGATCCGGCCACCGATCTCCTGACCATCAATGACGAGTTCACCGCATCGCTCTCGATCGCCCGCTGCGCCGAAAGCGAGCGTGGTCAACGCTGGAAGATCCGCCTCGACACCGGTCTTCGGCCGGACATCACCATCGTCGCGAGAATGGAGGCCGGCAACCAGGAGATCCGCGACTACTATCTGCTGCCGTGGATCGACATGGGCGAGGCGGTTCGCCTGCGACTTGGCGAAGACAACGGCGTCTTCCTCGACGCCTATCGATTTGATGACCTCGACCCGTTCCTGGACCTCACGCGCCGCGCCAGCCTGAGGCTTGCCGCGTGACGACGGACGCCATCCCAGAGGCGCCGGTGATCCGGCGCGTACCGATCGCGAAGATCACCATCCTCAATCCTCGCTCGCGCAACAAACGCATCTTCCAGGAGCTGGTGACGTCGATCGCCAATCTCGGCTTGAAGAAGCCGATCACCGTGCGGCCTCGCGACGATGGCGGATACGACCTCATCTGCGGCCAGGGGCGTCTTGAAGCCTTCCAGGCGCTCGGCCAGATGGAGATCCCGGCGATCCTCATGGACGCCACCGTCGAGGACTGTTTCGTAATGAGTCTGGTCGAGAACCTGGCTCGCCGTCAGCACACTTCGCTGGAGCTCGTTTCGGAGATCGGAGCGCTCAAGGAGCGCGGCTATTCGCTGGCGGACATCGCCCGAAAGACCGACTTCAGTCCCGAGTACATCTGGGCGATCTGCTTCCTGCTGGAGCACGGCGAGGAACGGCTCATCCGCGCCGTGGAGCGCGGCGCCATCCCCCACAGTATCGCGATGGAAATCGCCAAGGCGGGCGACGCCGATCTTCAGGGCGCCCTGGCCGAGGCTTACGAGCAGAAGGCGCTGCCCGGGAACCAGCTCATCGCCATCCGCCGGATCATCGAGCAGCGCCGCGTCAGCGGAAAGGCCGGCAACAGTGGCTCGCGCGGCCCGAGCGCGCGACCGCGCGTCACCGCCGACTCCCTGGTGCGGGCCTACCGCAAGGAGACCGACCGGCAGAAACTGATGATCAAGAAGGCCACCCTCACCCAGGGACGCCTGCTCTTCGTCGTCAATGGTCTGCGCCGCCTTCTCGACGATCCGCACTTCGTGACCCTGCTGCGCGCAGAGGCCATGCACACGCTTCCCAAGCCTCTCGCCGAGCGGCTCGGGCTGGCGGAGGCCTGACATGGCCGACGTCAAAGCCGCGTTCGAGAGCGAACTTCTGGTGGTGCGGGTCGACGATATCCTCCCGATGCGCAAGCTCTCCGACAAGGTGCGAGGTTCGGTGAAGTTTGGCCGTATCGCCCAGTCGGTGGCCGAGGTCGGCGTGATCGAGCCCCTGGTCGTGGTTCGGTCGCCCGGCGAAGGACCGCTGATGCTGCTCGACGGTCACGTGCGCCTCGCCATTCTCAAGGACCTCGGCGTCCGGGAAACGCGCTGCCTGATCGCCGACGACGATGAGGCCTTCACCTACAACAAGCGGGTCAATCGGCTGGCGACGATCCAGGAGCACTACATGATCGTGCGCGCGCTCGAGCGCGGGGTCCCCGAGGAAAAGCTTGCCCGCGCCTTGAAGGTCGACGTGAAGGGGATCAAGCGCCGACGAAATCTCCTCGACGGCGTCACCCCCGAGGTCGTCGAACTGCTGAAGGACCGCGCGGTCAACCCGGTGGCGTTCGACGTCCTTCGGAAAATGAAGCCGATGCGCCAGGTGGAAGTCGCCGAACTCATGGTCTCGGTGGGCAATTTCACTTCCGCCTATGCCCAGGCGCTACTGGCGGCCACTCGCCAGCACGATCTCATCCATGCCAACAAGCCCAAGAAGGTCGGCGGTATGACGTCGGAGCAGATGGCGCGAATGGAGCGGGAGATGGAGTCCCTGACCCAGGACTTCAAAGCCCTGGAGGCGTCGTATGGCGACGATGTTCTGCACCTGGTCATCGCATCTGGCTACCTGTCGCGGCTCGTCGCCAATCCCGAGATCCTCGGCTATCTGCGCGGTCGCCATCCGGAAATCCTGGACGAGTTTCAGGCGATCATCGCCGCCACGTCGCTCGACAGGCCTGCCGCCGGCGCCCCAGTCGAGCCGGTGTAGGGCGAACGCGATCTATCAGAGCGACGCGACGTGGGGACGGAGCACATCCACCGTCTCGGTCAGCCCTTCGGCCTCCATGTCCAGGAGCAGGGCTTCGGCCGTCTTTTCCGGCCGCTTGAAGCGTTCGCGCATCGCGCGCACCGCAGCCACCGCGCGTCCAGGATCAAGCGCCACCGTGTCGGCGATGAAGTCGTCAGCCGAGCGAGCCTCAAGATTGAGCGGACCGAGGATCGCGGGCGGGAAATCTTTCAGATTGTCCGTCACGATGATCGCCGCTTGCGTCTTCAGGGCCGCGGCCAGCACATGGGCGTCGTTTGGGTCGGGCAGGGCGTCGCAGGCGCACAGCATGCTTTCGTAGTCGCCCACGTCTGCTTCCTCGAAGGCCTCTTCCATGAACTTGCGAGCCCGGCTCGCGCGTTCGGCCGCGTCGTCGGCGCCCCTGTCCTCCAGGATGCGCCGGATCGCGGCCTCGGTTTCGTCGAGGATCGTCCTGGACCAGCGGAGCCGGAAGAATTCCGCCTCCGCCAGGGTCAGCAGCAGGTTGCGCTTGAGCGTCCCCGCAAGGCAGCAGGCGTCGATCAAGGCGGTGAAGCGGTTGGCGAACACGGACTAGAGGAGCTCCGCGTCCAGCGCCGCCAGACCGGCCAGGGCGCCCGCGCGTTTTTCGTCACGCTTGCGCTTGTAGTCGAACAGGTGCTCGGCCTTGATCCGGCGATGGCGACCGACCAGCTCATGAGCGATCTCGCCCTTGTCGAGCAGGCCGACAAGATAGGGACGCGACACGTTGAGAATGTCGGCCGCCTGCTGCGTCGTCAGCATCTGGCTGACAGGGACGAGCGTCACAGCATCGCCACGACCGACGTGGCGAAGCAGTTCCATCAAAAGGCGCGAAAGCGCCGGCGTCAGCACGACCTCCGAGGTTGACTTGTCTTCCTGAAGAACGCGCAGCATGCCATCGGCATCTCCGCTGGCCTGGGCGGCCAATATCTTGCGAAGTTGGTTGGCGGCGGCGCGCTCGTTGGCAGACGGAAGCCTATCGCCAAGCTCGTGGGCGAATGCAGGCAGTGTCATCTTATGCTCCCGATTGAGACCGGACATTAGGCCATAATCGAAATAAACGCAACAAACGAAACGCTCGAAACGCGTTGCGGTTCGCGCCCGGGCCTCGGTCTACATATTGAGAAGGGATCGGACAGGGTCGTGCATGGCGGGCGATGATGGTCGCGGCGCCTCGGGTCGTGGGGCCGGGGGCCCGGGCGGCGCGGGAGCTGGCATGGCCGAGCCGAGGGCTGGCTGGCTCCGCGGCTGATGTTCTGAAGCCGTGATCAACCGCGGCCGATCCGAGCCGGAGGCGGTTCTTGCCGCTGCGGCCCTCAAGAGACGTGGCGCATCGATCGCCCAGAAGCGCTCCTCCCGGGCACGGTTGGATCGGGGGTCCGGCAGAGGCGGATCAAGAACCGGGTCGCCGAGCTTTCGCGCCGGAAGAAACGGCCAGGCGCGGCCCTGGATTTCGGCGGCGTCGATCATTGTTCCGGAAAGCTTTTCCTGCGCCGCGCGCAGATGGCCGCTCAACAGCTTGGCGCGAGTGATGTAGCCGGCGTTCACGCCCGGCAGGCTGTGGTTCATGAGCAGGTGCATATCGACCTCAGAGAGCCCGGCGACCTGGCCCATGGTTCGGTAGGTCTGGCGCAGGTCATTGCCCCATTTGGACAAGACCTTTCTCGACTCCTTGTGCTCGGCCATGTGTCCTTCCGCGCTAGCCGCTGCGAAGACCCACTCTTTGGCCTGCTCCGGGAAGAGGATGCGGCTTGCTCGAATAGCCCTGATCAGGCTTCGGACCATCGGTCGCGACAACGGGATATCGAATGCGCGGTCCGCGCCTCCCTTCGGTCGCGGAATGTGCAGGATCCGGTCCCGGAAATTGATGTGCTCAATGCGGGCCTGGAGCAAAGCCCCCGGGCGACTGCCGGAGAGCAGGGTCATCAGGTGGAATTCCCGGCGAACGGGATGGCGCAGCAACCGAGCCTGCGCGAACCACGCCGGGAAATCCTCGACGCCCATTGCCGTGTCGCGGCGCTTCTCGCGATTCCAGTCCACGGCGAGGGTCGGGTTCTCCGGGGGCAATTCGCGGTGGCTCTTGCGGGCATGATTGTAGATCGCCCGCAGAGTGCGCATGGCGCCGTTCGCTGCGGACGGGCCATTTTCACGCGACATGATGTCGTGACGCTCGGCGACCATGACGGGGTTCTCGCCGAGGACCTGAAGCGGCAGGTCTATCCAATCGACCAAGGCGCGCTCGATGTGATCGACATATCCCTTGATCGTCGCGGGGCTGCGCTCCTTGCGTTGCAGGTGGGCGGTCAGGTAGCGCTGCCAGGCCTGTCGCAATGTGACGCCGGCCGGCGGTGGCGGCTCAGTGGAGGTTTCGACGTCGAGTTCGCCGTTGGCGATTTTCGCCAGCAGAATCTTGGCCTGAATCCTCGCGTCGCGCGCGGAGAGATCGCCGGCGTGGCCCAGGACAATGGTCTTTGAGGTTCTCCGGCCGCAGTCCCAATGTTCCGCCTGCACCGTGAACGACTTCCGGCGCTGGCCGACGAAAAGGCAAAAGCCGCGAAGGTCGGCGTCCCGGACGATGTATCGGCCCTTGGTCGCCAGAGGCAGCTGAAAGACGCTCTTTTCGTTCAGAACGAGCCTCTGTACGGCCATTGCCCTATCTCGCGCTAGAGTACGAAGGGTCGCCTTTGCAAGGGTTTTGTAAGGGGATCCCAGTACAAACAGTCTAATTCCCGCGCTTGTAAGGTCAACGCCAGATCGCGATCAATTTCCGGAAAATTCAAATCCGGCAAGAGCTTGTCGTATTCTGGAGTAAGTTGGCGTGTTGCTTTCGACCCTCAGATTCACGTCTACGAATCTGAGGGTCGGACGTTCGAATCGTTCCGGGCGCGCCATTTACTTTCTGGCGGTCGCAATTAGCTGGACTCTTCCAGAAATATCTGGACCGGCAGGTGACCCCGCCCATCCCAAAGGGCCGAAAAGCCTGCTGTACCGGCGCTTCACAGAGCGCCAGTGGCGCGATCCGGTCCAGCTAATTCCGGCCTATCGCCGGCGCAGTCCAGCGAATTCTGAACAGCCAGTCCAGAGACCTCTGACGTGGCTCAGGTAAGTAGTTGATTTTCTAGATTTTCATGCCGGGTAATTCCCGCGTCCAACACCAAGCCTGGCCTATGAGCGGCGAACTCAGCTCGGCATCTCGCGACGTCCGCGTTGGCGCGTGCTAATCGAAAGCCAACACGGGTCACCACATCGTCAGCGCCGCAGCGTATGAGCGGCGATCGCGAAGAGACCTGAAGCCGCGAGAGACGCCACCATGCGAAGGTGGTTGAGGAGCGTCCAGTCCGAGAGGAAGGTTCGCCAGTAGCCGCCAGACACCGCGACCGATGGCGACATGCCGGTGAGCGTGTCGTTCATGGGGACGTTCCCGAAAGCGGTGACACCGAACATGCCGATCAGGTAGAGCAGGCACGCGGACACCGCCCATATCCGCGACCCGCCTTGGCCTAAGATCGCCAGGACGAGGAGAAGTGCCGCCAGAGCCGTTGAGGCGAAGAAAACCGTCATGAACGGCGTCCGCAGAATGACGACGTTCATGGATTGCATGGCTTCTACACCCGCTGTGCCCGGCGCCCTCGCCAATGACGCCATCACGAAGCTGGAGAAGGCGAAGTAGACGCCTCCGAGGAGGCCTGACGATGCGGCGGCCGTCCAGAGCAGACCTCTGACGATGGCCGAACTCATCGCGCGCCCTCCCGCGAACCGAAGGCCGCCGTGGCGAACGCGCGAAAATCACGCGCTGGCCTTCCGAGAACCGCCGCGATGTCGTCGTGGACGGCGGCGTTGCGCCCATCGAGGACGCTGGTGAAGAGGTAGGTGAGGAGGTTCACGACCTCGTCGTCGAGGGGGATGGCCCCAAGCTCGGCCCGGAACGCTTCCACGGAAATGGCGGTGAATCGAAGGGGCCGTCCAAGCACCTGGGCGATGTCGCTTACCGCTTCCGAGAAGGTAAGAAGCCGGGGACCGGTCAGTTCATAACACCGCCCCACGTGCGCGTCGGTGACAAGCGCCTCGACGGCCACGTCCGCGACGTCATCGAGGTCCACGAACGGCTCCGGAACGGCGCCGACGGGCAGCCGCACTTCGCCCGCCGCGATGGCCCCCGCCAGAAATCCTTCACTGAAATTCTGCGCGAACCACGAGCAACGCAGGATCGTCCATTCCCGGGCCGCGACACGTAGGGCGTCTTCGCAGGCCTCGGCTTCCGGTTCGCCGCGACCAGACAGAAGAACAAGCCGGCGAACCCCGAGTTGCGTCGCGAGCGCCGCGAATTCGCCGATCCGCTGAGGCGCGCCTGGCATCGCCACATCCGGCTGGAACGCGACATAGGCGACTTCCATCCCTCGCAGGGCCGGGGACCAGGTCTCTGGACGCTCCCAATCGAAGGCCGGATCGCCCGCTCGAGACCCTGGCCGCACGCTGAAGCCACGCTTCGCCAGCCGCTCCACGACGCGCCTTCCGGACTTACCGGTCGCGCCGGTCACCAATGCGCAGCCAACAGCTTCGCCCACTTCCGCCTCCTAACATGAGAAGTTATCACATTTCTAAAGGTGATAACTTCTCATGTCTGGCGCGTCAACAGGCGGCTGGCCGGTCTTCCGCCGTCCGTGGAACAGGACATCCCGGAGGGTGTGGCGCCGAATGAGCCCCGGACGGCGGACGGGATCGACCGAAGCCGAGGCTTAGCTTGTGAACATCCCGGCGTTGGTGACGCGCGTTCGCGCCGCGCGCTTGGCGTCCTGCGCCGCCTCCGAAATCCAGGAGACGAAGGCGGCGATCTTGGCGCAGTCCTTCCGGGCTTCGGGATAGACCGCGAAGAACGATCGCCCGTCACCGGCCACAAGAGGGTGGGGCATGACCAGGCGACCAGACTCGATGTCGTCGCTGAGAAGGATCGGCGAACCTATCGTAATTCCCTGACCCGCCATCGCGGCGGAGGCGTCCAGGTGCTCGGTCGACAGATCGGTGGTGAAGTCATCTGGCGCAGGTCGCCAGGGAGAGCCGCTCGCTCTCAGCCAGAGCAGCCACCAGTCGCGCCGCCCGAGCAGCCGGAGTTTGCCGGATAAGGGGCCAGGGAGCGCGCGCGCCGCCTCCAGTAGAGCTGGGGCGCAAAGCGGCGTGAAGAGCGCCGGGAATAGAGGCGCGGCTCGCAAGCCAGGCCAATCGCCATGTCCATTCCGTATCGCAACGTCGCAATCGCCGATGGTCAGGTCCCGTACTTCGGGTGAGACGTCCACGCTAATCCTGATATCGGGTTGAAGCGCGCGGAACGCGCCAAGGCGCGGAACGAGCCAGGTTGCTGCAAAGGTCGGCAGCGCGCTGACGCGCAGGCTGCCTTGCTCGACCGCCGAGGCGCGGGCGAAGCTTCCCCGCAGAGCCATGAACGCAGCGCTTGCTTCATTGGCGATGATCCGGCCGGCTTCGGTCAGTTCCACGCGCTGCGAGAGCCTGCGGAACAACGGGAAACCGACCTGCCGTTCCAACCGCTTGATGTGATAGCTGACCGAAGCCGCGCTGGTGCCGAGTTCGCGCGCCGCCGCCGCGAAACTGCCCTCGCGCGCGGCCGCTTCAAACGCTTGGATCGCGATCAGGGAAGGGAGTGCGGGCGGGTTCAGCATAAGTCTGCCTTAGCCTTCGACCAATTCTGTCGACTGTTCAAGCCCGCGCCGCTTTCGGCATCATTCCCGAGGTTTGTGCGCGAGCAGCGGCAGTGATGGCATGGGCAAAGTGGATTTCGATACGACGCGGCGAGGGCTCCTGAAGCAAGGGGGCATGCTTACGGCGGCGTTGGCGCTCCCCGATGTCGCGCGCGCCGCCTCGGCCGCGCGGCCAAACGACGACTGGGCTTGGCTTGTCGGCGCCTGGAACGTCGAGAACCGGAAGCTGCGCGAGCGTCTCACGGGGAATAGCGATTGGCTGGAATTTCCAGGCAAAAGCGCCTTATGGCTGACGATGGGTGGGCTGGGTACGATCGACGACAACGCCTTCGTGATGAAGGACGGGGTGTACAGAGCAGCGGGGATCCGCGCCTGGGACCCGGCCACCGGCACCTGGGCGATCTGGTGGTTGGATGGTCGCGCGCCGACCGCGATAGATCCTCCGGTGCGCGGGCGCTTTCGGGGAGACGAAGGTGTTTTTCTCGGCGCCGACACGCTCCGGGGCCATCCCATCGACGTCCGCTTCCATTGGCAGGGCATCCACGGACCCAGACCGCACTGGCAGCAGAGCTTCTCACCCGACGGCGGCAAGTCTTGGGAGATGAACTTCGAGAACTTCTTCTCGCGCACGTCAACCACGCCAGCCCCAGTGCCTCGGCTGCCGGGAGAGGCCGCCGGCGTCGCCCCGGCCGATTGGGAATTTCTGGTGGGGCGCTGGCGAGTCCGGCACCGCCGCCTGGCGAAGCGGCTCGTCGGCGGCCAAGATTGGCAGACCTTCGACGGCACATTGGTGAACCGGCCCTTGATGGCCGGCGCGGGGAACTTCAGCGACAACGTGATGAACTTTCCGGCCGGGACCGCGAGGAGCGTCGGCTTGCGCGCCTACGACCCCGCGCGTGCGCTCTGGTCGAGCTGGTTCCTCGACGGCCGATCACCGCGCGACATCGCACCGCCGCTCACCGGCCGGTTCGAAGGCGGCGTCGGGACCTTCCACTCGGCTGAAATGATCGACGGCAAGACCGTGCTCACGCGCGTCCAGTGGTCCGGCATCGGGCCGAACACAGCGCGATGGGAGCAGTCCGCGTCCGCGGACGGCGGCGCCACTTGGGAGGTGAACTGGGTGAGCGAATTCCAAAGGGACCACGCCACCGGGAGCGAGGCTTGACCATGATGTTGGACCGCCGCGACCTGCTGCACGCGACCGCCGCCGCCCTGGCGCTTGGAACCGCCTCCGGAAGGGCGGACGCCGGGTCATTGGGCGAAAGTCCGCCCGGCTCCGCTCCGCCCGGCGTCCGGGACTTCGATTTCTTCTTCGGCGTTTGGACCGTCGAGCATCGCAAGCTGAAGGCCCGCATGGTCGGCAGCCGGGACTGGGAGACCTTCTCCGGGGAAACGACGTGCCGCCCGCTCATGAACGGGCTGGCGAACTACAATGATAGCGTATCGCGCCACGCCGGGCAGGTTGGCCGTGGCGTCGGAATAAGAGCCTTCAATGCCGGCGATGGGACGTGGGCCGATTGGTATCTGAGCGCCAGTGCGCCATCGAGCATTGATAAGCCCGGCATCGGCCGATTTGCCGCTGGGATCGGCACGTTTCTTTCCGACGATGTCTTTCAGGGTCGCCCGATCAAGGTTCGCGGCGTTTTCACGAACATTCGCCCTGGCCTGGCGCAATGGGAGCAGGCGTTCTCGGCCGACGAGGGGAAGTCGTGGGAGACGAACTGGATCATGCGCTATACGCGCGTTCGCGAACTGCCGTCGGACACATGAGCGCTAAGCGTCTCCCGGGAACGCCCGCGACCGCGGGCTCCGAGCCCGCGCCCCTTGTGCGCGCGGTTCGCGCCAGCGACGAGGCCGCATGGCGAAGGCTCTGGGCCGATTATCTCCTCTTCTACGGCGCGGAGCCGCCGGACGAGGCGACGGACAGCACCTGGAAGCGACTTCTTAGTCGCGATGATCCGATGTTCGGCTTGGTGACGGAGGTGGAGGGCATTGTCGTTGGCTTCGCGAACTGCGCCTTGCAGGGCAGTAGTTGGAGCGTCCGCCCGACCTGCCATCTCGAGGACCTCTTTGTCGCTTCCGATCGGCGCGGCGCCGGGGCTGGAAAGGCGCTGTTGGACGAACTGATCGCCCGGGCCCGCGAAAACGGATGGCGTGCGGTCTACTGGCACACTCAGCGGGACAATGTGACGGCGCGCAGGCTCTACGATCGTGTTGCGACCGCGGACGATGTCGTTCGCTATACAGTTCCGATTACGCGCTGATCGCGGGTTCGGCGAGCCAGGCGGCGAGACGTTCGCGCGTCTTGTTCGTCGCCTGCTCCGCGCTTTCGAGACTGTAACCCATCACGCCCATGATCTCTTCGCCGTCATCGTCCGCTCGCCTGCCGCTTGAGGAACGCGATCAGGTCGGCGCGCTGCCGCGCGTCGCCTATGGATATCGGCATGGCGGCGCCTGGCGCCATGCGGCGCGGGCCGGCGAGCCAGACGTCGAGTTCAGCCTCGGTCCATCGGAATTTTAGGCTCCGAAGCGCCTGGCTGTAGGAGAAGGTCGGCACCCCGCCAGCGGGGCGGCCGTAAACGCCGCCAAGCCGAGGGCCAAAGGCGTCGGTCTCCAAGCTATGGCACGAGGTGCAGCGTCGTTCGAAAAGGCGACGGCCGTTCTCGGGATCGCCTGTGTAAGCCAGCGGGCCCTGGGCGATCGCGACCAGGACCGATGTGGTCGCGAGTACGGCTAACATCGGATGGCCCACCGCAAGTGCCGGTCGGCGCGACATCGCGGGCTTGCAAACGCGGGGGTTACGAGGGCCCGGCGCGGGGTGGGATCAGTCATCTTGGTGAACCCGCTAAATGTGATAGGCTATCACGTTAGCAAAAGGTGATAGTTTCTTACATTTTGGGTGTCAAGCGGCCATGGATGGAAACGATACGGTGTTTGGGAGTGGCGGGAGCGCGCGCAGCCCCGTTCAGCAGCGGAGCCGCGAGCGCCGGGCCAAGATTCTGGACGCCGCGAGGGAGCTCATCTCGGAGCGAGGCAGCGACAGGCTGCGGATGAACGAACTCGCGCAGGCGGCGGCTGTGTCGATGGGCTCTCTCTATCAATACTTTCCCGAGAAGAGCGCCGTCATCTACGCGCTCGCCGAGGCTTTCAACCTGGAGAGCCGACGCTGCATCGCCGAAGCGTTCGCGGACGTGCGGACGTTGGAGAGCCTCAGGCGCGCCTTCAAGGACCTCTTCGAGACCTACTACGCGCTCGCCCGCGCCGAGCCGGTTGTTCGCGACATCTGGGCCGGAATGCAGGCCGATCGCGCGCTCGCCGATCTACAGGTCGCCGAGAACCGGGCCATGGGGGGGCTACTGGCGGAGGCCGCTCTGCGTGTCCGCCCTGACCTGGACCCAAACCGGCTCGCCATCGACGGCTTTGCGATCTGGGAGCTCGGCGAGGCCGCCGTCAGGCTTGCGGTTTCCGTTCCTGCGCCAGAAGGAGATCGCGTGGTCGAACTCTATACCGAGATGGTGCTGCGGGTTCTGGACAACCTTCTTGGCGGTCGATGACCTTGGGATGATCGCTGTCGAGGGCTCGGAGCGGTAGGGTTTCCGAGCCGCGCCTCCTCGCGACCAATCCATTCAGCGGCCTAGCCAAGCGGCCAGACTGTTTAGGGTCTGCAAACCGTATTCGACGGCTCCGAACGCCATCACCTGCTGACGGCGCTCTCGGCTGGGGTGAAGTTGCCGCAAGGTCAAGACGGTCTTGCCGTCAGCCTGCGCGTCGAAGGTGACCGTCATCAGGAAGCGATGCGGGTCGTCCTGCTCCGGCGATCCATAGTCCACCACGATCCGCTCTTCCGGGATGATCTCCCTAAAGCGCATCAGGCTGGCGAAGCGTCGGTCCTCGCCTTCAAAGCGGCCGACCATGTCGAACCGCCAGGCGCCGCCCGGACGAATGTCCGCCTCGATCGTCTCGATCGCGAATCCCTCCGGTCCATACCATTCAGCGAGGGCCAGAGGGTCCAGCCAGGCCGCGAACACTCTGTCGCGCGGAAAATCGAAGACCTTCACCACGACAAGTTCGCGTTCCAGCCGCGCATCGCGAACATCGTCGGTCACGCGTTCCGCTCCTGTGACTTTGCGAGATAGGTTTCGAGACGATCCAGCCGATCCGTCCACCCCCGGCGTTCCATCTCCATCCAATCGGCCACCTCTTCGAAGCGCGTACGCTCAAGACGGCACCAGCGGCTACGGCCCCGCTTCTCGCTCGTGATCAGTCCGGACTCTTCAAGGACTTTGAGATGCTGCGCGAACGACGGCAGCGCCATGTCGAAGGGTTTGGCCAAAGCGCTGACGGCGGCCTCGCCCTGGGCGAGGCGAGACACGACCGCCCGGCGGGTGGGGTCGCTGAGGGCATGGAAGGCTAGGTCGAGCGGACTCGCGTGCGAGGGCATGGCGCCATTCTGGCGGGCCGAAAGCCGGCCCGTCAACACACAAAGGCACTTGCCTTACTAATGACGCTCTATACAAAGGTGATTGCCTTACCTTTTGGAGAGCAGCCATGGCGGTGCGCGTTGATCTTCTTATCTCGCTGGATGGGTTCGCGACGACGACCGATCGAACCCCGGACAATCCGTTTGGCTCGGACTGGTCGCGGTTGGTGGCCGCGTACGTTGGCACGCGGACCTTTCGTGAACGGGTGCTCGGCGATACGAGCGGCGAGGGGACGACCGGCGTCGACGATCGCTATGCGCGCGACTATTTCGAGGGCGTTGGCGCGGAGATCATGGGGGCGGGCATGTTCGGCCTGCATGACTATCCCAATGATCCGAACTGGCGGGGTTGGTGGGGCGACGAGCCGCCGTTCCGCTGCCCCGTCTTTGTGCTGACGCATCAATCGCGGCCGCCGCTGACCATGGCTGGCGGAACCCGCTTTTCCTTCATCAGCGCCGCCCCGATCGACGCGCTTGCCCAGGCCACCGCGGTGGCGAACGGCAAGGATGTGCGAATTGGCGGTGGTCCGACCGTGGTTCGCGACTATCTCAAGGCGGGGCTCGTGGACCGCCTGCATGTCGCCATCGCCCCGATCCTTCTCGGTCGCGGTGTCCGTCTGTGGGACGACCTGCGCGGGTTGGAAGCCGGCTATGCCGCGCGCTCGGAGGTCGCCGAGAGCGGCACGATCCACCTGACATTCAGCCGTTAAACTCGGCTCGACCTGTCGCAACGCTTCCCATCAGACCCCTAGGTCAAGCGAACGGAGATACCGCCATCGGCCAGCATCGCCGTCCCGGTAATGAAGCTCGCGCGATCCGACAACAGAAAGCCGGCGACACCGGCGATCTCGTTGGCCGTCGCCATCCGCTTCATCGGATGCAGGCGGGAAATGAAGGCCATGGCCTCGTCATTTCCCTCCCCGCCGCTCGGCGTGGTCGTTCCGAGGGCTCCGTCTGAACGGACCCGGATCTAATTTGCCGCCGCGAGCGAGACGACCCGAATGTTGCGGCGGGAGAGCCGAGTGCTCTCATGGGCAACGGATGAGACCCGCGTCTATCGCGGGCCAGTCCAGCTAATTCCGGCGTCCAACATTTCTTCTAACGAAAACAATCATTAGGTGCGGCGCTGGTTTAGCGCTTGGTCGCGCGCGGGCTTGCGGAACCGCTCCGGAACAAAGGCCGTCTCGTCCTCATCAAAAAGGCGCCCGTCCGGGCGCCCCTGGCTTGTCGCGCTGGCGGAATTATCAACGGCGTCCACGCACCGCCCCGCCATGGCGTGGCGCCGCTTCGGATCAGCGGCGGCCTGTGGCGCTTGACCCTTCACGCCGCGCCGCTTGGCGGCAGCGCTCGATCCTCACGGCCGCCCCGTTCCGCGCGTCAGGACCACGTCGTCGGGCAGGATGGCGTCGGCGGCGAGGTCGGGCTCGGCTTCGAGCGCGGCGTAGAGCGGCGCGAAGTCGGTCTCCAGGGTCTGGCGCAGCAGATCCTCGAAGCTGTCGATCACGAAATAGGTCTGTTGGTAGGTGTCGATCCGATAGTGGGTGCGCATGACCCGCTTCAGATCGAAGCCGATGCGATGCGGGCCGGGATCCTCGAGGGCGAAGGTCGACTCGCCGTAGCTCGACACGATGCCGGCGCCGTAGAGGCGCAGGTCGCCGTTCTCGCGGATCAGGCCGAATTCGACCGTGTACCAGTAGAGACGGGCCAGCTTATGCAGGGCGCCGAAGTTCAACGACCGCAGGCCGCCTTGGCCATAGGCCTGCATGTAGTCGGCGAAGACCGGATCGGCGAGCAACGGCACGTGGCCGAAGACGTCATGGAAGATGTCCGGCTCCTGCAGGTAGTCGATCTGGTCGGGCTTGCGGATGAAATTGCCGGCGACGAACCGTCGATTGGCCAGGTGATCGAAGAAGACGTCGTCGGGAACCAGGCCCGGAACCGCCACCACGCGCCAGCCCGTGCGCTTGTGGAGGCGCTCGGAGAGTTCCTCGAAGTCTGGAATCCCCGGCTTCGACATGCGCAGAACGTCCAGGCCCTCGAGGAAACTCGGCGTGACTCGGCCCCTCAGCATGTCCGCCTGGCGCGCGAAGAGCCGGTCCCACATCGCGTGGTCTTCCGGCGTGTAGGCGCTCCAATTCTGCGGGACGGTCCAATCCGCCGCCGTGCCGGCGGGACGCGTGAGGGCGGGGTTTTTCATGCTGAAACGTTCGCACGCCTATCCAGCGATGGCTTTTCAAAATCTAGGGCTTAATGGTCCATCCGTGAAGTTCGATCCCAGGGTACGGCCAAATGATGAAACAGGAGCTCGAACTCGACGCCGTCTCGCGTCGCATTCTCGCCCTCCTGCAGGACGACGCCACGATCAGCCACGCCGACCTCGCCGAACGCGTCGGCGCCTCGAGCGCCTCGTGCTGGCGCCGCGTCAAGGCGATGGAGACCGCGGGCCTGCTGGAAAAGACCGTGCGGCTGGTCAATCCGGTGCGCGTCGGCCGCGGCGTGAACGTGCTCTGCAACGTGCGGATGGGCAGCCACTCGAAGGCCGCGCGCGACGCCTTCGAGACGTTCGTCCGCACCCAGCCCGAGATCGTCGAGTGCTTTTCGATGTCGGGGGATTGGGACTATCTGCTTCGGATCGTCGTCGCCGACGTCGCCGACTACAACACCTATCTGATGGGCCAGCTGCTCAGCCACCCCTCGGTGGCCAACGCCTCGTCGCACTTCGCGCTGAACCTGGTGAAGTACACCACGGCCCTGCCCGTGTGAGGGCGGCGAACCGCCCTCGCCTTCGGGTCGATAGGGCTTAGGGGCGATACTTCCTGGGGATCGCCTGGATCTCTTCCGGCGTCAGCTTGGTGATGGTCTTGGCGCGGATCGGCACGGCGAAACCCATGTCGTCCGACACCCGCAAATCCAGATCCAGCGGGTGGCAGATGCTGTCCGAGCCCCGGACGATCGACACCAGATGCGAGCCCGGCCAGGTCAGCTGGCTGGTGCCGTAGGCGAGGTCGACGCGATAGACGTCGCGGCCTCGGACCTTCATGTACAGCGTGTCCTTGTTCGGCGCGCTCCAGCCCTGCCAGTCGGACAGGTAGAAGCATTGGCGTTGCGGCTTCGGCTTGACGGGAGCCGGGCCCTGCGCCGAGGCGGCGGAAGCGCCCAGTCCCGCCACGACGAGACCGAGCAGGGCGGCGCGGGCCGCGTGCGTGATCTTGTTCATGGCATGGTCGTCCTAAAAGTCCCTCGCCCAAGGAGATTGGTCCTCTCCCCGAGGGTGTCAAGTTTTTACTGTACCGCTTTCTAACAAATGAAAACGGCCCGCCTCCGGGGTGGGGAGCGGGCCGTTCGCGCGAGGCTTCGGGAGGGGAGGCTAGGCCTTGACAGGCTCGGGCGGGACGGGGTCCAGCTCGCCCTCCCACTTGGCGACCACGGCGGCGGCGACGCTGTTGCCGACGACGTTGGTGGCGCTGCGGCCCATGTCCAACAGGTGATCGACGCCGAGCACCAGCGCGATCCAGGCTTCCGGCAGGCCGAAATAGGTCAGGGTGGCCATGATCACCACCAGCGAGGCGCGGGGCACGCCGGCCATGCCCTTGGAGGTGACCATCAGCAGCAGCAGCATCGACACCTGCTGCTCCAGGCTCAGATGCACGCCATGCACCGCCGTGATGAACAGGGTGGCGAAGGTGCAGTACATCATCGAGCCGTCGAGATTGAACGAATAGCCCAGCGGCAGCACGAAGCTGACGATCTTGCGCCGCACGCCCAGGGTCGGCAGGCCGTCCAGCAGGCGCGGATAGGCCGCTTCGGAGCTGGCGGTCGAGAAGGCCAGCAGGGCCGGGGTGCGGATGAAGCCGAACAGCTTGATCGCCCGGCCGCCCAGGAACGCGAGCGCCGCCAGGAACAGCAGCAGCCACAGCACGCCGAGGCCCGCGTAGAAGGACCCGATGAAGCGGGCATAGACGCCCAGGATCGACAGGCCTTCCTTGGCGACGGTGTTGACCAGGGCGCCGAAGATGGCCAGCGGCGCCAGGGTCATCACGAAGCCGGTGACCTTCAGCATGATCGAGGCGGCCTGCTCGGTCACCTGCAGCACGGCCGGCGCCTTGTCGTCCAGGGTGGCGACGGCCGTGCCGACGAACACCGAGAAGACGACGATCTGCAGGATCTCGTTCTTGGCCATGGCCTCGAACAGCGAGGCCGGGATCAGGTGGTCGATGAAGCTCTTGATCGTGAAGGCTTGCGCCGCCGACGGCGGGGCCCCGGCCTCGGCCACTTCCTTCAGCACCACGCCGTGGGCGGGATCCAGCAGGTGGAACATGCCGATGCCGATCAGCAGCGACAGGATCGAGGCGACGATGAACCAGCCCAGCGCCTTGACGCCCACGCGACCGACGGCGGCGGCGTCCTCCATGTGGGCGATGCCGGCGACCAGGGTGGTGAAGACCAGGGGCGCGATGATCATCTTGATCAGGCGCAGGAAGACGTAGGGCAGCAGCGACGCCAGCTCGGCGGCCTTCTTGGCGCCGGCGGCGTCGAGATACTGGTTGCACCCCCAGCCCACGGCGACGCCCAGCACCATCGCCAGAACGATCAGAAAAGCGAAACGTCTATTCATCGGTCCCCCTGGCGCCCGCATAGGCGGCGTCGACGGCTTGTCTCGGGTCAAGGCCGGCCGAATGATCGACGGATAATCGTCCCGTCTCCGCCATTCGCCCCGGCTTGAGCATTTCCGTCCTTGTGGCCGACGAGCGGCGGTTCGTCCATGCCCAAGACTCGCCCCGGCGCGGAATGGCGTCGTCGTGGCGGCGCGGCGGGGTCGGCGAATAAGTAATAAATCATTCTCAGATTGGCCGACCGGTGTCTCGCCAATGTCGCGAAACGCCGCTATAAGGCGCCATGTCAAACCAAGAAAAAGCAATCGCCGTCGTCGAACGGCTCAATGACGAATACGAACGCGCCGTCGAGGCGCTCCGGACCGCCCTGCGCGCCTATCTCGAGAATGGAACCCGCCCGGACCCGCAAACGCGGTTCGATGGGACCTTCGCCTATCCCGAGCTGCGCCTGACCTATGATCCCGAGGCGCTGCCGCCGAAACTGGCGCGGTCCTACGCGCGGGTCAGCCGGCCCGGCGTCTACGCCACGACGGTCACCAAGCCCGCGCAGTTCAAGGACTACCTGGTCGAGCAGCTCAGCCTGCTGATGGACGACTTCGACGTCGAGATCGAGGTCGAGCGCTCGCGCCAGGAGATCCCCTATCCGTACGTGCTGGACGCCTCCATCGACCTGAACCAGGCGGACGTTCGCAGCGAGGACATCGCCCGCTTCTTCCCGACCACGGACCTGGCCTTCATCGGCGACGAGATCGCCGACGGGGTCTGGAACCCGGCCCTGGAAGAGACGCGGCCGCTGTCGCTGTTCGACGGCCTGCGCACCGATTTCTCGCTGGCCCGGCTCAAGCACTACACCGGCGCGCCGGCCGAGGACGTGCAGCAGTTCATCCTGTTCACCAACTATCACCGCTATGTCGACGAGTTCGTCCGCTGGGGCATCGAGCAGCTGAAGGCGCCCGACAGCCCCTACACGGCCCTGTCGTGCTCGGGCGGCCTCACCATCACCGCCAACACGGTCAATCCGGAACTGGCGGTGGCCGAGTCGACCTGGCGCAAGCACCAGATGCCGGCCTATCACCTGATGGCGCCGGGCGGCGCGGGCGTGACCCTGGTCAATATCGGCGTCGGCCCGTCCAACGCCAAGACGATCTGCGACCACCTGGCGGTGCTGCGCCCGCAAGCCTGGCTGATGATCGGCCACTGCGGCGGGCTTCGCGACACCCAGACGATCGGCGACTATGTGCTGGCCCACGCCTATCTGCGCGACGACCACGTGCTGGACGACGTGCTGCCGCCGGAAGTGCCGGTGCCCTCGATCGCCGAGGTCCAGCGCGCCCTCTACGACGCGGCCAAGGCGATCAGCGGCGATAGCGGCGACCAGCTGAAGAAGCGCCTGCGCACCGGCACCGTCGTCACCACCGACGACCGCAACTGGGAACTGCGCCACAGCCTCTCGGCCCTGCGCTTCAACCAGAGCCGGGCGGTGGCGATCGACATGGAGTCGGCGACGATCTCGGCCCAGGGCTACCGCTTCCGGGTGCCGTACGGGACGCTGCTCTGCGTGTCGGACAAGCCGCTGCACGGCGAGATCAAGCTGCCGGGCCAGGCCAACGCCTTCTACGAGCGGGCGATCAGCCAGCACCTGCAGATCGGGATTCTGACCTGCAAGCTGCTGCACGCCGAGGGTCCCAACCTGCATTCGCGCAAGCTGCGGGCGTTCGACGAGCCGCCGTTTAGGTGAGGGCGGCTCAGTCCTCCGCCCAGCTCTTGATCAGCTGATGCGCGATGGCCAGCGGCGGCGGGGCGAACAGGCCCTCGAGCTCGCCGCGGATCAGCCGGGCGGCCTCGTCCTTGCTGAACCAGCGCACCTCCTCCAGCTCGGTCTGGTCCGGCGCGGCGTCGGCGCTGTCGACCTCGGCCATCAGGCCCATCATCAGCGACGAGGGCCACGGCCAGGGCTGGCTGGAATGGTAGCGGACGGCGGTGGCGGTCAGGCCGGCCTCTTCCTTCAGCTCGCGGGCGCAAGCCTCCTCGATGGTTTCGCCCGGTTCGAGGAAGCCGGCCAGGGCCGAGAACATGCCCTTGGGCCAGGCGGCCTGGCGGCCCAGCAGGCACTTGCCGTCATGGGTCGCCAGCATGATCACCACCGGGTCGGTGCGCGGGAAGTGCTCGGCCTCGCAGGCCGGGCAGACGCGCTTCCAGCCGCCGTCGGCGACCTCGCTCTTCTGGCCGCAGTTGCTGCACCAGCGGTGGCGGCGACGCCATTCGAACATCGACTTGGCGGTGGCCAGGATCCCCGCGTCGGCCGGCGGCATGGTCGCCGCCGCGCCGCGCAGCTCCTCGAACCGCCCGAGGCCCTGCAGCGGTCCCTCGGCCGGGTTGCTCGCCGCGTCGAGATCGACGGCGAACACGGCGATCTCCTTCCACAGGCCCATGAACAGCAGCTTCTCGTCGCCGCCGGCCAGGTCCTGGGCGAGGTCGGCGCGCAGATAGGCGATCTGCACCCCCTTGGGCTTGCCGTCCTCGCCGAGGATGTCCTCGACCAGCGGCCTGCCGTTCCACAGGGCCAGGGCCAGGGAGTCGGGATCGGCCAGCTTCTCGGCGATCCAGGCGGCGTCGCCGCGACGCTCGCTGGCGCGGTCCAGCGGGTTGCCGGCGAAGGTGTTGATGATGGTCGACAGAGGCATGCGCGACTCTGTAGCGCGACCGCGGTGACTCGTCAGCCTTGCATCCTTCGTCCGAAGTCGCGATATAGGCCTCGGAGATCGGCGCGGACGGAAGCCTCGCCAACCTGGTCAGGGCCGAGAGGCAGCAGCCACAACGAGATCACCTCTGGGTCGCTGTCCGGTCTCCACCTTCCTCGCGCATCGCTGACTGTCCCCACGGCCGCCGCAAAGGCCGCTGGACCAAACCCTCGTCCTTCGACAAGCTCGGGGCGAGGATTTGGACCGACCTGCCGCACCCCTCCTGTCAGTAGCCCTCATCCCGAGCTTGTCGAAGGACGAGGGCGGCGTTACCGGACTAGTCATGGCCGACCACGACGACCTCTCGCCTGATTCCGCGCCGCCGTGGGACGAAGCGCCCGCCGAGCGGGACGAGAACACCGCCGACATCTTCGGCGACGCGCCGGCCCCCGCCGCGACGCCGCGTCCGGTCGTCGAGAGCCCGGCGGAGACCGGCGACGCCTACACCGTCCTGGCCCGCAAGTACCGGCCGCGCACCTTCGAGGACCTGATCGGCCAGGAGGCCATGGTCCGCACCTTGGCCAATGCGTTCTCGACCGGCCGCATCGCCCACGCCTTCATGCTCACCGGCGTGCGGGGCGTCGGCAAGACCACGACCGCGCGCCTCTTGGCCCGGGCGCTCAACTACGAGACCGACACGGTGAAGGGCCCCTCGGTCGACCTGACCACCGAGGGCTATCACTGCCGCGCCATCATCGAGGGCCGGCACATGGACGTGCTGGAGCTGGACGCCGCCAGCCGCACCAAGGTCGACGAGATGCGCGAGCTGCTCGACGGGGTGCGCTACGCCCCGGTCGAGGCGCGCTACAAGGTCTACATCATCGACGAAGTGCACATGCTGTCGACGGCGGCGTTCAACGCGCTGCTGAAGACGCTGGAAGAGCCGCCGCCGCACGCCAAGTTCATCTTCGCCACCACCGAGATCCGAAAGGTCCCGGTGACGATCCTGTCGCGCTGCCAGCGCTTCGACCTGCGCCGGGTCGAGCCGGACGTGCTGGTCAAGCACTTCGACAAGATCGCCGCCAAGGAAGGCGCGCGGATCGAGCTGGACGCCCTGGCCCTGATCGCCCGCGCGGCCGAGGGCTCGGTGCGCGACGGCCTTTCGCTGCTGGACCAGGCCATCGTCCAGACCGAGCGCGGCCAGACGGTCACTGCGGCCGTGGTGCGCGACATGCTGGGCCTGGCCGATCGCGGCCAGACCATCGCCCTGTTCGAACACGTGATGGCCGGCAAGACCAAGGACGCGCTGGAGGCCTTCCGCGCCCTGTGGGGCTTCGGGGCCGATCCGGCGGTGGTGATGCTCGATATCCTCGATCATTGCCACGCCTCGGCCGTGGCCAAGGCCCTGGGGCCGGACGCCCTCTCGCTGCCCAAGGAGCAGGCCGCGCGGCTGGCGGCGATCGGCGCCCACACCTCGGCCGGCACGCTGTCGCGGCTGTGGCAGATGCTGCTGAAGGCCCATGACGAGGTGCGCCGCGCGCCCGACGCCATGGCCGCGGCCGAGATGGCGCTGATCCGCCTGTGCTACGCCGCCGACCTGCCGGGACCGGAGGAGGCGCTGAAGGCGCTGCGCGACGGCGCGCCGGTCGGCGGCGGCCCGGGCGGCGGCGTTTCGCTGGGCGGCG
>NZ_CAMQSF010000011.1 GCF_947036865.1 uncultured Caulobacter sp. | reverse complement strand
AGGCCGACCGCCCGGCGGGCGCCGCCCCGCCGCTGGACCCGCAGGTCGCCGACGACGCGGCGGCCGCCGGCATGACGTCGCGGACGCGGTAGGTCGCCGGGCGAACGTCCAACGGTTCTGCCTTCCTACTCACAAGGCCTAGGAAGACGGATTTCTTTGAGCAAATCAGAAAGCTCGCTTCAGCTCAGCAGCCGGCTGATCGCGTCGGGGTGGATCATCCAGCCGAAGAATCCCGACAGGCCCATCAGCAACCCCAGCCCGCCGAACGCCCAGCTGACATACAGCACCGCGGCGCTCTCGGTCAGGGCCGCGACGGCCGCCGTGGAGACGGCGATCGACACCAGGGCGTCGCACATGTCGAACTGGTCGTCGTGGTAGTTCAGGTCGTCGTAGCGCTTTTCGAAGCCCCGGGCCTTGTCCGCCAGGGCCGGGATCTCGGCGCGGTACTTGTCGGCCTGGGCGCGCAGAGCCGTCAGGCGCGCCCCAAAGACGCTCGCCTCGGCCGGACGCGCCATGCCGCGCAGCAGGGTCATCTCGTCGATCGTGCCCTCGGTGATGTGGAGCTTGGTCTTGGTCGCCTGGTACTCGCCCCAGGTGTCGACCGCGTCGGCCTTGGCCTGCTGCATGGCCTGGACGAGGTTGTCGTCCTTGATCTTCATGATGCCCAGAAACACCGACAGCACGACGACGGTGATGGCCACCATCCGGTTGAGCGACTTGCTCTTAGCCTCGGCGGAAATCTCGATGTCCATGGTGAAGCTCCCCGTTTCGGCGAGGCAATGATCCGCGAGCGCGGCGGATTCATGGCGAACGGCTGCTGACACCAGGCTGGCGACAGACGGGGCGCAGGGTGCCGAGGCCCTCAAGGAGACGCCGGTTGACGATCAAGGGAAGCTGCTGCTGCGGCGGCGTGCGGTTCGAGCTGTTCGAGCCGCCGGCGATGGTGGGCGCCTGCCACTGCTCGCGTTGCCGCAAGGTCGGCTCCACCGTCTATGCCTATGTGCGGGCCGAGGCGTTCCACTGGGTCGCCGGTCGTCACCTGCTGGTCCGCTATCGCCCCAAACCGCCGTTCAGCTTCAACCGGGTGTTCTGCAAGCGCTGCGGCGCGTCGCTGGGCGATCCGGACAGCGGACGCGTCGCGGCGATCGCCGCCAACTGTCTCGATATGCAGCCTAGCCCTTCGCCGGACTTCCACGAATACGCGCCCGACGCCCCGGCCTGGGACGTGATCCCCGAGACCGAACGGCCCTATGGGCGGCCCAATGGCGAATGAAAAAGGCGGCCGCCGAAGCGACCGCCTTCTCCCCACACTGGCTTCTTTTCGAAGCCTCTTATTCCTTCGGCGCCGGCATGGCGGGCAGGGCGGCGGCCTTCTGCTTCATCTGAGCGTGGACCGCCGGCGGCAGCGGGATCAGGCCGCGGCCTTGCAGATAGCCGCCGCGACCGGTGGCGGCGTCGGACACGAACTCGGCGACGAAGTCCTTCAGGCCCGGCGTCACGCCGACCTGCGACTTCTTCACATAGATGTACAGCGAGCGCGACAGCGGATACTGGCCAGTGGCGATCGTCTGGGGCGAGGGCTTCACGCCGTTGATCGACGCGCCCTTGATGCGCGAGGCGTTCTCTTCGAGGAACGAGTAGCCGAAGACGCCCAGGGCGTTCGGGGTCTTCTCGATCGTGCCGACGATGGCGTTGTCGTTCTCGCCGGCGTCCACCCAGCCGCCGTCGGTGCGCATCGGCGAGACGGTGGCCTTGAAGCGCTTCTCGTCGCTGGCCTTCAGCTTGGCCAGGAACGGCAGCTTGGCGGCGCCGCCTTCCATGGCCAGTTCGACGAAGGCGTCACGGGTGCCCGAGGTCGGCGGCGGGCCGTAGACCAGGATGCGCGCCTTGGGCAGGCCCGGACCGATGTCGCTCCACTGCTTGTAGGGGTTCTTGAGGGTCTTGTCGCCGCGCGCGCTCTGGTCGGCGAGACCCATATAGAGCTGCTCGAGCTTGAAGTTGTAGTCCGGCGACTTCTTGTCGGCGGCCACGACGATGCCGTCGAAGCCGATCTTGATCTCGACGATGTCGCGCACCCCGGCCTTCTGGCAGGCCTGGAACTCGGACTTCTTCATCGGGCGCGAGGCGTTGGCGATGTCGGGGAAGCCTTCGCCCGCGCCGCCGCAGAACATCTTGATGCCGCCGCCGGTGCCCAGGCTCTCGACCTTCGGCGACTTCTTGCCGGTCTTCTTCGAGAAGTTTTCGGCGACGCGGGTCGAGAACGGGAACACCGTCGAGGAGCCGGCCGCCCAGACATAATCGCGGGCCGCGTGGGCCTGATCGGCGACTGCGAGCAGGGCCATGGCGGCGACGGCGCCGAGCAGTTTGTTCATCACGTCAAATCCTGTCTGGTCCGGATGGCGTGGGGGAAACCTGCCGGAGCAATGCCAGGGCTTTTGTCACGGTTGCAAGACAGTTTTAAGACGCAGAGTCCGTGGACGGACGAAGCTAGAGCTTGACGACCTCGCCGTCTTCCTTGGTGAAGGACGTGGGCTTGCGCTCCAGCAGGTCGAGGACCTTTTCCGACGGACGGGCCAGGGCGGCGCCCCTGGGCGTGACCACGATCGGCCGGTTGACCAGGATCGGATGCTCGACCATCGCCGCCAGGATCGTCTCGTCCGTCACCCCTTCGGCGAGCAGGCCAAGCTCTTCGGCCGGCGTGCCCTTTTCCCGCAGCATCTGGCGCGGGGAGAGGCCCGAACGGGTCGACAGATCCAGCAGCTGTTCCCGCGTCCAGCCCGCCTTCAGATATTCCACCACCGTCGGGACGTAGCCCGCCGCCTCGACCATCGCCACGACGTTGCGCGACGTCCCGCACTTGGGATTGTGGAAGATGGTGATCGGGAAATCGTCGGAGGCGGTCATGCGGGATCCTTGTTCAAGAGTCGTCGCGCGTCGGATCGGCGCGAGTCCTCCTCGCGCGCCTTAGTTCCACAGGCGCGGGCGTTAGGAAATAGCCGCCCCGCGCGCCTTACGGCGTCGCGGTCCAGCCGCCGCCGAGAGCGCGGGCCAGGTCGATGGCGGCGGTGACGCGCGCCTCCCTGGCCTGGATCGCCGCCTGGTCGGCCGCCAAGAGGCCCCGCTCGGCGTCGATCTGTTCCAGGAACGAGGCGTAGCCGGCGCGGTAGCGTTCGCGGGCGCGGCGGGCGGCGTCGGCCAGGGCCGCGCGCTGGGCGGCGATCTCGGTCTCCTGCCGCTGCTGGTCGGCGACGGCGCGCAGGGCGGTCTCGGTCTCGGCGAAGGCGTTCAGCACGACGCCGCGATAGGCGGACGCGGCCTGGGCCCTGCGCGCCTCCGAGGCCTGGACCTGGGCGCGCAGGCGTCCGCCGTTGAACAGCGGCTGGGCCAGGCCGCCGGCGACGTTCCAGAGGGAGAACGGATCGGGCAGGGCGTCGGTGAAGACCCGGTCCGCCGAGGCGGTCAGGCGCACCTGGGGCAGCAGCTGGGCGCGCGACGCCGAAAGGTTGGCGTCGGCGGCGATCAGGGCGTCCTGGGCCTGGGCGATGTCGGGGCGGCGGGCCAGCAGGCTCGACGGGGCCTCCACCGGGATGGGGGAGGGCAGCAGGGCAAAGAGGTCCGCGCCCCGCGCGATCGCGCCGGGCGGATCGCCGGTGAGGGCGCTGAGCGAGGCCTCCAGGCGCGCGATGGCCAGTTCCAGCGCCGGAACCTGGCGGCGAACGCCAGCCAGCTCGGCCTGGGCCTGGTTGTGTTCCAGCTCCGTCGCATAGCCGGCCTCGGCGCGGCGGGTCGCCACCTTCAGGCCGGCTTCGCGGGCGGCGATGGTCTCGCGGGCCACGTTCAGCTGGGCGTCCAGCGACAGCAGGCTGACATAGGTCCGGGCCACGGTGGCGGCGATCGACAGGCGGGCGCTGTCGCGGGCGGCGGCGGCGCCTTGCAGGCTGGCGCGGCCGGCGGCGTCGAGGCTGCGCACCCGCCCCCACAGATCGACCTCGTAGGCGACGCGCAGGCCGACCTGCTCGGCGGTCGAGTCGTAGGTCTGGCCGAAGGCGTTCAGCTGGCGCGACCCCTGGATCCCGCCCGCCAGATCGACCGAGGGCAGCAGCGCCGAGGCCGCCGCGCGCGAGAGGGCGCGGGCCTCGTCGACCCGGGCGGCGGCGACCGCCAAGTCGGCGTTGCGGGCCAGGGCCTTGTCGACCAGGGCGTTCAGTTGGGGATCGCCCAGCAGCGTCCACCAGTCGGCGGCCAGCGGACCTTGCGCGCTCGGGCTCGTGCGCCAGGCGGCGGGCGGCGTGACCGGCGCGGCGGGGTGGTCGGAGGACGGGACGGCGGCGCAGGCCGACAGGCTCGCGCCAACCAGCGCCAGGACGAGGAGGCGGCGCATCAGCGGCCGCCTCGCGTGTCGACCTTGGTCACCACCGACATGCCGGGCCGCAGGCGCGCGGCCAGCGGCTGGTTCGGGCTGATGGCGATCTTGACCGGGATGCGCTGGGCGACCTTGACGAAGTTGCCGGTGGCGTTTTCCGGCCGCAGCACCGAGAACTCCGAGCCGGTGGCGGGCGCCAGGTCCTCGACCACCCCGCGCAGCTGGCGCTTGCCCAGGGCGTCGACGGTGAAGGTGACCGGCTGGCCGACGGCCATGCGCGCGGTCTGGCCTTCCTTGTAGTTGGCCGTCACCCACAGGCGGGCGGGGACCAGCGCCATCAGCTGCGTGCCGGCCGTGACATACTGGCCCAGGCGCACCGACACCTCGCCCAGCTGACCGTCGCGCGGCGCGCGGATGGCGGTGTTATCGAGATCGATCTGCGCCAGGCGCAGGGCGGCGCGCGCGGCCTCGGCGGCGGCCTTCAGGCCCTCGCGCGACACGGCGACAGAGCGGACGTCCTGGCGGGCGATCTCGCCGCCGGCGGCGCTCTGGCGGACGGCGGCCTCGGTCTGGCGCAGGGTGGCGACGGCCTGGTCGCGCTCGCGCAGGGACACCGAGCCGTCGCGGGCCAGGTCCTCGATGCGGGCGAGGTCGGCGCGGGCGCGCTGGGCCTGGGCCTGGGCCGAGGCCTGCTCGGCCTCCCGGCCGGCGACGGCGGCGGTGCGGGCGCGCTCGGCCTGGTCGAGGTTGGAAAGGTCGGCCTCGCGCGCCGCCAGGGTGGCGCGGGCCTGCTCGACCCGCTGGCGATAGATGCGCTCGTCGATCCGGGCCAGCAGCTGTCCCTGGCGGACGTGGTCGAAGTCCTGCACCGCGACCTCGACGACATAGCCGCTGACCTGGGGCGCCATGACCGTGACCTGGCCGCGCACATAGGCGTTCTCGGTCACTTGCAGGGTGGTGGCGAACGGCGGCAGTCGCCAGACGAACAGGATCACCAGCACGGCGGCGACGGCCGCGGTGACGGCGATGGCCAGGGTCCTGGGACTGACGCGCGGCGGGCGGCGCGGGGCGTCGGCGGCGTCGGGGGCGGCGGAGGGAGCGGCGGCGTCGGTCATTGAACGGCCCTTTGGGCGGCTTTCATCTTGGCGATGGCGCGGAGCGTGAAGACGGCCGTGTTGACCAGGGTCAGCACGGCGATGACGAGGATGACGAGGAAGACGTCGTTATAGGCCAGCACGTTGGCCTCGCGCGTGACCTGGCCGACCAGGGCGGCGGGACCGGCCCGCAGCCGCTCGGCGACCAGCGGGATCCCGGCGTCGAGTTGGCCGATCAGGTGGGCGTAGTGAAAGCGCGTGCGGTCGTACTGGAAGGTCTGCAGCAGGGCGATGGCGAACAGCGCGCCGAGGTTCTGGGCGACGCCGAACGAGACGACCAGGGTGGGGAACGAGCGCCAGCCGCGCTGCAGCACCTGGACGAAGCCGATCAGCAGGGTGGGGGCGATCAGCAGGGCCGAGGCGAAGCCCAGGATCGACTGGCTGACATAGAGTTGGGCGGGCCGGGTCAGGGCGTTGGCGTGGCTGTCGAGGAAGGCGGCGATCGCGACCATGACCACGGCGATCATGATCTGGATCATCACCGTCTTCTGGCTGATGGTCAGGGAGCCGACGATCGTGCCCGCCAAGGTGGCCAGCATGACGACCAGATAGAGGCCGCGCGTCTGCTCCTGGCCCATGCCGACCGTGGCCAGGAGGCCGGCGGCGCCGACGCTCTGCTCCGACAGGATCACGCGGGTCAGGACGGCGATCAGCATGAAGCCCATGAAGTCGGGCGAGAAGGCCCAGGTCAGGTCGATCAGCGGGTTGGGCCTGTGCCACTCGAAGGCCAGGGCCGCGATGATCAGCACGACCGCCACGGCCAGGGCGACGCCGATCCAGGGCGCGTCGAACCACCACTCCAGACGACCCTGGCCCAGCACGGCGCAGATCAGGGCCAGGCCGACGGCGACCAGCGGATAGGTGACGAAGTCGCCCCACTCGAACACCTTGACGCGCTCGGACGGCGGCAGGCGCAGGGCCAGGACGGCCGCCAAGGTCGCCAGGGCCAGGGCCAGCTCGATCAGGTACAGCGTGCGGAACTGCCCCAACTGCAGCAGGTCCGGCGAGAAGCAGCGCGCCAGCGGCGTGGCGACCAGCGGCAGGCCCAGCGCCAGCACGAAGGCCGACAGCCGCCGCGAGGCCGGAAAGGCCTGCAGCAGGTAGAAGACGCCCAGCGACGACAGCGGCGCGGCCGCGATGCCGCTGGCGGCGCGCACGATCAGCGCCGAGGCGAAGTCGTTGATCAGCAGGTGGGCGACGACGGCGGCGAGATAGGTCCCAAGGCCCAGCTGGACGAACAGGCGCAGCCCGTACTGCTGGCGGAACTTGACCAGCAGCAGGTTCATCGAGACCGTCGTCATCACATAGGCGGTCGGGAGCCACGACGCCTGGGCCGGGTCCAGCCCCAGCGTGCCCTGGATGCTGGGCAGGTTGACCGTGATCAGGGCCGTGCCCATGGCGCTGGTGAAGGCCAGCAGCACCCCGACGCAGCCATAGGCGAATCGAATGCGCCGCGAGAAGTCCGGCGTGGCCGGCGAGCCGGGGAACATCGGCCGCTCGTGCGGCCGGAGGCTTTCGATATACGGATCGCTCATGGGGTGCGCCTCCGCGCTGAGTGCGACGTGCGAAGGCGCGGCGGTGATGGCCGCGCGCGTGGTGTAATGCCCAAGCTTAGAAGCGGTTGCAGCGCCTGCTACAAGGGCCAAGGCCGCCGACGAACACCCGACTTCGCGCGGCGCCGCTTGGCGCGCCAACGCCGCGCGGCGCGCGGGGTTCTGACGTCGAAAGCGGCGATCCGAGCGCCGACAACGGAGGCCGCGACGTCCCGGTTCCTCCGCGCCGGCGATTCCGGCGCCGCTCTTCGCGCACCTATCCCAGAGGTTGATGACGGTTTGCCGACGTCGAGAACGGTTCGCGGAAGGGCGGGTGTCACAAAAGTAACGCGAGGGCTTCCTACCAGGGCCCCGTCACGCTGAAGGAGCGCTTAAATGCCCCGCCGTCGCCTCGCTGGAGCCTTCGCCGGCCTGGCGGCTTTGATCGCCGCCCCCGCGCTGGCCCAGTCGTCCAGCTACCTGACCCCGCACTGGGACACGCGGGTCGGCGATATCGCGGTGACGTTCGGCGGCAAGACCTATGTCAATCACGGCCTGGTCGCGGCGGGCTGGCTGCCGGCGGCGACGCGCGACTTCAACGACGAGACGCTGGGCTCGTTCTCCAGCATGGCGCTGTCGGGCTGGACGCGGAACGCCGACGGCTCGTACGCCGGGGTCCTGCGGACCCTGCCGGATCGCGGCCCGAACAATGTCGGGCCGTTCAAGGGCGCGACCGACTACGCCAATCGCGTCCACGAGCACGCGATCCGGCTGGTTCCGGGCAAGGGTCTGACCCTGACGCCGACCGGCGGCTTCTTCCTTCGGGATCAGACCGGGAAGCCGATGACCGGCGCGGACCCGGGCTCGAACGTCATCACCCGTGGCGGGGCGCGCTATCCCTCGCCGGCCAGCGGGCAGGGCGCGGGACGGATCAGCCTGGACAGCGAGGCGATCGCCTATCTGCCGGACGGGCGCTTCTACGTGTCCGACGAGTACGCGGCCGGGATCTATCTGTTCGACAGGACCGGCACGCTGTTGGGCGTCATCGAGACGGTCCCGGCGATCCTGCCGATGCGCAAGGGCGTCCTCGACTTCGGCGCGGAAAAGCCGCCGACCACCGGGCGCCGCAACAACCAGGGCCTGGAGGGGCTGACCATCAGTCCCGACGGCAAGCGCCTGATCGCGGTGCTGCAGAGCGCGACCGTGCAGGACAGCGCCGCCGGCCACGCCACGCGCGACCATACCCGGGTGCTGGTCTACGACATCGAGAAGACCCAGCTGCCCAAGGCGCCGATCGGCCACTACGTGCTGCGACTGCCGACCGTGCGCGAGGCCGGCGACGGCCGGGCCGCCGACGCCACCGCCGCTCAGTCCGAGGCCCTGGCGCTGGACCAGCATCGCCTGCTGGTGCTGGCGCGGGACGGCAATGGCCGGGGCAAGGGCGCGCCGAACCCGCCAGTCTACAAGTCCGTCCTGCTGGTCGATCTGGCGGACGCGACCAACCTCGCCGGCACGCCGTACGAGCAGAGCGTCACGCCGATCGCCAAGGACGGCGTGCTGAACCCGGACATCAAGCCGGCGGCCGAGGCCGAGTTCGTCAACATCCTGAACCCTGCCCAGCTGGCCAAGGTCGGCATGAACCTGTCGGTGTCGCCCTCGACCCCGACCAGCCTGCCCGAGAAGCTCGAGGCCCTGGCCCTGGCCCCGACCCTCGACGGGACGGGCGACGTCTTCCTGCTGGTAGGTTCGGACAATGACTTCGCCACCGCCAAGGGGCGGGTGAACGGCCAGGACTTCGACGCGTCGCTGACGGGGCCGACCGGGACCGGCGACAACGACAACCTGGTGCTGGTCTACCGCCTGACCCTGCCGAAGTAGCGGCGCCAACGCGGAGAGACGGCTCGGCTCTCTCCGTGTTGGCGCTTGCGTCCGCTGTCTTAGCGGAGCGGCTGGCTGAAGCAGACCATCGTCTGGCTCTTCATGGTGCTGTTGGCGTCGTACTCGGCGACGAAGGCCTTCCAGGCGTCGTCCGGCGCGGGCGCGGTCGAGCCGGGCGGGTTGGTGTGGACGGTCACCACGGCGTTCGGCGACTCGGTCCACTCGCCCTTGTCGTTGCGTTGCAGCACGACGCCGGCGTTCTGATGGTTCTGGGTCAGGCCGTGCGAGACGTACCAGGCCTGGTTGTCGGCGGCGGCCTTGGCGAAGCCGGCCTTGGTGCCGGTCGGCTTGATCTCGCTGAACCGGATGGTGACCAGCTGGCCGTTGGGGCAGAGGTCCTTGGGCGACGTGGCGGCCGAGGCGGCGGCCGGCGCGAGACACAGCGCCGCGAGGGCGAACATGACCGTTTTCATGATAGTTCTCCTGAAGGCTCGAAAAGACTCCGCCGCCGGGGCGCGGCCAGGAACCAGGCCCGCCTGGTCCGTTCTTCACGACCGAAGTCGACGCCCGTGCGCCGCCCCCCCAGCCTCCGGATCATGAAGCACTACCCAGCGCGCGCGCGGCGGCTCGCCCGTTCGTCCGACCTCGGGGCCCGAGATGGGGTCCAGGAGCGATCACCGGTGGAGGCCGGGGGCGTACCACAAGCTTGCCGGGCGAGACCCTATCCAGTCGAGCGGGCGTTTATCAAATGACAATTCTTGAAAGGCCTCCGTCCGGGCGGCGAACGAGGAGGGCTCCCGCCTAGGTGGACGCCTCTAAGGGATCCTGCGGATGCGCCGGCCGGCCTTCGGGCGCACAGTCGCCTTGGCTTGGAGGCTGGACGCGCCGAGCGCCCGCCTTCCGCGCGAGGAGGCAGCCATGAAGACCATTCTACTGCTGGTGCATGACGACCGGGGCCAGGAGGCCCGCCTGCAGGCGGCGCTGGATCTGGCGCGGGGCCTCGACGGCCACATCCGCTGCGTCGACGTCACGCCGCTGTCCATCTTTCCGGGCGATTTCGACGGCGCGATGTCGGGCCTGGTGCTGGCCGAGGACCGCAAGGTCGAGATCGACAACCGCGCCAAGCTCCAGACGCGCCTGGCCCATGAGGACGTCAGTTTCGACTGGACCGACAGCATCGGCGACATGGCCCTGTGCCTGGCCAGCGAAGCGCGCCTGGCCGATCTGATCGTCGTCAACTGCAAGCGCGACGGCCTGCTGGAGATGGACCGGCCCAACCTGATCAGCGATCTGGCCGGAGAGGCGCGCTGTCCGCTGGTGGCGGTTCCCGATGACGCCGTGGGTTTCAACGTCTCGGGCGTGGCGCTGGTGGCGTGGGACGGCTCCGAGCCGGCCGCCGCGACCCTGCGCGCCAGCGTTCCTCTGCTGAAGCTGGCCCGGAGCGTCCACCTCGTCGCGGTCGGCGAGCCGTCCGGCGGGGCGTCGGCGCAGGAGGCGGCCGTCTATCTGTCGCGGCACGACATCCACGCCAAGGTCCATCTGCTGGAGGCGGGCAAGGAGACGCCGGACGTCCATCTGCTCCGCCAGGCCGAGCTCGATCGCGCCGCCTATTGCGTGATGGGCGCCTATGGCCGCGGCCGGATGACCGAGGCGCTGTTCGGCGGCGTCACCCGCCGGATGGTCGAGGCCGGCCAGCTGCCGCTGGTGCTGGGGCGCTAGGGGGCGCCGGCTTGCACGCGGCCTCGCTGCGTTACTTGGGTCAACTTAAGGAAGTGGGGCTCACGCTCGTCGTCGGATTGGTGTAGGAGGCTGGACGTCCTGTGGTCTCTCCGGCCGCGTCAAGTTTGTGAGATCGCGCGATGGCCGCCATCAATGCCCTGGGCGCGGCCCTCCTCGCTTCGGCGGCGCAACAGCCGGCGGCGCCGCCCCTAGTGGAATACGCGCCGCCGAGCGCCGCGACGGTCGAGGGCTCGTATGTCTGCGCGGCCAAACCTGTCGCGATCAAGGTGAAGGCCCAAGAGGGGGCCGTGAAAGTCGTGTTCTATAGCGGGAGCGCTGGACCGGCCCCGCCCGCCCAACTCGAGGCGTGGAACAGGTTCCTAGAACGGTTCTCCGCGATGACCGGTCTGGAGTTCCTCTGTCAGGACGGCGGCTATGAGTTGATCCGCATCAACGGCGTTCCGCGCTCGCCCGCGGACCGGAGGACTTGGCTGAACGTCTACTGGGCCAATGGCCGCCTAGGCCTTCTTCCTTGAACGCGGGCGAGTTGGTCTCCCGGATGGCGCCCTGAAGGAGGTCGAGGTGCTGTTGTTACTCCTCGCGGCGGCCGCGCCTGGACACGCTGATCGTCCGCCATCTCCCGCCTGCGCCGCCGCTGAACGGGTCGTTGAAGACATCCTGACCTCCAGTGCGACGCAAACGTCGATCAGCGGTACTCCCGAGCCTCGCTTTCGCGGCCCAGCTTGGAAGCGAGCCAGAGAACTGCGACAGGGAGGATGGAGCGGGCCGCCTCCGTCTGTCGAAGTGCTTGATCAATGGGAGCGCGGCGAGGCGTCGACCGCGACGACTTGTGTCAATGTTCAAGCCTACATCAAGGCCAAGGGCGTCTCCGTCGACCCGGCCTCGGACGCCAAGCAAGTGCGCGTGGCGATCGCGATGCCGGTCGTCGCGCGAAGCGGGGCCGAGGCGCTGGTTCAAGTCTGGACCTATCGCCAGCCGGTCGGAACCAGCGCCTACCTCCATCTTCTCCGGAAGTCCGCCGGCCGGTGGTCGGTGATCAGCCGCCGGCTGCTCGCGATTTCCTAGACGCCCTAGGGACGCGGCTCCGGCGGCGGCGGCGCGGGCGGCGGCTGCGGCTGCGGGACGCCGCTGTTCGGAGCCGCCGGTGCCGCCGGGACCGTCAGCGGCGTGACCGGCAGGCCGTCGGGGCCGATCTCGCCCTCCAGCGGCAGGCCCAGATCGGCCAGCGGGTCTTCCTGCACCGCCGGCGCGACCGGGCGGTTCAAGGCGGACAGCATGAAGGCCTTCCAGATCTTGGCGGGCTCGCCGCCGCCGACCACGCCGTTCATCGAGCTGTTGTCGTCATTGCCGACCCAGACCCCGACCACCAGGTCGTCGACATAACCGACGAACAGCGCGTCGTGGTAATCCTGGGTGGTGCCGGTCTTGCCATAGGCGCCGTCGATGGCGGCCTCCAGCCCGGTGCCGCGATGGGTGGCCGAGCGCAAGAGGTCGCGCATGCCGGCCAGGACCTTCGGGTCATAGGCGGTGGTCTTCGGCTTGGGGGCCGTCTCCAGCGCGTGGGCGACGATCGGATACTCTCCGGCCGCGATCGACGCGTAGGCGGCGGTCAGGCGCGTCAGGCTCATCGAGCCGGTGCCCAGCGCCATGGTCAGGTCGGTGGGGATCTTCTCGGTGACGCCCAGCTCGCGCGCGACCTTGATGACCTTGGCCGGACCCAGATCGTGGGCCAGGCGCACGGCGGCGACGTTGGACGAGGCGGCGAAGGCGCTGATCAGCGGGATCTCGCGGTCGCGATACTTGCCCTCGTGGTTCTTGGGCGTGTAGCCGCTGACCTGCACCGGCGTGTCGAGGATCGGGCTGGTGGTGGTCATACCCGATTGCAGGGCCGCCAGATAGACGAACAGCTTGAACGACGAGCCCGGCTGGCGCGCGCCGTCGGCGCGGTTGAACTGGCTGGCGCCATAGTCGCGGCCGCCGACCATGGCCACCACCCGGCCGTCCTTGCGCATCGCCACCAGCGCGCCCTGGGTGATGTGCAGCGCCTTGCCGTCGCGCTCGATGAAGTCGTTGAGGATCCGCTCGGCCTTTTCCTGCATCACGGGATCCAGCGTCGTCTTGACGATGGTCTCGCCATAGCGCGCGCCGATCGTGGCGCGGGCCTGGGGCAGGGCCCAGTCGGCGAAGTAGGAGCCGGTCGGCAGCTTGTCCTGGCTCTCGACCGGCGAGACCTCGCCAACCGCGTCGGCCTGGGCCTGGGTGATGGTCTTGGTCTCGACCATGGCGGCCAGCACCACGCGCATCCGCTCGCGGGCGCCCTCGAGATTGCTGGTGGGAGCGAGGCGCGAGGGGGCCTTGACCAGGCCGGCCAGCATGGCGGCCTCGCCGACGGAGAGCTGCTCGGGCTGCTTGCCGAAATAGTGCCGCGCGGCGGCCCGCAGGCCGAAGGCCCCGTCGCCGAAATAGACCGACGACAGGTAGCGCGACAGGATCTCGTTCTTGGAGAGGCGCGCTTCCAGATACAGGGCGATCAGCGCCTCCTGCGCCTTGCGGCGCAGGTTGCGGTCGCTGGACAGGAAGGCGTTCTTGGCCAACTGCTGCGTGATGGTCGAGCCGCCTTCCGACACGCCGCCGGCCTGGGCGTTCTTGCCGAGCGCGCGGGCGATGGCCTTGGGGTCGACGCCCATGTGGCTGTAGAAGCGGCGGTCCTCGATGGCCACGAAGGCGCCGGGCACATAGGCCGGCAGCTTGGCGACGTCGATCGGCGCTTCCTTGTACGAGCCCCGGCGGGCGATCGGCGAGCCGTCCTTGGCGACCAGCACGATGGCCGAATTGTTCAGCGGCTCCAGCGCCCGGCTCAGCGGCAGCGACCAGAACAGAGACGCGATCAGCACCACGACCAGCGCGACGGCGGCGGCCGCGCCGATCAGCCAGGCCGGACGCTTCCAGATCGGCGGCTTGCGCGTCGGCGCGGGCTCGGCCGGGCTGAGCGCGGCCTCGGGAACCGCCTCGACGGCCTCGGGCAGAGCGGTCTCGGCCTCGGCGGGCGCGGCGTCCTCGGGCGGGATCTCGGGTTCGGGCGCGACGGACGGTTCGAGGGGCGCCTCGGGGACGTCCGGCGGGAGCTCGGGCTCAACGGTGGGCTGGGGCTCGGCCGTCGTTTCGGCCACGACCTCGGTCGGCGGCTTGGGCGCGCGGGGCTTGCGCGGACGGCGAGGCTTCGGCGGCGCGGCGGGCGCGGCGTCGGCGGTATCGGTGGGCTCGGACGAACTCGCCGGCGGGGTCGCCTTGGCGCGGGGCTTGCGAGGCTTGCGCGGCTTGGGGGCCGGGAGGTCGTCGGTGGGATCGGACGGGTCGGACATGGACTGGCGCTCGCTTCGGGCGCAGGCCCTCAATCGTCAGCGCGCTCCTTACCATAAGGCGAGGGCAAGCCAAGCGCGCCGGCGGGGAAGTTTTTTCAGGCGGCCCCTTGAACGCCGCTTCGTCGAACATAGATCCTCGAACGTGAGGCCAGCCCGCCTCTGCCCTTTCCGGGCGTTTCCTCCCGACTTCTCGGCCCGGCTCGCGCCGGGCTTTTTCTTTGCCCGAACGCCTGTCACGGTTTAGTCGCCGAGACGGCCTAGATGCGAAAACATCGATCGGCGGAGGGGATGATGACCGGGATCCGAAACGCGCTGCTGGCGGCTGTGATGATGGCCGCGCCGCTCTCGACGGCCAAGGCGGCCGACGCCGCCGACGGCCTGACCCTGCAGCGGGTGGTGATGGTGATGCGCCACAGCGTGCGTCCGCCGACCAAGGCCCAGGCCACGCCGCCCGGAACGACCGCCCAGCCCTGGTCCAGCTGGACCACCCCGTATGGCGACCTGACGCCGCACGGCGCCCAGGGCGCGCGGCTGATGGGCGGCTATTACCGCACCTTCCTCGGCGCGCGGGGCCTGCTGCCGCGCGAGGGCTGCGCGCCCGCCGGCGACGTCGTCGTCTGGGCCAGCAGCAAGTCGCGGGCGATCAAGACGGCCGAGGCCTTCGTCGACGGCCTCCAGCCCGGCTGCGGCGTCAAGGTCGCCCGGCCGGCCAGCGAGGAGACCGACACCGTCTTCCATCCCGCCGCCATCATCGACGGCGACCTGGCCCTGAAGGCGTCTCAGCGGCAGAAGCCTGGCCTCGCGGCCGAAACCAAGGCGTTGGCCAAGGAATTCGCCACGCTGCATCGCGTGCTCGGCGTCGACATCGCCAAGCAGGGCTCGCGCCTGGAAGCGGTCAAGGACGACAACGCCAATCTCGAGGGCGCGCTGGGCATCGCCTCGACCGCCGGCCAGACGCTGCTGCTGGAATATGTCGAGGGCAAGCCGATGGCCGAGGTCGGCTGGGGCCGCGCCTCCAAGGCCGACATCCAGGCGCTGCTGCGCTTCCACACCGTCAAGTTCCGCTACGAGGTCGGCCCGCCCTACGTCGCCCAGCGCTACGCGGCGCCGGTGGCCAAGACGATCCTGGCGGCGCTGAACGGCGAGGCCGGGACGGGCAAGCTGACCCTGCTGGTCGGCCACGACACCAATATCGCGGCGCTGCGGGGCTTCCTCGACGCCCACTTCACCGCGGCCGACTATCCTCAGGACGATCCGCCGCCCGGCGGCGCCATGGGCTTCGAGCTCCTGAAGGACGCCAAGGGGGCGTCGTTCGTGCGCGCCTTCTACACCGCCCAGACGATGGACCAACTGCGGGCGCTGCAACCGCTGACCGCGAGCAATCCGCCGGCCTATTCGTACTTCGCGATCCCCGGCTGCGGCGCGGCGCCTTGCCCGCTGGCGACCTTCCAGAAGATCGTCGGCGACAAGCTGGCCAATCCGGTCAAGCGCTGACGGCGGACCTGCCGCACCGGAAGCCTTGACGTCGTCCTCCGCGGACGGTGCTGTCGCCGCCGTCTTGGCTTTGAAGAGGCGGCGATGAGCGGTGTTCTGGCGGGTCTGTTCGACCTGAGCGGCAAGGTGGCCCTGGTGACGGGCGGCTCGCGGGGCCTCGGCTTCCAGATCGCCAGCGCGCTGGGCGAATATGGCGCGAGCCTGGCCCTGGCGGCCCGCAAGCCGGACGAGCTGGACGCGGCGGTGGCGGCGCTGGGCGAGCGCGGCGTGACGGCGGCGGGCTTCGTGGCCGATCTCGGCGCGCCCGAGGCGGCGGCCAACCTGACCGAGCGGGTGATGGATCGCTTCGGGCGTATCGACGTGCTGGTCAACAACGCCGGCGCGGCCTGGGGCGCGCCGGCCGAGGACTATCCGCTGCACGGCTGGGCCAAGGTCATGGACCTGAACGTCACCGGCCTCTTCCTGCTGACCCAGGCGGTGGCGCGGGCGGCGTTTCTGAAACAGGGTAAGGGCGCGGTGGTCAATGTCGCCTCGATCGAGGGCCTGCAGGGCCACCATCCCGACCAGCTGGGCACGATCGCCTACAACACGGCCAAGGGCGCGGTCGTGAACATGACCCGGGCCCTGGCCGCCGAGTGGGGGCCCAGGAACATCCGGGTGAACGCCCTGGCGCCGGGCTATTTCCCGTCGAAGATGACGGCGGCCACGCTGGGCGAGCACGGCGAGACGATGCTGCGCCAGACGCCGCTGGGCAAGCTGGGCGGCGACACCGATCTGATGGGGCCGGCCCTGCTGCTGGCCTCGGACGCTGGCGGGCACATCACCGGCCAGATCCTGGTCGTCGACGGCGGCATGACCATCATCTGAGCGGATCGCGCCGTCAGGCCTCGGCCGAGCCGAAGTCCGAGGGCGTGCGCCTCACGCCGCCCGGCGACTGACCGAGGGCTTGGCGCACCCGGTCCAGCAGCTCGGCGCGGCGATAGGGCTTGCCGATCACGTCCAGCGAGGGGCGGGCGGGGCCCTCGACCAGCAGGTCTTCGTTATAGCCGGTGGTCAGCAGGACCGGCAGGTCCGGCCGCAGGCGGCGGACGTCCTCGGCCAGCACGATGCCGTTGCGGCCGCCGGGCATGACGATGTCGCTGAACAGCAGGTCGAACTGGTCGGGCGCGGCGGCGAACGTCGTAAAGCCCTCGTCGCCGGAGGCGGCCAGGGTCACGCCATAGCCCTCGGCGGTGAGGATCTCCCGCGCCAGGGCCTGGACCTCGGGATTGTCCTCGACCAGCAGGATGCGCGCCGCGCCGGGGGACGGCGCCTCGACCGGCGCGGCGATGGCGGGGCTGGCCGTCGGCCCCCGGACCGGACGGGCCACGGCGTCGGCGGCCGCCGGGAAGATCATGCGGATCAGCGCGCCTTGGCCGACCTCGCTCTCGATCTCCAGCCGCCCGCGCGACTGCTGGACGAAGCCGTGGGCCATGGCCAGGCCCAGGCCCGTGCCCTTGCCGACGCCCTTGGTGGTGAAGAACGGCTCCATGGCGCGCTCCAGCACGTGGCGCGGCATGCCCTGGCCCTCGTCGCGCACCTCGACGGCCACATAGTCGCCGCTGGGCAGCTGGCGGGCCTCGGCGTCGCCATTGAGGTGGACGCTCTTGGTGGTGATGGTCACGACCCCGCCGTCGGGCATGGCGTCGCGGGCGTTGATGACGATGTTCAGCAAGGCCATTTCGAAGTGGTCGGCGTCGACCAGCACCGCCGGCAAGCGTCGCCGCAGGTTCAGCTGCACGTCGATCGTCGCGCCCAGCGTGCTTTCGATCAGCTCGCCGAAATTGGCGATCAGTTCGGACAGGTTGACCGGCGTCGGCTCCAGCCGTGTCTTGCGGGCGAAGGCCAGAAGCTGCCGGGTCAGCTTGGCCCCGCGCTCGGCGGCCGAGCGGGCGGCGTCGATATAGCGCAGGCTGCGCTCGTCCAGCGGGCGGGCGGCCAGCAGTTCGAGGTTGCCGTTGACCACCTGGAGCAGATTGTTGAAGTCGTGGGCGAGGCCGGCGGTCAGCTGGCCGATCGCCTCCATCTTCTGCGACTGCCGATAGGCCTGCTCGCTGTTGCGGCGGCGGCTGACGTCCAGCTGGCTGGCGAAGAAGTAGAGCAGTTCGCCCTTGGTGTCGAACACCGGGCCCAGGAACACCGCGTTCCAGAACGGCGTGCCGTCGCGCTTGTAGTTCAGGATCTCGACCGAGATCGCCTCGACCTTTTCGACCGCCTCGCGGATTTCGGCGACCACCTCGCGGTCCGAGCCCGGTCCCTGCAGGAACCGGCAGTTGCGGCCGAGGATCTCGGCCTCCTCGTAGCCGGTCAGGTCCAGGAAAGCCTTGTTGGCGAAGACCACCGGATTGTCGGGCAGGTTGGGATCCGTGAGGATCATCGGCATCCGCGTCATCTCGACGGCGGCGAAGAACACGCCGCCGCGATCGTTCAGATCGGGCCGGGTGATCGTGCTCTCGCGCCAGTGACGGCGGCCAGGGACGCCCAGCGGCTCGGACGGGCCGTCGTCGAGGGTCCCGGCGGCGGGCACGCCGCGGCTCTGGCCGCCGCCCTCCACGTCCTCCAGAGGCTGTTGGCGGGGGCGGTCGTCGTCACTGGGGGTCAAGGCTGGGTTCCGAAGCGTCACTATCTGGCTTGCACCAACGCGCGCGACGCCATCGGGTTCGCCGAAGACCCCCCAAGTTTCGGCGTAACAGTGTTCGGCCGCTTGGCGCGTGTCGCCGCCTCAGGCCTTGAGGAACTCCAGCTCCGTCACCCGGCGAACGCCGTCGACGCGCTTGAGTTGCACCACGACGTCGACGACCTGGCGCACATAGCTGCGGACCGTCTCCCAGCCCAGATCGACGCCGCTGAGCAGGGAGAGCAGGGCGATCTGGTCGATCGCGCCGCGCGCGCTGTCGGCGTGGACGGTGGTGATCGAGCCCGGATGGCCGGTATTGACCGCGCGCAGGAAGGTGAACGCCTCGCGCCCGCGTAGCTCGCCCAGCAGGATCCGGTCGGGCCGCATGCGCAGGGTGGCCTGCAGCAGGTCCTCGGCGTCCACCTGGGCCTCGCCGGTCTCGTTGCGGACGGCGATCAGGCCGACGGCGTTCTCGTGACGTAGCTGGATCTCGGGGGCGTCCTCGATCAGCACCAGGCGCTCGTGCGGCGCGATCTCCTTGACGAGCGCGTTCAGCAGCGTGGTCTTGCCCGACGAGGTGCCGCCGGACAGGACGATCGTCTTACGTCGCTGGACCGCAAGGCGCAGGAAGGCCTCGACCTCTCCAGCCTCGTGCAGGCGGCGCAAGGCGTCGTCGGCGTCGTGCGAGGCCGCTTCGTTCAGCTTGGGCAGGCTGCCGCCCTTGCCGAGATCGGCGAGGGTGAGGTCGCTGAGGGTGTGCTTGCGCACCGCCAGCACGAAGCCGCCGCGCGTCGCGGGAGGCCCGATGACCTGTACGCGCGCGCCGTCCGGCAGGCTGGCCGACAGCAGCGGGTGTTCGCGGCTGACGCCTTGGTGGCTGGAGGCGGCGATCTGGCGGGCCAGGCGGCCCAGGGCCTGTTCGGTCAGGTCCGGCGCGGCCTCGCGCGAGGTCTCGCCGCGCGTGGTCTCGATCCAGGCCTCTCCGGGCTGGTTGACCCAGATGTCGGTGACGTCCGGGCGATCCAGCCAGGGCTTCAGCGGCGCGAGATAGGCCGCCAGATAGACGCCCGAGCTCATGGGGTCTTCCGGGTCACGCCCGAGAAGTCCAGGTCGCGGGCGATGAACACGCGGATCGGCGTGCCCTGGGCGACGCTGATCGTCGTGGGGATGTCGATCTCGCGCTGCAGGGCGATCGAGGCGATGTTGGTCGCCTGCTGCGGCGAGCCGATGATGATCGCCGTGTTGCCGTTGTCGCGACCATTGGCGGCCGCCTGCAGCCCGGCGTTCAGCACCGACAGCATGATCGAGGCGCCGAAGCGGCGGAAGAAGTGGGTGTTGGTCTCGCCATCCAGGCCGCCGCGCCCCAGGCGATCGCCGCCCGGCGAGCCGATGTCGATCGAGACGCCTTCCGGGGTGATCACGCGCGACCAGACCACGAAGGCGCGGGACTGGCCCGCGGCGACGCCGCTCTTGTACTGGCCGATCAGCTTCGAGCCCCTGGGGATCAGCACGGTGGTGCCGTCGAAGCCCCGGACGTCGCGGCTGACCACGGCGCGGACGAAGCCGGGCAGGTCGGAGTTGATCGCGGTCTCCAGGATCGCCGGGATCACCGTGCCCTGGGTGGCGATCAGGCTGGGGTCGCCCAGATGACTGGCCCGGGCGGTGTCGGCCGTTCCGCCGGACACCTTCTCGGCGAAGCGCTCCTCGGCCGACATCTTGGCGTCGTCGGCGCCGGCCGGACGCGCGGCGGCGGGCTTGGCCGCGGCCTGGGCCATGGGGGCCTCGATCGCGCCGCCGGCGGCCGGGGCGTCGACCAGGTCGACGACCATGGCCGGGGCGTGCAGGCGCGAGGTGGCGTCCTGCGGGGTCGTGGCCTCCATCGCCGCGACGCCGGGCGCGGCCGGGACGGGGGCCGTGGCCGGCGGCAGGGCCTGCGCCATCTCGCCGGTGGCCACCGCCGGCGGCGGCATGGTCGAGGCGGCGGGGGGCGAGCTGGCGGCGGGATAGGCGGTGGGCGCGCGGCGGTTCGCCCGCGTCTCGCGCGCGTGGCTCAGCGAGGTGTAGACGGCGAAGGCCACGATCACGATCGCCACCATGGCCAGGGCCGGCCCCCACGGGGAGTCGCGGCGGCTGACGGCGGTCGGCTCATAGGCCAGGCGGTCCAGGACCGGGCTGTCGAGGTCGCCGTCGGCGGGCTTGTCTGACGCACGCATGGGAAAGAGCCTCGTCATCGCTTCTTGTGCGGGGAGAGCTCGCTGGGCTGGCCGGCGTCCTCCCGATAGCCGTCATTGATGATGCGGGTGGTCAGCTCGCCCCGGCGCAGCACGAAGGCCGCCGCCAGCCGGTCGACGACCACATAGCCGTCGCGCTGGGCGATGTTGACGACCGCTTCCTTGTTGTCGGGATCCACGGCGAAGATCGCCGGGAAGTCGGCGCCCTCGGCGAAGACGAAATAGGTGGAATGGCCGTCGTCGAACACGCGGGTCGGCAGACCCTTGTTCGAGCCGCTGAAGCTGTAGGCGTGATTGACGTCCTTGGGCGCTTCGGGCGGCGGCGGGGGCGGCGGCGGCGTGACGGCCGCCACGGCGGGTTCGGGATAGTCGAAGCGGACCGTGAACAGCACCGCCTCGCCACGCGCGCGGGAGGGGCGGAAGGCCCGCAGATCGAAGTCGTAGCTGCGCAGGTTGGTGACCACCGACATGTTGGTGGTCGTCGCCCGCTCGTTGGGCTTGATGAACAGCACGCGGGCCCGGCGGTTCGGCGTGATCTGCCAGCCCAGGCTGTCGCCGATGGCGACGTTCTCGATCCGCTCGTCGGCGCCCAGATAGAGGGTCACGACATAGCCCAGCGTGCAGTCCAGCCGCGTGACCTGGTCCGGAACATAGCGGATCACGCGGATGCGATGGTCCAGCGTCGCCGCCTGGGCGACGGGCGCGGCGACCACGGCGGCGGCCAGGCCAAGCATCAGGCTTCGCCGGATCATCGGCGCCCTCCGGTCATTCTGCGATACCGGTCCATGAAGGCGTCCCGGCGGTAGGGGTCCTCGCGCCGCGCGAGGCCGGCGAAGGCGGGGACGGCCGCGCCCCCGCGCGTGTCGACGGTGACGCTGGACGAGACGGTGGCGATCGTCGCGCGCGGCGCGCCCGCCGGCGCGTCGCGGCGAAGCACGTGGCCCAGCTGCTCGGCGCGGGAGATGACGACCGTCTCGCGCGACGACGCCTCGGCCGCGCGCTCGGCGCCTTCCCGGGCGTCGCGCTTGCCGCCGATCTGGAAGCCGCCGGCGATCACCGACGCGCCGATGGTCAGGGCGGCCTGGGCGGCGGCGAAGATGAAGATGATCGCCGAGACCATCATCGCCGCCTGGGTGTCGGGCAGGCCGACCGTTCGGCCCTGGGCCAGGCGCACCAGCAGCGGGTCGATGATCACCAGGAACAGGGTCGTGGTGATCCAGCACATCATCGGCGTGAAGGCCGCCGCCAGCAGGGCGCGAAGCCAGCCGGCGAACAGGCCGCGCGTGGACTCGAACAATACGAGGGTGATGAAGATCGGGCCGGTGGCCGACAGCACCCCGACGGCGATGATGGCGATCGACAGTACGCCGGCGGTGCTCATGAAGAGCGCGGTCTGGGCCTTCCAGAGGGCGTCGGCCGCCGCGGCCTCGCCGCCGCGCAGCACCTGCGGGTTGGGCCCGGCCAGCTTGCCCAGCGCCGAGGCGCTGCGGGCCAGTTCGTCATAGGTCACCTGCAGGCCGCCCAGCGGATCGGAGACCAGCACCGCCCCCCCCGACGCCGCCGGCGCGCCGATCGTCTGGGCCAGCTGCAGCGGCGCCTTCATGGTCACGTCGAAGACCAGGGTCTGGAAGGTGTTCCAATTCAAGGCCAGCGACAGGACGAAGCCGATCTTCAGCGCCGCCAGCGGCGCGTCGGTCAGCCGCGTGCCGCCCAGGCCGAACATCAGGCGATAGCCGATCAGCGCCACATAGAGCGTCAGGAGGATGGTCAGCGCCGTCGGAAACACCGACTGCGGTCCGGTCAGGGCGTCGTAGCCGCTCTGGGCGTAGACGCGGGTGTGACAGTCGATCGTCGACAGCACGCCTCGGATGACGCCGGCGTCGGCGGCGGGGGCGGGGCAGGCGTCCATCAGCGACGCTCCCGCGCGCCAGCGAGGTACAGCGGCAGCCAGTCGGCCGGATCGTCGCCGACCTCGGCGCGGACCTGATCCAGCCGCCGCACGCGCCGCTCGTTGCCGGCCAGCACCGTCAGCGCCTCGTCCAGGCCCGTGAGGTCCAGCCGCGCGACGGCGCTGTGGTCGGCCTGCTTGACCAGGAAGCAGCGCGAGGTGTCGGGCAGGGCGCGCACCAGGTCGAACTCGTGAGCGGTCAGGCCGAAGCCGTCGATATAGTCGGCCGCCTTGGCCTTGGGATTGGGCAGGAAGATCTGGGTGGCGGCCTGCTCGACGATCGAGGCGGCGATGCGGCTCTCCAGCGCGTCCGAGGCGCTCTGGGTGCAGAAGCCGACGACGCCGTTGCGCTTGCGCAGGGTCTTTTCCCAGTCCTTCAAGCGCTGGGTGAAGACCTGATCGTCCAGCGCCTTCCAGCCCTCGTCGACGACGATGATCGTGGGCCGGCCGTCCAGCGCCTGCTCGATGCGGTGGAACAGGTACATCATCGCCGGCGTGCGGGTCAGCGGCGTGTCCAGGATGCGGGTCATGTCGAAGCCGAACGCGGCCTCGTCCAGCTGCACGCGGTCGACGGGGTTGTCGAACAGCCAGGCGTGCTCGCCGCCCTCGCACCAGGGGCGCAGCCGCGCCGCCAGATCGCCGGCCTTGGGACGCCGCGCGCCGAGGAAGAGTTCCCGCAGATAGAGCAGCCGGCGGTGGTCGGCCGGCTGGTCGAAATTGGCGTCCACCGCGTCGGCCAGCATGGCCAGGTCCTCGGCGTCCAGCCGCTCGGCCCCGCCCAGCAGCTGGGCCAGCCAGGCGCTCAGGAAGCCGCGATTGGCCGGGGTGTCGGGCAGCAGCAGCGGATTGAAGCCGGAGGGCTCGTCGGGCCGCAGGATGTCGTAGCGGCCGCCGACCGCGCGGATGAACGGCTCGGCGCCGCGATCCTTGTCGAAATAGACGATCTGCGGCGAGAAGCGCCGCGCCTGGGCCAACAGGAAGGTCAGCAGCACCGTCTTGCCCGCGCCGCTGGGGCCGATGACGGTGAAGTTGCCGAGATCGCCGTTGTGGAAGTTGAAGTGATAGGGGCCGTGGGCGGTGGTCTCCAGCACCGTGACCGGCGCGCCCCACGGACCGCCTTCGGCCCGACCGCTCGAATGGTTGTGCAGCGAGGCGAAGGCGGCGAAATTGGCGGCCGAGACCAGCGCCTTGCGGGCGATGAACTGGAAGTTGCCCGGGAACTGCGCCCAGAAGCCGGGCTCCAGATTGACATCCTCGCGCACCGCCACGGCGCCGGCCTCGGTGAAGGCCGACTGCACGTCGGCGACGGCGGCGTCGAGGCTGGCGAAATCGTCGGCCCGGACCAGCACGCTCATGTGATGCTCGCCGAACGCCGCGCGACCGGCGCCGACCTCGTCGCGCGCGGCGGCCAGATCCTCGCGCAGGGAGTAGGCGTCGTCCTCGGCGGCGCGCAGCCGGCGCAGCGCCAGGCCCATGCGGTCCAGGGCCGCCTGGCGGTCGACGAACGAGAAGCTCTCGGTGACCACCATCTCGCAGGGCAGGCGGAAGACGCCGTCGAACATGCCGGGGGTGGAGCGAGCCGGGTAGTCCTTCAGCGACACCAGGGCGCCGAAGCGGCGAGGGCGGCCGCCGGCGGCGGCGATCTCCAGCGCGTCGAGGCCGAAGGTCAGGCGCCGGTCGCCCAGCGCCTCGCCGATGTCGCCGACGGGCGTGGCCACCGCGCGCGGCTCGCCGTTCAGGATCTCGGACAGGAAGGCGCACGGCTCGGAGCGCTCGATCCCGCGCTCGCGAACGCGGCCCAGCGTCCGGGCGCCGTAGGGGGCGAGGCTGGCCAGCACGGTCTCGCGCAGGCCGTGCAGGCGGCGAAGGTCCTGCGCCTGGGTGTCGTCGGCCCCGGGCGCGCGGCGGACCAGGCTCTCGAGCCACCCGACCTTACCCTGCAGCGGCCGGCTGACCAGGGTCAGGTAGAGGTCGTTGACGAACAGGCTGCGGTCGGTCAGGCGCTCGCGCCAGGCCTCGTCGAGGGCCTCGGTGAAGGCGTCGCCGCGCACCGGCTCCTGCCGCGGCGCGACCCGGCGGCGGATCAGGTGGTGATAGATCGACAGGCGCGAGCTGGCCGCGCCGCGCAGCAGGGTCTCGCGCACCTGCTTGCGATAGGTCAGCTCCTCGTCGTCGGCGGTTTCGAAGGGCAGGCCGTCCAGCTTGATGACCTGCAGCAGCAGGCCCTCGCGCGTGCGCAGCGTCACGTCGTCGACGTGGCGCGCATAGGGCAGGCGCTCGCCGATAGACGCCTCGCGCGGGGCGAGGCGGGATCCGAAGCCGAGACTGACGAAGCGCGCGGTCATGGGCGGTAGGAGTTGGCGCGCCAGAACGCGTGGTTGCGGATGCGCGGGCAGCGGCTGACCTTGGTGATCCAGAGGTCGAAGAACCGGGGCTCGCGCAGGCAGCCCAGATAGCCGACCAGATGCAGCGCGGGCGCGATCAGCAGCGACCAGAACGACTTGCTGATCAGGAAGGCCTCGACCGTGACGATCAGGTTGAAGATCGCGAAGCTGTAGGTGACCCCCGCCACCATCTGCGGCCGGGTCAGGGCGCCGAAAACCGGATCCGATCCCAGGCCGCTCATTGCGCCCCCGTGGCGACGCCGCGAATGCCCGAGACGATCGCGACCGCCCCGAACACGATGAAGGCGCCGAGGATCACGGTCGCGCCGCGCCGCCAGTCGATGCGGCCCGTCAGCATCATCAGGCCCACGCCGGCCACGGCGATCACCGCGGCGGTGGTGGCGATATTGCCCAGCAGCGTGCCTTGCAGCCACTCCAGGGCGGCGATCAGAGGTCCGGAGCCAGCGGGATTGGCCGTCACGCTCTGGGCGGCGGCGGGCGTGGCCGCGACGAGGAAGGTCGCGATCAGCGGCAGGCGGCGGGCTTGGGTCAAGGCGCGGTCCTCACGGTAGCTTGGGGTCGCGGCGCGACCGACTGGGCCATCCGTTCCAGGATGGCGTCGACATAGGCTCGGGTTTCGGCGTAGGGCGGCGGGCCGCCGTGGCGGTCGACCGCGCCGGGGCCGGCGTTGTAGGCCGCTAGCGCCTTGACGATGTCGCCGTCATAGCGGGCCAGCAGGCGCTGAAGGTAGCGGGCGCCGCCGTCGGCGTTGGCGGCGGGGTCGCGGGCGTCGACGCCCAGGTCGCGCGCCGTGCCGGGCATCAGCTGCATGAGACCCGTCGCGCCCTTGGGCGAGCGGGCCGCCGGGTCGAGGCCCGACTCACGCTGGGCGACCGAGCGCAGCAGTTCGGGGCTGAGGCCGTGTCGAGTCGCGGCCGCGTCGACCACGGCGGCGGCCGCGCGGCGGTGGGGCGCGCGGGCGGTCGGCGCCGGCGCGGCTTGAGCGATAGGCAGAGCCTGGGCCGCGGAGCCGACGAATTGGGTCGGCCCGTCGAATCGGCGGACGCGACCGCTGTCGTCGATCTCGAGCACGCCGGCGTGCGCGCGCGGCGCGGCCACGACGACCGTCAGCGCGATGGCCAGGGCCAGCCCGCCCACAGTCCGCCGCCGTGCTTGACCCCCCGTTCCCGTCACGCTCACTCCTCACGCCGTTCGCGCGAGTATCGCGCCGTTCTCGCCGGAGACAAGGCGCGTCCGCGTTCGGCCCCCGCGACATCTAGCCCGTCGTGCGCGACCGACAAATCAGCGATGCTCCCGACGGACGGCCGATCCTCGGCCTTCGCAGCATAGGACGTCGCGACGCGGGAGCAACCGGAGGCGAAGGCGGAGCGGGCGCGGGTGTAAACCGAAATTGGGTAAACGCGCCATTTCCCTTACGGCTTAGCGGTTTGGTCTTTCTCCTGGCGTCTGATATCCAAGGCCGGGTTCGTCCCTGGGGGGGAGTGCGTCGAGATGGCTTCTGGCGGTTCCAATACAGCGGGGGCGACAGCCGTCGTGGCCGCGACCGTCGCGGCGGCCGCGACCGTGGCGGTTCTGGCCGCCGGCTCCGGCGGCGTCCTGGCCGGCGCGGAAGGCGGCGACCCGACACCCGCCGATTACGACGCGGCGCGATTTCTGAACCAGGCCACGTTCGGGGCGAACGACGCGGCCATCGCCGAGTTCAAGGCGACCACGCCCATGGGCTGGCTGAACGCCCAGACGGCGCTGAGCTTCCCGCAGACCTTCTTCGTCGATTGGGTGACGCGTCGGGACGGCGAGATTAACGCCGCCGACCCGAACAAGCGGGCCCACGCCAGCGTCGGCCAATTCCAGGAAGCGTTCTGGGCCTCGGTCCTGACGGCTCCGGACCAGCTTCGCCTGCGGATGGCCTTCGCCCTGTCGGAGATCTGCGTCGTCTCGTTCCAGGGCTCGCAGGTCACGCTGCGGATGGGCGCGGCCTATTTCGACATGCTGCGCGGGCGCGGCCTGGGACTCTATCGCGACCTGATCGAGGCCGTGACCCTGTCGCCCGCGATGGGCATGTACCTGAACATCATCGGCAACATTCAGTCCGACAACGACGCCACGCGGCACCCCGACGAGAACTACGCTCGCGAGATCATGCAGCTGATGTCGATCGGCCTGCAGCAGCTGAACATGGACGGCTCGCCCAAGCTGGACGCCAGCGGCGCCCCGATCCCGACCTATGGCGCCAGCGACATCGCCGGCCTGGCCAAGATGTTCACCGGCTGGGGCTTCGCGGCGGCCAAGCCGACGACGACCTCGTTCGGTCGACCGGTCGATCCGGACTCCGACATCAAGCCGCTGATCGCCTATCCGCAAAACCACTCGCTGCTCTCCAAGAGCTTCCTGGGCGTGACGTTCCCGGCCTATTCGGCCTGGGTTCCGCCGACCGGCGTCACCAAGAGCACCGGCGCCTATCAGGTCGCGGGGCTGAAGTTCGCCCTCGACACCATCGCCAACCATCCGAACGTTCCGCCGTTCATCGCCCGGCGGCTGATCCAGCGCTTCGTCAAGAGCAACCCGACCCCCGCCTATATCGGCCGGGTGGCGAAGGTGTTCGTCAATGACGGGACGGGGGTGCGCGGCAATCTGGCGGCGGTCATCTCCGCGGTGCTGACGGACGCGGAGGCCCGCCCGTCCAGCCCGGGCCCGTTCGACGGCCGCCTGCGCGAGCCGACGGTTCGTCTGGCCCATTGGCTGCGCGCCTTCGACGCCACGACCTCGGTGTCGAAGAACTTCCTGCAGCCCTACGACTTCAGCCCGGCCAACGCCTTCAACCAGGCGCCGCTCCAGGCGCCGTCGGTGTTCAATTTCTGGCTGCCGGACTTCTCGCCCGCGGGCAGCCCCGTGGCCGAAGCTAAGCAGGTGGCGCCGGAGTTCCAGGGCGTCGACGTCCTCACGACCGCCAGCTACGTCAACAAGATGATCGCCAACGTCATGGCCGCCAACTGGGGCAACAAGGACGTCGTCGTCAGCTACGCCAAGGCCCAGGCCCTGGTGGACGCTCAAGGCTGGGTCGACGCCAAGCGCCTGGCGCGACGGCTGGATCTGCTGCTGTTCGGCGGCCAGATGGGCGACACGCTGGCGAAACGGATCCTGTCGGTTGTGGCCTCGACCGCCACGACGACGCCCAAGCCCACGGCCGCCCAGATCGCGCAGATCAATCTCGACCGCGTTCGCAACGCCGTGGCGCTGGCCATGGTGTCCACCGACTATCTGATCCAGCGCTGAGGGCCGGAGCATGACGCGCGAAACGCTGAGCCGCCGCAACGCCCTGAAAGCCCTGGCAGCCCTCGGGACCGCCGGGCCGCTGGTCCTGAACCTCTCCAGCCTGGGGGCCGCCGCGGCGACCACCGGCCAGACCGACTACAAGGCGATCGTCTGCCTGTTCCTGGTGGGCGGCAACGACTCCAACAACCTGCTGCTGGCCACCGACGACACCAGCTGGAAGCGCTACTGGAGCGCCCGCTTCCGCGGCGCGACGCCGATCGCCCTGATGCCGCCCGGGACCCCCGCCACCGCCGTGGGCTCGACCAATACGGTCACCAACCGCAAGGTGACGGCGACCAACTATCCCGAATACTGGGGCGGGGTGCTGCCGATCACGCCCAAGACGCCGCAGTTCTCGGCCGGCGCGGCGCCGGGCGCTCCGGCGCGGACCTTCGGTCTGCACCCGCTGATGCCGAACATGCAGAAGGCGTTCGTCGCCGGCCGGCTGGCCGCGCTGGCCAATGTCGGCACGCTGCTGGCCCCGCTGACCAAGGCCCAGTACCAGAAGCCCACGACGGGCACGCCGATCCCGCCGCGCCTCTATTCGCACAGCGACCAGCAGCAGGCCTGGCAGACGGGGTCGGTGGAGTTCACGGCCCTCGGCTGGGGCGGACAGCTCGGCGACGTCTTCGCCGCGTCCGGCAACGCCAGCGCGATCAACTTCACTTCGTTCACCACGCAGGGTCTGACCGGCTTCCCCGTCGGCGGCGCGGTCAAGGCCTACCGCATCTCGTACAGCGCGAGCGGCGGCGGCAGCGCGGTCGGCATCGACCTGCTGCAGCGCACCGGCAGCTACAACAACTCGCCGACCTTCCTGGCGGCGCTGCGCGAGACCCTGCTGGGCAACGACGCCGACGGCAACATGCTGGGGCGGACCTATGCCGATGCGGTGGTGACGTCCAACAACACCGCCACCACCTTCAGCACCGCCCTGGCCGCCTCGCAGGTCAGCGCCCCGCCGGCCTTCATCAACCCGCTGACCGGCACGGCGGCCGGCAACGCCCTGGCCGACCAGATGCGCGCCGTCGCCCAGACCATCGTCGCGCACGGGACCCTGGGGCCCAGCCGCCAGGTGTTCTTCGTGCAGATCGGCTCGTTCGACACCCATGACGGCCAGAACGATCGCCAGAGCCTGCTGCTGGCCCAGGTCGACCACGCGCTGAACTATTTCGACGCCGAGATGACCGCGCGCGGCTACGGAAACGCCGTGACCACCTTCACCGCCTCGGACTTCAACCGGACCTTCACCACCAATGGCGACGGCACCGACCACGCCTGGGGCGGGCACCACCTGATCCTGGGCGGCGCGGTCAAGGGCGGCGACATCTACGGGACCTTCCCGACGGTGGGCGTGGACGACGCCGCCTCGGGGTTCAACAACCCCGACATGGCCGGCAACGCCCTGATCCCGACCACGTCGGTGGATCAATACCTGGCCACGATCGGGCGGTGGTTCGGCGTGACCAACGCCGACCTGGCCAAGATCTTCCCGCGTCTGCAGGCGTTCAAGACGGCCGACCTGGGCTTCATGAAGGTCTGATCGAGCTCCGGCCGAAGATCCTCAGGCCGGCGTCAGGCGATAGTGGCTGACGCCCCATTCGGCGCCGCCGCTGTCGCCGAACAGGCCGGCCGTGGCCAGGAAGAAGCGGCGCCAGCGGCGGGCCCAGAGACGGGCGTCGGCGCCGTAGACCTGGCGCATCAGATCCATCACCTCGGGCGTGTGGCGGTCGAAATTGGCGAGCCAGTCATAGGCCGTGCGCTCGTAGTGCGCGCCGCTCCAGCGCCACTCGGCCTCGACCGAGAAAAGGTCCGGGTACTGCCGCATCAGGCCGTGGCTGGGCATCACGCCGCCGGTGAAGAAGTGCTGGGCGATGAAGTCCGAGCGATCCTCGACCTCGAAGCGATACGGCGTGCCCCGGTGGGCGAAGACGTGGATGAACAGCTTGCCGCCCGGCGCCAGCCAGCCGCGCGCGCGGGTCAGCAGGGCGCGCCAGTTGGCCATGTGCTCGAACATCTCCACGGAGACGATGCGATCGTGGCGCTGATCGGTGTCGAAGACGTTCATGTCGGCGGTGATCACGCGCAGGTTCGACAGGCCGCGCGCCTGGGCCTGGCCGTCGATGAACGCCTTCTGGCCCCGGGAATTCGACACCGCCGTGATCGTGGCGCGCGGGTAGGTCTCGGCCAGCCACAGCGACAGCGAGCCCCAGCCGCAGCCCAGTTCCAGAATGCTCTGGCCGTCGGCGATGTCGGCGTTGTCGCACGTGCGCTTGAGGGCGCTGATCTCGGCCTCGGCCAGTGTGGCGCTGGGGGTCTCGTAATAGGCGCTGGAATATTTCAGGCGCGGGCCCAGCACGATCTGGAAGAAGCGCGGCGGCAGCTCGTAGTGCTGGGCGTTGGCGGCGTCGACGTGCTCGGCCAGGGCGCGCCGCGACATCTCCGCCGCGAAGGCCGCGTCGACGCCCTCGGTGGGCCCATCGAGGCGACGGCGGGCCTCGGCGACCAGCGCCGCGATCGCCGGGCGCGTGACGAAGTCGGGAAAGGGCGCGTCCTGCAAGCGGTTGATGGAGGCGGTCAACAAGCCCATGCGCTGTCCCTTCTGATGAACCCCAGTGTTCGGGGCCGCCCGGTAGATACGGCCGGTCGTCGTTGATTGGATGCGCGCGTCCGAAAACTCGTTTGGATCGTAGCTCACCGGACAAGGCGCGATCGCGCCTGACGCCCGGAGACGCCGCATGCGAAAATCCTCGTCGATCGGTCCGAGACTGGCCGGCCTTGCCCTCGCCGCCGCCCTGGCCGCGCCGATAGTCGCCCTGGCCGAGACGGGGCCGGAGCCGAGGCGCTCGATCGACATCGATCGCTTCATGGGCCGCTGGTACGAGATCGTCCGCACGCCCAACGACCGCCAGCGCAATTGCTATGGCGCGTATCAGGTGTGGAGCAAGACCCCGAGGGACACCTTCCAGATCGACCAGGTGTGTCACGCCGGCGGTCGGCAGGGCCCCGCGCGACACGTCGGCACCTCGGCGCGGATCGTCGATCCCACGACCAACGCCAAGTTCGAGGCCAGCTTCTTCGGCGGCCTGATCCGCCGGCACTATTGGGTCATCGATCACGGCGACGACTATGGCTGGATGATCGCCAGCACCTCGGACGGCAAGTTCGTCGCCCTGCTGGCGCGCTCGCCGGGTCTCCCAGCCGGCAAGCTGACGGCGCTGAAGTCGCGGATGCGCGCCCTGGGCTTCGAGAACCGGCTCGAGGACGTGGGCGCCGACACCGCGCCGTGAGGCCCGGACTCCGCGGAGACGGCGGCTGGCGAACGCTGGACAGCGACGGGAAGCTATGGAAGACGACCCCTCGATCTTCAAGCCATTGAACGCGACGAGCTTTGCCGCACCGCCCTCACAGATTTTCCGTCGCCCCGATGATGGACTGTAGGAAGCAATCATAAATATCAAAGACTTACGGGGTGTCGTGAACTCATCGTGTACACTTGCGCGTCGTGCCCTGGCGTCGGTCCGAGGGCTGCCGCGTACTTGGGTCTGTTGGATTGGACGAGCAGAAAATCTATAGCTGACGGGTTCGTCTTGCTGCGCTGGCGACTCTCAACGTAATCGCTCAAGGTCGTTGGAGCGCGTGGGAGGGCAGGGCATGGACACCGCAGCAGCGGACGGTGACGTCGTCCAAGGGGCGAAGGTCGCGAATATTCAGGTAGCCGTGAACTACCCGATCGTCTCGGCTTATGAGTTCGAGTTTCTCAAGGAGGAGGAGGTCGTCCGCGAGCGGCTCGACAAATGCACGCTGTATCTGCTGGTCCAGCGGCCGCTGACCTACTTCGACAACGTGGTCCTCGACGACGGCGTCATTTCTTTCGAAATCGCGGACGGCGAAACGACGCCTTTGGCTTGCCGCGTAGACCTCGTCAATGCTGGCCTTTGCGGTCCCGGCGAAGCAATTTGCGTCGAGACCCATTATTTCACCAAGGCACCGGGCAAAGAGCAGCCATTTCGTGATGTAGGCGCGATCAAGCTGTTTCGAAAAGACAAAAGTTTGATCGTCTGGTGGAGTCCGCAGAAGCTTCTTTACGAGATGCTTGTGAGGGGACTCGAAGTCGACACCACGGGAAGCGGCGATCCCCTTTCGTTTTTAGACTTCACCGTTCTTTACGTGGGGAAAGCGTTCGACCAGAAAGTCTGGGACAGACTGACTGGGCACGAGAAGATGCAAAAGATCCTCACAGTGCAGAGCCCGGTGGGGGCCGCCCCCGCCGCGAGGGCACCGTTCGAGGTTTCCTTGATCTTGCTATCGGTCGTCGGCCTGACGGACGTTGCCGAGCTGCCGTACGGCGGAATGAGCGATGTCTCGGGCATTCAGACGCTTTTGCATGACGTGGACCTGTCCGACTCAGAGGCCTTCGTACGCTTCATGAGCGAGCCCCTGGTCGCTTTGGGCGACGAGGCCATGACCAGGGAGGTGGAGGCTCAACTCATCCACCGTTTCAAACCGGAGTACAATTCGGTGATGTTCAAGAACTACCCGGAGATAGCAGGTGGCATGCGGTCGAAGGGGTACACATGGACAGATCTCATGATTGAGGATCTTCCCGCGTCATTGCGCACGCCTCACTTCAAAATCGGGCCGATGCTTCAGGAGGAAGCTGAGGCCAGCTAGGACAAGTGACTGAGACCCGTTGAAAGGTGTCGCAAGCGTGATCCTATCGGCTCCGCTGGGCGTCACTTAGACGGCCCCATCCTGAAGTCGCCAAGCCTGTGTGGATTGCCCGTGTCTATTCGAACCGTGTCATTTCGGCGTCTTTGCCTGATCATCTCCGCAGGAATCGCGCTTTCCGTCGTCGGCGCACTTCCCACCATCGCCCAGGAACAGCCGGCGGCCGCACCGTCGTCACCTGTTGCTGACGCCGGTCTACCAGCGGCGGCGCAGACCGGCCTCGTACACACGCAGGACCAGGCGCGGGACAACGGTGCCAAGGGCTCCGAACCTTCAACGACCGCACAGAAGGAAGCCGTCGAGAAACCGGACAAGTCTTCGAAGTGGACCGCGCTCAGCTCGATCGCGGCGCTGATCGCTTCGCTGGCTGCCTTGATCGTCACGCCCCTCATGGCTCGCCTGAATGCCAACAAGCTCGCGGCGATCAGCGCCCGGGCCGTCGATGTGAGCGAGAAGCAGGCGGCGACCAGCCTCAGGTCCGTAGAAGTGGCCGACAAGAACGCCCAGGCCGCGGCCGACAATGTTGAAGTGGCCCGAACGAACGCGGCGGCGGCGGCCCGCAATGTGGAGATCGCCGCAACGAATTCGGCCAATCTGGGCATTCATGCCGTGGCCCGCTTGCGCCAGGAATGGATCAACGACTTGCGGGAGCTGATCGCGGATGTTCACTCCCTGCTGGGGAACTATCAGGATCCACCCCCGGGCGTGAAAGAGTCCGCCGCCGATCGAAAAGCCCGAGAGGCCCAGCAGCGGCTGGCCAATACCAAGGTCGCCAAGATCAAGTTGCTGCTCAATCCAACCGAAGTGCCTTCGCGCAATCTCCTCGATGCGATCCGAACCCTCGAAAAGCCCGGCACCCTGAAACAGCGGATGCGCCGCTCCAAATGGCTCATCATTTGGGGCGACATCGTCCTCAAGGAGGAGTGGGACCGGGTCCGCGCAGAGCTAACCGGCGCCGCCAGGCCAATCCTTGCCCGACGATCCTTCTTCGCCGCGGCGCTGAGGGGCACCCGATCGCGGTAGGTCCCTGAGCTATAACCGTAGGGCATGGACCGGTGCCTGACGGTCAATTGTGTTTCTACCCGGCTGGCCCGAATGTCCGCTTCGACATCAGTCGAGGGACACCATGAAAGACCTGTCGCGCGTCGTGCACTACCCGGAAGTTTCGCACGAAGGCTACGCCAGCCTGCAGGTGCCGACCTACCGCGCCTCGACCATCGTCTTCGAAGACGCCGACGCCTATTCGAACCGAAAGTACCGGGGCCCCGACGGCTATACCTACGGACTGCACGGTACGCCGACGACCAAGACCCTCGAAGCCTATCTGACCGCGCTGGAAGGCGGCGAGCGCACGGTGATCGTGCCCTCGGGCCAGGCCGGGGCGACCATCGTCTTCCTCACCGTGCTGTTGCCGGGCGACAAGGTGCTGATCCCCGACACCGCCTATCCGCCAGTGCGCGGCTTCTGCGTGAACTATCTGAAGCCGCGCGGCATCGACCATGAGGTCTATGACCCGATGATCGGGGCGGGGATCGCCGACCTGATCGACGATCGGACCAAGCTCGTCTGGATCGAGTCCCCCGGCTCGACGACTATGGAATTTCAGGACGTGCCGGCGATCATCGCCGCGGCCCACGCCAAGGGCGCGCTGGTCGGTTGCGACAACACCTGGGCCACGCCCTTGCTGTTCAAGCCGCTGGTCCATGGCGCGGATTTCTCGATGGAAGCCCTGACCAAGTATGTCGGCGGTCACTCGGACCTGCTGCTGGGCTCGATCAGCGTCCGCGACGTCGAGCTATTCAAGGCGCTGAAGGCCACGACCCGGATGATCGGCATCGGCGTCTCGCCCGACGAGGTGCAGCTGGCCATCCGTGGCCTGCAGACCATGGGTGTGCGCCTGGCCCATGTCGGCAAGGTCGGCACGGACCTGGCCCATAAGATCGTCGGCCTGCCCGGCGTGGAGCGCGTGCTGCATCCGGCCTTGCCCGAGTGCCCCGGCCGAGAGTTCTGGGAACGCGACTTTGCCGGGGCCAGCGGCCTCTTTGCCGTGGTGCTGAAGCCGGGTGTCGACGACAAGCTCGGCCCGGCTCTGACCGCGCTCAAGACCTTCACCATCGGCGCCTCCTGGGGCGGCGTTCGCAGCCTGATCGTACCGATGGACATCCGTCCAGACCGGGTGGCCGTGCCGTGGACGGAAGAGGGGACCATCCTGCGCATCAGCATCGGTCTGGAAGATCCTGAGGATCTGTGGGCCGACCTGGAAGGCCTGTTCGCGGCCTTGGCCTAAGGCGAGCGGAGGGGCGAGGACATGCGCGCACTGGTCTCGATGGTTCTGGCGGCGGGGGTCCTTTGTGGACTCGCGGCCTGCGCAGAGAAGCCCAAGGACAAGTCCGGCGGTGGCGGGGCGACCCTCGCGGCCGTCCGCAAGCGCGGCTACGTGATCTGCGGCGCCAGCCCGCTGACCGTCGGCTTCGGCATGCCCGACAAGAAGGGCTATTGGCGAGGCCTCGATGTCGATACCTGCCGCGCGGTCGCGGCCGCCGCCCTGGGCGACAAGGACAAGGTCCGCTTCGTGCCCCTGACCGGCCAGCAGCGCCTGACCGCCTTGCAGAGCGGTGAGATCGACGTCCTGCCCCGGACCACGACCTGGACGCTGTCGCGCGACGGCAACGGCGTGAACTTCGCTTTTCCCAATTACTACGACTATGTCGGACTACTGGTGCCCAAGTCGGCAAAGGTCGGGAACGTGAAAGACCTCGCCGGTGCGTCTGTGTGCGTCCAGACCGGTTCGACGACCGAGGTGACCTTCACCGACGTCTCGCGGCAGTATGGCCTTGGCCTGCACGCCGTGGTGTTCGACAGCGTCCAGGCCACGCGCCAAGCCTTCTTCAGCGGCCGCTGCGACGCCCTGATCACCGACGCCTCGGCCCTGGCCTCGGTGCGCGCCACCCAGGCGGCCAATCCCGACGACTACGTGATCATCCCGGCCAATGACGAGGTCGCGCCGCTGACGCCGGCTGTCCGCCACGGCGACGACCAGTGGTTCGACATCGTCAAATGGTCGTTCCAGGCCATGCTGATGGGCGAGCAGCTGGGGATCACCTCGGCCAATGCCGAAGCCATGCTGAAATCCGACAGCCCGACCGTCCGTCGCTTCCTCGGCGTCGAGAAGGGCAACGGCAAGGCGCTGGGGCTGAATGAGGCTTTCGCCTACGACGTGGTCCATCAGGTCGGCAACTATGCCGAGGTTTATGACCGCAACGTCGGCAAGGACAGCAAGCTGAAGATCGACCGTGGCCTCAACCGCCTGCAGCGCGACGGGGGGCTGATGGTCCCCCTGGCCTTCAACTGAGCGCGCCCATGTCGGGGCTCGCGCCAACCCAAGGCCGTCTTCGCGGTCTCGTCTACCAAGGCCTGGTGATCCTGGCCGTGGCCGGCGTCGCAGCCTGGCTGGTCGGCAACACACTGGCAAACCTGGCCAAGCGCGGCATCACCGTCGGCTTCGACTTCGTCACCCGCTCGGCCCGCTTCCCGATCTCCGAGGGCGTCTTGCCCTACCAGCCGTCAGACAGCTTCGCCTGGGCGTTCGCGGCCGGCCTGGCCAACACCCTGATGCTGGCCATCGTCATCGGCGCGGTCTCGACGGCGCTGGGCCTGGTCGTCGCCCTGGCGCGCCGCTCTCAGAACCCGTTGGCGCGCGGCGTCTCGACCGTCTTCGTCGAGGCGCTGCGCAACACGCCGCTCGTGGTGCAGCTCTTGTTCTGGTACGCGCTGGTCACCGTCGGACTGCCAAATGTCCACGCGGCGATGAGCCCGATCGAGGGCGTCTTCCTGACGGATCGCGGCCTCTATCTGCCGGGACTGCGGCTCTCGAGCGCGGCGCTGTTCCTGACGCTCAGCGCGGTCGTGGTGATCGCGGGCGGCGCGGCCTACGCCCAGCGCGAGATCGGCAAGCGTGGGATGATCCTCGGCGGCGCGGGGCTGGTCGCGCTCTCGCTGCTGGGTCTGGCGGTGAAGGCCGGCGTGACCGTCGAGACGCCCCGCCTGGGCCACTTCAACTACGCCGGCGGTTTTGCCCTGACGCCCGAGCTGGTCGCTCTGCTGCTGGGCCTGATCCTCTATTCGGCGGCCTTCATCGGCGAGATCATCCGGGGCGGCATCGACGCCGTGCCGATCGGGCAGTGGGAAGCGGGCAGGGCGCTGGGCCTCTCGGAGCGCCAGACCCTGCGGTTGGTCGTCATCCCTCAGGCCCTGCGCGTGATCATCCCGCCGATGACCAGCCAGTACGTCAACGTGGTCAAGAACACGACCCTGGCCCTGGTCGTCGGCTATCCGGACATTTCTTCGGTGATCGCCACCACCATCAACCAGACGGGCCAGGCCGTGGAGGGCGTCCTCGTCCTGATGGCGGTGTTCCTGACCCTTAGCCTCTCGGCCTCGCTGTTCATGAACTGGTACAACCGCCGCATCGCGCTGGTGCAACGATGAGCACGCAAGCCGTCCCACCCAGCGTCGCCCAGGTCTTCCTGCGCACCGAGACGCTGACCGCCGAGCCGCCGCCGCCCCGGGCGCGCCTCGATCTGGTCAAGGCGCTGTTTGGCGACCTGGCCACGAGTCTCGCCACCCTGCTGATCGCCGCCCTGGTGATCCTGGCCCTGCCCAAGCTGCTGTCTTGGGGCGTGATCAATGCCGTCTGGAGCGGCGAGGGCGCGGCCTGTACCGGCGTCGGGGCCTGCTGGGCCTTTCTGCGTGACAAGCATCCGCAGATCCTGTTCGGCATCTATCCGCCGGAAGAGCAGTGGCGATCGATGCTGGTCGTGGCGATCTTCCTGGGCCTTTCGCTTTGGAGCCTGCCGCCCCGCCACTGGACGCGTGTCACCCTCGCGGCCTGGGGCGTGGGCACGGCGGCCGTGCTGGTGCTGATGGGCGGAGGCGTCTTCGGCCTGGAGGAGGTCTCGACCTCCGACTGGGGCGGCTTGCCGATCACCCTGTTGCTAACCGTCAGTTCGTTGGGCCTGGGTTTTCCGCTGGCCGTAGTCCTGGCACTGGCGCGCCAGTCGGATCTGCCAGTGCCGCGCATGATCGCCGTGGCCCTGATCGAGATCGTCCGCGGCCTGCCGCTGCTTAGCATCCTCTATGTGGCCGCGATCATGCTGCCGATCATGCTCCCCGACGGCGTGACGATCGACAAGCTGCTGCGAGCCCTGGAGGCGCTGACGGTGTTTTCCGCGGCCTATTTGGCCGAGGTGTTGCGCGGCGGCCTGCAGACCATCCCGCCCGGACAGGCCGAGGCGGCCCGCGCCTTGGGCCTGACGTGGTTCCAGACCACGCGGCTGGTCGTCCTGCCCCAAGCCATCGCCAAGGTGATCCCGCCGCTGACCAACACCGTGGTTGTGATCGTCAAGAACACCAGCCTCGTCCTGGTCGTGGGTCTGTTCGACCTGCTCAGCTCCGGCCGCGCGGCCCTGGCCGACCCGGCCTGGCCTGGTCCCTATGCCGAGACCTACCTCTTCATCGCCCTGATCTATTTCGCGATCTGCTTTTCGGTGTCGCGCTACGCGGCCTGGCTGGAGCGTCGCGCCGCCTTCGGAGTCCGCCGATGACCGATACCCCTGCCGCCGTCGAGCTGTCCGGCGTCCACAAGTGGTACGGCGACTACCACGCCCTGCGCGATGTCACGCTCAGCGTGGCCAGCGGCGAGAAGATCGTGGTCTGCGGACCCTCGGGCTCCGGCAAGTCGACCATGATCCGTTGCGTCAATCGCCTGGAGGCCCATCATCGCGGCCACATCCGGGTGGGGGGCGTCGAGCTGACCGGCGATCCCAAGACCATCGACGCTACGCGGCGCGAGGTCGGCATGGTGTTCCAGAGCTTCAACCTCTTCCCGCACCTGACGATCCTGGAGAACTGCACCCTGGCCCAGACCTGGGCCAAGAAGGTGCCGCAGAAAGTCGCCCAGGAGACGGCCATGCGCTACCTCGAGCGCGTGCGCATCCCCGAGCAGGCCGGCAAGTATCCGGGCCAGCTGTCGGGTGGCCAGCAGCAGCGCGTGGCCATCGCCCGGTCGCTGTGCATGGACCCGAAGGTCATGCTGTTCGACGAGCCGACCTCGGCCTTGGACGCCGAGATGGTCAAGGAGGTGCTCGACATCATGGTCGAGCTGGCCGCCGAGGGCATGACCATGATCTGCGTCACCCACGAGATGGGCTTTGCCCGCCAGGCCGCCGATCGGGTGGTGTTCATGGACGCCGGCCAAATCCTGGAGGTCGCGCCGCCGGGCGAATTCTTCGCCGCCCCGCGCCATGAGCGCACCCGCCAGTTCCTGGCCCAGGTGCTGCACTAACCTTCACCCTTTTCGCCAGCTGAAGTTTGACCGCCGCGCGCTTCGCGCCGGCGCAAGGAGCCTATCCATGCCCAAGATCGATCAACGCCTCGCACAGCTGGGCATCGTGCTGCCGGCCCTAACCCCGCCGGTAGCCAACTACGTGCCGTCGGTCCGCTCGGGCAATATCGTCCATATCTCCGGCCAGCTCTCGCTGGACGTTGGTGGCGGCATCAAGGGCGTGGTCGGCGAGGCCGTCGACATCGACCAGGCCGTGGCGGCCGCGCGGCTCTGCGGGATCAACCTGATCGCCCAATTCAAGGCGGCCTGCGAGGGCGACCTCGATCGGCTGGTCCGCGTGATCAAGCTGGGCGGCTTCGTGCAGGCCGGTCCCGGCTTCCACGACATCCCCAAGGTCATCAACGGCTGCTCGGACCTGATGGTCGAAGTCTTCGGCGACGTCGGCCGTCACGCCCGCTCTGCCGTCGGCGTCTACCAGCTACCCTTGGGCTTCGCCGTCGAGGTCGACGCCATTATTGAGGTCGCGTGACGAGTCAGATCAGCGCTTCTCAATCTGAATCTCGCCGTACCAGCCGCCGGTGGCGATTGTGAGCTTGCCACCGACGCCGGCGTCGCCGGCTCCGAGCACGTGCTCGATCAGGCGCTCTTGCACCTTGTTGGTCCCCCAGTCCGCCGGATCGGGCTGGGGCGGCGCCGGAGCCTTTGATGTCGGCTTGGCATTGAGGTCTCCATCGAGATCAAAGTCGGCGAACATCGACCCGTCTCCGAAGGCGTCGGCCGCCTTGCTCCAGCCGCTCAGCCCGCCGATCAGCTCTGCGTCGGCATAGGCGCGCTTCGACACCTCCGGCGACCCGATCGCCGCCAGTTCCCCGTCCTTGATCAAGTGGAAATCGAATTCGACCCGCGAGCCCGTACTCCAGCCCAAATGCCGAGGGACCGCCTTGTGGGCCACGTAGCGCCGGGTTTGGAGTTCTTTGCCGAACAGCAGGAACTCGCAGTCGGGGAAGGCGCGGTTAAGGGCCCACTCCGTGGATTTCGCCTCCGCCACCTGCCGGAACTCGTGGATCAGTTCCCAGGGTTCTAGCTTGGGCAATTCGTCATTGTCGAAGTTGTAGCTGTCGTCATAGGACCTTGACCGGTCGAAGTGTTCGTCAAAGGTCGGGACGCCATTCTCGCCTCTCGACAGGCGAAGGTTTCCGCAAACTTGGCTGCGAAATCCGTCAAGGATCTCGCTCACCAAGGCGTGGGTGCCGGCATAGGCGATGTGCCAGGTCGGCCCCGTGTACTCGGAGAAGTGGCTGAAGCGTCCCACCGAGACGACCGGTATCTCGTAGCGCGTCGGAAACACCACGATCTTCTGGGCGCTGTCGAGGCTGGTGGTCAGTACGCCCTTTGAAGTGACTGACAGACGCCCGTCGGCGACGGCCACGAGACGGTCTGGGGACTTGGCGAGCAGGCAACTGGTCATCGGCGAGGCCTTGATATTTCGGGAGAGGGGCGCCGTCGACGGGGGCTTCCACGGCGATGAAGCCTTGAGGCTGGCGATCTAGGAGCCGGTCGATTTGACGATGCCGGCCCGGGCCTTCAGCAGTTCGGCCACGAAGGCGTTCACGTGGCGGGCCCGCTGGGCGTCCGGCCGGAACAGCAGGTACGACCGGAACAGCACCTCGGGCTCGAATGGGCGGAAGATCACGCCGCGTTCGGAGAAGCCGTGGGCCGAGCACGGGTTGATGAGGCCAACGCCGGCGCCTTCCAACACCAGGGCGCAGACGGTCGAGGAGCTGGGCGTCTCCACCACGATCTCGGGGTGGACCTCGGCGGCTTCGAGGATCTTGGCTAGGCGTCCGCGCGCTCGGTCCTCCGGCGCGAGAGCAATGAACGGAACGCCCTGAAGATGTTCGGGCCGAATGACCGGTTCCTGGGCGAGGGGATGGCCTGGCGGCATGGCGCACAGGGCGCGGAAGTTGCCGAATACCCGATGGTCGACGCCCGAGAGATCGACCTCGTCGGCGGCCAATCCCACGTCGAACTGCTGGTGGACCACCAGGTCGCGCACCGCCGTCGAGGACGGGGTCTGGAGGGTGATGGCGATCTTGGGATGCTTGGCGCGGAACGAGGCGATGGCGCGCGGCACCAGGGCCGAGCCCAGCGCGGCATGGCTGGCGATCCGCAAGGAGCCGGATCCGAAGTCGCGAATCTGGGCGGCCGAGGCGCGCAGACGGTCCAGACCCACGAAGCTGGTGTTGACGTCCCGAAAGAACAGCTGCCCCTCCGGCGTCGGCACGAGCCGTCCGCGGACGCGATCATAGAGGTTGAAGCCCAGCGAGGCCTCCAGATCGGAGAGGGCGCGGCTGACCGCCGGCTGGGTGATCTGCAGCAGCTCGGCGGCGCGCGAGGCCGAGCCGCTGATCATCACCGCGCGGAAAACCTCAAGATGTCGAAAGTTCATGCCGCCCCACGCCTCCAGACGAGAACCATAAGGTTTGCGCATGGATTGCGGCAAGTTCGACTGTAGCGTCTATGGCTTCGCGGCCGTCGCCGCCGCTGGAGCGGTCGTCACCCGCTTGAGAATGCCGAAAACAAAGGCCTCCCCCTGGCGCAGGTCCGCGATCCCGGCGCGTTCGTCATCGCCATGGATGCGGCTGGCGCTGTCAGGATCGGCGGGGAGGGCTCCAATCCCGTAGACGGGCACGCCCCGTTCGCGCCAAGGCGTGGCGTCGGTGCTGGCGACCAGCAAGGTCGGCAGTACGGAGACACCGGGCCAGGTCGCCTGGGCGCTGTCTTCCAAGGCCTTGAAGAGCGCCGTGTTGAGATTGGACGGGGCGATCTTCGAGCGCTTGTCGAAGTAGGCGGCGATCTCGGCCTTGGGCCGGGCGCTGATGATCTCGATCTCGACCTTGGGATTGGCGATCACCTGCTTCAGCTCGGCGATGAAGCCCTCGACGGTCTGACCAGGCAGCAGGCGCGCGTTCAGCACGGCCTCGGCGTCGCCGGGGATGACATTGGGCTTTTGGCCCGCGTTCAGCATGGTCAGGACAAGGGTGTTGCGCAGCAAGCCCTCCATCCCCCAGCCGCCAGGATCATTGGCCACGACCACGCGTGCGGCCGTGGCGCGTGCTGGAGCGTCCTTGGCCTTCAGCAGCTGGTCGATGGCCGCCGCCAAGGCCGGGCTGCTCAACCTGGCCTTCTTCTGCAGAAAGGCGCGGACCTCCGGAGACAGCTGCACGGTCGTCTCGTACGACTGAAGCCGATTCAGCGCCGTTACCAGCTGGCCATTGGCCGAGCTGGTGATGGGAATGGGGCGGGAAGAGTGGCCGGTCGGGCCGTGGGTCTTGATCTTCAGATTGAGCGTAAGCTTGTCGGCATAGGTGACCTGAAGTTCGCGGACCTTGCCATCCGGGCTTCCCACCGTGCGTCCGCCCTCGTTCAGGGTGAATTCGGCGTCGATCTTGTCCCAGTGGTTTTCAGCTAGCCAGTTGGTGTTGAACTGGCCCTGTTCCTCGTCGGCTTCGGCCAAAAAGATCACGTCGCGCGACCGGGCCGCCGGGTCCTTGGCAAGCTTCAGGACGGCCTGGGCGAACACGGCGACCGAGCCCTTGTTGTCCAGCGCGCCGCGTCCATAGATGAAGCCGTCCTTCTCGACCGCCCCGAACGGATCGACGCTCCAGCGCTCCTTCTGAACGGGGACCACGTCGGTATGGGCGGCCAGCAGCACCGGGCGCTGGCGGCCGTCGCCCTTCAGCCGGGCGATGAAATGCGCGGCCTTGCCGTTGGGCGCCAAGATGATCTCGTTGGGGATCCCGGCGGCGTCGAAGACGGTCTTCAAGTAGTCGGCGACGGCCCGCGTGTCGCCGGGCGCATTGGTGGTGTCGTAGCGGATCAGGTCCTTGAGCATGGCCGTCACATCGCTTTGCCCAGCCGGCGATCCGGCCTTGGCCGGGGCGGTCGCGAGCATCGATCCGCCCAACAGAAGAGCGAGCAGGGCAGAGCGGCGAAACGACATGAGAAACCTCGACACGGCGACTTTAGCGGTGCTGATCCTTGGCCGCTGCGCTCGGCGTGACAATGGCTCCGACTGCAAGGCTCCATACGCTGTTGTTATGGGGGCGGTCGCTCTTCGGCCTTTGGCCCACGTCTCCAGCGTGTCCAGCAACCAGGCCTAGCGGCTAGGTATTCGTCGGGCGCACAATTATCGGGCGCCGGCGCCGCAGGATCGCGTCAGGTCGCGGCAAGAAAATCGCGGGGCGACCTCGCACTGTGCTTCAGCCCCTTACTAATGTGGGCGCTGGGCGACCTATAACAGTTAGTTATGGAGTGGTGTTCCCCCGTCAATTGTCATTCTACCGTCATCCCCACACCGTCGTGAGCGACCGACGTTCACCAAGAGCGTCCAAGAAGGGGAACTCATATGGCTTCGAACGGGGGAAAGCGTCGCGCCTGGCTTTTGGCGGGCGTGGGCGTTTCGATCTTGAGCGCTGCGGCGTCGGACGCGATGGCCCAGGCCACGGCCGCCGACACCCAGGTGGAGGAGGTCGTCGTCACCGGTTCGCGCTTTGGCGGTCGCACCGCGATCAATTCGGCGACGCCGATCGACGCCATCACCAATGATGAGCTGACCCGCGGGGCGGCGCCGAACCTCCAGGACATGCTGAAGGTCGCCGTGCCCAGCTTCAGCACTCCGCGTCCCGTTGCGGCCGGCGCGCTCGACTTCATCACGCCGCCGACCATGCGCGGCCTCTCGACCGGACAGATCTTGGTCCTGGTCAATGGCAAACGTCGCCACACCTCGGCCGACCTCAACAACGGCAACCAGATCGGCCGGGGCGACGTCGCCTATGACTTCAACTCCATTCCCGCCGCCGCGATCAGCCGGATCGAAGTGCTGCGGGACGGCGCCGCCGCCCAGTATGGTTCGGACGCCATCGCCGGGGTCATGAACCTGCAGCTGGATAAGTCGATCGGCGTCACCGCCAACGGCCAAGCCGGGGTCACCTCGCAGGGCGATGGACGTGATCTGCAGGGCTCGATCGGGGCGGGCTTCGCCGTCGGCGACGGCGGCGTCATCCGCATGACCGTGCAGTACCAGGACCACGAACACTCCGACCGCGCCGCGCCCGACACCCGCCAGCAGTACTTCGGCCGCAACGCCGCCGGCGGCGCGGTGGCGCCTTCGGCCAACTTCGGGTCCGGCACTGGCTTGACGCCGTCGAGCGGCACGCTCGATCCGCGCGAAGCCACCGTCGATCGGAACATCTGGGTGTTCGGCGATCCCGAGTACACCAACACCAGCGTTTTCTTGAACGGCGAGTTGCCGATCAACGACCAGGTCACCGCCTACGGGTTCGGTGGCTTCAATCGCCTGAAGGGAACGAGCTTCAACTTCTTCCGCCGGGCCGGTCAGGATGAAACCATCCGATCCCTCTATCCAGACGGCTTCGTGCCCTTGCAGGACATCAAGCTGCAGAACAATTCGGTGAACCTGGGCCTGCGCGGCGACGACGTCCTGGGCTTCAAGTGGGACCTGTCGACGGGGCTGGGCACCAGCATCAACGACATCGGCTACAGCAATTCCAACAACGTCTCGATGGGGCTGACCACGCCGACCACCTTCTATCGGGGTGGTTCGCGGTTCCGCCAGTGGACAACCAACCTCGACCTCACCCGTCAGCTGGATCTGGGCCTTGGCTCGCCCCTGAAGCTGGCCCTGGGGGCGGAATACCGGAAAGACTACTACGACCTCGTCGCCGGGGAGCTGGCGTCCTACGCCAACGGCGGCGGCCTGATCCTGGATGGGCCCAACGCCGGCAAACCAGCCCCGGTCGGGGCCCAGCCGGGCGGCGGCATCACGCCCGCCGACGCGGCCGCGGCCAACCGCACCGCCAAGGCGCTCTATGCCGAAATCGAGAAGGACTTCGGCGACCGCTTCATGATCGATGCGGCCATTCGATACGAGGACTACTCCGACTTCGGCAGCACGACCAACTACAAGGTCGCCGGACGGTTCGAACTGTTCGAGGGCCTGGCGGTGCGCGCCTCGGCGGGGTCTGGCTTCCGGGCTCCGGCGCTGGCCCAGTCGTACTTCGGCAACACCAACATCAGCTTCGTCAACGGCCAGCCGCTGAAGATCCTGACCGTACCGGTCAACACCGCCATCGGGGCGCTGGTCGGCACCAAGCCGCTCACGCCCGAGAAGTCCGACAACATCTCGGTCGGCGCGGTGTTCCAAGGCTTTGGTCTGTCCGGCTCCGTCGACTGGTACCGGATCGCTATCGACGACCGCATCGTCATGTCGTCGAACTTCCAGAGCACGGCGCTCACCACGCTGCTGGCCTCCAAAGGCTATTCGGGGATTTCGGCCGTCGCCTTCGAAAGCAACGCGGTCGACACCACCACCACCGGGGTCGACGTGACCGTCCGGCACAAGGCGGGCCTGGGCGATTTCGGCGAGCTGACCACGACCCTGGCGGCCAACTTCAACAAGACCCGCCTCGATCGCGTGGCCGGGACGCCCGCGCCGCTCGCCGCGCTCGGCATCGCCACGCCGCTGTTTGACCTCACCCAGCAGGTGCGCACCACCGACAGCACGCCCAAGGACAAGATCACCCTGAACTTCAACTGGGAGAAGGGGCCCTGGAGCGTCAACCTGACCGGAACGCGTTATGGCCAGGTCAGCCAGGTGGGCCTAACCGGCAAGACCCAGGCCCAGGTTGCTGCACTGATCCCCGGCTACAATGTAACCGTGGTGCCCTCGGCGCCCGGCTCGGCCAATTCCGACATTATCCAGCGCTTCCGCGCCGACATCGTCGCGGACCTGGACGTGGCCTGGCGTGTCAACGACAAGCTGCGCCTGTCGGCGGGGGTCAACAACGTCTTCGATAAGTATCCTGAAAAGCAGATCGCCTCGACAGCGGCCAGCGTGGCGGCCGGAACCAACGGCTCCGACAACAACGGCATCTTCCCTTACGCCTATGTCGCGCCGTACGGCGTCAACGGCCGCACCTACTACATCAAGACCAGCTATCGCTTCTAACCCCAGCGGACGGAGAGGCGAGGGCCTCTCCGTCCTGGAGAACCCGTATGCGCGCAATCCTCCCCCCGGCCATCCTGGCGGGTCTCCTCTGGCTGGCGGCGTCCCATGGGGCATTGGCCCAGGATCATGGCGCGCATGGCCATGCCCACGCCCCCGCGACGGCGACAACCGAGCAGCCCGCAGCCTATGGCGTCAGCCGAAAGGCGATCGCCTACTTCAACACACCCAATCGCCACGGGACGGCGCTTGACCCAAAGGCCGCGACCGATGTCGGCAAGGTCCGGCTGGACCTGGACGCCGAGGCCGACGTCATGGTCAGCTTCACCAGCGGTCTGGCCGCCGAAACCGGGGCGGGGTGTCCTTGTTCGGTCCGCGCGCTGTTGCGGGTCAACGACCAGGCGCCGGTTATCGTCAAGCGGGTCAATGTCGGGGCGCCCAGCGTCCAGACCGTCGATCGCTACGAGCACGACCGTCAGCCGGCCGATGGGTCCTTCGTCTTCACCCTGCCCAAGGGGCGGCACGATATCGCCCTGGTCATGCAGCCGGTGGACGGCGCGGGCACGGATCTCGAAGCCTACTACGTCAACCTGCAGGCCGTGCCCTATCCGACGGGGCGTTAGGTCGAGTTTCTGGATGCGGCATCTTGGCGCGTCGTGGCGAAGTTCTGGGGCGGGGATGTTAGGTATTGCCTAGCTTTTCTCAGTGTTCGCTGCGGCGCATCAAGTCGTCACTCAGTGTAATTGTATAACATGTAATCATATAACGCATTTCAATCTCGGCTAAGCAGAGGTATGCCAGCTCAGGATGGTTGGACTCGCACTCCATGGCTGGCAAGTCGGCGGAAACGCCGCAAAGCGGCGCTCGCGCCGTGGCCAGCCCGTGCGTTTCACCTTCGGTAAGGCCGTGGCGCTCTTCGTCACCGTCGTCTTCCTGATGGGCATCGTCATTTGCGGCCCGGCCGAACACGCGGCTCTGGAAACCGAGACGTCCGTGGCCTCCCAGGTCATGGCGTCGAACGTCCAGGCCCCGGCCGTGATCAAGGTCGCGGGCGACCAAAAGGTCCCTGTCAAGAAGACCCTCGCGGCCTGTACGGGCCATTGCTCGGCCCACAGCATCAGCCTGCCGGTGTCGTTCGCGCCCCAGACGGTCGCGTTCGAGGACCGTGCCGCCTGGCAGCCCGTGCAGGACCAGGGCCTGCTGATCGAGCGCCCCGTCCTTCTGGATCGTCCGCCTAGAGCCTGACGCGACCCTTCCGCCCATCGCGGCGGACCGTCTGCGTCTCAATCTCTAGGAACACATCTTCATGACTCTCATCATGCGTGGGCGGCTGCGTTTCGCGGCCGTGAGCGCGGCCGCGATCGTAGGCGCGTTGGCGTCCGCGACCGGCGCGGCCGCCGATCCGGCGCCGCCGTTCAAGGACCTGCTTACTCAAGCGCAGGCCAATGCGCCCAGGCTCGCCGAAGCGGCGGCCGGCGTTCGTCAAGCGGAAGGTCTGGCCCGCCAGGCCGGCGCCCGCCCCAATCCGACTGCCGGGGTGACCGTCGAGAACTTCAGCGGCAAGGGGATCTACAGCGGTACGAACAATGCCGAGACGACCTTCCAGCTGAGCCAGCCGCTCGAAGTCGGGGGCAAGCGCGACGCGCGGGTCGCCGCCGGTCGCGCCGCTCTCGATGCGGCGCGGGCGCGCCTGGTTCAGTCCAAGGCTGATTTCGCCTTCGCCCTGGCCGACGCCTACGCCCTGGCCGAGGCGGCCGAACGTCGTGTCGCCCTGGCTGACGAAGCCGTGACCCTGTCCGACGAGACGCTGCGCGCCTCGCGGGTCATGGTCGACGCCGGCAAGGAAGCCGAGCTACGCACCCTGCAGGCTCAAGCGGCCTTGACCGCCGCGCGGGCCTCCCGAGAAGAGGCTCGGGCCGAACGGACCGGCGCCTTCTCGCGGCTGACAGCCCTCGTCGGGTCGGCAACGCCCTTCACCTCGCTGAGCGACAGCCTGCTGACCAGCCCCAAGGTCACGAGCCAGCCCGGCGACATCGATGCGCTGTCGACCCCGGCGGTCGTAGCGGCGGAAGCCGACCGTGAAGCCGCCGCCCGGCGGGTGCGGATCGAACGAACCCGCGCGGTGCCGGACGTCACGGTATCGGCTGGCATTCGCCGCTTTAGCGGCGACGACTCCACGGCCCTGGTCGCTGGCGTCTCGCTGCCCATCCCGGTCTTCGACCAGAACCGCGGCAACATCACCGCCGCTCAGGGCGAGCTGCAGGCGGCCGAGGCCCGGCTTAACGCTGCCCGCTTCGACGCCGAGGCCGACATCCGCACGGCCCGGTTCCAGCTCGGCGCCGCCCAATCGCGGGCCAACGCGGCGAGCGAAGGCGAAACCAGTGCGGCCGAAGCCTTCCGTCTTACCCGCATCGCCTACGAGTCCGGCAAGGCCCCCCTGGTCGAGCTGATCAATGCGCGCCGGTCTCTGGCCGAAGCGCGCGACCAAACCATCCAGGCCCAGCTGGCGCGCGTCCGCGCCGAGGCCGACCTGGCGCGCCTGCAAGGCCGCCTCTTCGGAGACCGTTGATGCCCAAGTCCAATTCCTCGAACCGGCAGTTGTTGCTGGGCGGCGCGGCCGTCGTGGTCGTCGCCATCGCCGCCTTCTCGGTCGGAAAGATGTCCGGCGGCAAACCCGCCGAGACACCGGCGACCGAAAAGCCCGCGGCAGCCGCGGAAGCGGCCGGACCGCAAAACCTGGCCATGGGTCCCGAGCGTATCACCGCCTCGGGCGTCCAGCTGCAGACGGTCAACACTGGCGGCCTGGCCGCCGAGGTCGTCGCTCAGGCCACCGTCGAAGCCGAACCGGGCGGTGAGGCGGCCCTGACCGCCCGCGCCGCCGGCTCGATCACCCGCATCACCAAGCGCCTCGGCGACCCCGTGCGGGCCGGCGAGACCCTGGCCCTGGTCTCCAGCCGCGAGGCCGCCCAGATCTCGGCCGACCGCAGCGTCGCCTCGGCCAAGGCCGACCTGGCCCGCAAGAACCTGGCCCGTGAGAAGCGTCTCTTCGAACAGAAGGTCAGCCCGCGCCAGGACTATGAGACCGCCCAGGCCGAAGTGGCCGTGGCCGAGGCCGAGGCCCGTCGCGCCGCGACCGCGGCCGGCGCCTCGGCGGTATCGGGTGGCTATGTCGCCGTCATCAGCCCGATCAACGGCCGCGTGACCGCCATGACCGCCAGCCTGGGCGCCTTCGTCGCGCCGGAGACCGAACTCTTCCGCATCTCCGACCCGGCCAAGATCCAGGTCAACGCCTCGGTTACCGCCGTCGACGCCCGGCGCATTCAGCCCGGCGACCAGGCCATCGTCGAGACGACCGGCGGCGAAACCCGCACCGCCGTCGTCCGCTCCGTGACGCCAGGCGTGAACGAGGAAACCCGCAGCGCCACGGTCGTCCTGACCCTGACGGGCGGGGCAGGGCAGTTGCAGCCGGGCCAGCTGGTCCGCGCCCGCATCACCTCGCGCCAATCGACCTCGAGCGGGATCGTCGTGTCCGAAGAGGCCGTCCAGACGGTCAACGGCAACGACGTGGTGTTCGTGCGGACAAAGGAGGGCTTCCGTGTCCAGCACGTGCTGGCCGGTCAGCGCAGCGGCGGACGTGTCGTCATCGTCGATGGTCTGAAAGGCGGCGAGACCCTGGCGGTCAAGAACGCCTTCTTGCTCAAGGCCGAACTCGGCAAGAGCTCGGAAGAAGACTGACCCCTAACCGCTATTCTGGAGACACGCCGAAATGATCGGTCGCTTACTCTCGATGTCGGTGAAGGGGCGTTGGTACGTCCTGCTTCTCACCGTCATCATCGCACTCCTCGGCACGTGGCAGCTGACCAAGCTGCCCATCGACGCCGTTCCCGACATCACCAACAACCAGGTGCAGATCAACACCGTCGCCGGCGCGCTTTCGCCGGTCGAAATCGAAAAGCGGGTGACCTTCCCGGTGGAAACGGCCCTGGCCGGCATCCCCGGCCTGGAGACCACCCGCTCGATCTCGCGCAACGGCTTCTCGCAGGTCACCGCGATCTTCTCGGAGAAGACCAACCTCTACTTCGCCCGCCAACAGGTGGCCGAGCGTCTGACCCAGGCGGGCGATAGCCTGCCAGCCGGGATCCAGCCGCAGATCGGGCCCGTCACCACGGGCCTCGGCGAGGTCTACATGTACTCGGTCGAGTACGCCAATCCGGGCGGCAAGGGCGCCAAGGTTCGTGACGGCCAGACCGGCTGGCAGAGCGACGGCGCCTATCTGACGCCGGAGGGCGAACGCCTCACCGACGCCACCTCGCAGGGCGCGTATCTGCGCACCATCCAGGACTGGGTCGTTCGTCCGCAACTGCGCACCGTCAAGGGCGTGGCCGGCGTCGACTCCATCGGCGGCTTCCAAAAGCAGTATGTGGTCGAACCCGACCCGGCCAAGCTCGTCGCCTACGGCGTCTCCTACACCGATCTGGCCAAGGCCCTGGAAGGCGCCAACCTCTCCGTCGGCGCCAACTTCATCCAGCGCGCGGGCGAGGCCTATCTGGTCCGGGCCGACGCAAGGGTGCGCACGCTGGACGAGATCCAGAACGCCATCATCGCCACCCGCCGCACCGTGCCCGTCGCCGTCAAGGACGTCGCCACCGTGCGGGTCGGCGGTGACCTGCGCACCGGCGCAGCCAGCAAGAACGGCGAAGAAGTCGTTGTCGGCACCGCCCTGATGCTGATCGGCGAAAACAGCCGCTCGGTCGCCAAGTCGGTCGGCGATAAGCTCGTCGATGTTCGCAAGGCCCTGCCGAATGGCGTGGTGATCACCACCGCGCTCGACCGCTCGGTGCTGGTCAACGCCACCATCAAGACCGTTGAACGCAACCTGACCGAAGGCGCCATCCTGGTCGCCGCGACCCTGTTCCTGCTGCTCGGCAACGTCCGCGCGGCCTTCATCGCCGTGCTGATCATCCCGCTGTCCTTCGTGATGATGGCCATCGGCATGAACGAGCTGAAGGTGCCCGGCAACCTGATGAGCCTGGGGGCGCTGGACTTCGGCCTGATCGTCGACGGCACCGTCATCATCATCGAAAACTGTCTGCTACGCCTGGCCGAGCGCCAGCACCACGAAGGCCGCCTGCTGCGACTGCCCGAACGCCTGGAAACCGTGCTGCGCGCGGCCCAGGAAATGATCCGTCCGACCGTCTTCGGCCAGGCGATCATCTTCTTGGTCTTCGCCCCGCTGCTGACCTTCACGGGCGTGGAAGGCAAGACCTTCTCGCCGATGGCCATCACCATCATGCTGGCCCTGGGCGCGGCCTTCATCCTGTCGCTGACCTTCGTTCCGGCTCTCGTCGCCATCCTGATGCGCGGCAAGATCTCGGAGAAGGAAGTCAAGGTGATCGCCGTCTCCAGGCAGCGTTATGAGCCTGTCCTGAAGCGCGTGGTCGATCGTCCCTGGCCGTTCATCGGCGGCGCGGTGGCGCTCTTCCTGGTCGCCGGCGTGGTCTACACGACGCTGGGCCAGGAGTTCATCCCGCAGCTGGACGAAAAGAACGTCGCCATGGGCTCGCTGAAGATCCCGTCGACGGCGCTCGAACAGTCGCTGACCATGCAGCGCCAGGTCGAAAAGAACGTCTCGTCCCTGCCTGAAGTGGAGATGATGTTCTCCAAGACCGGCACGGCCGAGGTCGCCACCGACCCGATGCCGCCCAACGCCTCGGACGGCTTCATCATCCTCAAGCCGCAAAAGGAGTGGCCCAAGACCGTCGAGAACAAAGCCGGTGTCGTTCAACGCATCGAGGCCAAGGTCGCGCCGCTGCTGGGCAACAGCTTCGAAGTCACCCAGCCCATCCAGATGCGCTTCAACGAGCTGATCGCCGGTGTGCGCGGTGACGTCGCCATCAAGCTTTATGGCGATGATCTGGACAAGATGAGCGCCACCGCCGCCAAGATCGGCGCGGTGCTGGAGTCGATCCAAGGCGCTGAAGGCGTTCGCGTCGAACAGGTCGGCGGGGCTCCCACCCTGGACGTCAAGTTCGACCGGGCCGCCATCGCCCGCTTTGGTCTCAGCATCGACCAAGTCGCCGACACCGTGGCCACGGCCATGGGCGGGCGCCAGGCAGGCGATGTCTTCGAGGGTGACCGCCGCTTCGACATCACCGTCCGCGTGCCGATGGCCCAGCGCAACGACCTGGACGCCCTGGGCGCCCTGCCGGTCATGCTGCCGGCCGGCGACAGTGGTGTGCAACGTTCGGTGCCGCTGCGCGAGCTGGTGCAGTTCCGCTTCTCCGATGGTCTGAACCAGATCAGCCGCGAGGACGGCAAGCGCCGGGTGGTCATCCAGGTCAACGTGCGGGGCCGCGACATCGGTTCGTTCGTCACCGAAGCCCGTACAAAGGTCGAAGCCGTCCAGCTTCCGACCGGCTACTGGCTGACCTGGGGCGGCCAGTTCGAGAACCTGAAGGCCGCCACCCAACGCCTGTCGATCGTCGTGCCGCTGTGCTTCGCGCTGATCTTCCTGGTGCTCTACATGGCGCTGGGCGGGTTCGGACCCGCAGCCTCGGTGTTCGCGGCGATCCCGCTCGGACTTTCGGGCGGTGTGTTCGCCCTGGCGCTGACGGGGATCACATTCTCGATCTCGGCCGCCGTCGGCTTCATCGTTCTGGCCGGCGTCGCGGTTCTCAACGGCCTGGTCGTCATGACCAGCGTCCGAGAGCGCCTCGAAGCGGGCGTGCCCGTGGCCCAGGCGATCTACGAGGGCTCGGTCGAGCGCTTCCGTCCGGTTCTGATGACGGGCCTCGTCCCGGCCATCGGTTTCATCCCGATGGCCCTGGCCAGCGGGACCGGCGCCGAAGTGCAAAAGCCCCTGGCCATGGTGGTCATCGGCGGCCTGGTCACGGCCACCGCCGTGACCCTGCTCGTCTTGCCCGCCATCGCCAATCTCATCCTCCAACTGGGGTCTGGTCGGAAGACCCCAGACGAGGGTCCGGCCGCGTCGGATTTGAGCACGACGCACTAGCCGGGGCGCCGGCGCGGCCCCTCAGCCCCCACAGCGTCGCGCCGGCGCATCACCTTCAAACGCCCCGAGGGCCAAGCCTTCGGGGGCCGTAATCACCAAGAGGAGACGCCTATGCAAACCCCCGGACAAGCGGTCCTTCTCCGCATCTACACCGACGAAAACGCCCTGGTCGGCGACCGGTCCCTGATGGACGTCATCGTCCAGCGCGCGCAGGCCAATCGACTGGCCGGCGCCACGGTCCTGCGCGGCCGCAAGGGCTTTGGCGAGTCCGCGCGCATGCATGAGCCTCGGCCGCTGGACTTCAATGACAACCTGCCGGTGGTGATCGAGTTCGTCGACGAGGAAGCCCGCTTGCGCGAGTTCCTGACCAAGCTCGACGATCTCAAGGACATCGGCCTCGTCACCTTCGAGAAGGTCGAGGTGTTGCGTTACGGCGGCCATCACGTCGAGCCGCACCGGTAGGAGCGAGCGCCATGACCAGCAAGTCTGCGCATGCCCATGAAGGCCATGACCATGGCGATCAGGGCGACCACAAGCATGGCGACGGGGAGGGCGGCCATGGCCACGCCCATGGTGGGCTGTTTGGCGAGCGAACCGAACTCATCTTCGCCCTGCTGTGCGGCGCGACGCTGCTGGTCGGGTGGCTGATCAGCCTCAAGGCCGATGGGTGGATGCCGCTGGCCTTCTACTTGGCGGCCTACCTGTTCGGCGGCTGGTTCACCCTGACCGAGGCGATCGAAAACCTGCGCAAGCGCAAGTTCGAGATCGACACCTTGATGCTGGTGGCCGCCGCCGGGGCCGCGGCGCTCGGGCAATGGGCTGAGGGCGCACTGCTGCTCTTCCTGTTCAGCATGGGCCACTCGCTGGAACACTATGCCATGGGCCGGGCCCGCCGGGCGATCGAGGCCCTGGCCAAGCTGGCCCCCGAGCGCGCCACGGTCCGCCGTGACGGCAAGACCGAGGACGTCGCCGTCGAGGCCCTGGAGATCGGTGACATCATCCTGGTCCGGCCCAATGAGCGCATCGCCGCCGACGGCGTCGTCGTGGCGGGCGACAGCAGCGTCAACCAGGCCCCGGTCACCGGCGAAAGCGTGCCCGTCGACAAGCGCGCCAGCGCCGATCGCGATCTCGACTTCGCCAAGGCCAGCGCGGAATACCGTGTGTTCGCCGGCACCATCAATGGCGCGGGCGCGCTCGACATCCGCGTGGCCCGCAAGGCCGGCGAGAGCACCCTGGCCCGCGTGGTGCGCATGGTCGCCGAGGCCGAGGCCCAGCGCTCGCCCACCCAGCGCTTCACCGACCGGTTCGAGAAGGTCTTTGTTCCGGCCGTGCTGGTCCTGGTCGCGACCCTGATGCTGGCCTTCCTGGTGCTCGATGAGCCCTTCAGCCGCAGCTTCTACCGCGCCATGGCCGTGCTGGTGGCCGCCAGCCCCTGTGCTCTCGCCATTTCGGTGCCCAGTGCGGTGCTGAGCGGCGTGGCCCGGGCCGGCCGCGGCGGCGTCCTGGTCAAGGGCGGCGGTCCGCTGGAGAACCTGGGCACCCTGACGGCCCTGGCTTTCGACAAGACCGGCACCCTGACCGAAGGCAAGCCCAAGCTGACCGATATCGTCCCGGCCCAAGGCGTCGAGGAAGACGAACTGCTGGCCATCGCCGTGGCGGTCGAGGCGCTCAGCGACCACCCGCTGGCCGCCGCCGTCGTGCGCGACGGCGAGGCCAAGCTGAACGGCCAGGCCCGCCGGGAAGCCACCAGCATCAAGAGCCTGACAGGGCAGGGGATCCAGGCGCAGGTGGACGGCAAGTCCGCCGTGATCGGCAAGCCAGGCCTGTTCGAAGCCGAGGGGCCGCGACCGCCGGAAGATGTGTGGAGCGAGGCCCAGAAACTGGAAGCCAATGGCCGCACCGTCGTCATGGTGCGCCATGGCGACCGATATCTTGGCGTGCTCGGCCTGATGGACACGGCCCGTCCGGCGGCGCGCGACGTCATTAAGCGCCTGCGATCCCTCGGGATCACCCGGATGATCATGCTGTCAGGCGACAACCAGTCGGTCTCCGACGCCATTGCCCGTGATCTGGGTCTCGATGAGGCCCGTGGCGGTCTGATGCCGGAGGACAAGGTCGCCACGATCAAGGCCCTGCGCGAGCAGTTCGGCAAGGCCGCGATGGTCGGCGACGGCGTCAACGACGCCCCGGCCATGGCCAATGCCACGGTCGGCATCGCCATGGGCGCGGCTGGCTCGGACGTGGCCCTGGAGACCGCCGATGTCGCCTTGATGGCCGATGACCTGAACCATCTGCCGTTCGCGGTGGGGCTCAGCCGAAAGACGAGCGGCATCATCCGCCAAAATCTCTGGGTCAGCCTGGGCATGGTCGCGGTGCTGATCCCGGCGACCTTGTTTGGCTTGAAGATCGGCGAGGCGGTGATCTTCCACGAAGGCTCGACCCTGCTGGTCGTGGCCAACGCCCTGCGCCTCCTGGCTTACAAGGAGCGCCGGGCATGAGCGTCCCTGAATCCCACGACGAGGCCGCGGCCTGGGCCCGCCGTTCGGCCCGCCGCGCCCTATTCGCCCTGGTGGCCGCGATGGTGTTTCTCGCCGCAACCATCGCCGTGGCGGTGATCGGCATGGGGCATCGGCCATGATCGGGCATCGATCCGTCCCGGCCATGGCGCTTGGCCTGGCCATGATTGGCGCATCGATCGCCGGCTCGGCCCTGGCCGACACCATCGACAAGCCGATCGCGCTTTCGACCCCGCGCGGCTTTGTGCTGGACTCGGTCCGCGCCGTCGCCGAGGGCCAGGGCGTGCGCTTCCACGGCGCGGTCTGCCGACGCACCGCCGGTCCCGCGCCGCGCTTCGTGCGAGCCGATCGCCTCGATCGCGACGGCCACATCCTGAGCACCGCGTCGAAGGTCCTTTGGGATCTGCGCGGGCGCGAGCGCCACTGCACGTTCTTCGACTTGCCCACGGCCAGTCCGCCGATAGACGGCGAGCTGTTCCGTGTCTGCTTGCTTTCCACGAACCGCCCGTGCCCGGAGCCCGTCGTGGCCCCATCGGGCGCGGGCGACAAGGCGACGAAAGGCCGCCCATGATCATAGAATCAGAGATCGATATCGCCGCGCCCCCGACCAAGGTCTGGCGAACCTTGACGGAGTTTGGCGCCTATCCGCGCTGGCACCCGCACTGGGAGATCGAAGGCGTGCCGGTGCAGGGCGCTAGGGTCTATATCCGCATCGGTTCGAACCCGGAGAAGCGGCTGCGGTTCAGGGCCAAGGTGATCGGCATGGCGCCGGCCGAGGAAGTCGCGTTCCAGTCGGGGCCGTTCTTCGCGCGATCGTACGAATACTTCCGGCTCGAACCGAGTGCGCGCGGCACCTTGCTTCGCCACACCAACGAGATCACCGGTTTGGCGGCCTTGCAGTTCAAGTTTAAGGCTGAGCACGAAAAGTTGGTTAGAATCTACAACTTCCGGCTGGAAGCTCTCGCGAAATATATCACCACCAGCACGCCTTTGCGTGCAGTGACCCGGTCACGTCCGCGGACCCGGATCTGACCCTTGCGGCTGCGCTGATGCGCCACGCCAAGTGTATCTTGTAACGTATTTCCTCGACGCAACACGGACGCTATAGGCCCTTTTATGTTCGACGTGCCGACATGGCTGAAGACTTGGACGGGAGCGCTTTTCGCGTGCCTGCTGGTGCTCGCCGTCGCCGCGCCGTCGTTCCGGTTGGACGTCTGTCCGCCGGAGACGTCGGTGACCGCCGAGCATGGCGCCGCGGCTGAAGCCGCGAGCTTCACCCAGATCGACGACCAGGACGCGGCGGACGCCTCGGACGCCAAAGGCGGCGAACCGGGCGGTCACTGCCACCATGTGCCTCAGCTGATGAACCCGGTCGTTGGGGCGCAGCACGTCGTGTCCGCCGACCGTATCCGGTTGGTCGCCTCGGCCCTCAACATGCCGCCCTCGCGCATGCCTGACGGCCCCAACGAGCCCCCTCGAGCCTGACCCTGGCCGCGCCTTCGCGCGCGTAATCGCCATCGTCAGTTCTCACACAGGGACCTCCCATGCATTCCCGTTATGCCCGGCCCGCTGCCGTTCTCGGCGCGGTTCTGGCGCTCGCCGGTGTCGGCGCGTTCTCGCGCGCCGCTGCCGAGCCGCTCACCCTGGACGCCGCCATTTCGCGCGCCCAGACCCAGTCACCGCTTGTCACGGCCGCCGAAGCTTCGGTGAAGGCGGCGGAAGGCCGCGCGCGCCAGGCTGGCCTGATGCCCAACCCCGAAGCCGGCCTCCAATCGGAGAACTTCGCCGGCTCGGGCCCCTATGGCCGGTTCGGCGCCGCCGAAACCACCGCCACGATTAGCCAGCGCCTGGAGCTGGGCGGCAAGCGCCGCACCCGCGCCGCCGCCGCCAATGCCGAAGTCGATGCCGCCCGTATCGGCTTCACCATCGCCAAGGCCGACCTGACCCAGGAAGTTCGGGTCCGTTACGCGGAGGCGTTGGCCGCCCAGGATCGCCTGGTCCTGGCGCGTGAAACCGCCGCCCGCGCCGAGGGGCTGTCCAAGGTCGCCGGCACCCTGGTCGAGGCCGGACGCGAGCCGCCGCTGCGGGCCTTGCGCGCCGAAGCCGCCAGCCGCGAAGCGGCCGCTGCGGTGATCGCCGCCGAAGCCGAGGCGCTGGCCGCCCGGCGCGCGCTCGTCACCCTCTGGGGCGACGCGGGCGAGACGATCGAGCTTGTGCGCGGTCAGGACCCGGCCGCGCCCCCCCAGACCACGATCGATCCCAGCGAGACCCTGGACGTGCGCCAGGCGCGCGCGGACCTCGAAACGGCCCGCGCCGTCATCGATCGCGAGCGCGCCGCCGGCCGCCCGGACCTGACGGTTCAGGCCGGCGTGCGGCGGTTCGAGCAGACCGGCGACTCGGCGATGATCGTCGGCTTCACGGCCCCGATCCCGATCTCCAATCGCAACCAGGGCACGGTCGCGGCCGCTCGCGCCGACGCGACCGCCGCCGAGGCGCGTGAGCGCCTGGCGCTGGCTCGCTCGGTCCGGGCGGTGCGTGACGGCGAAGCCTCGCTGCGCGCGGCCAATGCCCGGCTGGAAGTGCTCGACAGCAAGATCGTCCCGCAGGCCCAAACCGCCGTCGATCTGGCGCGCGGTGGCTTCGAGGCGGGGAAGTTCTCGCTGCTCGAAGTCCTCGACGCGCAAGGCGCCCTGACGACCGCCCGCACCGAACTCATCGCCGCGCGCCTCGAACGCGCCAAGGCGCTGGCCGCGCTCGAACGCGCCGCCGCGCAATAGGAAAGCTCACCATGAAGTCCAACGATAGAAAGACCCTGCTGACGGCCGTGGCGGTCAGCGCCGTCCTGGCCGCCGGCGCCGGCGTGCTGATCGGCAAGACCATGCTGTCCTCGCCCGCCAAGGACGCCCCGGCCGCCGAGGCCAAGGAAGATCACGCCGGCGAAAAGCCCCATGTCGCGATGACCGCCGAGCGCATCGCCGCCGACGGCATCCAGCTGGTGACCCTGGCCGGCGGCGGGCTCGATGCGGCCGTTCCGGCCCAGGCCACGGTGGTGGCCACGCCCAATGGCGCGGCGATCCTGGCGGCTCGCGCCGACGGGGCCATCGTTCGTATCAACAAGCGCCTGGGCGACCCCGTCGCCGCCGGCGAGGTGATCGCCGCCATCGAGAGCCGCGACGCCGCCGCCATCAGCGCCGACCGGAGCGCCGCGGCCGCCAAGGCCGCCGCCGCCCGCCAGGCCCTGGTCCGTGAGCAGCGCCTGTTCGAGGCCAAGATCACCGCTCGCCAGGACCTGGAAGCCGCCCAGCGCGAGGCCGCCATCGCCGAGTCCGAGCTGCGGCGCGCGAGCGGCGCCAGCGCCGCCGCTGGCGTCAGCGGCAATGGCCGCACCCTGGCCGTGACCAGCCCGATTTCGGGCCGGATCACCGCCGCCACCGCCACCCTCGGCGCCTATGTCGCCGCCGGCTCCGAACTCTTCCGGGTCGCCGATCCGGGCCGCATCGAGATCCAGGCCGCGCTCCCGGTCGCCGACGCCCAGCGCGTCAAGCCCGGCGACGCGGCCGTGGTCGAGACCGCAAGCGGTTCGGTGAACGCCACCGTGCGCAGCATCACCCCGGCGCTGGACGCCGAGAACCGTTCGGCTACCGCCGTACTGGCCGTCAGTGGCGAAGCCCCGATGCTGACCCCCGGCCAGGCGCTGCGCGCGCGCATCACCCCGCGCGGCGCCGCCGCCAGCGTCAGCGGCCGCATCTCCGCACCAGACGAGGCCGTCCAGACCGTCAATGGCGCCGAGGTCGTCTTCGTGCGCACCAAGAACGGCTTCGAGCCGCGCCCGGTCCGGGTCGGTCGCCGTGGCGGCGGCCAGGTCGAGATCCTCTCGGGCGTGCGCACCGGCGAGCAGATCGCCGGCAAGGGCGCTTTCCTGCTGAAGGCTGAACTCGGCAAGGGGGAGGCGAGCCATGAAGACTAAGCTCATCCTCGCCGCGGCCGCCCTGGTCGCTTCGCTCACCACCTCAACGGCCCAAGCCAAGGATGCGGTGACGATCGACCGTGTCGGCGGCCGCACCGTCGAGATCATCACCGCCTCGGCGCGCGATACCGGCAACGGCCTGCGCGTGTCGGGCCTGGTCCGACGCGCGCCAGGCCGCAGCCTGCCGCCGGTCACCGCCCACCTCGACGTCAGCGCCTTCGATCCCGACGGGCACTGGGCGATCACCGTCCCCACGCGCCTGGCGGCGCTCAGCCCCCAGCGCACCGACCGGGAGCCGGCTCGCTTTGAAGCGACCTTTCCGCTGCTTCAGCTGGCCTCGGTGACCAAGCTGGAAGTCCGCTATCAGGACAAGCCCCACGCCATGGAAACCGGCGAGGTGGCCCGATGATCGGCCGTATCCTCGACCTTTCGGTCCGCTTCCGGTGGGCCGTCATCGCCCTGGTCACGCTGGTCGCGGCCCTAGGCGTCTACAACCTCGTGCGCCTGCCGATCGACGCGGTGCCCGACATCACCAACAAGCAGGTCCAGATCAACACCGTCTCGGGAACCCTGGCCCCGGCCGAGGTGGAAAAGCTCGTCACCTTCCCGGTGGAGACGGCCATGGCCGGCATCCCTGGCCTGGAGTCCACGCGCTCGATCTCGCGCAACGGCTTTTCCCAGGTGACGATCGTCTTCAAGGAAAAGACCGACATCTACTTCGCCCGCCAGCAGGTGGCCGAGCGCCTGACCCAGGTGCGCCAAAGCCTGCCGGCCGGAGCCGAACCGGCCATGGGCCCGATCTCCTCGGGTCTGGGCGAGGTCCTGATGTGGACCGTGGCCTTCGAGCATCCGGGCGGCAAGGGCGCCAAGGTCACCGAAGGTTCGCCCGGCTGGCAGAGCGACGGGTCCTACCTGACCTCGACGGGGGAGCGGCTTTCCGATCCCACGGCCCAGGCGGCGTTCCTGCGCGAAGTGCAGGACTGGATCGTCCGGCCCCAGATGCGCTCGGTCGCGGGTGTGGCCGGTGTCGACTCCATCGGCGGCTTCGAAAAGCAGTTCATCGTCCAGCCCGATCCGACCCGCATGGCCTCGGTCGGCGTCTCGTTCAACGACCTGGCCAAAGCCCTGGAGGCGGCGAACCTCGCCGTCGGCGCCAACTTCGTCGAGAAGGGCGGGGAAGCCTTCCTCGTTCGCGCCGACGCCCGCGTCCGCACGGTCGACGAGATCGCCAACGCCACGGTCGCGGCGCGTGAAGGTGTCTCGATCCGCGTGCGTGACGTCGCCACCGTCAAGCTCGGCGGCGCCCTGCGCACCGGTGCGGCTTCGGAGAACGGCGAAGAGGTCGTTGTCGGCACCGTGCTGATGCTGACCGGCGAGAACAGCCGCACCGTCGCGGGCGCCTCGGCCGAGAAGCTGACCGAGGTGGCCAAGAGTCTGCCGGTCGGCGTGAAGGTCCAGGTGGTCTACGACCGCTCCAAGCTGGTCGGCGCGACCATCAAGACCGTCGAAAAGAACCTGACCGAAGGCGCTCTGCTTGTCATCGTGGTGCTGTTCCTGCTGCTCGGGAACTTCCGCGCCGCCCTGATCACCGCCCTGGTCATCCCGCTGTCGATGCTGATGACCGCCATCGGCATGAACAAGCTGGGCGTCTCGGGCAATCTGATGAGCCTGGGCGCGCTGGACTTTGGTCTGATCGTCGACGGCGCCGTGATCATCGTCGAAAACGCCTTGCGGCGCCTGGCCGAGCGCCAGCACCACGAGGGCCGTCTCCTGACGCTGTCCGAGCGCCTGGGCGAAACCCGCGAAGCCGCCCGCGAGATGATCTCGCCCACCGTCTATGGCCAGGCGATCATCCTCCTGGTCTACGCCCCACTGCTGACCTTCACCGGCGTGGAGGGCAAGACCTTCTCGCCGATGGCCATCACCGTGATGCTGGCCCTGGCCGGCGCCTTCGTGCTGTCGCTGACCTTCATCCCGGCCATGATCGCCCTGTTGATCAACGGCAAGGTGGCCGAGAAGGAAGTCGCGCCGGTCCGCTGGACCAAGTCCCGCTATGAGCCGCTGCTGCACAAGGTCGTGGCCAAGCCCTGGCCGGTGATCGGCGGCGCGGTGGCGCTCTTTGTCCTGGCCGCCGTGACCTTCGGGTTCCTGGGCCGGGAGTTCACGCCTCAGCTCGACGAGAAGGACATGGCCGTCCAGGCCCTGCGCATCCCGTCGACCTCGCTGGAGCAGTCGCTGCGCATGCAGCGCCGGATCGAGCGCGTCGTGGCGGGTTTCCCCGAAGTGGCCTTCGTCTACTCCAAGACCGGCACGGCCGAGGTCGCCAGCGACCCCATGCCGCCCAATGCCTCGGACGCCTTCATCATCCTCAAGCCCAAGGACGAATGGCCCAATAAGAATGAGACCAAAGCCGAGCTGATCGGCCGCATCGAGAACAAGCTGGAAGGCCTGACGGGCAACGCCTACGAGTTCAGCCAGCCGATCCAGATGCGCTTCAACGAGCTGATCGCCGGCGTGCGCGGCGACGTGGCGATCAAGGTTTATGGCGACGATCTCGACGCCATGAGCCGCACCGCCGAAGAGATCGCCACGGTCCTGCGGACGGTGAAGGGCGCGGCGGACGTCAAGGTCGAGCAGACCTCGGGCTTCCCGACCCTGGACGTCCAGCTCGATCGCGACGCCATCGGTCGCCTCGGCCTGACGGTCGAGGAGGTCGCCGACACCCTGGCCGTGGCCATGGGCGGCCGCGAGGCCGGCCTGGTCTTCCAGGGCGACCGACGCTTCGACGTGGTGGTCCGCTTGCCGGACGCCAGCCGCAACGACCTGGACGCCGTCGGCGCCCTGCCGGTCATGCTGCCTGAGCGGGCAGGGGGCGGCGCCCGCGCCTCGGTGCCTCTGCGCGACGTGGCCAAGTTCTCCTATTCGGAAGGCCTCAACCAGGTCAGCCGCGAGAACGGCAAGCGTCGCGTCGTGGTCCAGTCGAATGTTCGCGGCGCGGACCTGGGCTCGTTCGTCACGCAGGCCCAGCAGAAGGTCGATGCGCAGGTCAAGCTGCCGGCCGGCTCCTGGCTGGTCTGGGGTGGTCAGTACGAGAATCTGAAGGCCGCCCAAGGCCGCCTGGCGCTCGTGGTCCCGCTCTGCTTCCTGCTGATCTTCGGCCTGCTCTACATGGCCCTGGGCGGCATCGCGCCGGCCGCGGCCGTGTTCTCGGCGATCCCGCTGGCCCTGGCCGGCGGCGTCTTCGGCCTGGCCTTGCGCGGGATCCCGTTCTCCGTCTCGGCCGCCGTCGGCTTCATCGCGCTCTCGGGCGTGGCGGTGCTGAACGGCCTGGTCATGATGACCGCCATCCGACAGCGCCTCGCCACCGGCATGCCGCTGGAGAAGGCGATCATCGACGGGGCCATGGAGCGGCTGCGGCCGGTGATGATGACCGGTCTGGTCGCCTCGCTGGGCTTCGTTCCCATGGCCCTGGCGACCGGCACCGGCGCGGAGGTCCAGCGTCCGCTGGCCACCGTCGTCATCGGCGGGCTGATCACCGCCACGGCCCTCACGCTCTTCGTCCTGCCGGCGATCTGCCGCTTCGTCCTGCGTAAGGCCGAAATCCGGAGACCCGCCGACGCCTAAGACCAAGGCGGCGCGCCGGACAAGCTCCGGCGCGCCGCCCGTTCTTCATATCCACCCACGGAGCACTTGAATGAGTAAGCCGATCGAAGGGGGAAGCACGGCGATCGCCGTGTCGGGACTGCAAGCCCAGAAGAAGCGTATCCAGATCCTGGCCGAGAACATCGCCAACGCGAACTCGACCGCCAGAACCCCCGGCGGCGAGCCCTATCGCCGCCAGATCCCGGTGTTCAAGGTCGAGCCGATGGGCGGCGATGAGGGCGTGGTGTTGAGCGGCGTGAAAGCCGATCCCAAACCATTCCCTCAAGCCTACGACCCCGGCCACCCAGCGGCCAACGCCGCCGGTTACGTGCTGCTGCCCAACGTCAACAGCCTGGCCGAGAGCCTCGACCTCAAGCAGGCTATGAAAGCCTATGAGGCCAATCTCAACGTCCTCGATACCCAGGACGCGATGGAGAAAGCGACCCTCTCCATCCTCGACAAGAAATAGACGCGGGGGAGCGCGCGCGAAGCTCCCATTTGGCGGGTTTCGTGCGTTGATCCCTCAAACTTGGCAGGCGCGTTTCGGCGCACGTGAAGAGGAGAGGTTTTCAATGGGAGCTGGACACGATCACGGCGCGAGCCAGGCGAACGGCAAGCGGCTTGCCATAGCCCTGGCGCTGACCTCGACATTCCTGATCGCTGAGGTCGTCGCCGGCATCGCCTTCAACAGCCTGGCGCTGCTGTCAGACGCCGCGCACATGTTCACCGACGCCGCCGCCCTGGCCATCGCCCTGGCGGCGATCCGGGTCGGCCAGCGCAAGCCCACCGAGGACTTCACCTTCGGCTATCGGCGCTTCGAGATCCTCGCGGCGGCTTTCAACGCCATCCTGCTGTTCGGCGTCGCCATCTATGTTCTGGTCGAAGGCGTCAAGCGCATCCTCAACCCCGAGCCCGTCGGCTCGGTGGGGATGTTCATCGTCGCGGCGCTGGGCCTGGTCATCAACCTGATCTCCATGCGCCTTCTGGCCAGCCACAAGGACAAGAGCCTCAACGTCAAGGGCGCCTATCTCGAGGTCTGGGCCGATATGCTCGGCTCGCTGGGCGTGGTCGTCGGGGCCATCGTCATCAAGATCACCGGCTGGCGGTTCGTCGACCCGATCGTGGCCATCGGCATCGGCCTGTGGGTGCTGCCGCGGACCTGGATCCTTTTGAAGGACACCACCCGAATCCTCCTGGAAGGCGCGCCTCCCGGAATGGCCCTGGCCGGCGTGCGCAAGGCCATTACCGAGGCCCCTGGCGTGGCCAGCGTTCACGAGCTGCATCTGTGGACCACGGGCGCGGACCAGGCGGTCTGCACCGTCCATGTCGTGCTGACAGAGGGAGCGCAGGGCGAGGCCGTGCGCACGGCGATCGCCACCCGACTAGAGACCGACTTCGACCTGCACCACGTCACCATCCAGACCGAAGTGACCGAGTGCGGAGAGGAGGGGCGGCACGCTTAGGCGGCCGGCCCTCAATCTGCTGGCCGCCCCAGACCTTGGGGCGCGCCAGACTTTAGAGCGTGAGGTGACGCGTGAACGAAGACGACCTGCACATCCTGCGGATCTACCTGGACGCCGGCGCGACCCTGAACGGGGTCGCCTATGACGCGGTACTTATGGCGCGCGCCCGCGAGATGGACATCGCCGGCGCGGCGGTGCTGCGTATCGAAGAAGCCTTTGGCGAGGCGGTGCTGCACGGCGCCAAGGCCCGCGACCTGGCTCCCGAACAGCATCTGATCGTCGAGATGGTCGACAGCCGCGCCAAGCTCGACGCCTTGGCCGCGACCTTGGAAGTGGCCGCCGATGTGGGGTTGGCGACCATCGGCAAGATCCAGGTCGTCGCCTATGGCGGCCACCGACACCGCACCGGGGCCGCGACCGCCTAGCGCGGAGCCAGGCGCGTCCCGACCCGCCCCCACGGCCAGTTTTCAGGAGCAGCACATGACCAATCCCAATCCCCCCAAGCCCGACGCGGCGACCAGCACCGATGGCAAGCCGTCGTCATCCCCGGAGCCCGCGCCCCGCAAGGACGGCGGCATGATCGACGAGGGCGGCCCGACGGGCGGCAATGTCGAGGGCGTCGAGAGCGAAACCGAAACGCGCCGCGATGGCGGCATGCTCGGCGAGGGCTAGGCCATCAACATCCCGGGGGGGACCATGTATCCAGCCGATCTTCGATCTCTGACCGGCCTGCGCATCGTCGCGGCCGCCTGGGTGCTCGTCTACCACTTCCGCAATCGCCTCGGTCTCGACCTCGAACGGTTCGGTCTGATCGCCAAGGGTTATCTCGGGGTCGATCTCTTCTTCATCCTGTCGGGCTTCATCCTCTCCCATGTCTATCTGAAGGCCTGGTCCGAGGGGCGCTTCCGATACGGTTCCTTCCTGTGGGCCCGCCTGGCGCGGCTCTATCCGGTGCATCTGCTGACCCTGGGCGCGACCATCGTCCTCTGGGCCCTGGGCCGCTGGGCCGGCGCCAGCTTCGAGACACAGGCCTTCGATCCCAGCGCCATCCCGCAGCATCTGGTGCTGATCCATGCCTGGTGGTCGACGCCAACCGTGCAGTGGAACTTCCCATCCTGGTCGATCTCGGCCGAATGGTTCGCCTACCTGCTGTTCCCGGCGGCGGCCGTCGCATCCATCGCCTTACGCGCGCGTCCCGTTCTGGCCGTGGTGCTGGCGATCGTCCTGTTCTTCGCGCTCGACGGGATCGTGCAGACCTTCGGCGGATCGCTGACCCGGTTGACCGCCCAGGGCGGGGCGTTGCGGATCGTGCCGTCCTTCGCCATGGGCGTGGCCCTGCATCGGTTGGGCGCGACACGGTCGATGTCGCCGAGGCTGGCGCTGCTGGGTACGGGTCTCGCGGTGGTCTGGATCGTCTTGTCCACCGCCCTGGGTCTGGCCGATCGTTGGATCTGGCCGGGCCTGGCGGCGCTGATCTTCTGCCTGGCGGAAACGGACAAGGCTGGGCGCGCCACCCTCCTGGCCGCGCCGCTGGCGGTCTATCTCGGCGAGATCTCCTACGCGGTCTACATGACCCACTTGCCGGTCGACATCGCCTATTTCGAAGTCCTGGACCGCCTGCCGGCGCCGCCGACCGGGGTCTGGGCCTGGGGCGCCAGGTTCGGGGTCCTGGCGGTGTGCCTCCTTGTGTCGGTGGCGGTCTATCACGCGGTCGAGCGACCGGCCCGGCGCTGGCTGCGGGAGAACGATCCGTTCCGCGGTCCACCAGTGTAGGGCGAGCCGAGCCCCAGGGCCCGCCGGGCGAACCCGGCGGGCGCGCCAGGTCGGCGCTCTAGCCTTTGTCAGCGGTGGTCTCCGGGCGCCGGAGCACTTCGCCGTGGGCGCGGATCGGTTCTACGGCGCCGCCAAAGCCGATCACGAAGGTGGAGTCGAAACCGCCCCAGCTGATCGACACGTGGGCCACGAAGATCAGCGGTTCACGCACCTTGACGATCGATTGCAGGCGTCGACCGCGGCGAGCGAAGTCGAAACGCTGGCCCAAGCCGTCCGGACGGATTGTGGTCACGACCACGTCGCCGGGTTTGAGATCGTGGTCACGGCAGGTGATCACGAACCGCCAGCCGGCGTGGCGGCGCACGATGTCCAGCCGAAAGCGCCCGTTCTCAAGATCGATCCGGTGTGGGTCGTCGTCGGGTTGTTTGTAGAGGCTGAGGATCTCCTCGGCCTGCCGTTGCCAGAGCCAGACCAGGCTGGCGATCAGGACGATCAGGACCAGCAGCACGGCGGCCGTCACGGCCCAGGGATGGGCGGCGGCATAGAGGGTGAGGTCATGGATCGGGCTCACGGAGCGACGCTCCGGTGATCAATCGACGACAGCAGAGTGGAGGCGCGCGCGGGCGCATGGAGCCGCGACGTGCGGCCTGAAGATTTCAGAAACATGGGAATCCTCGAACACGAAGGACGCGGCCAGGGCCGCGCGGTCTAGGCGATAGGTTCGAGGTCGGATCTGGGCGGGCGGTCTTGCGGGTTGCCGGTCAGGCCGGCGCGGTGGTCATTGTCCAGCCGGAACCGAGCCGCTGCAGTGGCCGCGATGGTCGGAGCGTTGGCGTTCGCGACCTGATCGTGAAGGGGCGGGCCGTCGGCATGGTGATGATGCGCGCCCGAGGCCGGCGCCTCGGATGCGTGAGGATCGGTCGGGGTCTGAACCGCGCTCGGTCTCACGGAGGTTGAAGCGTCCTGCGTCTCGGCGACCGCGGGTGCGGCCGCTTGGGTCAAAGCGCTGGCGGCCTGAACGAAGTCCGCGTCGAGATGGGCCTGCTCGACCGGCGCCTGCACGGACAGCCCCGCCATCAGCAGGGCGGCGAAAGCCACCAATGCCTGTCGAACGGTTTTGAACGCAGCGAGGCCCACGGTTCCCCCGGGTGAATGAACCGGCGCATTGTCGCGCCTTCGGTTGGGTTCTTCAACGCTGGATGCCCGGTCTGGGGTCGCTAGGCTGTGGTTTCGGGTGGCGGGGGCGGTGTCAGGTCGAGGCCGAGGCGCGCTTGGCCAAAGCGCAGGATCAGATAGCGGGTTGCGCGCTCGAGACCCAGGATGGTCGGGGCGCGCTCCAGGATCTTGCGGAGGTCTTTGTCGTTGACGACGGGCTGGCCGCCTTGGACGTCGTTGAGCCGGTGGCTGGGCTCGACCCAGCCCGCGAATGACTGGCCAGTATGGACGAAGCGGCTTCGCAGGTCGTAGGCCGCGCCGATGGACGCCTTGAAGCTGTCGGGCTGGAAGCACCAGAATGCCGCCTCGGCCTCGCCCCCATCGAAGAAGGGCTGGTCGATATAGTCCACGAAGGTGGTCACGAACCGTCGCTTGATTTCGAACAGTCGCTTTCGCAGCGTGCTGCCGGCGGCCTTGCCGTCGGGCAGGTCCTTCTCGATCCGCTGCAGGAGAGCCTCCAGCTCCGGGTCGAGCAGCCGCCCGCCGGCCGGGTACTGGGCTTCGGAGATGATCTCGCCGGCCGTGATCAGGTGCAGATAGGCCTGTTCGGGATCGTGCTCGCTGCTCTGTAGCGCGCGCATGTAGAAGCGGCACGCAGCGTCGAAGGCGTGCAGGGCCGGGATGTCGCGCGTGCCCGTCCAGACGGGATAGAGGCGGGTGACCTCTTCCAGGTTCAGCAGGACGGGCAGGGTCTTGCGCGGACGGTGGTTGTTCTGCGGCAGCTCCGGATCGGTGAAGGTCGAGAACGCGCTGAGATCGGGCAGGTTGAAGATGCCATCGTTCTGCAGCGAGCCATGGGCGTCGAAGCGCTTGCCGAACAGCACGCTCATCCCGGCCGCGAACATCTCGCCGTAGCCGGCATATTGCGGGACCACGACGCCTGGGGCCTTCTCGTAGTCGTCGGTCAGAAACGCAGCCACGAAGGCGCCGCGCGCATGGCGATCGGCCAGCATCCTCTGGCGTGCCGCCCGGTTTCCAAGGCTGGGCCAGGCGTGGGTGATCAAGAGATCATCGCCGGCGAACTCGCCGATGAACCAGCTGGTCGATGAGATCAGGACCCGCTGGACGCGGTTGGATGGGCGCAGCCCCTCGGTGATCTTCGTGTCGGTCAAAGAGAGCTTCCGTCGCCTGTCCGGGAGTCATTCGCATCCCGCAGGGGCGGGGGCCGTGAAGAGAATACGTCCTGGGCCAGAGGCCCAGGACGGTGGTGGGGCGCTTTAGCAGACCAAGGTGAGGCCTCCGCTGTTGCAGAGGATGAGCGCCTGGTCGCCGACGACAAACATGTGGAAGCCGCGGCGGCGAACCTCGGCTTCGAGCTGTTCCATGGAGGCGAAAAGATTGACCCAGCCGATATTGCGGCGAACGAGCCCGCCGTTGCGAGCTTGGCGGGATTGGAAAATGCGTTGAATAAATGGATTATACAATTTATAACTCTCTTATAGATTTCAGTTCATCTGATTTCTTTCTCAGTCGTCGGTTTGAAGGGCGCTGAAAACGGATTGAGGGAATCCCAATCCTACTTCTATACTACCACAAAACTTGCCTCTTGTCAAGCTTGGTTAACGGCGTTCGCTGACCGGCGTCGCTGTTGCGGGCGTCCAAATGGGCTACTCGGGGCGCCGCCCGGCGCTTTCGCGCCAGGCTCTGCCTGATCCGGCGAGCGACCGGCGGGCACGCTCGGTCCCGCGGCTTTCGCCGCTCCCTCGGGCGCGCCCCTGCGGGCAGGCTTTTGGCCTGCCGCCGGACGCTCGACGCCGCCTCCCGCCACGCGCTGCGCGCGGGCTCCTGTGCAGGCTTCATTGTCATGAGCGCCCGCTGACGCGGACGCGCCAGCTTAGGGCTCCGCCCTCGGCGCACTTCGGATCGGCTTCCGCCCAGCTTCGGCCGGCCCTTGGCCGTCCTGCAGCCGGGTCCCCGCGAAGCCGCCCCTCCGTTTGCACACCCGGTCTCGCCGACGGGCGTCGGGGTCAGGCGCGCTTTGCGCCTGACCCCGAGCACCTAGGAGAAAATTCCTATGACCGAGCAAGACCATACCGCCGCCATCGCGGCCCTGAACGACGCCTGCCGCGCCGAGCCCGGCGCGGGCTGGGTATTGACCCAGGGCGTTCACGCGCTGCCTGAGGGCGACAAGCTGAAGGCCTTCGCCGCCGTGACCGCCTTCACCGACTTCCACGAGGACAACAACCCGCACGGCGAGCGCGATTGCGGGGCCTTTATGGTCGGCGACGCCAAGCTCTTCTGGAAGATCGACTACTACGACCTCGACCTCTGCATGGCTTCGACCGATCCGGCCGACCCGGCCGTGACCAAGCGGGTGCTGACCCTGATGCTGGCCGAGGAATACTAGGCCTGGCGCCAGAGGCGGCCGGGGCGGGGAGGGCGCTCCGGCTTGCTGGGCCAGGGGGGGGCAGGCGCGTCGCGACGCGCCGCCGCAAAGGCGGCGGCGCGCGGCGGCGGGACATTCTTCCGGCCTCGAAGAGATTGTCGGGGTCGTGGGCGGACCTGACGGGCGGGTGGCTTGATCGTTCGGCTCTGGATGTCGCCAGGGGTGTGATAGTTTATCCAGGGTTGAGTTCGGCGCGTGGAGGCTGCCATGGAATGGATTGTTGGTATCGGGCTAGTGGCCTTGGCCGTCGCTGCCGACCTGTGGGTCAAACGCCGTCGCTTCTATCGGCGCAATATGGCCGGGCTGGAAACCTTCAGCAGCTTCGGCGCGTCGGTGACCACGCGTGGCCTCGAGCGCCTGGTTCTGGGCGCTAGCCGGATCGCCGGGTTACTCGGCGCCCTGATGTTGTTCTTGGCGGCTGTGCGCGCCCTTGGCTGAGGACGCGCGAGGGGCGGGCCGACCGTGGCCGCGAACCCTGATCGGGGATGTTGCGCGTCTCGACTTTCGCGTCTGGGACGAGACTCGCCCGCGCGCGACCGCTGGCTGCTGGACCGACTCGGCGTAACGGCGGTCAACCGTCATGTCCCCTGAGGACAATTGCGCCCAGGGAGCACCGACGTGCCGACCGAAACATCACCCCACTTCGTCGATCTGCATGTCGGCGCCCGGCTTCGCCTGCGCCGAAAGAGCCTGGGCATGAGCCAGACGACCCTGGCCGACGCGGTCGGCCTGACCTTCCAGCAGCTCCAGAAATACGAGCGCGGCGCCAACCGGATCAGCGCCTCCAAGCTCCACGGCATGGCGGCGGTGCTGAACACCTCGGTCGGCTGGTTCTTCGAGGGTTTGCCCGATCCCGTCGAGCCCGAGAGCGCCCTGGCTCAGGACGCCGAGCGGATCGCCCGCACCACGCAGGCCTTCCTGATGTCGGCCGAGGGCGTCGAGTTGGCGCGGAACTTTCCAGCCCTGCCGTCCACCGCGCGGCGTCAGATCTTGGACTTGATGGGCGCGATGGCCGTCCTCGACGAGCGCGAGGAAGAGGCCGACGGGTAATCCCCGCCCGGCGCCGCCTTCAGGCGCCGGGCGAAGGATCGATCTGCCGCAGGCGTCGGTGGATATCGGTGGCCGCGACCGCCGCCTCGGCCGTGGCGATGGCGATCTGGTTGAGGCCTCGGACCACGTCCCCCGCCGCATAGAGGCCGTCGATCGAGCAGCGCTGATGGGCGTCGACGTTCAGGTTGCCGTCGTCGTCGTGCTCGGCGCCCCACCGCACCGCCAGACGGCTCTGCATCTCGCACCCGAGCGCCAGATAGAGGCAGTCGAAGGTCGCCCGACCGTCGCCCGTCTCGACGATCACCTGGTCCTCCAGCCTGACGGCGCCCAGCGAGGTGGCCATCACGGTGACGCCGGCCTCGCGCAGCGCCACAAGGTCGAGATCGTCGCTCGCGCCCAGATGCAGCAAGGTCACCTGGTTGGAATAGGTGCGCAGGAAGATCGCTTCGCGCGCGCCCAGCGGCCCATCGCCGAGCACCGCAATGGCCTGGTCGATGGCCTCATAGGCGTCGCAGATCGGGCAGATCCTCACGAGCGCCCGCCGGATGGCCGCATCGATCCCGGGAAGGTCGGGCTTGATGTCCACCACGCCAGCGGCGAGCAGCAGGGTGCGCCCTTGAACCGTTCCGCCGCTCTCGCCGGAGAGGCGTACCGCGAAAAGGTCGCCGCGACGCTCGAAGGTCTCTGCCCGCGCGGTCTGGAACACGGCGCCGTAGCGTTCGGCCTGGTCGCGCATACGGGCGAGCAACGCTCCGCCGCCAACTCCCTGCGGGAAGCCCGGCGTGTTGTGGCTCTCGGGGATCCAGCTGGCGCGGGACGGGCCGCCGTCGAGCACCAGGACCTTGCGGCGGAAGCGCCCGAGATAGGTAGCCGCCGTCAGGCCTGCCGGGCCGGCGCCGACGATGAGGGCGTCGTAGATCATCGGGCGCTATCTCTCGGCGTCGGTTCCATCGGCTCAACGGAACTGGACCTGACCCGGTTCCAGTTGCGCGAGGACTCCGCGCCCGGCCGCTTCAGCCGCGCGGCAGCAGCGGCGAGAGCGCCATGGCCGCCACCGCCAGGCCCATCACGACCGTGGCGATCCATCCCAGCAGGCGCACACCGCGCCCGACCACGAACTGCCCCATCTGGCCGGGCCGCGAAGCCACCCGCATCATCGCCGCCATCATCGGCACGGCGATCACGCCGTTGATCACCGCGCTCCAGAACAGCGCCTTCATCGGGTCGAGCGGCGACCAGTCGATACCGACCCCCAGCAGGGTGGCCGCGGCGATCACGCCATAGAACCCCGGCGCCTCCCACGGCTTGTGCGCCAGGCCGCACTTCCACTTGCGGCACTCCCCGACCGCATAGGCGGCCGAGCCGGCCAGTACCGGGACGGACAATAGGCCGGTGCCGATGATGCCCAGCGCGAACAGCAGGAAGGCAAAGCGCCCGGCGGCCGGCTCCAGGGCCCGCGCCGCGTCGGCGGCGCTGGTGATGTCGGTCTTGCCCTGGACATGCAGAGTGGCGGCGGTGGCCAGCATGATGGCGATGGCCACCAGGTTGGAGACGGCCATGCCGACCAGGGTGTCGAGCCGGATGCGCCGCATGGCCCGGCCGGCCTGTTTGGGCGCTTCGGTCAGCGGCTTGGCATGGGCCTTGCGATTGACCTCCTCGACCTCCTGGGCGGCTTGCCAGAAGAAGAGATACGGGCTGATCGTGGTCCCGAAGATGGCCACGATCGCCGTGATCAGCGCCGCCGACGGCTGCGCGCGCGGCCAGACCAGACCCTGGATGACCGAGGTCCAATCGAGCTTCACGGTGAACAGCACCGCGACATAGGCCAGCAGGACGAAGGTCAGCCATTTGAGGAACGCGACGTAGCGCTGGTAAGGCACGAAGAGCTGCAGCAGTAGCGAGAGCACCGCGAACCCCACGGTGAAGATGTGGGACCCGCGATGGGCGAGAAGCTCGGCGGCCGCGCCCATGGCCGCCAGGTTCGCGCCGATGTTGATGGTGTTGGCCACCAGCAGCAGAACCACCAGCAGATTGACCGCCCAGCGCGGCATCACCTCGCCAAGATTGGCCGCTAGGCCCTTGCCGGTCACCCGACCGATCTGGGCGCTGACCAGCTGGATCGCGCTCATCAGCGGATAGGTCAGGACCATGGTCCACAAGAGGCCATAGCCGAACTGCGCGCCGGTCTGGGAATAGGTGGCGATGCCGCTGGGATCATCGTCCGCCGCCCCGGTGACGAGACCAGGTCCGAGCTTGCGCAGCAGGCTGGTCGCCGGGCGCTGGGTGGTGTCCGGGGGCGGGGCGGCCGTCACGCGGCCGACTGCGCGTCCAGCACGACGTCGGCGCGTTGCGCCACGTCCCAGGGGGTGAGCGCGGCCATGGCCTCGCCGACCGGGCGGCCATCGCGGGCATAGTCGCCAGTCTCCAGCAGGCGTTGCAGCTCGGTGCGCGCGCGGTTGACCCGGCTCTTCACCGTGCCGATCGCCACGTTCATCACCGCGGCGGCCTCTTCGTAGGAAAAGCCGCCGGCCCCGACCATGATCAGGGCTTCGCGCTGCGGGACCGGCAGCGCCATCAGCGCCTGGCGGACATCGTCCAGCTCGATCGCGGCGGCTGGATTGTCGGTGGCGACCAGGGTCTGCTCGGCCCGTTCCTGATCCAGTTCCACCGACCGCCAGCTGCGCCGCTTCTCAGACAGGAACTGGTTGCGCAGGATCATGAAGGTCCAGGCGCGCATGTTGGTGCCCAGCTCGAAGCTTTCACGGCAGCGCCAGGCCTTGGCGACGGCGTCCTGGGCCAAGTCGTCGGCCTGAACCGCATCCCCACAGAGCGAGCGGGCGAACGCGCGCAGGTGGGGGATCTGCGAAACCAGTTCTTTTTCGAAGATCTTGTCGCGTGACGCCGTCGTCATGGGCTGGCCCTGTCCTCACCGCCGGCCCGGACAACCTTTGCCGAGGCCGCTCACTGCAGCTTCAATCCCAGCGAAAGACTTTGGTTCCAGAGCAAAGTCAGGAGGTTAGACAGTATTCGATGTCGAGTGTTCGACACAGGAATGGGCGTGTTCGCCCGTTCCTGTGGCAGTCACCCGCTCCCCAATCGGCGACGCCGTTCAGTCCGGGCGGTCGTCGGCCTGCGGCGCCGTCTAGGCCGCGCGTGATCTGATCGACCGGAGCGTCCGCCAGGCCTGGAGACAGGCGTGGGCGGCCTCGCGGCCCTTGTTGTCTACGTCCTCGCGGCTGCGGGCCAGGGCCTGGTCTTCGTCGTAGGTCGTCAGGACGCCGAAGCTGATCGGCCGTCCGGTGCTGAGCCCCGCAGTCATCAGGCCGGCCGCGACCCCCTGGCTGATATACTCGAAGTGCGCGGTGTCGCCCTTGATGACGCAGCCCAGGCAGACGATCCCATCGAACCGCCCGCTGGCGGCCAGGGTCTGGGCGATCAGCGGCAACTCGAAAGCGCCCGGGGCCTCCACGATGTCCTCCTCGCCCAGGCTGACGCCCTCGGCCTCGAGGACCGCGCGGGCGCCCAGCACCAGGCCGTCAACAATGTCGGCATTGAAGCGGCTGACGACGAGGGCGATGCGGGGAAGATCATGGGTCATGGCGTGAGGTCCTTTCAGGCGACGTGACCGAGGTCATGGCCAAGCCGGTCGCGTTTGGCGTTGAGATAGGCGGCGTTGTCGGCGGTGATCGGGGCCAGCACCGGCACGCGCTCGACCACGGTCAGGCCGCCGGCCGTCACGGCCTCGGCCTTGCGCGGATTGTTTGTCATCAGGCGCACCTGCCGCACGCCCAGGGCCTGCAGGATCTGGCACGCCGCGCCGTAGTCGCGCGCGTCGTCGACGAAGCCCAAGGCATGGTTGGCCGACACCGTGTCGAGACCTTGGTCCTGCAGGGCGTAGGCGGCGATCTTGTTGGCCAGGCCAAGGCCCCGCCCTTCGTGACCGCCCAGATAGATCAGCACACCGCCTTCCTGGCCGATGCGGTCCATCGCGGCGCGCAGCTGCTCGCCACAGTCGCATCGCCCAGAGCCCAGGGCGTCGCCGGTCAGGCACTCCGAGTGGATACGGACCAACGGCGCGGCGCCATCGCGCGGACCGGCGATCAGGGCCAGGTGTTCAGCTTCCGCCGACCGGAACGCCACGACTTCAAAGTCGCCGCGCGCGCTGGGCAGGTGCGAGCGCGCCACTTCGGTCACAGCCTGACGATGGGCCACCAGCTCGGCGATCGAGACGATCGGCAGGTCGTGACGCGCCGCGAAGGCGTCCAGGCTCGGGCCCCGCGCCATCGCGCCGTCGGGGTTCATGATCTCGCAGATCACGGCGGCGGGCCTCAGTCCGGCCAGTTTCGCCAGATCGATGGAGGCCTCGGTGTGACCGCGGCGGGCCAGGACGCCGCCCGGCGCGGCCCGCAGCGGGAAGACGTGGCCCGGCGAGACCAGGTCGACGGCGGATGCGCCCGGCGCGGTGGCCGCGGCGATGGTCTTGGCCCGGTCGTGGGCCGAGATGCCGGTGTCGATGCCTTCCGCCGCCTCGATCGAGACCGTGAAGGCCGTGCCGCGTCGGGTGCGGTTGTCGGCGACCATGGGCGCCAGGCCCAGGCGCTCGACGGCCCCGGCCTCCAGCGACAGGCAGATCAGCCCGCTGCCTTCCTTGGCCATGAACGCGATGGCGGCGGCGTCGACATGCTCGGCGGCCATGACCAGGTCGCCTTCGTTCTCCCGGTCGACGTCGTCGACCACGATGATCATCCCGCCCGCCCTCAGGCGTGCGAGCGCTTCAGATAGACGTGACATAGACGCTCCGCATATTTGGCCAGCACGTCGACTTCGACATTGACGAGATCGCCGACGACCGCGTGCCGCAGGGTGGTGTGGGTCCAGGTGTGGGGAATGAGGGCGACGCCGACGCTGAACCCGTCAGGGGCCTGGATCGGGCCGACATCGGTCAGGGTCAGGCTGATGCCGTTCAGGGTGATCGATCCCTTCTCGACGCAGTAGGGCCAGAGGCCGTCGGGCAGTCTGAGGCGCACGCGACGATCGTCCTCGTCGCCGGTGATGGCCGTGATCCGCGCCAGGCCATCGACATGACCCTGCACGATGTGACCCGACAGCCGCGCCGACACCTGCAGCGCCCGTTCGAGATTGACGCGGGCGCCGACGGCGAGGGTCGGGAAGGTACTGCGCGCCAGCGTCTCGGCGCTGAGGAAGAAGGTGGCCTCTCCAGCGTCGTCCTGGGCGATCACCGTCAGGCAGACGCCATCGACGGCGACGCTTTCGCCCAGGGTCAGATCGGAAAACCCAGTGGCCAGGCCGATCTTGAGGGCGCCGTCCCCCGCTTGCGTCACCCACAGGGTCTCGCCGACGGTCTCGATGATCCCGGTGAACATCAGGCGCGGGCCTCCAGATCGTGGGCCAGCCGAACCTCGATCCGGTCGTCCTGATCGGCCGCGTCCGCTGTCCTGATGACGACGTGCTCATCCCAGAGATCGCCGGCCAGCACCGCCGTGGTCACGGTCGGCCCAGCCTCAATCAAAGCCTCCAGGGCGCCATCTTCCGCCAGTTGCGCCAGCAGCGTCGGCAGGTCGTCGTGTAGGCTCGGCGCGAAGCCCTGCATCCGTGCCCGGGCCAGATAGGCGGCCGGGACGCGGCGGCGGCGGTCGAGGATGGCCAGGCGGCGCGGGGACAGGCGCGGGTCGGGGACCCGCCGCACGGTGAAGAGAGGGCTGTCGGCCAGGATCGTGCCAGAGCCGGTGACGATGGCGTCAGCGCGGCGGCGCAAGGCGTGCGCCAGGTCCAGCGACGTGGCGCTGGTGAAGGTCTTGGCGCCGGCGGGCGGGATCATGGAGCCATCCGATCGCAGGGCCTGCTTGACCGTCACCCACGGCCGGCCGCTTCGCAGGCGCCGCGCGAAGGGCGCGATGAGCCGGGCGCTCCGGGCGGCCAGCCGCGGCGCCATCGGGTGGGGCAGGTCGGCGGCGAAGGTCACGTCCAGACCGGCGGCGGCGAGCTGGCGCGCGCCTCCGCCGCGCACCGCCGGGTTCGGATCTGGCGTGCCGATCCAGACGGCGCGGACGGGACTGGCCAGGATGGTCTCGACGCAGGGCGGGGTGCGGCCGTGGTGATTGCAGGGTTCGAGCGTGACGACGAGGGCGCTCACCGCATCCAGCCGGCCGGTCTGGCGACAGGCTTCCAGCGCGGCGACCTCGGCATGGGCGTGACCGGCGCCATGGTGGGCGGCGACAGCCAGGATCTCGCCATCGGCGGCTAGGGCGGCGCACCCGACCGGTGGATTGGGCGCGGTGGCGCCGGCCAGGGCCGCGCCGGCTTCAAGGGCCTGTTGGAACGCCGATGCGACGGCGCCGGGAGCAGGGTGGGGGCAGGACATGGCGGCGACTTAGAGCGGGCGGCCGGCCCGGGCCAAGCGCTTGTCGCCGTTCGAAAGTCTTACATTTTAGAGGCCAATGGGAATGACGTCGGCGGGGTTTGTCACTAGGACCTTGGCCATGAAGTCGTCGATCGCGCCCCGCCCATGAAGGGGCCCCTCAATAGTGTCGCGCCGCACGGCGCCTGGTCGCCCGGTCTCCAGAAGGCCAGGCTCTATGACCTCCTTCTGCAGGACATCATCCTGGGTGATCTGCCGCCCATGCAGGTCCTGGAGGAGAATGCCCTGGCCGCCCGCTACGCAGGCGGTGTCGCGGGCATCCGGGACGCCCTGGGGCGCTTGGCCATCGAGGGGCTGGTGGTGCGTCGCCCGCGCGTGGGCACCATCGTCGCGCCCCTCGATGTCGCCGAGATCGAGCACGCCTTTCAGGTCCGGCGGATGCTCGAAGGCAAGGCCGCCGCGCTGGCCGCGCGCAATCGCCGTCCGACCGATGTCGTGGCCATTCTCGACGCCTTCGCCGGCGCCGAAGACGCCATCGCCACGGGTGATTTTCGCGCCATGCTGGCCATGGACCTGGCCTTTCACCGCGCGGTCGCCGTCGCCGCCCAGAACCCGACGCTGGCCCGGTTCGTGATCGCCCTGCAGAACGTCGCCACCCGGTTCTGGATCTGGCAGATGGAAAAGCAGTCGCCGGAGAGCCAGCTGGAGGACGTCGGACTTCACCGGGGTCTGGGTCAGGCCATCGCCGACGGGGACCCGGACCTGGCCGAAGCACTATGCGCCCAGCTGATTGGTCACCCACCGAGCGGCGAGGCCCGCTGAGGGGCTCCCCAAGGATTCAGCCTTCAGCGTCGCTCGCCCAAGGTTGGCACGACCAGGCCCGCCGTCGATCGGCGTCACCGTGCGCGATGCAAGGAGCTCACACGGAACTTGAACCATCCGGCCAGGCGCGGATCCATCGCGTGATGGGCTCGAAGATTCACCTCACGCTTGGCCGGCGCACCCTGAATTGGGGCAAGGACGAGGGGTTCGCAAACCGTAGCGCCCTGTTTTGGCCGACCGACTCGTCCATGGGGGGACAGGTGTAGCGGCTCGAAAGGGCGGGTGGGGCAGACGCGCCGGGCGCGCCTGCATAGGTCAGAAGTTTACGGTGACCCCGCCGAAGATCGACCGGCCGTCGCCGGGCCACAGGGTGGCAGTCGCAGCGGTCCAGGCGACGGCGGCCTGGGTGTTGGAGACATAGGCCTTGTCGGTCAGGTTGCGGGCATCGACGAACAGCGACACGGCGGGCGTGACCTTCCAGCCGGCGTTCAGATTGACGATCGCATAGCTGGGCGTGGCCTGGGTGTTCTTGTAGTCGATCCAGGCGTCGCTGGCCGACCACTCGACCGACGGCGCGATGAACCAGCCGCGCGGGTCGTCGTAGCGGACCTCAGAGCGGTAGAAGGTCTTCGGCACGATCGGCAGGCGGTTGTCGCCGAACTGCACGTCGTCCTTGAAGCGGAAGTCCGACAGGCTCCAGGTCTGGCGCAGGCGCCAGCGCGGGGCCACGGCCCAGTCCAGCGCCGCCTCGATCCCCTGGTGCATTGTCTTGTCGGCATTGAAGGTCGAGGCCGGGATCGACGAGGTCACCGCATATTGCAGCATCTCGTCCCGAAGCTCGGCGCGATAGAGCGTCAGGTCGTATGTGAACGGACCCTTGTGGCCGCGCGCCCCGACCTCGCCGGTCCAGGCCTTCTGCGCCTTCACGGGGGCGAAGCCGGTATTGGTCGGGCTCATCGAGCTGAAGTTCGGCGGCTCGACCGAGCGGGTCAGGTTGGCGAAGACCTGGTTGCCGGTCTCGTCCTGCCAGAGGAGGCCGACGCGCGGCGAGACCCAGTCATAGGTTTTGTCGGCCTTGAGGTTGAAGGTCGCCGCCTGGCCGGGGATGGCGAAGCTGGTGTAGTCGCGCCGCGCCTCGCCCCAGGTCGCGCCGGCCACCACGGCGACGCGGTCGGTGACGAACAGACGGCCCTCGCCGAACACGTCCACGGCCTTGGCGTTCTGCAAGGTCCGCGAGGTCGGCGCGCCGCGAGCGCCGCGATTGTTGACGTAGAAATTGCTGTCCAAGTCGCCGGTCCGCACCCAGGCGCCGAAGAAGGCGTCGGCCCGCTTGCCGGCCAGTTCGCCGTCCCAGTCGAAGCGGCCGAAGGCGCCCCAGTTGCGGCTCTGCTGGTCGATGACCTGGAAGATCGGGTGGTCCAGGTCCTTCCACACCGCATAGACAGCGCCCTCGAACACCAAGCTGTCGTCCAGCCGCCAGGTGGTGCGCAGCGAACCGCGCAGGCCGCGCTGGTTGCGGCTCTGGTCGCCGGAGAGGTTGCCGGCCGCCGACTGGTGCGGATTGGCCTGGAACTGGGCCAGGGTCAGGGATCCGGGGATCTCCTGGTTGATATTCGAGCCGTTGACGATGAAGCGGACCTCGCGGTCCTCGCCGAAGCTGCGGCCGATATTGAGCGAGCCGAACTGGATGTTCTGCTGGCTCTGCGAGCGCCAGCCCTGGGCCGTCTGGTTTGTGGCCGCGGCATAGACGTCCCAGCTCCCCGACTGGCGGGCGATGGCGACATGCTCACGTAGCAGCCCGAACGAGCCGCCGTCGATCCGGACTTGGTTGGCGAAGCCCGCGTCCTTGCCCGTGGGCGTGACCAGGTTGACCGCCCCGCCCAGCAAGGCCCCGCCGAAGCGCAGGGCGTTGCCGCCGCGATAGACCTCGGCGTAGCGGGTGTTCAGCGGGTCGGCGACCTGGCTGTCACCAAACCCATCGGCTTCATTCAGCGGCACGCCGTCCTGGGCCAGCAGCAGCCCGCGATTGTGGACGGTGTTGCCGATGCCAGAGCCGCGGATCGAGATGCGGATGTCGCCGCCCCATTTGCGCTGGGCGTAGACGCCGGGGGCGTCGCGCAGCATGTCGTCCAGCGCCAGGGCCTGGCGGCTGATGTAGCTCTCTTGCGAGACCACCGACACGCCGCCGGGGGTCTCCGACAGCCGTCGGCGGGCGTCGGCGACGACCTGCGGGTCCTCGGGGTTCGGGCGGGCGGTGACGATGACCGACGAGACTTGGCTATCGGCCGGTGTCTGGTCGTTGGCGGCCGCGAGATCGGCGGCCAGGGCGGTGACAGGCGTGCAGAGGGTAATGGCCGAGGCGGCCAGCAGGAGCGATTTCATGGCGTTGTTCAGGTCCTTGGGCCGCGCGAGACGGCCGTGATCGATCTGCCGCGCGCGGTTCGACGCGAACGCGCGGGCTCGGATGGCGGCGCAAGGCCGCCGGAGATCAGATCAGGACGCTGGGAGGACCGGTCGGCGGAGGCGGTGGGGCCGCAAGACCTCGGCCGGGCGTCAGGTTCGCCGCGGCGGCCAAGGGCCGTTCGGCATAGGCTACGGCCTTGGCCTGGCCGACGGCGGTGATGGTCGGCGGCGCGACCGCGGCGCCCTGGGCGGCGAACGGGCAGGGGGTGTCGTGAGCGGACGGCTCGCCCGGCGCCTCGCCGTGGCGCGCCCCCAGGTCTTCACCGGGCTGGATGGTCATGGGGCCGTTGCCGGTGCAGAGCACCAGAGCGAACGGCAGCCTGTCGCCGGTGGCCTGGCCTGGCATGTAGCCGGCCGGGAGCATGATCCGGAGGGCGATCGCCAAGGTCGCGAGCACCAGGAAGGCGTCGCGGGCCAAGAATCTGGCGATGGCGGTCGAGCGGCTCACGACGGCGCCTTTATCCGATCAATCGGCGGCTGTCGCCTGCCACTCACGCCAGCCTGGCTCAGGGCGACTACGGAGGAATCAGGCGAGACCTTCCGGCGCGGCGGCTGTAGCCGCAGCGCCGGAACGGTTCGGGGACGCTGGACGGTCCAGTGCCTAGCTATATTCGCCGCGATCCTCGCCAGCGGTCGCCTCACTGTCGGCCTTATCATCGCGGGCGGCTTGCTTAAGCGGGCGGGCAAACCGCAGGGTCAGGTAGGTGGTCAGGGCCAGCACGACGGCGATGTCGTAGAGGCCGTAGCCGACCGCCGCTCCCATCGCCCCGGTCGCCCAGAGGCTGGCGGCGGTCGCGGTTCCGGATGCGCGGGCGCCTTGCTTGAGGATCGCCCCGCCACCGATGAATCCTACGCCGGTGATCAGGCCTTCCATGATCCGGGCCTGGCCGGGCGATCCGCGGCCGAGCACCGCGATGCCGACCAGCACGAAGCCGCAGGCGGCGATGGCGACCAGCGGGAACGTCCGGATGCCAGCGCTGCGCTCCTCGCGCTCGCGATCCCAACCGACCGGCAAGGCCAGGATGAAGGCCAGGGCCAGGTTGAAGACGTGGTTGGCAGTCTCCCACAGCGCGGTCGGATCAACCTTCATGGCGTACGGACGTCTCCAACAGGGGCAGGTCTTTCCGCCATACTTTGACAGGAACCAGCGTGCCGAGCGCCACTATATGGCCTCGTGCGAGTTCTTAAGTGGCCGTCAGTCCTGGCGGGTTCCAAAATCCGTCGCCATCGTCACAGGGCAGCCGTTCCGAGGAGCTTGCGAATGACCGATACGATGTCCGCCGCCCGCCATGAAGGCGGTCTGCTGTGCCCCGTCTGCCGCGTCGATCTGGTCATGACGGATCGGCAAGGCATCGAGATCGACTACTGCCCGAAATGCCGTGGTGTGTGGCTGGATCGGGGCGAACTCGACAAGATCATCGAGCGCAGCATGGCCTATGAAGCGGCCCCGCCGCCTCAGCCCGCGCCGACGCCGCGTCAGCAGGCGCCCGAGTACGGCGGCCCCTGGGAAGGGGAGTATCGCGGTGATCATGATCGCGGCGGCCACGGTGGAAAGCACGGGGGCGGAAAGCACGGCGGCGGTCACGGTGGTGGCCACGGCCGGCGTCGGGGCTTCCTGGGAGGGCTCTTCGACTAGCCGGTCTGACACCAACCCGCGTAGATCCGACGTAGCGACGGCTCGCCCACGGCGAGCCTCCAGCTTGGAAAGGCTTGGGGCTCCGCTTCCAGGCGCTGGCGGGCGTGGCGGGCCTGATCGTGGCGGCGTACAAGACCTTTGGTCACGGCGGCTGGGTTGGGCCGCCTCCGGCGCTGAACCCTAGAGGGCGTTCAGCATCCGCTCGTAGCGCTCATTGATCGCGCCGGGCGCGGGACGGTTGTCGAGCCACCGCCCAAAGGCGATGATCTCTCTTCTAAGCCGGGCTCCAATCGTGCGCACGCACCAAGGTCTGGAAAACCTCCTTGGCGCGAACCTGGGGGAGGGGCGCGCTCGCCAGCGTCCGGCAGAGCTTACGGGCGTGGGCCAGGGCTTCGGCTAAGGTCGTTGAGATGGGACAGCACCGTGGGGCGGACGCACGGCTGGCTTGTTCTGACCGCCGTCCACCGACGCGTTTGTCCAGCGAAGGGGCCATTTTGTCGATGGCCCCTTGCCCGAAAGATTAGGAATTCACCGCGTCCTTCAGCTGCTTGGCCGGCGAGAAGGCAACTTTCTTGCTGGCGGCGATCTCGATGCTCGCGCCGGTCGAAGGGTTGCGACCCGTGCGCGCGGGCTTGGCTTGGACCTTGAACTTGCCAAAGCCGGGAATCGAGACTTCCTCGCCCTTCACCGCCGCGTCCGCGAGCGACTTGAACACGCCATCGATGATGGCCTTCGCCTGGGCCTTGGTGAGCTTGGGTTCAGCCGCGACGGCGGCGTCGACGAGATCCGAAACGTTCATCTTGTAGGCTCCGTGTGGGAATCGAAGGCGCGAGCCTGCGTCTTCGCTGCTGGGTTGTCACGTTTCGTCGCGCAGATAGGCTGCGTCTTCCTCGTCTAGGATCGTCATCCGATCGCGCTCCCATTCCTCGGCCCCCAGCCGCAGGGCCTCGCGGGCCTTGGCGATCCAGGCCGCGTCGGCAACCGGAGCCTCGGCCAGGGCCCGCAGGCTTCCTGGCGTCGCCTCGAACGACCAGTGCTCCCGTGGTTCGTCGAGCTCGGCCTCATAGGCGGCCGTTCGTTGCTCCATGCGGATCGGCGGCGGGCGCTTGGACTCGTCCAGAGGCCACTTCGCCCAGATCTCCTCGTCCGAAATCCCACGCTGCCTGGCCTCCCAGCGGGCGATGACATCCATCAGGGCCGGATCGGGCTCGGGCTTGTTCCAACGCGCGGCCCCCATTAGTCGCTTGAAGGGCTCGGGATTCATCAAGATCGTGTAGACGCGATTGACCACCTCGATCATCAGCGACTTCATTTCCTCGTCGCACAGCCGCGAAAGCCGCGACCAGGGGATCTCGCCGTAGGGCGTGACGACCTTGACGTCGCTGTAGTCGCCGACCGCCGAAGTCGGGAAGATTCCCGCGTGCAGCTCCTCTAGGCGAGAGTTGCGCATGCCCGTCTCGACGATCACCAGGGCAAGCGCGGTGCGCCACCTCTCCTCGTCGATCTTGCTGGGTCTGGGCATCAAAAGCGTCCTGGCCGTTTGGGTCACCATGACGGTCCAATGCCAGGCCGCCAATACCAAGTCGCTCGACCCGCAGCCTGGTGCAAGCTTGGCCTGTCGGCGGAAGGTCGATGTTCGGTTGCTCGGATCACTACGAGTGTTCTTGGCCTATGGGTCACAGCGCGAGGCGCGGTGGGCGCGCTGCGACGATAAGGCCACGAGGGTCCATCTCTGTGACGGCCGAACCCGATACGCCGGCCTGGCTAGCCGCCCTGGCCGCGATCGAGGGCCCATCTCTGCGAAGGCCGGATCCGCGATAAGATCGGCCGACTGAGTTTTGGCTTGTTTGGCCGCTGCCGCGGCCGTGGCTTGGGGCTCCGCCCCCAGCGCACTTCGGATCGTCTTCCGCCCACCTTCGGCCGTGTCGACAGGGATCAGCCATCGCCAGGTCGCGTCCTGCAGGCGGGTCCCCGCGAAGACGCCCCTCCGTTTGCACCCCCGCGCTCGCCGCTTGGCAGGGTTTCAGGCGCGCCTTCCGCGTGCCTGCAACCCTTGCCCAAGGAGGCAGACATGACCCCCCAAGAAACCCGCGCGACCGTCGCTGACGCTTCGGCCGCCAAGCCCAGCCAGATCGTCGTCCAGTACGGCGAGGTTCGGGACATTCCCTTGAACCGCCTGAAAGCCTCGCCTCGCAACGTCCGACGCGTCGGTCACAGCGCCCAGGTGATCGAGTCCCGCGCGGCCTCAATCACCTACAAGGGCGTGCTGCAACCGCTCGTCGTCGAACCCGAGATCAAGGATGGGCGCGAAACCGGCTACTACCTCGTCAGCGCGGGCGAAGGGCGTCGCCAAGCCCTACGCCTGCTGGCCCAGCGCAAGCGGTTGGCCAAGGGGGCGCCGGTTCGCTGCGTGGTCGATACGGTCAACGACCCGTCCGAGGTCTCAATGGACGAGAACCTTAGCCGCGAACCGATGCACCCGGCTGACCAGTACGAAGCCTACAAGGACCTCGCCGAGCGCAAGGGCTACAGCGCCGAGGAGCTGAGCGCGCGGTTCGGGCCAAGCCCCGAGACCGTGCGCAAGCACCTGCGGCTCGGCGCGGTGTCGCCCGCGCTGCTCGACCTCTATCGCGAAGGGGTCCTGACCCTCGATCAGGTGACCGCCTTCGCGGTCAATCCCGATCCGGTGCGGCAGATGCAGGTCTATGAGCAGCTGTCGCCGGGCAATCGCCAGCCCTACGCCATCCGTCGCCTCATGACCGAGATGAAGGTGGGGGCCGACGACCGCCGCGTGCGCTTCTTAGGGCTGGACGCCTATGTCGCGGCGGGCGGCCCGGTGCTGCGCGACCTCTTTACCGAGGACAACGACGGCTGGGTCGAGGACGTCGTTCTGCTCGACCGCCTGGTCGGCGAAAAGCTCGCCGCTCTGGCCCAGGACATCCGCGACCGTGAGGGCTGGAAGTGGGCGAGCGCTCACCTCGAATTCCCGCACGGCCACGGCCTGGCCCGTATCTGGGAACACGCGCTTGAGCGCACGCCCGAGGCGGTCGCCGCCGTGAACGCATTGCAGGCTGAAGAGGCGGCCCTGACCGAGCAGTGGGCCGAGGCAGACCCGCTGCCGCCCGAGGTCGCCGCGCGCTTCGAGGCCATCGAAGCCGAACTGGAGGCGCTGGGCGACGACTTCGGCCACACGGCGCAAGAGAAGGCGCGAGCCGGTGTTATGGTGGTGTTGCTGCCCTACGGCGACGTGCGGATCGACCGGGGCTTTGTCCGCCCCGAGGACGAGCCCGCGCCCGAACCGGAAGACGAGGCCGATGACGGGCAGGACGGCGCCGATGATCACGGCCCATTCCTCGGCGAAGACGACGACAGGGACGAAGAAGACGGCGACGGCGACGCAGACGACGGCGGCGAAGACGACGACATCGACGAGCCCGACGGTGACGCCGCCGCGCCGCTGCCCGACCGCGTGATCGCCGAACTGACCGCCCATCGCACCGCGGCCCTTCGCGACGCCCTGGCCCAGGACCCGGACCTTGCCCAACTCGCCCTGGTCCACGCTCTGGTCAGCCGGGTCTTCGCCCTCGGCGTTCCGGCGACCTGCCTCGACATCCGTTGGGGGTCGCGCAACCTCAATGGCTTTGGCGAAGGCATCGAGGAAAGCCCGGCGGGGCTCTCCATCGCCGAACGCCACAGCCATTGGGCGCGCCAAGTCCCCGGCGCCCCCGAGGACATCTGGGCGTTCGTGGTCGGGCTCGACGCCGACAGCCGCGCCTGTCTGCTCGCCCACTGCGTGAGCCTGACGCTCGATGGCCTGCGCACCTGGGAGCGTCGTGAGCGAACGATCCTGGCCCATGTCGAGACCCTGGCCACGGCGCTTGATCTCGACATGCGGGCCTACTGGAGGCCGACCGCCGTGCGCTACCTGGACCGCGTCACCAAGGCCCAGATCATGGCGGCGGTCGGCGATGGTGTGTCGGCCGAGGTGGCGGGGCGGCTGTCGGGCTTGAAGAAGCCGCAGATGGTCGAGGCGGCCGAGCCGCTGCTGGTCGAAGCCGGATGGCTGCCGCCCGTCCTGCGCACCGTCAGTCCGCGTGCCGAGGCGTCCGCCGAGGACGACGATCAAGGCCCGACCCCCGAGGCCGGGGCGCCCGAGGGGGCGGGCGCTCAAGACGAGGCCGAGGAGGTCGCGCCCGACGTGGACGATGTCTTGGGCGGCGGCGAGGCCGAACAGACCGCAGCGGACGAGGCTGAGGTCGCGGCTCTGCTGGACGCGGCCGAGTAGGGAGGGACGGGCGGCCTTGCGGCCACCCGTCATCTTTTCGGCAAGACCGGCGCGGCCGATCCTTTGGGATCGGCCGCTTTCGTTTGGCGTCGCCCGCTTTCCTGTGGACCATCGGGCTGATGGTCTGGATCGACGGTCGGCGACGCGCGGAATCGACCTATCGCCGCTCGATGACTCAGGATCAGATCGACCGCATCCTCGAAGAGATGCAAGCCGCCTTCGAGAAGACCGGCGACGATGGCGAGCGTCCCGGCCTGATCACCTTCGACCGGGATGACTGGGTCGGCGCCAACCTTTCGACCTGCTGCACCACGCTAGGACGCGGCATTCGTACGCGCGGAATTCAGATCAAGGTCGCCAAGGGCCGCGAGACGAGGGTGTGGACGCGCGCCGAGGCCGTGGCGATGGGCGAAGACCCCAAGTCATTCGAAGACCTCAAGAGCCGCGAGGACGCCAAGGTCTAGCGCCTGCGGGGTCAGCGGGCCGGGCGCGCCGTCGCCCCCGGTGCCCAGTTGCCACGTTTAGCGATGCGCGCCTCGTCCTGCGCGGCGGCGTAAGCGCCCTTGCTGTAGCGGCGCCACTCCGTCGCCAGGCCCGACCGGATCATCGCGGCGTTGAGGTCAGGACTGGCGCTCGACCAGCACTTGGCCACTTGCCGGCCGTAGCGGTCCGCCGCCACAACCCGACAGCCGACCCGCTCGCGGGTCAGGCTGAAAAGCAAATCGCGAGCCTCGTAGGCCAAGGGCTCCGCCGCCGTCTTGCCGCGCCGCACTTCCGGGGCGTCGACGCCGAACAGCCGAACATACGTCTTCCCGCAGCGCAGGGTATCGCCGTCGTGAACGGTCGGCGCGGTGCAGGCGATGATGACGCCGATGACGACGGGAGCGGGCATGTCCCTGCCTATAGCCTGCGTCGCGCGCTTCGCCAGTCAGCCTCGGATCAAGACGTCAGCGCCCAGTGGACCGCGCGAGGGCAGGGATCGAGTGACGGGCTGAAGGACCGGCGCGCCGCGCCCGCCCCACCGGATCAGCGGGGCGGGTTGACCGCCTTAGTCCACCTCGGGGCCAGTGCTGCGCGACCAGACCAGGGGGTCGCCTTCTCGACGATCGCCAGGGCGGCGTTGATCGCCGCGCCGAACAAGGGACGTCCAGGCTGACCAACTGGTGCTCGCTGTCATCCTTACTCGTCATCGTCCGGCGGCCCGAACCCGGCATTCCCGCAGGTGATGCGAAAGCCCGAGCTCATGTCGCGGACTTGTCGGCAACCGGGCGGACCTGGACTCTCGAGGCCGATGGTCAGGGTGTGGATCTCGCCGCTGAACCAGCCGCCAGGGTTGTCGTTCCGGCGCCGAGATGAACAGGCGGTCTCTCCATGAAAATCTGAGCCGGGCGCGTCGACCGCGTCCTCTTCTGGCCTGATCTGACCGGGGACCGGTCCGTCCCCGCAACCTTGGCCTTGGACTTTCTTCCCTTGGGGCGCAGGCGCCCCATTCCTCGCGAGACAAGAAACTTCAACGCCTTCGGTCCTCCGCAAGGCTCCGGGAGCGCGCCCGCAAGCACGGCTTGGACGGGCGGGGCGCGCTCTGCGGGGCGGACTTTAAGCCCCGGTCCAGCGATCGCCATCGAGGCCGCGATCGGCGCGGCCCGGTTCAGATCGGAGAGACCACCATGTCCACCATCGGCGCCTTCACCGCCAACGCTGACGGCTCGTTCACGGGCGAGATCCACACCCTGGCCATCAACCTCAAGAAGGTCCAGATCCGCCCGGTCGCCGACAAGCCCAGCGACAAGAGCCCCGATTTCCGCATCACCGCCGGCGCCGCCAATCTCGGGGCCGCCTGGAAGAAGACGAGCAAGGACAACAACGAGTACCTGTCGGTCAAGCTGGACGACCCCTCGTTCGGCGCGGCGATCAACGCCGCCCTGGTGGTCATCGAGACGGTCCACACCCTGGTCTGGTCGCGTAGCACCGGCCCCAAGGAGGACTAAGGCGGTCAGCCCGCCCCGCCGATCCGGCGGGGCGGGCGCGGCGCGCCGGGGATGTTTCAAGCCGGCCTTCAGCGGGGCTCGGCGTGGGGCGGAGCCGCCGTTTCCACGCCATGGCCTGTCTTTCTACGACTGGCGTCCTGGGCGCCTTGAGAGCCTTTGGGCGCTGGCACACAAGGGTCTTGCGGGTCTCGCGAGGACGCCACCAACCGCCCGCCCAGGCGTCCGTTTCGCACCCGCGCGTCGCGGCGCTCTCGTTCCCCCCGGAGCGCGGCGAGGCGGCGGCTCGTCCGACCAGCTCAACTCCCCCCAGCTGGTCTCTCGAGCCGCCGCCGGTCGGGCGCCGGCATCGTCCAGGCGGGGACCACGACAGCGCAAAAAGGAGAACCTCATGATGACCATCGGCCAATTCCGTCGCGACGGCGACGGCTTCACCGGCAAGCTGGACACCTTCGCCAGCGACGCGCTCATCACCCTGACCCCAGCCGAGAAGTTCTCGGCCAAGGCCCCGGACTTCATCGCCTGGTCGGGGCAGCGCGAGTGCGGGGCAGGCTGGCGGGTCAATGACGCCAGCGGCGCGGTGCTCAGCGTCAAGATCGACGACCCGACCTGGCCCGAGCCGGTGAGCGGCCGGATCATGGCCGCCGAGGATGGGGTGCTGCCGCTGGTCTGGTTCCGCCGGGCCGAGACGCCGGTCGACAAACCGCCGCCCGCCTAGGCCTGGGTCAAGTTTCCGAAGCGTCACCGCTGCGGTAGAGCCGGCCGATCTCTCGTTCGAGCCAGTGCTCGGCCCCGTCGCGGCGCCGCGCCAACAAGGCCTTTAGATGGGCGAATGCCTGCCGGAAGGCCTCGAAAATGGCGGTCCCCGGGAGCAGGGCGCCGGCGTCTCCGGCCTCGGCGCTGAACTCCCGGTGGGCCAGCCAAAGGATCATGGACGACTTGTTGTCCATCGCCCGGTAGGCCACTTCCGGATCCTCGAACATGACGCCGTGGACGATCGCCAAGGCGTCGCTGCGTGTCACCTCCGCGAACCGCTTGATGCGGTCGAAGTGCAAGCGTCCTCGACCCGCCTCGAAGTTCTCGTAGGTCTTCTCGGCGATGCCCATCGCCTCGGCGACTTCGACCTGGGTGAGCCTTCGTATGACCCGGATCTTCTTGAGGATTGTGGACAGCAACTCCGACTGCCGGGCATAGCTGATATCCTGCTGGGACATGCTCACTCCGCAACCACACGCGGTCAACCTAAGGCAGAATTGCAATCTGGCGCTCGTCCGCAGCCGGATCAATGACCGAAGGTTGCAATTGCGTGCAGGTGGGCAGGTTTTTGCGAATTCCGGCGCCCGTCGCGGGATCGGCGACGGGTTTGCTCTAAACCATGCGAACCAATCCGCACGATTCTGGGGGAAGAGCCGTCGTCTTCTGGTTTCCACCCACCGGTTGAGTCTCTGAGCGAACACATTTGACCGCCTGGTGGCGCATCGCGCCCTTCGCGCCTCGACAGCCAGGAAGCGGGACGTTCACGCTTGCCGCTTTGTGGTGGGGATGTCGTGAGCCGTGATCGCGATCCGTTCGAGCGGGCGTTGGAAGCCATTCGGCTGAAGCTTCGGGAGGGGGAGGGGCTGCAGGGCCGGGCCCTGGCCATCAATCTGCTCGCCAAGGCGCTTGGCGTCAGCCAGACCCCGGTGCGAGAAGCTCTGGCATGGTTGGCCGGCGAAGGTCTGATCGTCCGCACCCGGACCGGCTATGTCGGCCGCTCGCATGACGCCACGAGCCTGGCCGAACTCTATCGCTTGAACCTGGCCCACGTCCTGGCCGCTTTGTCGGCCGATGCCCGGGGCGGTGCGGCTCGTGGCGTTGGGCCGGTAAGGCGCGCGTCCTGGCCGCTGATCGACGGCGAGGATCCCAACCAGGTCTTCGATGTGATCGTGGCCCTGGCCGGAGACCGCACCCTGCTGGCTGCTTTGCGGCGCACGCGTGAGCCCCTGTCGGTGTTTATTGCGGCCGAAGCCCTGGTGATCGGCGACACCGAGGCGGTCATGGCCGAACTGGCGCAGGCCTATCCCGACCCCGGCCGCTTGCGCGCGCTCGCCCGGGCCTTCTACCGCCGGCGCATCCAGGGCGCGGCGCGGGTTCTTTCGGCGACCCTCGAGCGGCTGCAGATATAGCCCGGATATAGTTTGAATATACCACCTCCGCGTCGCCTCCTGATTAAGCCGCAACCCGCGGCTGAACGAAAGGAGACCTGCGATGCGTGACTCCCTGCAACTGATCCGCCTCGGCTCGGCCAAGCAGCTGACCCAGGCCAGCGGCGGCACCCTGAAGGCCGAGTCCGTCGAGTTCATCCGGTACGACCCGCTCTGAACCCGGCGCGGACGGCGCCCGCTCGCGGACGCCGTCTTCCGTGCGGCGCGCCTGCCGGTCACAATCCGACGGCGCGCCGTCTCATCGCGCTTTTGCGCGGCATACGCTCATGGAGACGGTCCAATGACCTCCATGCCTCGACTGATCCGCCTCGGCAGCGCCATGGCCCTGACCCGAGCCGGCGGCGGCACTATGCACATGGAAGAAGGCCTGCCGCTCTACTACGACCCTGTCTAGCGGGCGCGCCGGCGCCGCGCGGCGCCGGCTCCCTGTCTTTCCCAAAGTCTCTGGAGGCAGCATGTCGCTGTGCCTGGCCCGACACGTGCGCGGAGTCAGCGTCGAGGACGACCTGGTGTTGCTCGACGCCGAAGCCGACGCCTATTTCTGCCTGCCCGCGATCAGGGGCGTGGTTATCGACCCGGACGGCCAGGTGCACGGCGCGCCCGAACCGCTGGCGCGAGCGCTGGTTGAGGCGCGATTGGCCGAGCGCGGGACGCTCCCGACGACAGAGCCGGCCTGTGTCGCGCCGGTGGCGCGCACGGCGCGTCGGATCCTGGAGCACCTCGAGACGATCGACGCGCGTGCGACCGTGCGGCGATGGCGCGCCCTGGCGCACGCGGTCCTCGTCGCGCGCGCCGGCCGGTACCGGCCGTTCGCGCAGCTCATTGCCGGACCGCCCGCCCAGGCCCAGGCGCTCTCGCCTGACTTCCTCGACGATCTGGCGGCCTACCGACGCCTGACGCCGTGGCTCCCGATCGACGGCGCCTGCCTTTTTCGCAGCCACATGCTGCGCGCCTATCTTCGCGCGCTCGGGCACGACGCAGCCTGGGTCTTTGGCGTCAGCGTCTGGCCTTTCGACGCTCATTGCTGGCTACAGGTCGAGGACGCGGTCTTGGACGACGAGGCCGAGCGCCTGTCCGCCTACCACCCGATCCTGGTGGTCTGAGCCATGGGCTATATCGTTCTGGTCCGCACGCCCGGCGCCACCGCCGCCGCCTTCGACGCCATGCTCGAAGACCTGGTCGCGCGGCAAGGATGGCGCCATGTCGTCAAGGCCTATGCCCTGGCGGTGCTGGTCAAGGGCGCCGCGCCGCTGCCGGTCCTGCCGCTTGCCGGCGCGCACGGCGTCGGTGGCGTCTTGCTGGGGCGCGTATTCGATCGAGCGGCGGGAGAGGCTGGGGAGGCGCGCCAACCTCAGCTCGATGGCCTGGTCGATCTGGATCCCATCGAGGCGGTCTCGCGCCTCATCCAGAGCGCTTGGGGCGGCTACGTGGCGGTGCTGGCCCCGCGACGCCCCGACCCGCCGGTCGTGCTGCGCGATCCTACCGGTCAGGTCGAGGCCTTCATCTGGCGCCGGGACGGCGTCACCTTGATTGGATCAGAAGCCCCCAGGGGCCTGGCCGCGCCGCTAGGGCTTGCGATCGATTGGCGCCGGGTCGGCGATCTCCTGGACGATCCTCGCCGGACCGGCGCGGCCCCGCCGCTGAGCGGCGTCCTGGGCGTTGACCCCGGAGAGTGCCGGCATGGTGTCGGCGCGGGCGAATCCCTGCGCCTTTGGTCGCCAGCCCGGATCGTGCGCGAGCGCAGGCCGCCGGACGATCCTGCTGACGCGCTCAGGCGCTGGGTGGACGTCAGCGTCGCGGCTGAGGCCAGCGATGCCGAGACGATGCTCTGTGAAATCTCCGGCGGACTGGACTCGGCGATCGTCGCCACCGCGCTCGCCCGGGCCGGTCGGCGTCCCACTGGCGCGATCAACTTCTATCGCGATCAGGCGCAAGTGTCCGCCGTCAGCGCCCATGAGACAGATTGAGGGTTCCGTTTAGAGGAGGGTTT